>LADW01000012.1 GCA_000961695.1 Hyphomonadaceae bacterium BRH_c29
CATGGCTTCGATGCCGGTCACCGGCGCGGGGGCCTCCACGACAGGCTCTGCCGGGACTGCGGGCGGCGGGGCAACCGGCAACGGCGGCGGAGTCGGCGCATGAGTGCAGGCAGCTGCGAGGAAAAGGCCAGCCGCTGCCAGCGCTGTAACCAGGTTGCGGTGTGCACGTCTTGCTGGCGGCGGAGAAAGGTGAGTGGAGGTCATGGCCGGACTATGCCACCATCCGCGAACGTCTCAAATCCCGTTTCTCCCGCGTTTGCGGTCCGGGCGGGCCCTAATTCCGGATATCTTCGAACACCGGCAGCGAGCGGCCGAAGGGGGCGTGCTTCGCCTGTTCATATCCGGCATCGACGCCGTTCTGGCGCAGCAGGGGCTCCAGCACGCCTTCGGCCTGCAGCAGCGGGTCGAGCGCCTGCCTGGCCGCAAGGTCGAGGGCGGCGTAGCGCGCCTGCAGCGTCTCAAGGCACCAGACGCGGTATTGAGAGGTCTGCAGGTTCCGGTACGTCGCACCTTGAACGGTGGCGTCATGGTGCTTCTGTCCGGCCTTCCAGGCGGTGGCCTCGGCATTCAGGGCTTCGAGGTGTGCGGTGCCGGCTTCGCGGAGCAGGGGGCGCAGGTCGTCCGGTATGCCGGTGACGAGCGGGCCGGTGGTGCGTGAGGCGCGGGCGCTCCACACGCGGTAGACCCAGGCCATCACGTCCGGCGCTTCTTCGCGCATGATGATGCCGGGGGCCGGGTCCATGGCGAAGTGGCGGAACATGGGGCCCATCAGGCCGATATCCGCCAGCGTCGGCCGGCCGCCGAACAGGAAAGGCCGGTCACGAAGGATGGGTTTCAGCATGTCGAGCAGGCGCAGGTAAGCGCCCTCCACATGCGGGCGTGTTTCCTCCGTCACACCGTCCCGGTCGACGAAATTGAGCTTCTGCCGCTTCTCCGTGCGCCAGCGTTTCAGGAAGCCGGGGGCCTTTATCTCCCGGCCCATGGTGTCGGAGATCTGGCGGGCCAGCAGCTTCGAGGAGAGCGGATAACTCCAGCGGTAATGCATGGCCGGACGCCACAGCCACTCGTCGGCATAATCTTCGATCAGACGGCAGACGAAGGCCTGAGCCGGGTCGTCCGGAAGGATGGGCGGGTCAGGATACTGCGTCTCGAACCAGTCGATCATCGGGCTGGAATCGGTCATCCAGCGTCCGTCCGGCAATTCGGCGGCGGGCATCTGCATGGCGCCGGTCTTTTCCGGAATGGTGCGCATGAACTCCCGCGCCGTCATCGCATGGAAATCATAGGGGATTTCCTTGTACCGGAGATACGCCTCCAGCTTGCCTGTGAAATAGGAAACTTTGAGGCCATAGACTTTGAGCATTGTGTCCCCCGCCTTGTCTTGTCCGGGCCATCTCCCATGAAAAACGACTGTCCGTCTACAAGCAGCCAGGCTGACACCAGCGCATGGCGGACAGAAAAACACCGGACCCTTGCGGGCCCGGTGCATGTCTTCCCGGTCCGGGCGCGGCTATAGCGCTTCGATGATCGTGACGTTGGCGATGCCGCCGCCTTCGCACATGGTTTGCAGGCCGTATTTCTTGCCGCGTGCGCGCAGGGCGTAGATCAGCGTGGTCATCAGCTTGGTGCCCGAGGCGCCAAGCGGGTGGCCGAGCGCGATGGCGCCGCCATTGACGTTCAGCTTGGCCGGGTCTGCGCCATGATGCTTCAGCCAGGCGAGCGGCACAGGGGCAAAAGCCTCGTTCACCTCGTAGAGGTCGATCTCGTCCATCTTCATGCCGGCGCGCTGCAAGGCGCGGTCGGTGGCGAAGAGGGGCTCTTCCAGCATGATCACAGGATCACCGGCGGTGACGGTGAGATTGTGGATGCGGGCCAGCGGCGTCAGATTGTGCGCCTTGATGGCGGCCTCAGAGGCGACCATCACACCAGAAGCGCCGTCGCAGATCTGGCTGGCATTGGCAGCCGACATGATGCCGTCATCCATCAGGATTTTCAGCTTCGCCATGGCTTCCATGGAGGCGTCGTAGCGGATGCCTTCATCCGTGTCGTGCATCACTTCCTGGCCTTCGGCATTGCGGCCCATGATGGCTATGATCTCGTCCCGGAATGCGCCGGCCTTGGTGGCCTCAGCGCCGCGGCGGTGGCTTTCCACAGAGAAGGCGTCCAGCATTTCCTTGGTGTGGCCGTGCTTCTTGGCGATCATCTCGGCACCGACGAACTGGCTGAACTGCTTGATGCCGTACTTTTCCTTCACTGAGGCAGGGGTCGGGTCTGTCGGGACATCGAACAGTTTGCCGGCGCGGGCATTGATGCCCATCGGGCAGCGGGTCATGCTTTCGACGCCGGCGGCGATGACAAGATCCTGTGTGCCGGACATGACGGCCTGAGCCGCGAATTGCAGGCTCTGCTGCGAGGAACCGCACTGGCGGTCAATCGATACGGCGGGCACGGACTGGGGCAGCTTTGAGGCGAGCACAGCGGTGCGGCCGATCTGGCCAGCCTGCTCACCGGCTTGCGAGACGCAGCCCATGATCACGTCTTCAATGGCGGCGGGGTCGACGCCGGTCTCGTCCACAAGGGCGTTCAGCACTTGCGCGCCGAGGTCTCCCGGGTGCCATTCCGCAAGGGCGCCGCCGCGGCGGCCCCCGGCTGTGCGTTTGGCGGCGACGATATATGCGCTGGTCATTTCGTTGTTTCTCCTGAACAGATTTGCGATTTTACGGACCATGCGGCGTTGCGCCAGCATTCACGCCGGGGCAGGTGGCGCAACGGAAATTCGCGATTTAGTCGTCGAAGCCCCGGAACACGGCTGCTTCGTCCACGGATTTGCGCTTCGAGACGACGGCGTTTGCGGGGAAGCTGTCATCAGGCCAGCCCATGGCAATACAGGTCTGGATGACCTGATCGTCGGGGATGCCGGCGTGTTCGCGCACAACCGGGCTCTGCATGATGCCTTGCGAGTTGATCACGCAGCCGAGGCCCCGGTTCCAGGCGGTGTTGACGATACAATTGACGACGCCGCCGCAGTCGAAGGGGGCAATGTCGCTGCCCTGGATCGACTTGTCATAGGTGATCACGATGGAGACCGGCGCGTCGAACTGGCGGAAGCCGCGCAGGATCCAGTCCATCCGCTTTTCCTTGTTGTCGCGCTCGATGCCCATGGCTTCGAACAGCTGGACGGCGATGCCGATCTGGCGCTCGCGGTGGGCGCCGGCATAGTCCGGCCCGAGGCGGAATTCGCGGCTGTGCGGAATGCCCGCCAGGTTGCGCTCGACGTTGCCCGCGCGGATCTTGTCCAGCACTTCGCCGGCGACGACGTAGAAATTCCAGGGCTGAGTGTTCAGCGAGGTCGGCGCGCGCATGGCGATCTCGAGGATTTCGCGGATCAGCGCCTTCGGCACCGGCTTCTTCAGATAGCCGCGAATACTGCGCCGGCCCCGGACAACGTCATCGAATTCCACTGGTGAACCTCCCGAGTTCTTTTCTCTCGTCTCTTGTAGCGCAGCATTGCCCGCTGACAGCCCCTGCCGTTGCGGCAAAGAAAAAGCCCGCTCCGGAGAGCGGGCTTTTTTTGGCTGCGCGGCCTCCGGCCTTGCTGCTCGGCGCTGTTTGCGAGCTAAAGCCCGCAGCGCCTGTGCCTGCGCCTTGCTTGTGGTGGCGCACCATCACGAGCGAAGCGAAGGCGCAGCGGCCCCGCGCGGAGGCGCGGGAACCGCCGCGAGCAATGTTTAACGCGGCGCCATGCGGATTGCGCCGTCGAGGCGGACGTCTTCGCCGTTGAAATAGCCGTTGCGGCACATTTCGGCGGCCAGCGAGGCATATTCTTCCGGATTGCCGAGGCGGGCCGGGTGCGGCACCTGGGCGCCGAGGGCTTGCTTGACGGCTTCCGGGGCGCCTTGCAGCAGCGGCGTGTTGAAGATGCCCGGCAGGATCGTGTTGACGCGGATCAGTTCACGGCTGAGATCGCGGGCGATGGGCAGGGTCATGCCGACGACGCCGCCCTTGGAGGCGGAGTAAGCAGCCTGGCCGATCTGGCCATCTTCAGCAGCCACCGAGGCGGTGTTCACGATGGCGCCGCGCTCGCCGTCGATTGGCTCCAGCGTCATCATGCCGGCAGCGGATTTCGCGATGCAGCGGAACGTGCCGACCAGGTTGATCTGGATGATGAGGTTGAACTTATCGAGCGGGAAGTGGCTGATTTCGCCGGTATTCTTGTCGCGGCTGGCGGTCTTGATGGCGTTGCCGGTGCCGGCGCAGTTGATCAGGATGCGCTCCTGACCGATCGCAGCGCGGGCCTTTTCGAAGCCGGCGTCAACCGAAGCATCGTCCGTCACGTTGACCTGGCAGAACACGCCGCCAAGTTCCTGAGCGAGGGCTTCGCCTTTTTCGGCGTTCAGGTCGAAGAGAGCGACCTTGACGCCGTAGCTGGCCAGTTTGCGGGCGGTTGCCGCGCCAAGGCCGGATGCGCCGCCGGTGATGACGGCCGAAATGTTCGAATTGAGTTCCATGGGCCGCTGCCCTCCCTTGCTTCTGAGATCGTGAGAGATGATCTATAGTGCTGAGAGGAGGACGCAATGTCTGACGCAGCGGAAGTTATCAACACCGTTCTCAATGAGGACGGGCGATATGTCCCCAAGTCGATCGAGCGCGACGAGCGCACGGCGAGGGGCCTTGTGCCGAAGCTGATGAAGCTGGTCGGCAAGATCCCCTTTGCCGATGATCTCGTGGCGTCCTGGTTTGCCGCGCGCGATCCGAAGACGCCGATGCGCGCCAAGGCGGTTCTGTTCGCGGCAGTCGCCTATTTCGTGACGCCGCTGGACCTGCTGCCGGATTTCATCACCGGGCTCGGATTTACCGATGACGCGACCGTGCTGGCCACGGCCCTTGGCCTGGTCGGCATGCATGTCAAAGAAACACATCGAACGGCTGCCCGGCGCCTGCTGCGCATGCCGGACCCGATACAAGAAGACTGATGGGAGCAAACATGGCTGGGGCAGATGCCGCGCTTGCGGGCGCGATTGTATTGGGTGTTGCCTTCTGGGCCGGCTGGTGCTGGCGATCCGGGGGCGGCTGGACGAAGCTGATCATCAAGACGGCCTCGACGGCGCTTCTGGCCGTGTTCGCCTATCTGGCGGGCGGGCCGTGGTTGCTGGTCGCCGGGCTGGCGCTCTCCTCGGTGGGGGATGCCTTTCTGGCTCGGGAAGGGGAAACCTGGCTGAAGCCCGGTATGGCGGCTTTCTTCCTGGCGCATGTCGCCTATGTTGCGCTGTTCTGGGGCTTGCCGCAGGCGGAGCGCAACTTGCTGAACCTTGCGGCGCAGGCCGTGCTTGTCTTCGGCGGGGTCATTTTCGTGCGCCAGCTGGCACCATGGCTCGGCGCGATGCGCCTGCCGGTGTTCGCTTATACAGCCGTGATCCTGGTGATGGGCGCTGCCTCCATGCGGCTGGAGCCACAATATGCGTTGGTGACGCTGGGCGCGGTGATGTTCGTTGCATCCGACATGATCCTGTCATTGCAACTGTTCACGCGGCCCGCAGGTGAGCCGCCACGGCTAGTGCCATCACTGGCCGTGTGGGGGCTCTACTTCTTCGGACAGGCCCTGATCGCCTGGGGCGTCGTGCGTCCGTTTGTGATGCAGGCCGCCTAGTAAGGCTTGTCGCCATCAATGGTCGCGCGGCGCATGTGGCGGCGGTGGCCATGATAGTCGTTGAGGGCATAGTGCCAGACGCAGCGATTGTCCCACATGGTCACATCGCCTGCCTGCCAGCGGACGCGGCAGGTGTTGCGCTCTTCCTTTGAGAGATCGAACAGATAGTTGAGCAGGGGGCGGCTTTCCTTGCGGCTCCAGCCAGCAAAGCGGAGCGTGAAGGCCGGGTTGATGAACAGGCCCTTGCGGCCGGTTTCCGGATGGGTGCGGATCACCGGGTGCTCGTATTCCGGCGCGTCCGGCGCAGCGGTCGCGTCCATCGACTGGCGCACGGCGGCGGAATAGCCATCAGCGCCATATTCCTTGCTGGCGGTGTGGATGGCGGTCATGCCTTCCAGCGTTTTCTTCAGGCCGGGGGAGAGGCGGTCATAGGCCGCCTGCTGGTCCGCGAAGAGCGTATCCCCGCCATAGGGCGGCACTTCCAGCGCATGCAGGATGGAGCCGAGGGCGGGCTCTTCCAGAAAGCTCATGTCGGAATGCCAGCCGCCGCCGAAATTGGATTTCTCCTCCGGCTCCTTGATGATCTCCAGCAGTTCCGGGTGGTCCGCCATGCCCTTGACGTAAGGGTGAATGTTCAGCGTGCCGAAGCGCCGGGCGAAAGCCTTGTGCTGGTCCGGGCTCATGCCCTGCTGGCCGCGCAGGACGATCACCTTGTATTCAAGGAAAGCCTGATGGACCGCGTCAAACTCTGCGTTCGACAGATCCTGTTTGAGGTCCACACCATGGATCTCGGCGCCGAGGGTGCCCGTCAGGGGCTGAATGGTCATGCTCATCTGGCAAATGAACCACCGGGGCGGGAGCTATGCAAGAATGTCATTTGCAAGCCCCCCGGAATTGTGCGAATGCAGCGGCGGGCCACATGCCCCCAACGGCATGCAGCCTATCTGTAAGGATAGGAGTAAAACAGATGATGACGACCGCCAAACCCGGCGTGCTTCCAGCATGCCCGCATTTTTCCTCGGGCCCGACTGCCAAGCGCCCAGGATTTTCCCTTGAAAAACTGAACACTGCCGCGCTCGGCCGTTCGCACCGCTCCGGCGATGCGAAGAAGAAGCTGAAAGCCGCGATTGATCGCTCGAAAGCGATTCTCGGCATTCCTGACGATTATCGCGTGGCCATCGTGCCGGCGTCCGACACCGGCGCCGTCGAGATGTGCATGTGGTCCATGCTGGGCGCAAAGCCCGTCGACGTCTTTGCCTGGGAAAGCTTTGGCCAGGAATGGGTCACGGACGCGACCAAGCAGCTGAAGCTGGCTGACTGCAAAACTTACGGTGCCGACTATGGCGCGCTGCCTGATTTTACTCAGGCGCGCGACGATGCCGATATCATCTTCACCTGGAACGGCACGACTTCGGGCGTGCGCGTGCCGAATGCCGACTGGATCAAGCCGAACCCGGACCGTGTCGTGATCTGCGATGCGACCTCGGCTGCCTTCGCGCAGGATATCGAGTGGGAGAAGCTCGATGTCGTGACATATTCCTGGCAGAAATGCCTCGGCGGGGAAGCGGCCCATGGCATGCTGATCCTGTCGCCCAACGCTGTGAAACGTCTTGAGACCTACACGCCGGACCGGGCGCTGCCGAAACTCTTCCGCATGACCAAAGGCGGCAAGCTGGACGAGGCCCTGTTCGAAGGCGCCACGATCAATACGCCATCCATGATGTGCGTGGAAGACTATCTGCAGGCGCTTGACTGGTGCGAAAGCCTTGGCGGCTGGAAGGCCCTGAAGGCGCGTTCCGACGAGAGCCTCGGTATTCTCACCGATTGGGTCGCGAAGACCGACTGGGTGGAGTTCCTTTGTCCGGATGCGGACGTACGCTCCAACACCGGCGTCACCTTCAAGATTGTGGATCCGCGCGTTGCTGGCCTTGATGAAGCTGGTCAGCGGGATTTCGTGAAGGCGATGATGAAGCGTCTCGAAAAAGAGAATGCCTGCTTCGATGCAGCCGGTTACGCGAAAGCCCCACCGGGACTGCGCATCTGGTGCGGTGGCTCGGTTGAGCCGTCCAACGTCGCGGCGCTGCTGCCTTGGCTCGACTGGGCCTTCGCGGAAGAAGCTTCCGCTCTCTAGTTCTGCAAGTTCAAACAAGGCGCTTTCACGAGCAACGCGAAGGCGCAGCGGCGCGGGCGGGAGCCCGCAACAGCCGCGAGCAAAGGAAATAACAATGCCCAAAGTCCTTATCGGAGATACGCTCTCCCCCGCCGCTGTGGAAATCTTCCATGCACGCGGCATCGAAACCGTCACCAAAACCGGTCTGAACACGGAACAGCTGATCGCTGAAATTCCGGAATATGACGGCCTTGTTGTGCGCTCGGCCTGCAAGCCGAATGCTGAGGTCATGGCTGCCGCCACGAACCTGAAAGTCATCGGCCGGGCCGGTATCGGCGTCGACAATATCGACATCAAAGCTGCGACCGCCAAAGGCGTCGTGGTGATGAATACGCCGTTCGGCAACGCCATTACGACGGCGGAGCATGCCATCGCGATGATGTTCGCCGCTGCCCGCCAGATCCCGGCAGCCAACGCCGAGACGCAAGCCGGCAAATGGCCGAAATCGGGCTATATGGGGACCGAAGTGTCCTACAAGACGCTCGGCCTTATCGGCTGCGGCAATATCGGTAGCCGCGTCGCCGAGCGCGCCATCGGCCTGAAGATGCGCGTCGCTGCCTATGACCCGTTCCTCACCGAGGAGCGCGCCGTGGAACTGGGCGTGGAGAAAGTGGAACTCGACGAGCTGCTGAAGCGCGCCGACGTCATCACGCTGCACGTTCCGCTGACGGAGCAGACGAAGAACGTCCTCAGCCGTGAAAACCTTGAGAAGACCAAGAAAGGCCTGATCCTCGTCAACTGTGCCCGTGGTGGTCTGGTGGATGAAGAGGCCGTGAAAGACCTGCTCGAGTCCGGTCACCTTGCTGGCGCCGCCTTCGACGTGTTCGCTGTCGAACCCGCGAAGGAAAACGTCCTGTTCGGTGCACCGAACTTCATCGCAACACCGCACCTTGGTGCCGCGACCAGTGAGGCGCAGGAGAACGTTGCCCTGCAGGTCGCCGAACAGATGTCGGACTATCTGCTCTCGGGCGCCGTCACCAACGCGCTCAACATGCCGTCGATCACTGCTGAAGAAGCCCCGCGCATCAAACCATTTGCAGCGCTGGCCGAGAAGCTTGGTTCGTTCGCCGGGCAGATCTCTGACTTCGGCTACGAAGAAGTTGTGATCGAGTATGAGGGCGAGGTTGCCGACCTCAACCGCAAGCCGCTGACTGCCGCGCTTCTGGCCGGCCTGCTGCGGGCTTCGCGCGGCGACGTCAACATGGTCTCGGCCCCCGCCATTCTGGCCGATAGCGGCGTGAAACTGACCGAGACGAAAACCGAAGAAAGCCCGGTCTATGACAGCCTTGTCCGCGTGAAGATCAAGACCAAGGCGACCAAGAACGCGCCGGACGGCGGCTGGCGCACGCTGGCGGGCACGCTGATTGCCGGTCACCCGCGCATCGTCGAAGTGAAAGGCATGGCGCTGGAAGGCGATTTCTCGCCGGTCATGCTCTACATCAACAACCTCGACAAGCCGGGCTTCATTGGCGCGCTGGGCCAGATGCTGGGTGAGGAGAAGATCAATATCGCGACCTTCCACCTCGGCCGGACCGCTGCCGGTGAAGAGGCGATTGCCCTGATCGGCATCGATTCCGCGCCTTCGGCGGCCATGATGGAGAAGCTCGATGCGTTGCCGCAGGTCCGCTACGCCAAGGTTCTGACCTTCTGATCCAGGCTTGAGGCCTGAAAGAGACAAAAAGAAGCGGGCTGCCCCGGAGGGTGGCCCGTTTTTCTATTGCGGATGGCTGCGCCGTGTCCGTTCGGCAACCGTGTCCGGTATTCTTCAGGGCCAGCGCCCGTTCGCGCTTGACGGGCGAGTCCTCGCGTCATTACTCGCCTGTAATGATCAGGGAGATTCCATGCGCCGCTACCTCATTTCCAGCGTCATCGCTGTTGCCGCCATTTCCGGTCCTGCCGCTGCTGACCTCGTCAGCGAGGTTCGCCTCGGCGTGATGCAGGAGAACATCTGCGTTCTCGATTGCGACAATGCCAACAAGGAGCCGGGCCAGAGCATCAGCGGCGACATCCTGTTCAACTCTCCGGACTTTCTGGGCATCATCTGGAGCCCGAAGCCCTATGTGATGGGCAGCGTGAACCTGCAGGGCGACACAAATTTCGGTGGCGCCGGGCTGCACTGGTCTTTTCCCATCGCGAAGCGCTGGCAGTTCGAGCCGAGTTTTGGCTACGTTATCCATGATGGCGAACTGGAAAGCCCGTACCCACAGGGCGATCCGCTCGGCGACGCGTTCACTGAGGACCATGTCCTGCTTGGCTCACGCGACCTTTTCCGCACCACGTTCGGCCTGCACCATGACATCAACGACACCTGGGGTGTCGAAGTGATGTACGAACACCTCAGCCACGGTCAGGTGCTGGGCAGCGGCCGCAATCAGGGCCTCGACAATATCGGCGTGCGGGTCAGCTACAGTTTCGAGTAAGCCCGCGTACATATGCCCCTTGCTTTTCCTGCCTGAATCCTGCCCTTGTCGCCGCGGATTGAACAGGAGCGGCGCATGGCTGGCGTAGTTGTCGTAGGGGCCCAATGGGGCGACGAAGGCAAGGGCAAGATTGTCGACTGGCTCTCGAGCCGGGCAGACGTGGTCGTGCGCTTTCAGGGTGGCCACAATGCGGGCCATACGCTGGTGATCGACGGCAAAGTGTTCAAGCTCGCCTTGCTGCCGTCAGGCCTCGTGCGCGGTGGTAAGCTGTCGGTGATCGGCAATGGCGTCGTGGTCGACCCGTGGCACATGCTGACCGAGATCGAAGGTATTCAGGCGCAAGGGGTTGAGGTGTCGCCGGAGACGCTCGTTCTGGCAGACAATGCCTCCCTGATCCTGCCCTGGCACAAGGATATCGACGCGGCCCGTGAAGGCGCGCTCGGCGCCGGACAGATCGGCACGACCAAGCGCGGTATTGGCCCGGCTTATGAAGACCGTGTCGGCCGCCGCGCCATTCGCGTTGCAGACCTGGCAGATCCTGCCGCGCTCGACCTGAAGATCGAACGTCTTCTGGCGCACCACCGTCCGCTGCGCGCCGGGCTCGACCTGCCGGAGCCGGATGGCGCGAAGCTGAAGGCCGACCTGCTGGAAATCGCGCCGCAAATTCTCGCTTATGCTCAACCGGTCTGGAAGCTTCTCGACGAACAAGTGCGCGCCGGACGCCGCATCCTGTTCGAAGGCGCGCAGGGCGTGATGCTGGACGTGGACCACGGGACCTATCCGTTCGTGACGTCTTCCAATGTCGTGGCGGGTAATGCGTCGGCTGGTTCGGGTGTCGGACCAGGGGCGATCTCCTACGTGCTGGGCCTCGCCAAGGCCTACACAACGCGCGTCGGCTCCGGGCCGTTCCCGACAGAGCAGGACAATGAAATTGGCCAGCGCCTCGGAACGGTCGGCCGCGAGGTCGGCGTGAACACCGGTCGGGCACGCCGTTGCGGATGGTTCGACAGCGTCATGGTACGTCAGGCCTGCGCAACATCGGGCGTGAACGGACTTGCGCTGACCAAGCTCGACGTTCTGGATGGCTTCGACGAGATCAAGGTTTGCGTCGCCTACCTCCTGAACGGCCAGAAGATCGACTATTATCCTGCAGGGCTGACCGATCAGGCCGCCGTCGAACCTGTCTATGAGACCATTCCAGGATGGAAGGGGTCGACAGCGGGCGCCCGCTCGTGGGCAGACCTTCCGGCAGAGGCCGTGAAATATGTCCGCCGTCTGGAAGAACTCGTCGGCAAGCCCTGCGCGCTGGTTTCGACCAGCCCCGAGCGCGAAGATGTGATCCTCATGCAGGATCCGTTCGAGGTCTGATTTCGCGCGCTGAACCTTTCAGGGTCAGTGCGCTGTTATCAGGCCGGGCACAGCCTATCGATAGGCTGCGATCGACAGGCTGACCTCGCCATCCGCGTTGAACACGAAGGTTTCAGCGACCTTCTCTTCACGATGGTTCGTGTAGAGAATTGTCACAGCATCAGAGCTGACGAGAATATCATCCACCGTGAAGAAGAGCTGGCGAGCCCTGGACAGGGCTTCGGTCCAATAGGCCTGAAGCGCCTTCTTGCCGTGAACGTTCATGGCGTCATTGCCCATCACCAGCGCGATGCGTGGGCTATGGAACACGACGTCGTCGGCATAGTGCGACAGGATACGGTCAATATCCCGGTCGTTCCATGCCGACAGCCAGTCGTTGGCAAAGGCGTCCGCGAAATCGCGGGTCAGCATGTTCAGCCGGCCTGACCGGTTACGGCCAGAACATCCTCTACCGTGCGCAGACCCGGTTTGGGCGAGGTGACAAGAACGGCCATGTTGCCCGGAAGGTGCTTGTTATCGAGCATCTTGTCATGGGCGGCCGGAATGTCAGACCATGGGAACACTTCGGACATGCCAGGATCGATGCGGCGGTTGATCACCAGATCGTTGGCGGCAGAGGCCTGTTTCAGGTGTGCAAAGTGGCTGCCCTGCACGCGCTTCTGACGCATCCAGAGGAAGCGGGCATCCATGGTCAGGTTGAAGCCGCTGGTGCCGGCGCAGATAACGACCATGCCGCCGCGTTTCACCACGAAGACAGAGACCGGGAAGGTCGACTCGCCGGGGTGTTCGAACACGATGTCGACATCCTTGTTGCCGGTGACTTCCCAGATCGCCTTACCGAACTTGCGGCTCTCTTTCATATAGTCCTTGAACTCAGGCCCATTGACCGTGGGCAGCTGGCCCCAGCAATTGAAGTCCTTGCGGTTCAGCACGCCTTTGGCGCCGAGGCTGAGCACATGTTCTTTCTTGTCATCGCTGGACACGACGCCGATCGCGTTCGCACCGGTGACAGCGCAGAGCTGCACGCCGAAACTGCCAAGGCCGCCCGAGGCGCCCCAGACGAGCACGTTGTCAGCCGGCTTCACGATGTGCGGGCGGTGGCCGAACAGCATCCGGTAGGCCGTGGCGAGCGTCAGCATGTAGCAGGCGCTTTCTTCCCAGGTCAGGTGCTTGGGGCGGGGCATGCACTGGCGGGCCTGAACGCGGCAGAACTGCGCGAACGAGCCATCCGGCGTCTCATAGCCCCAGATGCGCTGGGACGGTGAGAACATCGGGTCGCCGCCATTGCATTCCTCGTCGTCGCCATCGTCCTGGTTACAGTGGATGACCACTTCGTCGCCCGGTTTTACGCGGGTCACCTTGCGGCCGACCGCCCAGACGATGCCGGCGGCGTCGGAGCCTGCAATGTGAAAGTCCTGTTTGTGGACGTCGAACACGGAGATCGGGTCGCCGAGGGCGGCCCAGATGCCGTTATAGTTCACGCCAGCAGCCATCACGAGCACCAGCACCTCGTCGGAGTCGATCTCCGGTACCGGCACTTGTTCGTGTTGCATGGCGGTGGATGGCCGGCCATGACGCTCCCGCCGGATCGCCCAGGCGTGCATCATCTTTGGAACGTGGAACTCCGGCGGTATTTCGCCGACTTCGTAGATATCTTTAATTTCCCGGCTCATGGCGGACGTGCCCTCCTCCTGTTTGTTTTCTGCAAAAACCTTGAGGCGCGGTCTACGCGCGTCTTCACAAGGCCCTCGGCGCGCGCCACCTTGGCTTCATGCCTGCCCCGATGCAAGATTTTTTGTTGCGGTGCACAAATATGCCCTCAGGAGCGTTGCAAATATGACAATTGGCCAGACCGTATTTCTGAACGGCGCCTTTCGCCCTGTAGGGGAAGCTACGATTTCCCCGTTTGACCGGGGGTTCCTGTTCGCCCATGCCGCCTATGAGGTGACGGCAGTCTATGACGGCAAATTTATCGATCTGGAACGCCATCTTTCGCGCCTCAGGCGAACTCTGGACGGAATTGCCATTCCAAATCTCTATTCGGATGAGGCGTGGGCCGAGATCCATACCGACCTGATCGACAAGAATGGCGTGGAGGAGGGGCTGGTCTATCTGGAAGTCACCGGCGGGGCCTACGGCCTGCGGGATTTTGCCGGACCGGAAATATTCGAGCCGACTGTCTTCCTGTATGCCGATGCCCGTCCCCTGATCGGGGATGTGGCGCGGGACGGGATCAAGGCGATCTTCCTGGAAGACAGCCGCTGGAAACGCCGGGACATGAAGACGGTTCAGCTTCTCTCGCAAGCACTTGCCTATCGGGCCGCCCGAGAAGCCGGTGCGGACACGGCCTTCATGGTGGAAGACGGCTATGTGACCGAGGCGGCCTCCGCCAATGCGTGGATTGTCGATACAGCCGGGCGCCTCATCACGCGCGAGCTGTCACATTCCATCCTGCCGGGTATCACGCGGGCCGGCGTGATGGACCTGCTGAAAGGCAGCGGCATTGAACTGGTCGAGCGGGCGTTCACGCCAGATGAAGTGCGCGGCGCGGCGGAGGCGATCTCAACGTCTGCGGGTGCGATGGTTGCGCCGGTCGTGATGATTGATGGGCAGCCCGTGGGCGACGGCAAGCCGGGCCCGGTGACGCGGCGCATCCAGCGGCTCTATTACGAAGCGATGGGCGTCGATGTCGCGGTCGTTGCGCCCTGGGCACTTGGCTGAGTTGGCAGAACTGCCCGGATCTTGATGGTGAGGATGATGCTGGCAAGGACCAGCGTGACGGTATTGGCCAGAATGATCGGCACGGCGCCCAGGGCGATGCCGTAAATCAGCCAGGCCACGACGCCTGTGGTGAACATGGCATACATGGTCAGGGAGATAGCCTCTGTCTGCTTCGTCCGGATCACGAGGATCGCTTGCGGAACGAAGGACAGGGTTGTCAGGAAGGCGGCCACAATGCCGATCGCGTCAATCATGGTCGGGATGCTCCGGAAGAAGCAGGTCTTTTACGCGAATTGATAGCGGGTGGGGAGTTTTTGTTTCGCCACGAGGCGAGTGTCAGCGCATATCGGTGTCGCTATATTCGCCCTCGATGATGTCGCCTGCCTCGTCTGCCGGGCCTCTTTGCGGCTGGTACGAGGCGTTCACTTTCGCCACGACGAGGTTCGCCTGCCCTGTGGCCATCTGCGCGCTGGCGAGGTTCATCAGATAGACGATCAGCGTCGTGCCGCCAGCGACAAGCAGGTCGGGCCAGCCGAAACCGCGCGCAAGCGAGGTGTCACGAAACAGGGCGAGTAGGCCCAGGGTAACCACGAATATGCCCATCAACAGGCCGGTTCGTACGGCAAAGCCCGGCCAGAAGGCGCCGGGGTCGGGCATGCGGGTTTCGCCGGTTGCGCGCAGAAAGCGGATCCGTTCGATCCAGGAGACCAGCATCATGCCACCGGCCAGGAGCAGCAGGATCAGAAAACTGCGCTGAAGCACAGCAGATAGCGCCGCGGCGACCGGAAACGCGATCAGCGACAATAGCCGCAAACGCAGCGCAAGCCGGATGGAATCAGGCGACAGTCTGTCATTGGAGCCGCCGGGCAGGATATGTGTCATGATCTGCATGTGGTCCCAGTCGCCTGCGGCCGCAAGACGCGACCGTCTGCGGCTTGTCAGCCCGCCCTTGCGAGGGCATGTTGCGCCGCAACAAAAAATCCAGCGTTGGGAGGCGCACGCCCCATGGCCGATGGTCACACTTCTTTCCAGCATTCCCCGGACCGGCCGTGGATCTTCCGTACCTATGCGGGCCATTCGACGGCGAGAAAGTCGAACGAGCTTTACCGGATGAATCTGGCCAAGGGCCAGACAGGCCTCTCCATTGCGTTCGACCTGCCGACCCAGACGGCCTATGACGCAGACCACATTCTGGCGCGCGGCGAGGTCGGCAAGGTTGGCGTGCCGGTCAAGCATCTCGGCGACATGCGCGAGCTAATGGCCGAGCTGCCGCTAGAGCAGATGAACACGTCCATGACGATCAATGCGCCGGCCTCCTGGATGCTGGCGCTCTATGTGGCGCTGGCCGATGAGCGCGGCGACGATCGCAAGAAGCTGCTTGGCACGACACAGAACGACATTGTGAAGGAATACCTCTCGCGCGGCACCTATGTGTTCCCGCCCGAGCCCTCGATGCGTTTGATCTCGGACATGGTGTCCTGGTGCTACACCGAAGTGCCGAAGTGGAATCCGATGAATGTCTGCTCCTACCATTTGCAGGAAGCGGGCGCGACGCCGGAACAGGAGCTCGCTTACGCACTGGCCACGGCGATTGCCGTTCTGGACCGCGTAAAGGCTGGCGGACAAGTTCCGGAATCAGACTTTGAGATTGTCTTTGGCCGCATCTCCTTCTTCGTGAATGCGGGGGTCCGTTTCGTTACAGAACTCTGTAAGATGCGTGCCTTTGTGGAACTTTGGGAAGAGATCGGCCGGGAGCGCTATGGCGTGACCGACCCGAAAGCCCTCCTGTTCCGCTATGGCGTGCAGGTGAACTCCCTCGGCCTGACCGAGCCGCAGCCGGAAAACAATGTCTACCGCATCCTGATCGAGGCCCTCGCCGTGACGCTTTCCAAGAAAGCCCGTTGCCGCGCCCTGCAGTTGCCGGCCTGGAACGAGGCACTTGGCCTGCCGCGCCCGTGGGACCAGCAATGGTCGCTGCGCATGCAGCAGATCCTCGCTTACGAGACCGACCTGCTCGAATACGAAGACCTGTTCGATGGCAGCCATGTCGTCGAAGGCAAGACGAATGAGCTGAAAGAGCTGGCCCGCTCGACGCTTGCAAAAATCGATGAACGCGGCGGTGCGACAAACTCCATCGACTATATGAAAGAAAGCCTCGTCGGCGCGCATATCGAGCGCGTGAAGGCGATTGAATCGGGTGACCTGACCGTGGTCGGCGTCAACCGCTATACCGAAACGGCGGAAAGCCCGCTGGGCGTTGGCGACGGGTCGATCCAGACGGTCGATCCGGCTGAGGAAATGATGCAGGTCCGTGAGCTGACAATGTGGAAAGCCACGCGCGATGTCGGCCCGGTGAATGCGGCGCTGGAATCGCTGAAAGCCGCAGCAAAAGACGGCACGAATATCATGGAGCCGTCCATCGCCTGCGCCAAGGCTGGCGTCACCACAGGGGAATGGGGCGAGGCGATGCGCGAAGTCTTCGGCGAATATCGCGGCCCGACGGGTGTTGCGATCGTCGTCAACTCCGATGGCGGAGCCGACATCGAAGCCGTGCGCAAGGAAGTCGACCGCGTGTCGGATGCGCTTGGCCGACGGCTGACCTATGTGCTCGGCAAACCAGGCCTCGATGGGCACTCCAACGGCGCCGAACAGATCGCTGCGCGTGGCCGCGAAGTCGGCATGGATGTCGTCTATGAGGGCATTCGCTTCGCGCCGAACGAGATCGCAGCCCAGGCGAAGGCGGCCGACGCACATGTCGTGGGCCTTTCCATCCTGTCGGGCAGCCATCTGGATCTCGTCCGCGAGACGCTGGCCGAGCTGCGCAAGGTGGGTCTCGATCATGTGCCGGTCGTCGTGGGCGGCATCATTCCGCCCGAAGACGCCCAGGCCCTGCGCCAGATGGGGATTGCCCGCATCTACACACCGAAAGATTTCAAGATCACCGGCATCATGAGCGACGTGGTCGGGATCGTGGAGAAGGCCTGGCTGGTGAAAGGCTGAGTTGCGGGGCGGTCGGAAGGCGGATAATCGGTCCTTCTTCAGAAGGACGTGACCCATGCCCGACGGCCCTCAGTTCGAACTTGGTTGGGAAGAATGGCTGGCCCTGCCAGACCTTGGCCTGCCCGCCATCAAGGCCAAGATCGACACCGGTGCGAAGACATCGGCGCTGCATGCCAGCGTGATCGAGCCGTTTGGGCCGATTACCAGCCCGCAAGTGCGCTTCCTGATCCAGCCAGACCCCAACAATCCAGCGCTTGAGGTCACCTGTTCGGCGCCTGTGGTCGATCGGCGGGAAGTGACCAGTTCCAACGGCGAGACGGAATTGCGTTATGTGATCGAGACCACGGTCGAGATGGGGCGGCGGAACTGGCCGATCCAGCTGACGCTGACCAATCGCGAGAGCATGACCTATCGCATGCTGTTCGGTCGGGGCGCCATGCAGCCGGACATGGTGGTCGACCCGAATGAGTCCTTCCATATGCCGGAGCTGTCCTACAAGCTCTACAAGGGCTTGCCGAAGAAGAAGCCGGTCAAACGCCCGCTCCGTATCGCGCTGCTGACGCGCGAGCCGAACAATTATTCCAGCCAGCGTCTGGTCGAAGCGGCCCGTGCGCGCGGGCATGTCATTGAGATGATCGACACGGCTCGCTGCTACATGCAGATCGGCACGCTGAATCCGCAGGTCCATTATGATGGCAAAGCGCTGCCGCGCTATGACGCCGTCATCCCCCGTATCGGGGCCAAGATCACGGATTACGGCATGGCGGTGCTGCGTCAGTTCTCGAATACGGGTGCGTTCTGTCTGAACGGAGCAGGTTCCATCGGCCGGTCGCGCGACAAGTTGCTGGCCCAACAACTTCTGGCGCGCGCCTGTATCGCCATGCCGGTGACCGCGTTTGCGCACAGCCCTAAGGACACAAAGGACCTGATCGGTCTGGTCGACGGCGCACCGGTCGTGCTGAAGCTGCTGACTTCGACGCAAGGCAGGGGCGTCGTGCTGGCCGAAACCCGTAAAGCGGCCGAGAGCCTGGTCGATGCCTTCCGCGGCCTCGATGCAAACTTCCTGGTGCAGGAATTCGTTGAAGAGGCCGCTGGCGCCGATGTGCGCGCCTTCGTGATCGGCAACAAGGTGGTCGGCGCGATGAAGCGCCAGGCACAGAAGGGGGAGTTCCGCTCCAACCTTCACCGCGGCGGTACAGCGTCCAATATCCGCCTCAGTCCGGAAGAGCGCGACACGGCTCGCGCCGCAGCCAAAGTGTTGGGCCTGAACGTGGCGGGGGTCGACTTGTTGCAGACCAAGGACGGCCCGAAAGTGCTGGAGGTGAACTCCTCGCCCGGTCTGGAAGGTATCGAGATGGCAACCGGCAAAGACCTTGCCGGCATGATCATCGAACATCTGGAACGTCAGGTGCGTCCTTTGTCGACCGATCGCGAGCCCGCTGCGCGCAGCAGCCGCCGGATCAACGTGAACTGAACAGGTGGCCTTTCTCGGTCACCAGAATGATGGCGAGAGCCGACAGGCCGAGGCAGACAAAGCCGACTGTCAGCGGCACTGTCGTACCATTGAACTGGCTGCCGATGACCATGCCGATGAGGCTCGATACGGTTGTGGTGGCAAAGCCATAGGCTGCCGACGCGGTGCCAGCGATTTTGCCGAGCGGTTCCATGGCCAGCGCCGAGAAGTTCGATCCGAGCAAACCGAAGCACGCAAAGGTCAGCACGAACAGGGGATAGAAGCGCACCAGGCTCTCCCCGAACATGAGTGTCAGGATCGCCGACAGGCCCGACAGGGTCGTGAACAGGATCAAAGCGGCGTGGCTGATCCGGCGCATGCCGACCTTTTCGACCAGTCTGGAATTCATGAAGTTCGCGCAGGCCAGCATGCCGGCAATGCCGGAGAACCAGAGGACGAAATCCTCGCCGCGTCCGAAGACTTCGCGGAAGATCTGCTCTGAACTGGCGATGAAGGAAAACAGCGCGCCGAACACAATACCAGATGCGCACATGTAGCCGAACGTGACCGGCGTGCGGATCACTTCGGCATAGGCGCCGAGCGCATTTGCGAGGTTCAGGGGTCTGCGGTTCTCCGGCGCCAGGGTTTCCGGCAGGCGTGCCCAGGTCCAGCCCAACATGGCCAGGCCAAAGATGACCAGAACGCCGAAGATCCATTCCCACGGGGCGACCAGGAGAACGGCCTGTCCGACGGCTGGCGCGATGATCGGGATGACCATGAAAATCGTCATGACGAGCGACATGAAGCGGGCCATCTGGCGGCCAGCAAACAGGTCCCGAACGACGGACGAGGCCACGAGGCGCGCGCCGGATGAGAACACGCCCTGGACGAACCGGGCCCCGAGCAGCCAGTGGAATTCGCGAACCGTGATGCAGAAGACCGCCATCACGATATAGCCGATCAGGCTGACGAAGAGGGGGCCTCTGCGTCCGAACCGGTCTGTGATCGGTCCCCACAGGATTTGCGGCGCCCCGAAGCCGAGCACGTATGCAAAGATGATCATCTGCTGGCGGTTGTCGCTCTCAACGCCGGGCGCCGTCAGGCCGACCGCGTGGGCGATCTGGTTCAGCGCGGGCAGCATGATGTCGATGGCGAGCGCATTCAGGGCCATCAGACCGGCGACCATTATGACCAGCTCCGTCTGGTTTGGAACCGGGCGCTTTGCTTCCGTGCCAGGTGGCGGTGCAATGATTTCCGTGTCGGGCACTGCGCGCGCCTTTCGGGCCAGTTCGTGGGAGGGACGTCGCTATCTGGACCGGTCAGCCAGGCATTACCAGAGCGGAGCGGAAAAAACTGCTGGAAAAGAAAAAGCCCTGCGCAGGGCAGGGCTTTCGCTCAATTGGGACGCTGCGATGCGATCACGCTTCCGGGCGAACGATGCTGCCAGAGAGGTTCATGATGACCTGGTCAGCATCGAAATAGGCTGCATCATCCGGTTTTGGACCTTTGCTCATGAGGATCTCAGCCGACGCGATATAGCGCGTCGATTCCCGGTATTCGGCGCCGCCCCAATAGGGGTCGTAGTACCCCCAGCGGGGCCAGAACGGATCGTAGGCGTAGGCCCGGCTACGATAATAGGCCGAGCGTGGGCCGAAATAGGCATAGTCGAGATAGAAGTGGTCGTAGTACGGCGCGTAGGCGCCGCCGCCGACGGGCACGATCCGGCTTTGCGAATCCGTATCCCGGTGCACGACGCGGAATGTGTCATACCCGTTCAGCTTGGTCAGTTCCGCCGCGCGATAGAGGAGATAGGTCTCCACCGTCTTGCGGTCTGTCAGACTGTTGCCCGCGAACTCGACACGGAAACGGTTGTTTTCGATCTGTTGTTCGGAATAGCCGCGGCTCGAAGAGTCGAGCGCGGCCTGATACGGCGTCGCGGTCGCGCAGGCGCCGAGCAGGGCGAGCGCTGCAATCGCAGCGGGAAGAGCGAGTTTTGGCATCTTGAAGAACCTCCGGCTCACATGGATACCCAAGATATATGGGGCCTGAAGCCTGAACACCAGTTGAACCATACCGCTGGTCGCACCGTTTGGGATGACGATAATGTTACTTTTCGTCTTCGGTCTGGTTGGGACGGCTCGCGCGTATACACTCTTGGCAACCAGGAGGACGCGCATGAGCATTGTATCCAAGCGGCTCGGCTGGATCGCCGGAGCAAGTTTGATCGGCATCACTGCGTGCGGTGGAAGCAGCGGTGGTGGCAATGCGCCGCAACCATCAGCAAACCGTGCTCCGGCTTTCAGCAGCGCGACCAGTATCTCGGTCAGTGAAAATACGACGGGCTCATTCTACACAATAGGTGTATCTGATCCTGATGGGGATGCGGTGACCCTGAGCGTGGTGTCCGGCAAGGACGAGGGTGTATTTGCGGTCGATCTGAACGGACGCAGCATCGCTTTTGCCCAGGCGCCCGATTTCGAGACGCCGACCGATACCAATGCCGACAATGTGTACGAGTTGACCCTGCAGGCCCGCGACCCGGCCGGGCTGACCGCGCAGCTCAATTTGGCGGTCACCGTGACAAATATTGCCGAGCAAATGGCTTTGAAGCGCGTCGGTGCCGGCTTTTCCCAACCTCTATTCGTGACGGCGCTGCCCGGAACGAGCCATTTGGTGGTGCTGGAGAAGGGAGGCAGGGCGCGCCTGTTGGATCCGGCCAACGGCACAGTGGGAAGCGTTGATTTACTTGATGTGTCCGGTTCAATCTCCACCAATGGAGAGCGCGGCCTGCTTGGCATGGCGTTTTCTCCGGATTTTGCCACGGACCGGACACTTTATGTCAACGTGACCAATCTTGCGGGCGATACAGAGATACGTCGATACCAGCTTTTCACCGGCTCTTCCGATCAGGCAGACCCGTCGAGTGAAGATATCATCCTGACGGTCGCGCAGGATCAAGCCAACCATAATGGGGGATGGCTCGATTTCGGGCCGGATGGTTTGCTTTATCTTGCCATGGGGGACGGAGGCGGTGGCGGCGATCCGCTGGAACACGCGCAGGATCCAAATGTCCTGCTCGGCAAGATGTTGCGAATAGATACGAAGACGGATGAATTTCCTGCTGATCCGGACAGGGACTACGCTATCCCGGCAGGCAATGCCTTTCCGGGGGGTGTCGGTGGCTTGCCGGAAATTTATGCAATCGGTCTGCGCAATCCGTTCCGTTGCAGCTTTGACGCGGTAACGGGTGACCTGTTCATAGCGGATGTGGGGCAGGGGACCGTCGAAGAGATTGACCGATTGGGCACAAACGAAGGCGGAGTGAATTTCGGTTGGGACAATCTGGAAGGGACAAGCGTCTTTGAAGGTCCGGATGATCCCGGTTTCCGAGACCCGGTGGCACAATATCTACATGGCACCGGCCCTGATCAGGGCAATTCCATTACGGGCGGCTATGTCCACAGGGGCAATATCGAGGCGATCAAGGACAGCTATGTGTTCGCCGATTTCGTGAACAGCAACATCTGGGCGATTCCTGAAGCTGACCTTGTGAATGGTGCGACGGTGGGTGTGACGGCGGCTATGCGCCTGAACAACCAGCTGGTGCCGGATCAGGGGGCGATCGCCAATATATCCAGCTTCGGAGAAGACCAGGCGGGGAACCTTTACCTTATCTCCTTCAGTACGGGCGACATCTTCCAGTTTGTCGCGACGCCCTGACCGCACAAACAAAAAGGGCGGCCTTGAGGGCCGCCCTTCTGTATTCTCTTGAAGCCCGATCAGGCGGCTGCGTAGCCGATCACGGCTTTGACTTCGAGGAATTCCTCCATGCCCAGCTCACCCCATTCGCGGCCGTTGCCCGACTGGCCGTAGCCACCGAACGGTGCCGTGAAGTCCGGACGGGCGCCGTTGACGAGAATCTGGCCAGCCCGGATACGGCTGGCGACCTTGCGGGCGTCTTCTTCCGGACCCTGAACATAGCCAGCGAGACCGTAGACCGTATCGTTTGCCATGGCGACGGCATCGTCAACGTCTTCGTACGGGATCATGACCAGCACGGGGCCGAAGATTTCTTCGCGCGCGATCGTCATGTCATTAGTGACATTGGCGAACACGGTCGGGCGGGCGAAATAGCCTTTGTTGAAGCCTTCCGGACGGCCGGGGCCGCCAGCGACGAGGGTCGCACCTTCCTTGATACCGGTTTCGATCAGATCCTGCACCTTCTGGTACTGATTGCCGTTCGAGATCGGGCCGATGGCGCCCGGCGTTGCTTCGGCAGGCATCATCACCTTGACGGATTCAGCGGTTGCTTTGGCAATGGCGATTGCCTGTTCCTGTTGGTCCTTTTGCACGAACATACGCGACGGGGCGTTACAGGACTGTCCGGTATTGGTCATCATCTGCATGACGCCGCTGGAAACGGCTTTCTGCAGATCGGCATTCGGCAGGACGATGTTCGGGCTCTTGCCGCCGAGTTCCTGAGCAACGCGCTTCACGGTCGGGGCTGCGGCCTGCGCCACGAGCACACCCGCGCGGGTCGAGCCGGTGAAGCTGACCATGTCGACGTCCGGATGCGAGGAGAGCGACGAACCGACGCCCGGTCCATCACCATTGACGAGGTTGAAGACGCCCTTCGGTACGCCCGCTTCATGCATGATCTCGGTCAGGATGATGGCATCGATCGGAGCGATCTCGGAAGGTTTCAGAACCATTGTGCAACCGGCTGCGATGGCAGGTGCCACTTTGCAGGCGATCTGGTTGATCGGCCAGTTCCATGGCGTAATGAAACCGCAGACGCCGATGGCTTCCTTGCGAAGCAGGGTCGTGCCTTTCAGCTCTTCCCACTCATAGTTCCGCAGAATCGCGGCGGTGGAGGCGAAGTGCCCCATGCCGGCGGGCACCTGAGCCGCATTGGCGAGCCACATCGGCGCGCCCATTTCGGTGGAGACGGCTTCAGCCAATTCCGGAAGGCGCTTCTGGATGCCAGCGGCGATCTTTTCCAGCAGTTCGGCGCGGTATTCCACGCTGGTCTGCGAAAAGGCCGGGAAGGCAGCCTTGGCGGCGGCGACAGCCTTGTCGACATCGGCTGAAGAGCCGAGCGAGATGACCGCGAAGTTTTCTTCGGTTGCCGGGTTCTCGACTTCGAGAGTCCGTGGGGTTGTAGGATCGACCCACTCACCGTTGATGTAGAATTTCAGGTACTCTTTCATGCCGCTCGGGCCTCCCTGCAGGTTTTCTTGCTAGAACGAATATAGGGTACGGGCCCGCCAGCGGCGAGTCCTGACGCTACGATATGCGCGGGGATGTAATCAGCCGTGGACGTGGTCGATATCATAGGCGGCAAGTGTCGCCAGGTTGACGATATCGCCCACGGTTGCGCCCAGAGATGCAATTTGCACCGGCTTTTCGAGACCTAATAGCATCGGGCCGATGACCGTGGCACGGCTCATGGATTCGAGCAGCTTGGTCGAGATCGATGCAGCATGGATCGCCGGCATGACCAGGACATTGGCCGGACCGGTCAGGCGCGAGAACGGGTAGAGCATCCAGCTGTTCGGATTGAGCGCAACGTCGGCGGCCATGTCGCCTTCATACTCAAAGTCGATATCATCCATGCCGTCGAGGATGGAGACAGCATGGCGCACTTTCTCACCGCGCTCGCCCATCGGGTTGCCGAAGGTCGAGTAAGACAGGAAGGCCACGCGCGGGGTGAACCCGAAGGAGCTGACCGCACGGGCCGCTTCAATGGCGATATTGGCGAGTTCCGGGCCCTGCGGTAGCTCGGTGACGCTCGTATCGGCGATGAAGACGGTCTTGCCGCGGTTGATGACCATGGACATGCCGATCACGGCCTGGCCAGGGATCGGCTTCAGCACCATCATGGCGTCCTTGAGGGCGACGTCATAGTTCCGCGTCACGCCGGTTACCATGCCGTCGGCGTCGCCATTCTTCAGCATGCAGCTGCCGAAGATGTTACGGTCCTGGTTCACCAGGCGCTGCACGTCGCGCTTGAGGTAGCCTTCGCGCTGCAGGCGGGCATACAGCATGTCTGTGTAGACGGGATTGTTGTCAGACAGACGGGCATTGATGATTTCCAGCGAACCAACCGGGACGCCCATCAATTCCATGGTCGCTTCAACCTGGGCTTCGCGGCCGATCAGGATCGGATGGCCAAGACCCTGGTTCTTGAAGCTGTAGGCCGCGCGAACGACAGACGGCTCTTCACCCTCGGCAAACACGATGCGGCGCTGCGTTTCCTTGCAGCGTGCCTGAACGCCTTCCAGGAAGGTCGCCGCCGGATCGGCGCGGCGCTTCAGCGAGGCGCGATAGGCTTCCATGTCGGCAATCGGCTTGCGGGCGACGCCCGTGTCCATGGCGGCCTGCGCCACGAAGGGCGGGATGTGCGAGATGAGGCGCGGATCAAACGGCGATGGAATGATGTATTCGCGGCCGAAAGAGGGGCGCGAGCCGTGATAGGCAGCTGCCACTTCATCCGGTACGTCTTCCCGGGCCAGTTCAGCCAGCGCATAGGCCGCAGCGACTTTCATCTCTTCATTGATGCCCCGGGCGCGCACATCGAGGGCGCCGCGGAAAATGTAAGGGAAGCCGAGGACGTTATTGACCTGGTTCGGATAGTCCGACCGGCCGGTGGCGATGATCGCGTCGTCGCGCACGGACTTGATCTCTTCCGGAGTGATTTCCGGGTCCGGATTGGCCATGGCGAAGATGATCGGGTTCTTGGCCATGGACTTGACCATTTCCTTCGTCACCGCGCCTTTTGCGGACAGGCCGAGCAGCACGTCGGCGCCTTCCACGGCTTCGACGAGTGTGCGCTTGGCGGTCTTGATTGCGAAGGCGGACTTGAACTGGTCCATCTTCTCGGTCCGGCCTTCATAAACGACGCCGGTGGAGTCGCACATCAGGATGTTTTCGGCTTTCACGCCGAGATGGCGGATGAGGCCAGCGCAGGAAAGACCAGCGGCGCCTGCGCCTGACACAGTGACTTTCACGTCTTTCAGCTCGCGGCCAGTGATGTGGCAGGCATTGATCAGACCGGCTGCGGCGATGATGGCCGTACCGTGCTGGTCATCGTGGAAGACAGGGATGTCGAGTTCTTCGCGCAGGCGGCTTTCGATGATGAAGCAATCCGGCGAGCCGATGTCCTCGAGGTTGATCCCGCCCCAGGTGTCGCCGATATTGCGGACGGTGCGGATGAAGTCTTCCACATCGGTCGTGTTCACTTCCACATCGATACTGTCGATGTCGGCGAAGCGCTTGAACAGGACCGACTTGCCTTCCATCACAGGCTTTGCCGCCATCGGCCCCAGATTGCCGAGGCCGAGAATGGCGGTGCCGTTCGTGATCACGGCGACCATGTTGCCTTTCGAGGTGTAGTCGTAGGCCTTGTCCTCGTCTTCCGCGATGGCGAGCACCGGGACTGCGACGCCTGGGCTGTAGGCCAGCGAGAGATCGCGCTGGGTTCCCATTGGCTTGGTCGGTGCCATGGAGATCTTGCCAGCGGTCGGCTTGGAGTGGAAATCGAGGGCTTCCTGGTCGGTGAAGCTGGGGCGCTTGGACGTCATGAAAGGGTCTATTCTGCGGGTCTGATTGGGTTGGCGGATTGGCGCCGGACCCTAGGCCGCGCCGAAGGGGCTGCCAACCGCCTAAATTGGTGAAACGCATACCGTTTTGAATTGGCTGGCCTGATGCTTTGCGAATCTCTTGGCAAACCGCTAGCGTCTGTGCGCAATGGCCGATACCGCAACCACATCCCCCGAGAGCAAGACTTCTGCGCCGACACCGTTCATGGCGCAATATCTTGCTATAAAACGTCAGCAACCGGACGCACTTTTGTTCTTCCGGATGGGTGACTTCTATGAGCTGTTTTTTGATGACGCGGTCGAGGCGGCCCGGATCCTCGACATCACGCTGACATCGCGCGGCGAACATGAGGGCAAACCCATCCCGATGGCGGGCGTGCCTTACCATGCTGCCGAAGGATATCTGGCGCGCCTGATCAAGGCTGGCTGCCGTGTTGCCGTGTGCGAGCAGACCGAAAGTCCGGCTGAAGCGAAGAAGCGCGGCTCCAAGTCCATCGTGAACCGGGCAATCGTGCGGATCGTTACGCCGGGCACGCTGACCGAGGAGGCATTGTTGCCGGCCCGGCAGGGGCAGGCGCTCGCCGCCATCGCCATCGGAGCAGGGGGCACAGAGGGCGCGATCGCGGTCTGCGATGTCTCGACAGGCCGGTTCGACGTGGCAGCGGTAGATGCGGCAGCATTGGCGGACACGCTGCTGGCCTGGCCCTTGTCGGAACTTCTCGCGGCCGATGCGGACAGCGGCAAGGCGCCGATCATTTCGGCGACGGCTTCGTCCGCTGCGCCGGTCACCTGGCGCCCGGCGCGTGCAGCAACACACAAGTCCGGCGAAGCGCTGTTGAAGGAAGCCTTTGGTCTGGCTGCTATCGATGCGTTGGGCGATTTCAGCCGGACGGAGCTCTCCGCCATCGGACTCCTGCTCGACTATGTAAAACTGACCCAGGCCGGAAGCGAGATCCGGCTCGATCCGCCGCGCCGACCAGATCCGTCGGGCCATCTCGCCATCGACCCGGCCACACGCGCCAGCCTTGAGATTGACCGGGCCATGAATGGCAGCCGCGAAGGCTCGCTGCTTGGAACCATCGACCGGACCGTCACAGCGCCGGGAGCCCGCCTTCTGGCTGCGCGCCTTGCCCGCCCCTCGCTGGAAGAAGCCGAGATCGAAGCCCGGCTTGATGCGGCGGCCTGGTTCGTGGACGACACATCTGCGCTGGAAGATCTCCGTGGCGCATTGCGGCAGGCGCCTGATCTTGAGCGCGCCCGTACCCGGCTTAACCTGGGCCGGGGCGGCCCGCGCGACCTGCTCGCGATTGCCAACGCCCTGCGGGCTGCCAGCGAAGCCGCGAGCCTGCTGCAGCAAGCGGGGACACTGCCGGATCGACTGTCCGCCGCCTGCAAGCAACTTGACCTCTCTGGTCAGCCAGATCTTGCGGATCTTGCGGGCGACATGGCGCGCGCCATCACCCAGACGCCGCCGACACTTGCCCGCGATGGCGGCTTCGTCGCGCCCGGCTGGGACACGGCGCTGGATGAGGTCCGCGCTCTGCGGGACGACAGCCGGAAGATCATCGCCGAGATGCAGGCGCGCTATGCCTCAGAGACTGGCATTTCGGCGCTCAAGGTGAAGTTCAACAATGTGCTCGGCTATTTCGTCGACGTGCCTGCCAAACATGGCGACACGCTGATGACGCCGCCTTGGTCAGAAACCTTCATTCACCGCCAGACCCTTGCCGGGAATGTTCGCTTCTCAACCCATGAACTGGCAGACCTTGCCGGGCGCATTTCCCGGGCCGAGGAAGAAGCCAAGGCGCGCGAACTGGCTGTCTTTGACGAACTTGCCACCCGCGTTTCTGCGGCGAGCCGGGCTCTGTCTGCCAGTGCCGATGCCATTGCCAGCCTCGACGTGGCGGCTGCGACCGCAGCCTGGGCCATCGAGATCGATGCCATCCGGCCACGGATCGAGCGTGAGCCCGTCTTCGAGGCTGAAGGTCTGCGCCACCCGGTGGTCGAAACAGCGTTGAAGAAGGACGGGCAGGGCTTTACCGCCAATGCCCTTGCCCTTGATGCGCGAGGCGAAGCAGCGCCGCGCCTCTTGCTGGTGACCGGGCCGAACATGGCCGGTAAGTCTACCTATTTGCGTCAGTCAGCGCTGGCGGTTATTCTTGCGCAAGCTGGCCTGTTCGTACCGGCGCGGAGTATCCGGCTGGGGCTCGCCGATCGGGTTTTCTCCCGCGTTGGAGCCTCCGATGATCTGGCGCGCGGTCGTTCGACTTTCATGGTCGAGATGGTGGAAACCGCGGCGATCCTGACGCAGGCGACGGCGCGTAGTTTCGTCATTCTGGACGAGGTTGGGCGTGGTACCTCCACCTGGGACGGGCTCGCCATTGCCTGGGCCGCCGTGGAGCACCTGCATTCGACCAATGCCTGCCGGGCCCTGTTCGCCACGCACTATCACGAACTGACTTCGCTGGCCGATGACCTCGCCGGGGCGGCGAATGCGTCACTGCGGGCTCGCGAATGGAAGAATGACCTCGTCTTCCTGCACGAAGTCCAGCCCGGTCCGGCGGACAGGTCCTATGGGGTGCAGGTGGCGCGTCTGGCGGGCCTGCCGAAGAAGGCCGTCTCCCGCGCTGCGCAAATTCTGAAGAAGCTCGAGGCCGATCCGACTTCGACAGACTCCCTGCCGTTATTTGCTTCCGTGCCGCAGGCGGTTGAGGAAGAAGCGGTCGAGCTGCCAGCGCAGTCTATGGCGGGAGACAGGATCGTCGCGCTGATGGAGAGTGTGGATCCGGATTCCCTGACGCCGAGAGAGGCGCTGGACCTTGTTTACAGGCTGAAAGACGAGTCCCGGCTGGAGATCTGATCTCTGCCAATCATGGCCGGATTATTTCGGGTCGAGACGGATAATGTCGTCGCCGCCGTCATCTGGCTCGGCTTCATCAGTACCGACAGCGAGGGCCGGACCCGGGACATCATCGCCGAAATTGACACTGCCCAGCTGATCCGATCCGATCAGGCGCGGCTGATCCGACGCGCCGCCAATGTTCAGATTCAGCGTTCCGCCTGCGGTCTGTGTTTCGTTGATCGAGCCGGGCAGCGACAGGTTCAGCGTTCCACCCGTTCCGGCTTCAACCGCGACTTTGTCTGTGGGTTCAGACGAAGAGGTGGTTTTCGATTCCGAACAGGCAACGCCAGCAATGGCGAGCGAGGCAACGGCGAAGGCGGTCATAAGTTTCATGTTCATGCCTCTGATCTTGTCGCTGAGTTTAATGGCCCGCAAGCCTCTCCTGCACAGAGTCCCAGAAAATGGCAGGGATATCAATGCCGCTCAGTTTCTTGATGGCCTGCACGCCAGTTGGCGAAGTCACATTAATCTCGGTCATGCGCCCGCCAATCACATCGATGCCCGTCAGGACAAGGCCGCGCTGGCGCAGTTCCGGGCCGATGGCTTCACAGATACGCAGGTCCGCGTCAGAGAGTTCAGTCTTTTCGGCTGTGCCGCCGACAACGAGGTTCGAGCGGACCTGACCGGATTTCGGGCGACGATTCAGCGCACCGACGGCCTTGCCGTCCACCAGCATGATTCGCTTATCGCCTTCGCTGACAGCCGGAAGGAAAGCCTGCACCATCACCGGCTCGCGGGACTTGGAAAAGAAGAGTTCCAGCAGGGAATCGAGATTGGAATCGTCTTCTTTGAGACGGAACACGCCCGCGCCGCCATGGCCGTAGATCGGCTTGACGATGATGTCCTTGTAGCGCTCCCGGAAGTCGGCAATCGCTTCCGGGTCGCGGCTTACAAGCGTTGGCGGCATCAGATCCGGGAACATGAGCGGCAGGATCTTTTCCGGGCTGGAGCGCACGCCGGCCGGATCGTTCAGGACCAGCGTCTCGCCGGAAATCAGCTCCAGCATGTGGCAGGCGCTGATATAGCCAAGATCGAAGGGCGGATCCTGACGCATCAGAATGACATCGACGTCCTTGGCGAGGTCGAGCGTTGCCGCCTCACCGAAAATGCCTGGCGTACCTTTGATGCGCTGAACTTTTGCCGGACGGGCTTTGGCCGTCACGCGCCGGCCTTCCAGACTCATGTCCTGTGGCTGGTAGACGAAGATCTCCATTCCGCGGGCCTGGGCCGTTTCGGCCAGGGCAAAGCTGGTGTCGCCGTCTATATTAACGTTTTCAAGCGGATCCATCTGGATCGCGACGCGAAGGCTCATTGGGCGCTCCCGATTGTGGGAACGCGGGCAGGGCGTCCCGTCAGTAATTTGCGCCGATCAGCTCGGCGTTCGATCCATATGAGGCATCTGGGGCGGTTTGATAAGAGGTCGGCTGGCCTTCAATCGCCGGTTCCGGAGGGCCGGGTGGTCGCTCATGGATCCGGACATAGGAAACGACCTGTTTGACGCCGGAAACGACACTGGCCTCCTCGGCGGCTTGTTTCAGTTCTTTCGCAGTTCGGGCCGTGCCCATGAGGTAGACTATGCCGTCATAGGTCTCGATGTGGAAATTGACGCTTTTCACGGTCTTGGAACCGATCAGACGGGCCCGGACACGGTTCGTCACCACTTCATCGGAGAGGTTGGCCATGAAGCCGCCCGGTGGTTCGATCTTGATCTCGTTGGCGACATCCCGGGTCAACGCAGCGCTCCAGGCAATGCCTTCGGCGCGGGTGCGGTCTTCAGGATAGTTGACCCGTCCTGACAGCAGGATGAGGCCGTTGACCGCTTTCACGTCGACCTCCATGAATTTCTCCGAGTTCTCGGCCAGAAGTTTCGTCTTGATCTGGGTGCCGGCTGTGATGTCGTCGATTGCCTCTCCCATGGTCCGGTCCTGAGCGGCTGACAGCCCGACCGCGCCCGCTGCTCCGACGGCGGCGACGACACACCCGCCAAGCGGCAGGGTCAGTGCCAGGGACAGGGCGACGGCGGAAAGCATTGGTTTCATGGGGGACTCCGGTGGGCGGGCATTCAGGTCTGGCGATCAGTATAATCGGGTTGGGGCGAAATTCTGGCAACGCGCCGGGAACGTCCCCGCATTCTGCAGCAAGTGCGCTGATGTCAGAGAATACGGGTTTATGCTGGTTGTGAAGCGTTCTGCATGGTATTATCGAAGAATAAGTAACCAGAAGGAATGAAGACCCTGACTTCCAGCGCTCCGCGGCCCCAGGCTGCAAAGCCGGCCACCATCGACGATATCCGTGCTGTGGCCGAGTCCCTCGCAACGGCCCTCGAAGATGACAAGGCTGAAGATCTTCTCTTCATCGACCTTGATGGGAAATCCTCGCTTGCCGATTTCATGATCATCGCATCGGGTCGTTCGGGTCGCCATGTGGCGGCGCTTGCCGATCACATTGCCCAAGAAGCGAAGAAACTGACCGGTCGTCCGGCCAGCGTCGAAGGCATGCCTAATGCGGACTGGGTTCTCATTGATACCGGGGATGTGATCGTCCACCTGTTCCGGCCCGAAGTCCGGGAATTCTACAATCTGGAAAAGATCTGGGCCTCTGACTCCGCCCATATGCGCAGCCGGGCCCACTAGGCCTTATGCGGCTAACGTTCCTTGTGGTCGGCAAAATGAAGTCCGGCCCCGAGCGAGACCTCGTTGATGAATATATCAAGCGCGCACAGCCTGTTGCGCGCAGCCTTGGGTTCCGGGGCATAGAGGAAGTGGAAGTGGCAGGCGGCGGCGGTCTTGATGCCGAAGCGGCTCGTATCCTCGACAAAATTCCTGGCGGGGCGCGGATTCTCAGGCTGGACGAGTTCGGTCCGGCTATGGGGTCTGCCGATTTCTCGCAGAAGCTCGCGAACTGGCGCGACCAGGGCACCCCGGACCTCGTCTTCCTGATTGGCGGGGCAGAAGGCTATGGCGAGGCCGTGCGTAAGGCTGCGCCGGATACGTTGGCATTCGGACCGCAAACCTGGCCGCACCGTTTCGTCCGCGCGATGCTGGCAGAGCAGGTCTATCGAGCCATGTCGATCCTGGCTGGGACGCCCTATCACAAGGCCTGAGGCCCCGGATCAGCCAGCGTAGAGCGATGGCTGAGGGGCAAAAGCGAGCACGAACAACAGGCCCGCAAACACCCCGAGGGTTGCGAGCGAAACCCATCTTGAGAGTGCGGGTGCGGTGTTCATGTCTGGCGTCCTTCTGGCCTGTTCTTCTGATGCGCCAGATATGGGGGCGCTTTGGCGTTATGAACACTTTCCAAACGGAATGGGTCCCATGCGAGGCGCGTATAAGGCGCTTTCAGGGCAGGCGAGGATGCGTCGTTGATCCGGCCGGTCTCCCGGCCTAGAGCTAGTCCGGACGGTTTGACGGTGTGGGAGACGACGCGGTGTCCGGTTTACGGGATTTCCTGAAAATATACTGGCCGCTGATTGCGCTGGCCGCTTTGGGTCTCATCGTCGCGTTTGCGTTGATGGATCCGGCGCCGCCAAAGAAGATCCGCTTCGCAGCGGGTTCTCCGGGCGGGGCTTATCACGTCTATGCCGAACGGTACCAGCGTCTTCTGGAAGAGCAGGGCGTCAAGGTTGAGCTGGTCGATACGGCCGGTTCGGTCGAAAATTTGCGCCTGCTCGATGAGGGGGAGGTTGATGTCGCATTGGTGCAGGGCGGTCTGGCGACCGAACATGATCGTGAGGTGCTGCACTCGCTCGGAGGCCTGTTCCCGGAGCCCTTCTGGGTCTTTGTTCAGGCGGACGACGACGTCAGCGCCTTTGGTGACCTTCGGGCCTATCGCTTCGCCATAGGTGGGGAGGGGTCTGGCACGCGCTCGCTCGCACTTGCTTTGCAGGGCGAGTTTGGGGGCACCTGGCCGGCCGAAGCCCAACTCACCCTGTCCGGCAATGAAGCCGCAGACGCGTTGCAGGCCGGAACGGTGGATGCCGCCGCCTTCGCCGCTTCCGTTGATGCACCCTATGTTCAGGAATTGTTGCGCGCGCCAGGCGTTCGGCTGTTGCCGTTTGAGCGGGCCCCGGCGTTGGCACGGCGTCAGGCCGCATTGACGGCTGTCACCTTGTTGCGCGGTGTGGTCGACGTCGGCGCCGATATTCCGTCTTCGGATGTGCCGCTGGTCGCGCCAGTCGCCCAACTTGCCATTCGCAAGGATCTTCACCCGGCGATCGAGGCTCTGCTGATCGATTCTGCTGCAGCGATCCATTCGGATGGCTCGCTGCTCTCGGCGGCGGGAAGGTGGCCCGATGCGGATGCAACCGACTTGCCGGTGTCGCGTCAGGCACGGCGCTACTACCAGAATGGGCCGTCTTTCCTGCGTCGCTATTTCTCGTTCGACGTCGCCAACTTCCTGGATCGGGCCTGGGTGCTGGCGATCCCGCTTCTGACGCTTCTTTTCCCCTTGGTGCGCGCCGCGCCGCCCCTTTATCGCTGGCGCGTGCGCCGGAAAATATATGTCTGGTACAAGGACATACGCGAACTTGAAGCACGTGGTCGGGCATCGCCCACACCCGCTGAACGTGCGCGTATTCTGGCCGAACTGGTGGATCTGCAAGAAGAAATCGGCACCATGGATGTGCCGCTATCGTACACAGACGACCTCTATCGCCTGCGCAGCCATGTCGAATTCGTCAAACAGCTGGTGCTGAACCCGAAGGGGGCTGTGTCTGCCCCGGCGCTCGGCGCCTGATCTCTACCAGGTCTCGCACCAGGGGCGCAGGTCCATCTCATGCGTCCAGGCCGAGCGGTGCTGATTGTGTAGCCAGACATAATTCTTCGCGATTTCGTCAGGGACCAGAAGCCCATCGCGCTCCCGCCGCTCTGTCGCATCGGGCAGCACTTCCCGGATGAAAGCGGAATCGATCGCGCCATCAATCACGACATGCGCGACATGGATGCCTTTCGGCCCCAGTTCCCGCGCCATGGATTGCGCCAGCGCCCGCAGCGCATGTTTTGCACCGGCAAAGGCGGCGTAGCCGGATCCGCCACGCACAGCGGCCGTCGCGCCGGTGAATATGATCGTCCCGCGTCCGCGTGGGACCATCACGCGAGCTGCCTCGCGTCCGGCGAGAAAGGCGGAGAAGGCGGCCATCTCCCAGACCTTGTGATAGACGCGTGCTGTCGTTTCGGTGATCGGGAAGCGGACATTCGCGCCGATATTGAAGACACAGGCTTCAATGGGGCCGACATCACTCTCGACCTTGTTGAACAGGTCGACCGTTTCCGCCTCATCGCGGGCATCCACGCCGAAGGCGTGCGCCCTGCCACCGTCAGCCTCGATCGAAGCCACAAGCGATTCCAAATCTGACAGATTGCGCGGACGGCGCGTGACGCAGGCAGTCAGGCCATCCCGTGCAAAGGCACGCGCAACGGCGCCCCCGGTCGCATCGCCTGCGCCGATGATCAGCGCGGCACCTTTTGTCTCTGCCATCAGGCGTCTCCTTGTGTTGAAGACAGCATGCCTGCGCGAGTGAGTTTGTAAAGGGAACCCACTCTGCAGATTTGCTCAAGAGCAGCCCTTCACCGCTGGCAGGAGGGGCAATAGAAGGTTGAGCGACCGGACTGGACAAGCCGCCGGATTGTGTCGCCACAGGTCCGGCAGGCCTCCCCCTCGCGGTCATAGACAGCGAAGCGGTGCTGGAAATAGCCAAGTTCCCCGCTGGCATTGGCAAAATCGGAAATGGACGATCCGCCGGCTTCGATGGCTTCGGCGATGACTTCATTGATGGCTGGCGCGAGGCGGGCGGCCCGTTGCCCCGGTACGCTTCGGGCGAGCCGTTTGGGCGAGACTTTCGCGCGCCAGAGCGCCTCGCAGACGTAAATATTGCCAAGGCCCGCAATCACCGACTGATCCAGCAGGGCGGACTTGATCGGTGTCTTCTTGTCCTTCAGAGCTGTGTCCAGATAGGCGGCGGAAAAGTGATTGCTCAGCGGCTCCGGCCCCATCGCCATTAACCTTGGATATGCCTCGAATTGCTCGGCGGGCCAGAGTTCCATGAAGCCGAAGCGCCTTGGGTCATTGTAGGTAACGCTGGTGCCGTCCTCCATGCGGAAGACGACGTGATCGTGGGCCGGGTCAGTGCCGGTCGCATGGTGGAATTCACCAAGTTTCGCGGCTTCGACCGTGAAACGCCCTGTCATGCCCAGATGCATCACCAGGACTTCGCCGGAGGAAAGCTCAGCGGTGAGGAATTTGGCCTGGCGGCCGAGGCGTATCAGGGTTTTGCCAGTCAGGCGCTCGACAAAGTGTTCGGGGAAGGGGAAACGCAGGTCAGCCCGGTTCTGTGAAACCGATGCAAAGCGTTGGCCTTCCATCACTGGGGCCAGTCCGCGGCGAACTGTCTCGACTTCGGGCAATTCAGGCATCGTTATCGCATATAGCCTAGGCCGTTCGGGGTAACTATGGTGGCGCGCATGTCTGCAGAACCAGAAACAGAACGTAAGGTCTCCTTCGGTTTCGAGGAAGTGACCGAGCGCGAGAAAGTGGAGCGGGTTAAAACCGTCTTCCGCTCCGTTGCCTCGCGCTACGACCTGATGAACGATCTCATGTCTGCAGGCGTTCATCGCCTGTGGAAGCACGACGCGATGAACCGCGTGAATCCGCAGCCCGGCGAGCGCCATCTGGATGTCGCGGGCGGCACGGGCGAACTGGGCCGCGCGTTTCTGGAACTCGCAGACAAAGCCGGCAAGCGGCGCGGCATCGACACGCCCGCCACGGCTGTCGTCTCCGATATCAACGAGGCAATGCTGGAAGCCGGCAAGGCGCGCGCCGACAATGCGAAATGGGGCGACCGCCTCAGCTGGGTCTGCGCGGACGGGCAGAACCTGCCCTGGGCCGACAAGAGCTTCGATGCGGTGACCGTCTCTTTCGGTATCCGCAACTTTGCAGACCGCGTGGCGGGCCTGAAGGAGTTTCGCCGCGTGCTGAAGCCAGGCGGGCGTCTCGCTGTGCTGGAATTCAGCCACATGACCGCGCCAGCCCTGCAGGCGGCATATGACACCTACAGCTTCAACGTGATCCCGCAGCTCGGCAGCCTCGTCGCTGGTGACAAGGAAAGCTACCAATACCTGGTCGAGTCGATCCGCAAATTTCCCGATCAGGAAACCTTCCGCGCCGAGATCGAAGGCGCAGGCTTCTCGAACGTGTCCGTGACCAATTATTCCGGGGGCATCGCGGCCCTGCACTTCGGCTGGGCCGTCTGAGGATGGGCGCTTTCGGAGACTATCGCCGCCTTTTGCGCGCCGGTGTGGCACTTGCGCGGCATGACGTGATCCTGCCAGCAGAGTATCAGTCCCGCCTACCGCTGCCTGCGAGGATTGCCGGTGGCACGCTGCGCCTGTTCACGGGCGGGGCACGCGGACGGCCCGGCCAGCGGCTTGCCCGCGCACTGGAAGGCCTCGGCCCGGCCTATATCAAGCTCGGCCAGTTCCTGGCGACCCGGCCCGACGTGTTCGGCTCCGAAGTCACGTCAGACCTTGATCGCCTGAAGGACAAGCTGCCGCCTTTCTCCATGAAGGCTGCCCGCAATGCGCTGACGACGGAGTTTGGCGCAGACGAAGCCGCCCGTCTGTTCCCGGGCCTGTCTGAGCCTGTCGCCGCCGCGTCGCTGGCGCAGGTGCACCGGATGGACCTGCCGGACGGGGCGCGCGCCGTGAAAATCCTGCGCCCGAAGATCGAGCAACAGCTGAGCCTTGAACTCTCGGCCATGAAGCGGGCCGCGCGCACGATTGAGGGCGTTTCGTCTCAGAGCCGGCGTCTGAAGCCGGTTGCGTTCACCGAGACCATCGCCAATGCCATGATGCGCGAAACAGACCTTCGCCTCGAAGCGGGCGGGGCCGACGAAATGCGCGCGCTCAGCGAGAAGAACGGCTATTTCGAGATCCCGAAAGTGGACTGGGAGCGCACCGGCCGGCGTGTGCTGACCATCGACTGGGTCGACGGCATCCCGATGACCGATCCGAAGGCGCTGGATCAGCCGGGCATCGACCGCAAGAAACTCGCCAATGAGATCACGCGTGGCTTCCTGACAAATGCTATTGAGCACGGCGTTTTCCATGCCGACATGCACGAAGGCAATCTGATCCTGACACCTGAGGGCAGGATCGCGCTGGTCGATTTCGGCATCATTGGCCGCATCGGCATGACGGAGCGGCGCTTTCTGGCAGAAATCCTCTGGGGCTTCCTGAAGCGGGATTATGTTCGCGTCGCGGAGGTTCACTTCGAAGCCGGTTACGTTCCTTCGTCCCAATCGGTCGGCGACTTTGCTCAGGCCTTGCGCACGATTGGCGAGCCGATCCATGGCAAGCCGGCCGAGGAAGTCTCCATGGGCCGTGTGCTGCTGCAGCTGTTCGACTATACGCACACGTTCGGCATGTCGCTGCGCCCGGAACTCGTTCTGCTTCAGAAGACCATGGTTCAGGTTGAGGGGGTCGCACGCGCCATCGACCCGTCACACAATATCTGGAATGCGTCAGAACCGGTCGTCGAAGGCTGGATCCGCCGCAGCTTCGGCCCGCAGGGCGCCGCCAAGCTGGTCGCGGACAACCTGCGCGAAGTGACCAACCGGCTGAAGCGCCTTCCCGAAGTGATGGACCGGTTCGAAGTGTTCATGGAACACGAGATCGCCGAAACGCCGCCGCAGCCGCGCAAACCGTTTGCGCCCTGGTGGGGCTGGTTCGGGCTTGTCGCAGTGCTGGCTGGTCTGGCAGTCTGGGCCTTCAAGTAGGAGGTCCCTCCAATGCCCTATACCGGCGGATGCCAGTGCGGCCGCGTGCGCTACGAAATGGACGTTCTGGAATACGCCCATGTCTGTCATTGCCGGATGTGCCAGAAAGCGACCGGAGGGCTGTTTGCAGCGCTCGTCGGTGCGCCGAAGGACAAGTTCCGCTGGACGGCCACAGCGCCGGAAGATTTCTGGAGTTCAAATCTGGCGAAGCGCGCTTTCTGCAAAGAATGCGGAACGCCGCTTGGGTTTACTTACGACCTGCCGGATGCGCGCCAGTATGTGACCATCGGCAGCCTCGACCATCCTGAGCTTGCGCCGGTCACGCATCAGTTCGGACTGGAGTCGAAAATCCCTTTCGTGGAGTTTTGCGAGGCCATTCCCGGTGAGCGTACGGGCGATACAACGGCAGTAGGCGAATTTCTCGCGAATATGACGTCCCGCCAGACCTGAACTCTCCTTAATGGAGTAAAGGGTTAACGACTCATGGAGGCGTGGCCTAGACTGGGCACAAGCTGCCCATGAAAGGACCCGCCATGAAGGGTCTCGTTACCTCCGCGCTTCTCGGCGTTCTTCTGGCCATGCCTGTTGCGGCGCAGATTGCTGCGTCCGGACAGCCCACGGAAGCGCAAAAGACTGCGCCTCCTGTGCGTAAAGCCCCTCCGGCGCCGGTCTCATCGCCCCGCGCGACGCCCGCACTCAGCGGCGCGCCAAGTGGCGGAAAACGCACCAGTTCCATGCTGAAAGTGGATGTGCAGGCCATTCGGCGCCCCGGCGGGACAGCGGGTATCCGGCTGATCCGGGGTGGTGCGGTCACGATGGTTCATCCGGGCGATCACGGCATGGTCATGGCCGGGGCAGGTGCCCCTCGGCGCAGCCAGATGAAGCTGATCCGCGTCGGCGCCAGCCCGCTTGCGACCTACACCCGCTACGGGATCAGCCTCGCTGAACCGCAGGAAGAGAGTCGCGCGCGGCCGCCGACGATCCGGATAAATCCTTAACGCTCACTGCGTTTTCACGCGAATTTCATGGCGGGCGCGCAAGGATTTTGGGTTAAGAGTGAGCCCAGTAAAGCAATCTGGAACCGATGAGCGACAAACGCATCCTCCTCATCATAGGCGGCGGTATAGCTGCCTATAAAAGCCTCGAACTGATCCGCGAGCTTGGCCGCCGCGGGATCGCCTGCCGCTGTATTCTCACGGCTGGCGGATCGCAGTTCGTGACCCCGCTATCTGTATCGGCGCTGTCGGGCGAGAAAGTGTTCACAGACCTCTTCAGCCTCGATGACGAGGCCGAGATGGGTCATATCCAGCTGTCGCGATCTGCTGATCTTGTTGTTGTTTGCCCGGCAACGGCAGACCTGATGGCCAAGGCCGTGCATGGGCATGCCAATGACCTTGCGTCGACGACGCTGCTGGCGACGGACACGCCGGTGCTGATGGTGCCGGCGATGAATGTGCGGATGTGGCAGCATGCGGCGACGATGCGGAACGTGGCGCAGCTGCGGGCCGATGGCGTGACCGTGATGGAGCCGGACGAAGGCGCCATGGCGTGCGGCGAGTTTGGCCCCGGTCGCCTGCCAGAAGTCCCTGTTATTGTTGCCGAAATCGAACGCCAGCTGGCAGGCGGGATACGCGGCGCGCTGGACGGCGTGCACTGTGTCGTCACGGCCGGGCCGACGCGTGAGCCGCTGGATCCGGTGCGCTATTTGTCGAACCATTCGTCCGGACGGCAGGGTTATGCCATCGCCGCAGCGCTCGCAGAACAGGGCGCACGTGTGACCCTGGTGTCAGGACCGGTGATCCTGGACGCACCCAAAGGGGTCGAACGGGTACGTGTTGAGACCGCGAGACAGATGCTGAAAGCCGTCGAAGACGCGCTGCCGGCAGATGTGTTCGTCTCGGTCGCCGCCGTGGCCGACTGGCGCCCCGCGCGCGCGGCGACGAAGAAGCTCAAGATCAAGGGTGCAGGCAGTGCCACGCCCTCGATGGAACTGGCCGAGAATCCGGACATCCTCAAGACTGTTTCCAACAAGCGCAAACAGCGTCCGCGTCTCGTCATCGGCTTTGCCGCCGAGACGCATGATGTGGACGCGCACGCCGAGGCCAAGCTGAAGCGCAAGGGCTGTGACTGGATCGTCGCAAACGACGTGTCCGGCGACATCATGGGCGGGCTGGAAAACGAGATCGCGCTCGTCACCCGCACCGGCATCGACCGCTGGCCCCGCATGGGCAAGGACGAGGTCGCTCGCCGCCTGGCCCTGAAGATTGCCGAGGCGCTGCCCGGTCTTGATGGCGACATGAAGCTCGCAGCGGAGTAGGGGCCTCCGCCCGCTTGACTTCACGCGCCGACTCCCGCAACCGCTGCGGCCATGAACGAGGTTAATGTCGCGGTTCGTCCGCTGCCGCATTTCGAGGGGCTTCAGCTGCCCGCTTATGAAACCATCGGCTCTGCCGGGATGGATGTGCGCGCGGCTGTGCCCGAAGGCGAGCCCATCATTCTGGCGCCGGGTGAGCGCAACATGGTGCCGACCGGTCTCAGTGTTGCGATCCCGCAAGGGTATGAGATCCAGGTGCGCCCGCGCTCCGGTCTTGCGGCAAAGCATGGCCTGACCTGCCTCAACACGCCCGGCACGATCGACAGCGACTATCGCGGTGAGATCAAGGTGATCCTGGTCAATCTCGGACAGGAAGCCTTCACCATCCAGCGCGGTGAGCGGATCGCCCAGCTCGTGCTGGCCCCGGTGACGCGCCTTGTCTGGCAGGCCGTCGACACGCTCGACGAGACAGATCGCGGCGCAGGCGGTTTCGGCTCAACCGGCCGCTAAAACGCGTTCATCCTTCCAGATTTTCATTTTCCGTGCGAATTTCCTTGAACAGGCATTCAGGAAATACCATATATCGTTTATCGATATTTTAGGAGGGCGGGGTCAATGGATCCGTTTCAGATGGTTGTTGTCATCGTGCTGATCTCGGTCGGCGCCGGAGTGATCAACAACTATATCAAGAGCAAGCATAACCGGGCGAACGATCTCGCCAGTGAAGCTGAATTCGAGAAGATGGCGAACGAAGTGTCTCGTTTGAAGGAGCGCGTGCGCGTGCTCGAAAAAATCGTCACCGATGGCGACCAGCGCCTGCGCGAGGAGATTTCCCGGCTCGCCTGAGCCGACTGACCCGTCCAACACAGAACAGGAGATGAGAACATGCCCTTGCTTTACCCCTTCGTGGTATTTCTCCTGTTGCTGATTTTCGCCACGCTGGTGCGCGGACCAGACCGGTCACACGCCAATAAGGGCGAAGAGGAAGAGATTGCGCATCTGCGCGACCGCGTTGCCGCACTGGAGCGGGTCGTCCTGGATGAAGACCGCAACCTGCGCCGCAAGTTCGACGGGCTCTGACGCCGTCTATTCCGGCAGGTTCGCGAGCCAGTCCGTGATTGCGCCTGCCAGCGCGTCCGGCACTTCAGGCAACAGGGCATGGCCGGCCCCATCAATGCGGACGGCTGTGACCTGATCGCCAAGTTCGGCCTCCAACAGATCAATCGTGTCGGCAGGCGGGGCAATCGTGTCCTGCAGGCCGGTCATCACCAGCATCGGCTTGCCGTAGGCCGTCCACCAGAGGGAGGAGTCGACCGAGCGGGTCGCGGCGCCCTGCAGGCGCCCGGTTTCCAGATGCCAGCCGCGAAGCCAATAGTCCGGGACCGGATTGCCTTCAGCGAAGAAGCCATAGCGGACTGCCTCGCGGTGTTCGTCCGGCGTCAGGCGCGGATCGAAGCTCTGTTGCAGGGCTTTGCTTGCCTTCTCGGCGATGGGCTTCAGCCCGCCGGCGGCCAGCAGAATGACGCCGCGCACCTTGTCCGGGTGGCGGGTGGCCACCGCGCGGGCGAGCCGGTTGCCAAAGGCATGGCCCAGCACCACGACAGGCGCGTCGCGCGTTTCCAGATAGATCGCGGCATCATCGGCAAGGTCGAACAGGGTCGGCGTTTCAGCGGTGGCCTGAACCCCGTTGATGAACGGGGCTTCGAACAGGGTGACGCTGTATCCGGCAGCGGTGAGGCGGCCTGCCAGTTCGTTGAAGTCGCTGGCTTCGCGCCCGGCGCTGGCGAACATCACAATTTCTGGTCCTTCACCGGACCTGTAGGCTTTCAGCCGTGTGCGGCCGTCTTCATAGGTCCAGACATCGCCGACCGGCGCGCGCGCGGTATCACCGGGCGCGGAGGGGGGCGTGGAGGATGTTGTGGCCGGTGTCGTCATGCAGGCGCTCCCGAGGCTGATCAGGGCCAGGCAAAAAACTGTCAGATGCCGTTTCAGCATGGAAGCGCTCCTTACAAAAGCTGCTGTTCGGTCTTTGCGAACTTTGCCAGCAGATAGGCGTCATTGTCTTCGATGGTTTCGAGCTTGCCGAAGGCGAAGGCGTCCCGGTCGAGCACCAGGTCGCGTGGCCGCAATTCGCGGCTGATTTCCAGGCCTTCCAGGGTCCGCGCCCGCGAGAAAGCGACATAGGCTTGTCCGTGTGCGAACATGCCGTGGTCGAAATCGATATAGACCTTGTCCAGCGTCAGGCCCTGCGCCTTGTGGATGGTCACGGCATAGGCGAGGCGGAGCGGCACCTGTTTGAACGTGCCGACGACTTCGCGCTTCACCTTCTTGGTGTCGGGGTCCAGTTCGTAGCGGTATTTTTCCCAGGCAGACGGTTCGATCTCATGCACCGCGCCGTCGATTTCCACGATCACGCCCTTGCCGGAAAAGCCGGCAACCGTGGCCAGTGTGCCGTTGACCCAGCGGCCTTCAGGGTCGTTCTTGATCAGCATGACTCTGGCGCCTTCCTTCAGTTCAAGGTCGGCTTCGGTCGGGTAGCTGCGTTCCTCGAACTGGCCCTGAATGTCCGCAGGATAGACTTTGCTCCGCGAGGTCAGGCCCTCAAGCCGTGCCTGGTTGATCCGGTAGGCATTGGCATTGTTCGGGGTCAGCACGACATGGGTTTCGGACGCGTCCACCGCCGAACGCGACGAGACGATGCCGCGCAGAATGGCTTCGTCGTTCGGCGTCACCCGGCCTGTGCGCAGCGCGCCGAGCAGAGCGAGGAAGCGCGGGTCTTCCTGCCGGAACACGTGCTTCAATGCGAGCAGCGCGAATTCGGCTTCGCGGAAGGCATCACAATTGAAGAAATACTGCCCGCCATGGCGCTCTTTCAGGATGGGGGCCTCTTCGCCCGAGACGACCGGGGGCAGCTGGTGCAGGTCACCCGACAGGATCATCCGCACGCCGCCGAACGGGCGCCGGGAGCCCCGGTTGAGCTTCAGCGACTTGTCGATGGCGTCCAGCATGTCGGACCGCACCATCGAGATCTCGTCGATGACCATCGTGTTGATCGCCTTGATCAGACGGGTGGAGCGCAGGCGTTTTATGTCTGTCGGCTCGATCAGGCGCGGCGGGAACTTGAAGAAGGAATGGATCGTCTGCCCGCCCGCGTTCATCGCGGCAACCCCGGTCGGGGCCAGCACGATGGCGCTGTCACCTGCGCCTGCCAGGAATTTGCGGACCATCGTGGTTTTGCCGGTGCCGGCCCGGCCGGTCAGGAACAGGTTACCCTGCGCGCCAGCACCGCTCGCGACCCAGCGGGCCGGTGCGGCGTAAATATTATCGGGCGTATCAAGGCTTTGGCCGGGCATGATCCGGACTTAGCGGTCTTTGCCGGGGAAGGCGAGACCCGCAGCTGGTGCTAATGCGGCTGTTCGAGATAGGCGGACATGACTGCCTGCTCGACCATGGCGCGCACCTGCCTCGGCTGGAACGGTTTGACGATCAGGAAGGCCGGTTCGGATGCGGCTCCGCTGAGCAGCCGCTTCGGATAGGCGGTAATGTAGATCACTGGCACCGGGCGGGGCAGATCTGCCTGGATTTCCGTGACAGCCTCAGCGCCGGACGAGCCGTCGGCCAGAACGATATCCGCAAGGATCAGACCGAACTTGCCGGATGTGGCCAGCTCGACCGCCTGCCGCCGGGTCGAGGCAATGCCCAGAACCGAATGGCCCGCCTCCAGCACGATCCCGGCCAGCATCTCGGCAATGAGGGTCTCGTCCTCGATCACCAGAACAGTGGTCGACAGCGCAGATTGGAGCGAGGCTTCGGCATCCATCAGGGCCTTTTCGACGAGGTTCGTCGACGCGCAGAGAATTTCGGCGGTCTCAAATATGCTGAAGCCTTCAACGGCTGTCAGCATGACGGCCCGGCGCGCATCGGTTGTCATGTTGCGCAGGATCTTGGCGACTTCCAGATTGAGCTTTCCTTTGGAAAGCTCTTCCATGATGGTCTCGTCGAGGGCGCGGAAGAGGTCTTTCCGCTGAGCGAGCGTGCGCCCCTCGTTCAGCATGATCAGCATCTTGGTTTCGAGCATCGTCTCGACGGCGGCGTCGCCGGCGCTGCGCGTGCCGAGCAGCGCGCGGGCATAGCGCCTGAGATAGGGGAGTTCACCCGATATTAGATCAGCCAGCACGTACGTTCCCCGCAACCAATATCCACCTCGACTCACATCCTACAGAAAGATGCAAACCTGTGGAATACGCATGGACGACAAGCAGGTTGTCTTGCTGTCGAAAAAAACAGCGGATTCAAGCTGATATACAACCCTAAGGGGTGTCCTGGTGATTCCTAGCGCACGCGTACGATGATGTCGTAGCCAGCAATCGCACGGCCATCCGGCGCGTCCGGCAGGCCGGTGAGTGTGAGAGCGTTCTCAGGTATGTCGGTCAGCTCACCCGTGCGCTCGTCCAGGAAGTGGTGATGCGGATGGGTGTAGGTGTCGAAGACAATGTTGTCGGCACCCGTTCCGCGAACCACGCGCAGGGCGCCGGCGTCTGCAAGGCAATGCAGGGTGTTGTAGATCGTCGCCAGTGCCATCGGATCGCCCCGGCGGCTGACTTCCTCTGCCAGCCATTCAGCCGTGACGTGCCGGTTGTGACCATCGGCAAACAGTATGCGCGCAATCGCCAGCCGCGGCCGTGTGGCGCGGAGGTTCAGTTTCTCCAGGAAAGAGGCGGCGTTGAAGTCCTGCATGACCTCTAAACTAGAGGTCCGGTCTCCGCCGGGCAAGGCCTGCGCAGCGCAGAAAAAAGCCCCCGGAAATCATCCGGGGGCTTTTACGTTCACCGATGCGGCCGGGGCTGATCAGCCTGCGATGCGGCGGACGTAATCGTATTCGCCCTTCTTGGTGTCCCGCCGGCGAGCGGGCTGGAAGGCGACTTTCGCATGCTCTGTGCAGTAGGGGCCGCAGTCGGCCTTGCGGCCACAGAACGCAAATTTCGGGTCAGCCGGATCGCCGATTGGCCATTTGCACATGGAATCCCGCAGCGTGAGAATGGTGGCGGGCTCACCGTCCGCCATGGTCAGCGGCGGCAGAGGGGCCATCGGTGCCTGGCGCTCGATCGCCGTGCGCGGGGCCTCGACAGGGCGCTCCGGCAGCTGCGGCGTGGGCACCTTGACCGAACCATCAGGCATCACACGTGGCTTCGGACGGGCCAGACGCGGTGGGCGCTTCACAGGCCGTGATGGCGTGGCGCGGCCGGACAGGCCGAGACGGTGGACCTTGCCGATCACGGCATTGCGGGTTACGCCGCCCAGTTGCTTGGCGATCTGGGAGGCCGAATGGCCTTCCGCCCAGAGTTTCTTGAGCGTACTCACACGTTCCTCAGTCCAGGACATGTATCTACCTTCCTGCTTGGTACAGGCTTGTTCCCCAAGCCCGTCAGCCCCTATATGTTGAGATGACAAACACACGTCACCCCGCTCAGCACCTAGATATCGTATCAGGAGCGAAACGAAACACAACATGCGGGACAGCCTTTCCACAGGCTTTCTACATCTTGTGGTTAAAATTCCGGCGCCTGTGGAATTCTTTCTCGCCCCCGTTTCTCGCTCCGTAAGATCTGACCTTTTTGCTCCCCTGATGGCTGGGTTCATAAAAACTCCGTGCAAGAGGTCTCGCACCTTGCCTGAAATGACCCTACATAGGCGCCCATGACCTCCATCGACTCCTCCGCCGTATCGGCGCCCGCCCCGGCCGTTTCCCCATCCGCCTTTCGTGAGATCCGCCAGTACGGTGCGGTGAACGGAATGGGGCTCTGGACGCTTTTCAAACGGGAAGTGGGCAGATTTATGAAGGTCTGGATGCAGACCATCCTGGCGCCGATCGTGACCACACTCCTGTTCATGACCGTGTTCAAGCTGGCTTTCGGGGATCGCGGCAACCTGACGGGCGACTTTGAGGGCTTGAATTACAACGACTTTCTGGCGCCCGGTCTGATCGTTATGGCGATCCTGCAGAATGCCTTCCAGAACACCAGTTCCAGCCTCGTCCAGGCCAAGTTCAACTCCACCCATGTCGATTTCCTGATGCCGCCTTTGTCACCGCTGGAGCTGACAGCAGGCTTCCTTGGCGGTGCCGTTGTGCGCGGCCTGCTTGTGGCGCTGATTTCCGGCATCGGCATCCAGCTGAGCGGGCTGGCTGACCTGTCCGTGGCGCATATCTGGCCAATCCTCTGGTTCAGCCTGACATCCGCCATCGTTCTGGGTGGTCTGGGCGCAATTGGTGGCATCTGGGCCGACAAGTTCGACCATTTGTCCGCCGTCACCAATTTCGTGATCGTGCCGCTGACATTCCTGTCCGGCACATTCTACGACATCAAGGTGATGACCGAGCCCTTCCAGACGATTGCCCATCTGGACCCGTTTTTCTACATGATCGACGGCTTCCGCTATGGCTTCCTGGGTGTGGCCAATTCCTCGATCATTGTTGGGGTTACCTATACCGGCATCCTGTCCGCGATCTCCATCCTGACCGTCTGGTGGATGTTCCGGACGGGCTACAAACTCAAGGCCTGAGACTCTCCTGATCCGCGAGCAAGGTTGACCCTGCCGCGCTGAACGGCCCAAACTCCCTTTGGGCTGGACTGAACGGAGGCCGCACATGGCTAAATCAGGACTTTTCGCCGCCGTGGCGCTCGCAGCTGTTGTTGCTGCCTGCCAGGGCATTCCGAAGGAACAATCGGTCGCTGAGTATTGCGCCGTCACCGATCATCAGGACGAAGGCGTCTGCAAGCTGAAGGTCGAGATCGACGGCCAGTCGGTCGCGCTCTCTGATACAGACATGCGCCTGTCGCAGGCGCGCAATGTCGCCGATGGGGCCGCCACGGCTGCTGCCGAGGCGAAGGAACTCGCCGCCGCCGCAATGGCGCGTGCGGACGAGGCGGCCAACAAGACGGACGATGTCGTCTGCGAAACCCGCACAATTCAGAATTCCGCCATCGGCACCTGCCGTCCGGGTTTCACGCTGACCAGCTGTACCCAGACGCGCTACACCACGCGTGCGGGCGGCTTGTCCATCATGCGGGAAATCAATGATGAGCAGTGCCGCTTCAACACCAAGGTTCTGGAAATGCAGGTACGCTGCTGCGCTGCGGCCAGTTCCGGCGTCACCCCGGAAGATACGCTGATCAAGGGCACGCCCGATCCGGCGCCGCCACCGGCTGAACCGGTCGAAGAGTCGCCGCTGCGTTACTGATCGCTGCGCCCAGGGGGCTGGGTCTGACAGCGGAAACCGCCTGCGCCGGAGGGGGGGGGCAGGCGGTTTCTTTTTAGGGTTGCGTCGGACGGGGGCGTATTCCAAACCATGCCGAATGGCGCACCGGGAATACAATCAGTTTGAACAACAGATGTTCACGAACATTCGTGAACATGGCTGGCATGGCATGCATGTGTTCGATCCAGATGGGTTAACTCCGTCGTTCACCTACTCCGTCGGATTTTCAACAACACTCAATGCACCGGAATTCATCATTTTCGGACTGTCCTCGAAACTCATGCATTCCATCTTATGGGAAGTCTTCCGTCAGCTTAAGAACGCCCAGGCGGTCGAACAGGGACAGCGTTGGCACGGCTTGCTGGAAGGCTTCACGTGCGTGTCGATGCATGCGACGCACGAAGACCTGTTCAAGGAATACGCAACTTCAGCCGGTTGGTACTGGAAAGAAACTGGCCATGAAGGACACCCTGAAGTTTGCCAGCTCATCTGGCCCGGAGCACAACAGGGCCTGTTCCCCTGGGAACAGGGATGCGTACAGGACGTCATAGACGCCCAGCCGCAGCTTTGGGGCTGAAATACCTCGTGTGATCGCACGCGCTATTCGGGCTGGAAGTAGAAATCCCCGCCGGTCGTCAGGTCGATATAGTTCGGATGCTGCTTTTCGTTCGTGCGCCGGGCGACGGCGTCCTGCACGCGCTTGAACAGAACGTTGGCGGGTACGCTTTCTGACGGAATGCGTTTGGCCAGTTCTTCCGAATAGGCCCCGTCATCGGCTGCAGTCTTGCCGGGCTCGGTCGCGTAAGCCTGGAACACGCCGGTCGACCAGGTGACGGGCGCGTAAGAGCGCAGCATGCCCCGGCTTTCATCATCCATCACCGTCCGGCAGGCATCGAACACGATGAACGAAGTCGATGCGACAGCCGTCGAGACGATGTTGAAGATCTGTTCGAAGCTGACAGCGCCGTCTTCAATCTCGTACTCGCTGGCGCCGGGCAAATCGACGGGGAGAACGTAGTTCGTGCTGTCCACGTTCACGCCGTGTCCGGAATAGTAGAAGAAAGTTGTCGGATGCGCGCCGGCCTGTTTGCGCGCGAGGGATTTGCGGCCCACCTCGCGCAACCCGTTCAGCGTTTCGGTGCGGCCGACATCCCGGCAGCGCTGGACGCTGAAGCCGGTCTCGGTCAGTGCTTCTGCAATCCGGTCGCCGTCTTCATGGGTTTCAGACAGGCGGCTGATTGGTGCATTATAGGCAAGGTTGGAGAGGACCATGGCAAACCGGTCCGGATTGCTTCCGTCTGTCCACGTGCATCCGGCGATGGCGGCAGAGTCCATAGCAGCCATCGGGGTATCGGAGGGCGGCGGCGAAGGGGCCACAAGCGTGTTGACCATGGGGCTCACATCGCGCGGGGCCGCAGAGGATGGATCGTCCTCATCCTCAAGCAGTTCGTTGATCGTGTAGATATCGACATCCTGCCAGATCCTCTTCACGGATCGCTCGTACCGTTCGCCGTCCACTTCGAGGCTTTGCGACATATTGTAGAGGAGGGTGCCGTATCCGTCTTCCTTCGGTACAACCCGCCATTGCCACACGGTCGGTGCATCCGGCAGGACGGCCTGTTCCTTCGGGGTCAGCGCTTTGATTTCGAACTCGTCCTCGTCGCCTTCCAGCGTGGCGGACATGACTTTCGAGGCTTTGACCGTGTCAAACTCAATGGCGAAGGGCGTTTCGGTGCTGCCGGGGGCGAGGCCGGTTCCGAGCGTGCTGGTCAGGACGCTGTCAGCGGCCTCGACGGTCATTGTGCTCGTCAGGGGCTGGATCGCGATTTCCAGCAGATAGGCCTGGTCGACCACCATTTCGTTCGGGGCCTGATGGGCGACGCGCCCGGAATCGAAGCCGCCCGCGCCGGCATCCGCCATCGCCTTCAGGGGTTCGTCCCAGGGCATGCACTCACTGAAATAGATCTGGTCCCCAAGGTTGAGATCCGGGCCGGGGTTCCAGACGCAAAGCGTTGCGTCCGGCCTGCCGACCTCGACTTTCTCTCGTCCACCGCCGACCTGCAGGGCGAGGCGGGTCAAGGTTTCCTCCAGATTATTGCCTGCAGGGATCTTCGCCGTTTTCAGGTCTCCGGCATCTGAAGGCTCCCTGAACATTTCACAGATCAGATTGATCGTGCCGGGATCATCCAGATAGGCCTGGCAGTGGGAGTAACTGCCGCCACCCGCGGCTGGGGCCATTTCTTCTAATCCCATCGCGGAATTGAAGATTTCTTCCAGTTCGGCTGCGCGCGCGCCTTCCGGTGCTTCAATGCCAAGAGACTTTAAGACACTTCTCAAGGCTTCGGCATCCGCTGCGTCAGGCGTGTTCCGGCTTCCCGTGACGATGATCTCTTCCAGCAGGGCGAGATCGTCGAATTCTTCATCCTCGCTGCTGCTGCCCCATCCGGCCCCATGCCCGATCGTGCCGGGTGTGCCGATGCCAATGACCTCGTCAGGTGCGCTGTCACGCTCCTCGGTCACATCGGGCGTGGTCACTTGCTCGCCCGGCCCACTCGAACCAATGGGCTCCGGAGGCGGAGGCGGAGGCGGAGGCGGAGGCGGAGGCGGAGGCGGAGGTGGAGGTGGAGGTGGAGGTGGAGGTGGAGGTGGAGGTGGAGGTGGAGGTGGAGGTGGAGGTGGAGGTGGTGGAGGCGGAACGTCAGGCGGGAAGACCCAGTGCCAGGCGGCGGACACCCAGTTCTCGTGTGCTTCGTTCTCCGGTGTGTAGGGGTTATCCGGCGTGCTGGCGCAAGCGGCCACCAGCGCAATGGCGCTTGAGACCAACAGGGCATTGATACGGCGTGTCATCCGGATTGTCCTCCTCCACCATTTTATCTTTTGTTGGGAAGAAGTTAAGCATGAACGCGCCCCGGACGCCAAACAATCCGGGCTGTGCCCAGGGGCTGCCCGTGAAACATGCGAACCGGGCCCGCTGCAGAATGTGCAGGCGAGGTGGCTTGCCAGGAGGCGCCGGTCTGGGCGAGGCTGGCAGTTGAGAGCTGAAACGCTGACTTGAAGGGGGCGTGTCCTGGAAATCCTGACCCTGTTGCCGCCGGTGCTGGCGATCCTCGTCGCGGCGGTGTCGCGCAATGTGTACGTGGCGCTCGGGCTTGGCCTGGTCGCTTCGGAGACGCTGATCCTGGGCGGCAATCCGGTCATGGGTTCGCTGATGTCGGCCGAGCGCTCGGTGCGGGTGATGACCGATGCCGGGAACGCGCGCGTGCTGGTCTTCTGCCTGCTCATCGGCGCGCTGATCGTGTTCATGCGCGAGTCCGGCGGCGTCGATGCGACCGTCGGCCTGCTGGACCGCAAGGGCCTGACCTCGACGCCGCGCCGCGCGGGCCTCGCCCCGGCCATTGCGGGCACGCTGGTCTTTGTCGAAACCAATGTCAGCCTGCTCAGCGCGGGCGTGCTGGGGCGGCGTCTGTTCGACACGCACGGGCTTTCGCGCGAGCGCCTCGCCTATGTGATCGACTCCACGTCCGCGCCGGTCTCGGCCCTGATCCTGCTGAACGGCTGGGGCGCCTATGTGCTGACGCTGGTGCAGCCCTATTACGGGGCCGAGAGCCTCGGCGTGGTTGCGGGCACGGTGGGCTGGAACGCTTATGCGCTGCTGACGGTGCTGGGCGTCTACGTCACCGTCATCACCAATCGCAGCTTTGGGCCGATGCGGACCGCCGACATCGAGGCCCGGCCGGGCACGGAAGCACTTGAAACTGTTGATCATTTGCCACCGGGGCGGGCCATTCACATGTGGCTGCCGCTTCTGGTGATGGTGGCAGGCTCTGTCGGCTTCATGGCGTGGACGGGGAAGGGCAACATGCTGGCCGGCAATGGCAGCCTGTCGATCCTCTGGGGCGTGTGCGTCGCGATCGTGGTGGCCGCCGTGATGCTGCGCCTCGGCAAAGTCTTCACCGGCGCCGAGATTCAGGAGCGGTTCTTCCGCGGGATCGGGGAAATGGTGGCGCCTGTCACCGTGCTGCTGCTGGCCATCGCCTTCGGTAGCAGCTTGAAAACATTGGGAACGGGCACCTATATGGCGGGCCTCGTGTCGGACTATATTCCGACGGCACTCGTTCCCATGACAGTCTTCATCGTTGCCGGGGTGACCGCGTTCATGACCGGGACGAGCTGGGGGACGTTCGGGATCATGGTGCCGATTGCGATGCCGGTGGCGCAGGTTGTCGGCTTCCCGCCGGAGCTGATGCTGGCGGCTGTGATCGGCGGCGGCGTGTTCGGCGACCATTGCTCGCCCATCTCGGACACCACGGTAATCGCATCACTTGCTGCAGGATGCGACCATGTCCGCCATGTCGCGACGCAGCTGCCTTATGCCCTGGCGGCGGGGGCGGGGGCGGCGCTGATCTATCTCGCGGCGGGCCTGGCGCTGGCCTAGCGTCCGCATACAGACACCGCATACAGACACCGGCACAGCAAAAAAGGCGCCCACCCGAGGGAGGACGCCTTTCCTGGTGTTTCGAATCGGACTACCGAGACACTGTGCTAGCACTCGTTGTCGGTCTTCTGACACCGGGTCCACTCCGGCCTGTTTGAGCAGGCCTTCATTTTCCCGTCAGACCCGGCCGGTCGCCTGCTCGTCTTGTGAACGCGCCGGCGCCCTGCGCCTTTTGTCTGCGGCCTCGAAGGCACCCGGGCGGTGCCTTGCGTGACCTGTCCGCTGGTGGATTCCTTGCAGTTTCCACCTTTGGCGCCGTGTTTCGGATCGCGCTCCGGTCACGGCCTACAGCCTTTCCTTGCGGGGTCTAGCTCCCCTCCGGAATACGCCACCTGCTTTGTCCCTTCATCCCGCCGAGGCCCTTCGCGCCACCGCTCTCGCGGTTTTGCCCCTGGCCCCGGATTGATCCGGGGGCGACGTACTTTGCCCTCGCGCCGTTTCCGGGTCTGCTCCCGGCTGGTTTCGTTGGCTTAACGAAACGATCTCACCAAAGCTCGCCTGAGTCGAGTCTCTGTCAAAAATTTTTCGCAAACCACGCGAAGAATTCCACAGGTTTCGATTTGCCTGTGAAATTGTTGCGCCGCAGCGCCCGCAAAACACCACATAGAACACCGTATAAACACCGTGTAAGGACCACATAAACGGTGCGGGTTGCGGCCAGTGTCCAGCCAGTGCCCGTCCGGGCCGTCAGGTGTCGGATAAAGCGCGGTGAATCCGACCGGGTTCAGGCCGTGGCACACTCTGCGCCATGACCCTGAAAACCGACACAATCCGCAAGCCGAAACGCCAACGCTACAGTGCAGGCGAGGCCGAGGCTCTGCGCCTTCTGGCCCGCGAGGCGGCGCTGCGCGGCGAGAGCCTGGCCAGCATCC
>LADW01000085.1 GCA_000961695.1 Hyphomonadaceae bacterium BRH_c29
CCTGACGATTGCGCGCCAGGGTCGCGCTGTCCTGGCAAACGCCCCTGCGCAACTGAATCAGAGGGCCACATGATCGCGTATCGTGATTTTACCGCGCTCGCAGCGGCAGCCGATGCGGGCCCGCCCTTGAAAGTGGCAGTCGTCTGCGCTGCGCAACGCGACGTCCTGATGGCTGCGGACGAGGCATTCAAGCGAGGCTGGGCCCATCCGATCCTGATCGGCGATCCGGATGCGATTCAGGCCGAAGCCGACGCAGCCGGCCTCTCAGTCAACCCCGATCAGATTCTTCCTGCATGGAACGAATACGAAGCGGCCCAGCATGCCGCCAGTCTCCTGAGAGCTGGTAGTACCCATATTGCGATTAAAGGGCTCATTCATACCGATGTATTGCTGAAAGCACTGCTTGATCCTGCAGCCAGTCTCCGGGAGCCCGGCATGCGTGCCAGCCACGTCTTTCTGGCTGACATACCGGCCTATCCCAAACTGCTCGCGATTACGGATGCCGCGGTCAATATCGCGCCGGACCTGATGGCCAAGGCCGCGATCCTGCAGAATGTCATCGACTTCATGACCTTGATTGGAATCAAGAAACCAAAGACTGCGGTATTATCCGCTGTCGAGACGGTCAATCCGCTGATCGCGTCCAGTCTCGACGCGGCGGCGCTTTCGGTCATGGCCCAGCGCGGCCAGGTACACGGCGGCATTGTTGACGGGCCGCTCGCGTTCGACAACGCGATTTCGCTAAAAGCGGCAGAGATCAAGGGCATCAGTTCGGCTGTCGCTGGCGATGCGGACATTCTACTCGTGCCGGATCTTGTTTCCGGCAATATCCTCGCCAAGAATCTTGAATATATGGCAGACGCGATGCTTGCCGGCCTGGTGCTTGGCCTGCGCGCACCGGTCGTCCTGCCATCGCGGGCCGACCCGCCCGAAGCGCGTCTTGCAGGTCTCGCCCTTGCGCGGCTCGTGGTCGCTGCAAGGACACGCAAGAGCGTCACCAGGCAGCATTCTGTCTTCTTGCCTGAAGGCGTGTCGCGCAGTTCGCCATTGCCCGAGGCGCTCTGCTGTCCCCCTGCCGAAAATCATTGCCACTCAACCAACTCGCACATCGGAGGCCCTCATGCCGCGACCTGATCCCGTTATCTGCGCGCCCATGCGTACCGCCATCGGTACGTTCGGAGGAAGCCTGAAAGACGTTCCTGCCGCCGACCTTGGTGCAACCGCCATCAGAGCAACCCTTGTCCGGTCAGGGCTCGCGGCGGACCAAATCGACACTGTAATCATGGGCCAGGTTCTGCAGGCGGGCGCCAGGATGAACCCGGCACGCCAGGCGGCGCTGGGCGCGGGCCTGCCGGTCAGCGTCCCGGCCATGACAGTCAACCGCGTCTGCGGCTCCGGCGCACAAGCGGTCATTACCGCTGCCCAGGAGGTGATGCTTGGTCATGCCGATTGCGCCATCGCAGGCGGCATGGAAAATATGGACCAGGCGCCGTTCCTGCTGGGCAGGGCCCGGTACGGATACAGGCTGGGCGATGGCGCTGTGATAGACAGCCTGCTCAATGATGGCCTGAACGATGCGTTTTCCGGTGAGCATTCCGGCTGGCACACTGAAGACCTTGTCGAGCAGAACCAGATAAGCCGAGAGGCCCAGGACGCCTGGGCGCTGCGCTCGCAATCCCGGTTTTCCAAAGCCCAGGCGGAGGGCCGGTTCAAAGCGGAAATCGCCCCGGTTGAACTCAAGACACGCAAAGGACCCGGCGTGTTCGATACTGACGAACACAATCGTCCCGGTACAACGCTTCAAAGCCTTGCGCGCCTCAAACCGGCCTTCCGACCAGACGGTTCGATTACCGCTGGCAACGCCCCGGGCCTGAACTCGGGCGCGGCCGCGATGATCATTGCCGATCGGACCTGGGCCGAATCGCACGGCCAGATGCCGACGGTCCGTATCGCCGGCATGGGCGTCGGCGCGGTCGAACCGGGTTTGTTTGGCCTCGGGCCGGTTCCGGCCGTCAGGCACGCCCTTGAGCGCGCGGCCTGGCCACTGGCATCGGTCGAGCGGGTGGAAGTGAATGAAGCCTTCGCTGCCATCGCGATCGCGCTCGTCGACGAACTCGGATTCCCGCAAGAAATTGTTAATGTCGAAGGCGGCGCCATCGCCCATGGCCATCCGATCGGCGCGACGGGCGCTATTTTAACGGTTCGGTTGATCCACGCGATGCAGCGCGAAGGCCTCAAGCGCGGGATCGTGACGCTTTGCATCGGCGGCGGACAAGGCATCGCCCTCGCGCTTGAACGGCTACCCTCCTGATCATGGCCAGCGCTGTCTCATTGCGCCTGCAGGCTGGAACGGGCGCCGCTGCGCGCTTTCATGAGGGGCGACCGGCTTCGTTGCGTATTAGAAGCCAAGGAGCTGTTCTCGCATGACTGATCGCGATCTGACCGGAAAAACGCCTCCGCATCACGCGAACGCTTTGCCGACCGGCGTGACCGGTGAGATCCTCCATGTCGATATGGACTTTTATCGGCGCCATGGTGATGCATTGAATACTGGAGGGCGTCGATGACTGTCGAAGACCCCGTCTGCCGCAACATGATTGCGCTGGAAGATGCTGCTGCGTCAGAGGAATACGCGGGCTGGACCTACTTTTTCTGCTGCAGCCGGTGCCATCGGGTCTTCAAATCCAATCCGCGCCACTATGGCGACCCCGGTCTTCCCCCAAGGGGTAGTCCCGTCATCGCCACTCCAGATCCTTCGTCTCAAAAGACCTGACCAGTAGGAAAAGATCGCCGCCATGGACCATTCCACCCACACCCATCGTTCCGCTCCGGTGCCGGCAAACGCAGGCGCGCAGACGACGCCAGACGCGCATGGCGGTCACGACCATAGCGGCATGATTGCGGAGTATCGCAAACGCTTCTGGGTCGTCCTTGCTGCGACCGGGCCAATTCTGGCGCTCGCGCCAATGATACAGGGTTGGCTCGGACTGACAGACGTCTTGAGCTTTCCAGGCGACCAATACGTGCTGGCGGCCCTCTCGAGCCTCGTCTTTTTCTATGGCGGATGGCCGTTCCTGAAAGGCTTCTGGCGAGAAATCACCTCCCGCGATATCGGCATGATGACGCTGATCTCTGTCGCGATTACTGCCGCCTATGCCTATTCGATGGGCATGGTTGCACTCGGAAGCGACGAGACCTTCTTCTGGGAACTGGCGACATTGATCGCAGTCATGCTGCTCGGGCACTGGATCGAAATGAAATCGGTCCTTGGTGCCGGCCGGGCGCTTGAAAAACTTGCAGCACTGATGCCGGACGAAGCCCACCTTGTGGCCGAAGATGGCTCAGTAAGCGATGTGTCGGTCTCGACCCTTACAGGCGGCGAGCATTTGCTGATCAAGCCAGGTGAAAAAGTCCCTGCCGACGGGATAATCATCAAAGGCGAGTCTTCGCTCAACGAATCCATGTTGACCGGTGAGTCCAAACCCATCTTCAAGGGGGCTGATGCCGAAGTCATTGGCGGTTCGATCAATGGGGAAGGTTCGCTGACTATCCGTGTCAACAAGACGGGTGAAGAGACCTTTCTGTCGAGTGTCATCAAACTGGTCCAGGAAGCCCAGGCTAGCAAGTCGAAGACACAGGATCTCGCAAATACGGCTGCAAAATGGCTAACCTTCATTGCGCTTGGCGGAGGTCTATTAACCGTTCTCTTCTGGGCCCTTTTCACGGGTCAGGGATTCTCGTTCGCGATGGCCCGCGCGGTGACGGTCATGGTCATTGCCTGCCCGCATGCGCTGGGGCTTGCCGTGCCACTGGTCGTGGCCCGTTCCACCGCTATCGCGGCGACCAATGGCCTGCTCATCCGCGACCGGACCGCATTTGAAGAGGCGCGCAAAATCAACGCGATCATCTTCGACAAGACCGGGACGCTGACTAAAGGCGAGTTCGGGATCACCGACACACTCGTGTTCGATACAGCATTTACCGGAGACGATATTATCGCCTATGCCGCCTCGATCGAAGCCCATTCCGAACATCCGATCGCTCAAGGGATCGTCCGGGATGCGCCGGAGGCCTGGCCGGTCGAAAAGTTCAAGGCGATCCCCGGCAAGGGCGCTGAAGGCATGGTCAGGGACCGGAATGTCAAGGTCGTCAGCCCAGGATACCTGCGTGACGAGGGACTGGTCATGGACGACCCACGATTTGAAACCCTGAGCGGGCAAGGCAAGACCGTGGTCTTTGTACTGATAGCAGACAAGCTCATCGGCGCGATCGCTCTTGCAGATATCATCCGTGAAGAATCCGCACGCGCCATATCCGAACTCCAGGCAATGGACATTCGGTGCATCATGCTAACCGGCGACAATAAGCAGGTCGCCGGTTGGGTCGCCAAGGAGATCGGCCTGGACGAGGTCATCGCCGAAGTCCTGCCTGAACAGAAAGCGGCAAAGGTTCGGGAAGTTCAGTCGCGGGGCTTGGTCGTTGCCATGACCGGCGACGGAGTGAATGACGCCCCTGCCCTCGCCCAGGCCAATGTCGGGATCGCGATCGGCGCAGGTACGGATGTCGCCATTGAAACGGCCGATATCATCCTTGTCAGGTCGAGCCCATCCGATGTTGTGGCGATTATCGGACTTGCCCGTGCGACCTATAACAAGATGATGCAGAACCTCGTCTGGGCGACCGGCTACAACGCGTTTGCGATTCCTGCGGCTGCGGGTGTCTTCTTCCCCTGGGGCGTCATTCTGACGCCGGCGCTTGGCGCGGTGTTCATGTCTGCCAGCACGGTGATTTGCGCGATCAATGCGCAGCTCCTGAAACTGAACCGCAAGGACGCCTCGGCATGAATGGCGCCAAGCCTGGTTTCTGGATTGTTGTCGAGCTTTACGCTCGTCCGTTTGGGATAGCGGCCATGCTGCTGCTCGCGATCGATCATTATCAGCATTTTCGCTGGGATGACTGGGTCTTGTCAGGCTTCGTTTTTACGAGCCTCATTCTCGGACTGGTCGCCACCTGCCAGCGAATTCCTAAGGACGCAACTTCGCCCAGGTCGAACCGTTAGCCACACACAGCAAGAAGGTTTCGTGCAATGCACAATCACAATCATTCCAGTCACGACGAGCATCAGCCCAAAGGCCGCAGGTATTGGTGGCCGGTCATTGCCTTCGCCGCAGCTATTGGCTTCCTGCTTCTCTACGAGCACAGGGCGCACATCCCCGGCAATCTCGTCTTCGCTGCAGGGTTCCTGCTTTTGTGCGGCGGCATGCACCTGTTCATGCATGGCGGGCATGGCACCCATGGCGGGCATGCGGGACGCCGCGACGATGAAGATCAGGGAACACCCCAATGACGGGCGACATGGCTTATTCTGAATACGGTCTGTGGTTTCTTGTCATCCTGAACTCGGCAATTTTCATCATTTTTGCATTCAGCTTCGCAAAACCATCCAAATCAAAGGACTGGACATCTTTCGGCGCGTTCAGTGCTTTCGTCATCGCCCTTTTCACAGAAATGTACGGCTTTCCCCTGTCGATATATTTCCTGTCGCCCTGGCTTGAGTCGCGATTCCCGAGCGTCAATTGGTTTGCCCACGATTCAGGACATTTCTGGGAAATGATCTTTGGCTGGAAGGACAATCCTCATTTTGGTCCGTTTCACTTTATAAGCTTGGCCTTTATCTTCCTGGGTTTCAGCGTGTTATCGTCGGCCTGGCCGGTCCTTCATGGCGCACTGCGCTCGGGCAAACTCGCGACGACAGGAATCTATGCACGGATGCGTCATCCGCAATATGCCGGTTTCGTGCTGATCATGTTCGGCTTTCTTGTGCAATGGCCGACCATTCTGACTCTGGTCATGTTCCCGGTCCTGGTCTTCATGTACGTGCGCCTCGCCCTTCGGGAGGAAAAGGACGCCGAAGCTCAATTTGGCGAGGAGTACCGCGCCTATGCGGCTAATACCCCGCGCTTCTGGCCGCGCTGGCGCCGGCCATCCCATTCTGGAAATGCTTCTGGCCCAGGCCTCTAGTCGTATCGGTAGGACAGCGTCGCGCGTTGGCGGCACCTCACTGAAAGACAGCTAACGAATTTGTATCGGGGACATTCAACCCTTTGTTCGAAAGGAACTATCGTGCACCACAAACCCTTCGGACTCGTACTCGCTGGCGGCGGCGCGCGGGGCATGGCCCATGTCGGTGTGCTCAAGGCGCTCAATCATCTTGGTTATTATCCGGATACGATCGCAGGCGTCTCTATTGGCGCGCTCATTGCTGCAACCTACTCTTTGAACAAGGACTGGTACCGGGATCTGGTCGCAATGGACGTGTCGGGATTTCCTGCTGTACCTGATCTCAGGGCACGGCACATGCTGGACAGAATCAAGAACTTCGCGATCGCTGGACGCGAACTGCGCGCGCTCGCCTTTGGCTGGGGCGCCGGCGAGCATACCGTCGACTGGGGCCGCTCTGTCATCGAGGAGCTGACGCTTGGCAAGGATCTCGGTTCCGGACGTGTTCGGACGTATATTACCGCTACCGACATTCTGACCGGCGAGCGGGTCGTCAAGACACGTGGCAATGCGGTCGATGCGGTCTATGCAAGTTCGGCCCTGGCCGGCATCCTGCCGCCCTTCAAAGATGGGCCTCACCTCCTGATCGATGGCGGGTACTCAGACAGTTCGCCAGTCGATCTGGTACGAGAGGCGGGCGTTGATTGCGTCATAACAATCGATCCGGGCCAACGACAGGTCGACCAGTCCCCTAAAAACGGTCTGGACGTGTTTCTCAGATCAATTGAAGTGACCCATAACGCATTTTCGAGATCGCGCGACAAGGAGGCGGATCTGGTCCTTGCGCCCGAATATGGCATATCGATCGGAGTGTTGGACTTTGCACACAAACGCCGCTGCATCGCTGCCGGTGTCGCCGCCGTCCGACGTGCTGCACCCCGACTGGAAACGCTTCTGACGCCCGTCTGCGAAAGCCTGCAAGTCGTGAACGCGCAATGATCGACTTACTTACATTGCACCATACTGTTGGAGCAGTCCATTCCGCTTCACGACGACCGGCGAGGACCAATTCATGACTTATGCCTATAGGGCGCAGGACTCCGGCTCGCCAGAAGCCCCGGCTCGCAATTGGATAAGGATTTTGGCCGCCTATCGGCACCCCTCTACGATCCGTAGCCTGTTCGAATTGACGGTGACACTGGTTCCCGTGTTACTGTTATGGGGCGCTGCGGTTTGGTCGACCTCTGTCAGCTACTGGCTGACCCTCCCGATCAGCGTCATCGCATCAGGTTTTCTGGTGCGATTGTTCATGATCCAGCATGATTGCTCGCATGGAGCATTTTTCAAATCGCGCCGGGCAAATGACTGGACCGGCCGACTGATCGGCATTCTGACCCTGACACCCTATGATCTCTGGAAACGCTCACATCTTGTGCATCACAGCGCTCAGGGAAATCTCGATCAGCGCGGCGTCGGGGACATCCTGACTTTGACCGTGGATGAGTACAATGCCCGCACATTTGCAGGACGCCTTGCCTATCGGCTCTATCGCAATCCCTTCGTTCTCTTTGGGGTCGGTCCGATCTTCATTTTCCTGATCCACCATCGCCTGCCGGTTGGATTCCTGCGCGCCGGTTTCAAGTATTGGGTGAGCGCCATGGGTACGAACATCGCTATCGCCATACTCCTGATTGCGGGGATCGTTGCATTGGGCTGGCTGCCGTTTCTGGTTACCTTTCTGTTCATCACCTCACTGGCTGCGATTATCGGCGTTTGGCTGTTTTATGTGCAGCACCAGTTTGTAGACACTGTGTGGGACACAAGCGACAACTGGCAGCTTCACGAGGCCGCGCTTTATGGCAGCTCATATTATGACCTGCCGCCGCCATTGCGCTGGATGACTGCCAATATCGGCATCCACCATGTCCATCACCTCTATAGCCGCATTCCCTTCTACCGGTTGCCTGACGTATTGCGGGATCATCCCCGCCTGGCAGGCACAGGGCGCATGACGCTCGGCGAGAGCTTCAAGACAACCCGGTTGAAATTATGGGATACGCTCGGTCGGCGCCTTGTAACATTTGAAGCCGCGCGGGCCCTGCGGAGAAACGCGGCGCCCCGATCAGTCAAGCCTTGAGGACGGCGATATGGCGAACCACAAGGGCATCACCATTGTTGGCGCCGGACCGGCTGGCTTGACGTGCGCAATTGTGCTCGCGCAGGCTGGAAAAAAGGTAATGGTACGCGAGTGGCACGCCGATATCGGCCACCGGTTTCATGATGACTTTCAGGGTCTGGAGAACTGGACTAACCCTATGGATGCCCTCGACGAACTGGCTTCAAGCGGCATTTCAACCGGGTTCGCCTATCACGGAATGAACGAAGGCGTCGTTTTTGACAGTCAGGCCAAACCTCATCGTGTCCACGGCGAGCGACCCTTGTTCTACCTGTTGCGACGTGGCGCTCGCGATGGCACGCTGGATCGTGCCTTGCTCGACCAGGCAATTGGTGCGGGTGTCGAGGTTCGCTTTAATGACCGTGTGACGTCGACGTCCAGCGAAATGGTTCTTGCTGGTGGACCGCGCCGCGCCGACATCATTGCAGTGGGGAAAATCTTCGATACCGACATGGAGGACGGCGCCTGGCTTGCCTTCGGGTCTGAACTGGCGCCGAAAGGATACGCCTATCTTCTGGTTCATGAAGGTCGCGGTACGGTGGCGAGCTGCATGTTCTCTGGCTTCCGCGACCAGGCGGAACACCTCGCGGCCACCTTGGCTTTTTTCGAACGTCATGCCGGATTGCGCATACAAAACCCAAGGCCATTCGGCGGCTTCGGCAATATCCGCCTGCCACGCACGGCCGTGCAAGGCGGCTATCCTGTGATCGGCGAACATGCGGGGTTTCAGGATGCACTCGCCGGGTTTGGTTTGCGCTACGCCATTCGGTCCGGACGACTGGCTGCTGAAAGCCTGATCAACGGGACGAGCTATGCCGATGCCTGGCAGCAAGCGCTTCGACCCGGCCTTCGTACCGGCGTGGTCAACCGCTTCCTGTTCAATGTCGCAGGTCGGCACGGCATTGACTTTCTGATCAGGCAGCTGGGACGCTCAGAGACTGGCGGCATGCTCGCCCGTGCATACAGTTCTTCAGTGCCAAAGCGACTTCTGTTTCCGCTGGCGCGTCATCGTTATCGTGGACAGCTGAACGATCCGAGCTGCAATCATCAAAATTGCGATTGTGTCTGGTGCCAACACGGCGAACAAGAGACCAGCACCATGGCGGCGCAATGGTGATGCGGACGCCGTCTTCGAGTTGCGTTTCGATCGCAGCAGGCGTCGCGTTCGAGAGTAAGGATCGACGTGTCTGGCTCCGATCACGGGTACACGTGAAACGTGGCTCGCCAGACTGTTCGTCGTCAGCATCCACCGGCCGGTTTGACGAAGGATAATTGGTCTTTTGACAGAGCGCCTCTAGAGCGAATCTGACGCTCAAATCGAAATCGTTACCAGGTCGTCGGTCACGTAGACGTAATCGGGAACAGGCAGGTTGAGCGGTGCCGGGCCCTCCCTGATTCTTCCGGAAATGTCGTATTGCGAGCCATGACAGGGGCAATACCAGCCGCCATATGCGCCAACATTTCCCTGATTCGGACCAAGCGGTACGCAACCAAGATGGGTGCAGATACCAGACGTGATCAGAATATGGGGGTTTAGCGTCCCATCGGGTCTGGGACGCAGTCTGGCCTCGTCAGTTTCAGGATCGCGGAGGCGTTCAACGTTCACAGAGCGCGCAGCAGCAATCTCCGCGTCGGTCCTGCGACGGATGAACCAGGGCAAGCCACCGATCAGCACCCGGATTTCACTGCCTGCCTCCAATTTTGAAATATCCACGTCGAGCGAACTTGAAGCCCGTGTATCGCCGGCCGGGTTCATCTGGTCGACAAGGGGCCAGGCCGCCATGACAGCCCCTCCGAAAGCAAAGGCTCCCGTCGCAATGAAGATGAAATTGCGGCGTTCGCTATCTGGAGAAGATAAATCTGTCATGGGACATTACCCTGTCTTTCATGGACGCTTGAGCTGACCCCGGAGGGCGTCTTCGGTTGCATGCCGGACTAAGGCTCCGCAGCGTGTCGCCGATATTCGGGGGACGCACGACAGCACTGCGGAGCCAGAGCGAGAAGGCGGGGGAACACATTCTCGCCCTGTCCGAATAGGCACCCATCGGTTTGGTTCTGGCTCGGGACCCTCATTGAGGGGGAAGGGAGGGCGACACAATGAAGGCCCCGAGCCAAGGGCGGCGACACCCGTAGCGGATGCCGGGCATCCGCCCTATTCAGTTTGAGCGGTGTCCTTGCCATCAGGGATCATCGGACAATAGTCGTCGGGGTTGTGCCCCATGGCCTCATGCTTGGCCTGGCAGTCTTCGGCGTTCATCTTGTCATGATCCATCATGCTGCCATGGTCCATCATCTCACCCATCGTCGCATCGCCCATTTCGTGACCTGCGCCCTCACCGTGTTCCATCATGTGACCATCAGCCATTTTCTCCTTCATGCCTGCCATGCAATCGCTTGATCCGTCCTGTCCTGGCATGCAGGACTTCGCCGCGTCGGCCGGGGCTTCGACTGCAGGTTTATCACCATGGTCGTGTGAGGCGTGACCTTCCTGCGCGAGTGCTGCGGGCGACAAGGCGAATAGAGCGACGGCGGTAATCCAGATTGGTTTCATTGATGTCATCCTCTTTTTTCAGGTTGCCGCCCAAGGGGTATCGGGCGGTTGCTACGTATTACGCAGCTCGCGCGCAGCACCCTCAGGACCAGATGCAGCTCCCTGCACAATTCTTCAAAAGGCAAACCATGTTCGACCCCCGTTTGCTCGCCGCAATTGTCATGGTTCTGTGGGCGTCATGCTATCCACTGATCACGCTGGGACTTGATGACGCACCACATCTGACCTTCGCAGCCCTCAGGGCGATAATTGCCGGCACCGTACTGATCACTGTAGCCGGGCTCAAGCACGCGCCCCTGCCCCGTACGCCTGCCGCCTGGGGCTGGATTATCCTGGCGGGCCTTAGCATGACGACTTTTGGCTATTTCGGTATGTTTCATGCCGCCGACTTCCTGTCGCCAGGCCTCGCAACGGTGATTGAAAGCCTCCAGCCCCTGCTGGCTTCGCTGCTGGCGATCGTGTTCTTGCGCGAACGGCTCGGCCCGGCGGCGTGGTTTGGCCTTGTCCTTGGCGTTATTGGTGTCGTACTTATCGCCGGCCCGCGCATTTTTGCGCCTGGTGGCGCCTCTACAGCACTTGGCATTGGCTTTGTCGTTCTCGCAACGAGCGGTGTCGCTATCGGCAATATTGCGATAAAGATGCTGTCGGTCGAAGTCGATGCCGCCATGGCCATGGGCCTTCAACTCCTTGTTGGGGCGCTTCCGATCACATTTCTGGCCCTGGTAACTGAAACACCCTCAGCAATAAACTGGTCGCCCGTTTTCATCATTTCGCTGCTTGGTCTCGCATTGCCCGGAACGGCTCTGGCCTATTGGCTTTGGCAAACCACTCTCAAGTCACTTGATGTTTCAAAGGCGGCCGCTTTCAGTTTCCTGGTCCCGATCATTGGCGTCAGCCTGGGTGCCGGCTTCTTCGGCGAGCCGTTAACCGCAAGTGTCATAAGCGGAGTGATCTTCGCCGCGATTGGCGTGTACCTCGCTTCGCGTCCGCGAAAATCGCGATCCCGCTCTGCTTTGACACCGCCTGCGTCCTAATTATCGGCATTGACCTGGCTCTGAAGACTCTTCCGGGCGCGATAAACGCGTGTCTCAACGGTCTTGACCGATACACCCAGGATGTCGGCGACTTCGCTCTGGGGCAAGTCCTGCAGAACTTGCAGTGTGAAAGCCTGTTTCAGCTTTCCCGGAAGCGCGTCAATCAGGGCACTTACCCTTGCCAGCTCGTCACGACGTTCATATTCCTCCGAAATATTTTGCGAAGGGTCGGCGATGTCGGGGCGATCAGGCCCATCAAGCGGCGCGGCGGTAAAGAAGAAGCTGCGTACAGCGCGTTTACGGCCATGATCGCGCACCTTGTTGAGCGCGATATGGTAGAGCCATGTCGAGAACTTACGCGAAGGGTCGTAACGGGCCAGACCGCTCCAGGCAGCCGCGAATGCATCCTGCAGCACGTCATAAGCGTCGTCACTCCCCTGCATGCAACGATGTATGTAGCGATAGAGAGGTTCTTTATACCGGCGCATGAGTTCGGTGAAGGCGCGCTCGTCGCCCCCTGCTGCGGCTAGAGCAAGCTCCGCGTCGTTTCGCTCGGTTTCATGCACCTGGCTAAGCCTAGTCCTCCGTCAGTGCCCGAACTACTTCTGCATCGAAGACTGCCGCCTGCTCCTCTGTAAGCAGTTCTCGCATTTCAAATACATGTTCGATGGTCAATTTCTGCAATTCCCCCATTGCCTGATGAAACTCCTCAATTGCCGCCTGAACCCTCGGCGAGTTTGTCTTGTCTGCGCTGATCGCCTCTGCGAGCGCCCGATTTGCTCCCTTGAGCCGGGCTTCTAGCTCGGATTTGCGGATCGCAAACCTGTCTTCAATCACGTCCAGTTTCCCTGCCTGATCCTTGCTCAGGTTCAGGTCGTGATGGACCAGATCATGCAGTCCCGCCGCTGAGCTGGACGGACGGGCATTGTTCAGAGGTCCCGATAAAAATACTCCCGTCATGCCCGCGCACAGAGCGATGAAGGCGACGATAATCCAGTGTTCCAGCTTCATCCGCCTGTGATTATCCCAGGAGACCCGATGGCGCAAACGGTGCCTGCGTCGAAAATACTTCAAATCCAGAGGCTGGCGGGCCCGATGGGGCGGCCAATATACCGACAGAAAGTCCAATAGCGACCGCGAGGGTCATCGCGCCAATTCGGCTCATCAGGGGCGCGGCCATCAAACCGCCGCCGGCAGGAAAAGAAGCGGGCAGCTCTGCGAACACGCCTTTCTGGCGGGCATCTATCCGGTCCCAGACCTGAGGCTCAACATTGCGCAGATCCCTGTCAACGGGACCTGATTTAAGCCGAGCGAGCAATTGGTCGAGATCTTTGGACATGTATTCACCTCATATCACAAACGTTAGGTATCATTGCGTATTGCGTGGTACGCCCGGCCTGCGCTTAGCCCTCAAAAAAGAGTCAGACTTGTCTAGGGCTCATCGAGACAAACTGCAATTGGCGCGCTGCCGGATACATTTGAACCGGTATGATCGTTCAACACGCTGGGATCAGTCCTCAATCTGCGATAGCCTGACCCCATGGCAATGAATTTTCGAGCCCCGATCTCTCGATGGCGCACAGCGGGCGTTTACATGTTATTAATGGCAGGTTTCAATACCGTCTGGGAAATCGCGCAGTTTCCACTCTATCAGATTTGGCTCGAAGGCACGTTCCGCGCGCAGACCTACGCCATAATCCACTGCACAATCGGCGACATCATGATCGCGGCCGCCTCACTTACACTGGCATATGCGCTGGTCGGGCGAGGAGCATGGCCGCATCGAAGATTTTGGGCGACGGCGCTCGCGACAACCGCGTTCGGGGTCGCCTATACGGTGTTCAGTGAATGGCAAAATGTATCGGTACGTGGCAGCTGGGCGTATCGCGATATCATGCCGCTCGTGCCGCCGTTTGGAACGGGCCTCGCCCCACTCCTGCAATGGACAATCCTGCCTTTTGCGACGTTCGTCCTCACGCGCCGGGTTTCCCGGGCCTGAAACACCCGCGATTTTTTCGCTCGGGTGGCATCATGTGTGGACATTGGCTAATCACGGTTCGATGCGCTGGTCGGTCGCGTTGCAGTGCGCGCATCGCAGCCGCGCACGTCGAGCCGGCCAGCTTCCTACAGGGAAAATTGGACGCCAGATCATGAGGCGTAGGAATCGAGTGGATGACCGAATGGGCTGATCGCTACATGGCCACCGGAACGCATCGTCAGGAGATATCGAATGCAATTGAAGGACAAGGTCGCAATCATCGCGGGTGCCATCAGCGGCATTGGCAAAGCTGCCGCACTCCTGTTTGCCAGAGAAGGCGCGAAGATGGTGCTTGGTGCTCACCGCGGGAGCTTTTGGGCAGGATTGCTGATGAAATTCACGAGACCGGCGGCGAGGCCACCGCACTTGTCGGGAACGTGAAGGAAGCAGAGTATGCAAAGCGCCTTGTCGACCTGGCGGAGTGGGCATTCGGCGGACTCGATGTCGAATTCAACAATGCCGGCATTATCGACGACGTAGGACCGATAACCGACATGGCACCGGAGAATTGGCACGACGTCATCGCGGTATGGTCAAAGGAACGAAATCAAACTGCCTTTTACGGCTTCTGCACCCTGATTTCAGGCGAACTAGCACAATGCAACTACAGTGTGAAAGCGAGCGGCAGGAAACAACTGGCTCCCCCTTATGCCAATTCAGTTTCCGCTGACAATGCCAGCTGAAGAACGGAGTTGAAGATGTCGACGTTTATCTCGACTCCATAAATTCCTGGCAGACAGTAGGCACACCAATTGTTCAGTCACATATTTTGAAACAATCGTGATCGGTATTCGAGCGAAAGTCATTCCACAATTTGCGACGCCGCCTTAATATTCATTGAAAGGCTGCCGTTACCGCGTTGCCTTTCCATGAATACTGCTGCCCGCGTTTGGTAAAGAGGATAGAGGCCCCATGACGATCAGACAGACCCTCAGAGCTTCACTGCTCGGCATTGCACTGATCATGTTCAGCGCGCCAGGCCCAGCGCTTGCGCAATCGTCGCAAAGCATCGCCGGAAATCTGTCAGAGGAGGATTTTGCCAAACTTCGTGCCGATATCGAGAATGACACACTCGCCCCCATGGCCAACGCGGATACCTACAACGTCACTGTTGTTGTCTTTTCCGACTATCAATGTCCATACTGCCGAAAGATTCATCCGGAAATACAGAGTTTGATTGACGGTGATTCTGCCGTGCGCGTTGTTTACCGGGACTGGCCCTTGTTCGGTGAAGGGTCTAGGGAAGCGGCGCGTCTTGCCATTGCTTCAACCTTCCAGGGCAAGCATGAGGAAATGAACAGAGCGCTTATGTCGATTCCCGGTAAACTAACGCCGGACAAAATCCAAAATGTAGCTGTCAAAGCAGGCGTGGACTGGTTTAGACTTCAGTCAGATGTGGAAGCACATGAACCAGAGATAAACGCGCTACTTGCGAAGAATAGCCTGCAAGCGGCTTTGCTCGGCTTGAACGGCACACCTGGCATTTTGATCGGCCCGTATCTTATCCCAGGAGCAGTTGATCGGGCAACGCTGCAAGCGGCCGTCAAATCGGTCCGTGAGTCGTCTGCTCAATAGCGACAATAGTTGAGTTCCCTCAGTTTGCTCCTGTGAAGCCACCTGTGGCCGTCAAATATGCAATTACCCTAATGATGGCGGTTGCGCCTGCCGTAACCCAGTAATTACCGTGTGCGACGTAACCGCCCGACGCGCCGACCAGAGCGCACACGCTGCTTACGACAAGAAAACCGGGCAGGCTGAACACGCCAAGCCCCAGCCAGAAGAAGAGCGACAGCCCGAATGAAACCAGTATTGCAAGGACAAGTTGGCGTACAAAGATCATCTTGAGACTCCTCAATGCGTTCGTATCACGAAGTGTGGGTGCGTCGAAATTGCGACCTGCTTCCGAAAAACCGGACCACTTCAATGGGGCAGACTATTTTCTTGCAGACGCGATGGCATTGTCAAAAGAAACGACATTGCTAATGTGTCGTAGCCGATTGTTTCCTGCTGCTCGTTTCGGCGCTGTAGCTGCCAAAGCATTGTTCGCCTGAAATTAGGGCGACGGGGCCAGGAGAGACGATCCGAATTGGTTCCCTTGACAAGGCCTGCATCAGCACGGCGAGCTGCATGATTGCGGGCGACGTCTTGAAGTACCGGAACGAGTTTTTCGACATGAATTGAGGCTAAGCGCCCCTGCCCCGCGTCTCAAGGCGTTTGCCCTGACAATGCCCCCTTCAGGCGACCAGATCGAGGCTCAGCTTGTGACCAACAGCATCAGCCGCGCGCATCAGCGTCGCCAATTCAACATGGTCATTCTGAGGGTCAAGGATCCGGTCAAGCTGGCTGCGACTGGTGTTCATGCGCTTGGCCATTTCGACCTTGCTGATCGCCTTGGCTTTCATGGCCTCGCGGATTTTCCAGGCGAATACACGGAGAAGTGCGAACTCCTGCGCTTCCTCATAAATGCCCTCCTCTTTCAGGAAGTCATCGAAGCTGGAGCCGATACCGGCCTTGCCCTTTTGTGCACTCATGATTCAATCTCCTTTTTGCGAGTCTTAGCCAGATCCAAGTCTGCTTTCTGTGTCGCCCGGGTCTTTTTGATAAACCCGTGCAGCAACACCATTTGCCCGTTCTCCACACAGAACAGCACCCTTGCCATGCGGTTTCCGGGGAGATTGGACCGCACTTCATGTAGGCCGCTCCCCATCGGTCGGGACACCGGCATCCCGATGGGCCAACTATATTCAACAGTCTTGATATCGGCTCCGATGATCTTGCGCTCATCCTCACTGACATCTTCCTTCAACCAGTCCCGCACAGGCTCACTGCCTGCTGCGGATTGGTAGAACACGACCTCAATTTTCTTGTCTGTCTCAGGCAACCGGACCTGTCCTCTTCGTGGTATATGTACCGTGCATGGTGCATTGTCAAGATTGGCGGAATCTTACTTTCTCGTGATTCGCCCGATTTTCTGCGCTGATGGTTGCGGTCAGATTGCTCTGCAACTTCATGCTCCCGGCATGCGATGAATCCTATCAGGCGCCTGCTCTGGCATATCCCCCTCCTGACATTGCCGATCTCGATCAGGGGGCGAGCCTGTTTGACGATCATATCGGCAGCTGGATTGCTGCCGGCTGGGCCTATTTCGTGTCCGGCGACTTAGACGCCAGCCGGGCCCGGTTTGAGCGGGCGCATGATATTGACCACAAATTTGCGGAATCGTTCGGCTCACTGGCCGTGCTCGATGCCGTGGAAGGCAACACGAAAGAGGCCCAGCGCAAAGCGCTGACGGCCGTGCGGCTGGATCGGGAATGCTTTTCCGCCACGCTGGCCCAGACACTTCTCCTGTCAGGTGCCGGGAATGAACACAGGGCAAAGGAATTGTTCGAACAGGCGCTGACCACGCCGATTGGCAAGGACGGGCGTGATCCTGCCCATAATTGGTGGACACTTAGCAACGGGAGTTTCGTCTCCCTTGAAGGTGTCGGATGACCAAACGCAAGCCGTACCGGCGTTACAGCGCTCAGTTCAAGAAAGAAGCGATCCGACGCGCGAATGATCAGAACTGATAGACTGGCGCAAATCCGCCGCCACTCGTCCGGAAATTTGTCGTCTGTCCCTGGTAGACGCGTGCGGCCAGCAGCAGAGTTTCCCCGGCATAGGTATATAGCCGAACATCATATTTGAGCGTTATGCGCTCGCCAGCCACAGTGACGGCTCGCATTGTCGGCGCGATCAGCGCCTGGGCAATATAGTTTCCAGCCAGAATATCCGCCCAGACCCGTTTGGTCAGCTTGTCACCGCGATATGTCGCCCGACTGCCGAAGCCAGCAGCGGGTTTGAAGAAATATCCTCGTCGGTCGGTCCAGAGTTCGTCGGCGACATCTTCTGTGACGCGCCTTGTACCAGGAATCTTCGAGAGAACGGCCCGATGAACCGCGTCGGCGCTCCAGGACTCAAGCAGGTCTGCATCGCTTAGCCAGATCAGGTTTTGCTTGTCGGCATAGAGCGCGTGATGGCGGGGCGCCGGACTGACAATTGCCGCGTCCGTCAGGAGTGCGGCGCGCAAGTGAGCGTTTCCAGGCTCAGACAGATCAAAATCCGTGAGCCTGTTATAGACCATGTCGATCGTCCTGCCGCCGGAGGTCAGAACACCATTCTCGAAAGTCAGCGCCTCGGGGCCAAGGATCAGGGTTTCGATGCCATTGCGCGTCAGTAAATCCCGGGCGAGCAACATGTCTGGATAGAGGTATTGCTCTGAGGCATCCTCATCGACGATCGCCACCGTGTCCGGGCGGCCTTCTCGACCTGCCGCCTGCCATTCTGCGATGAAACTCTCCGCCAGGCGTGTATCGATCGCGTCTGAACTTGTGAGGCGCGCATCCCCGCAAGCCATTGCATGTTCTGCGACGGCACGCTGGAGCGCGCTGACCAGGAAAGCCCCACCCGCATTCGTGTTGACCTCAATGAGCTTCGGCCCGTCTTCAGAGATGTGAAAATCATACCCCATGAACAGACCGCGCGTGCCCGTCTGAACGCCGGTAATCCTGTCGCCTGACCGAGCCAGCGCCGCGTCCTGAAACGGCGCAAGTGCGGCAACCGCTTCAATTGCCGCCACCTGGGCCTGCATTGCGGCCAGGTCTGCAGGCGAGACGAACACAGCGGTAGCGGCGAACAGGTTTGGCCGCGCGGCCAGCAGCGCGCCGAGTTCATGATTGCCGGCATGCTCCAAAATAGCTGCATCAAGTTCCGCCCTGCCAAGCGTCATACAAAAGCAGGACTGGTTGAGGGCGATCAGGTCGGTGGCGCCGTCAAGTTCGCAGGTCTCATCGCACCTCATGGCGAATCCTTTCTGGGCGATGATCTGCGTCTGCAGATGCAACCCGTTTCCTGCTTATAGGCGCCGGTCCAGGCGCGGGGAAGCTGCGTTCATTTCGCGTCGGCCTGATCCTGAGGGTTTGACCGCCACGCGCCGTATCAAAACCGTTCACCTCATTTCTGACGCGCGAACTGGCAAGGGGATATCTGCGATCATGACAGCACACTGGCCCAGCGGATATGGCGTGATTGTCCATACCAGAGAGACGCAGCAACGGCTTCAGAGTATTTTGCAAGCTGCCGAGCGCGGAGACCTGGCGCTGACTCCCGCTGACGTGCCGGACATATTCTCCGCAACAGACAGGCTCGCGAATGCGGCAATGTGGCTCATCGCACACATGTCATATGCGCGTCGTTTTGACCTCACTGGCGCGGCGCTGGAGGCCGAGGATTTCAAGCAAACGCCTGAAGGGCATATGGGCGGATCGCTCAACATGGCGGTTGCGTTTGCAGGCTATCTCGCCGCCAATGCACTGAGTGGCCATACGCGCGCCTGGACCCTTGGGCAGGGTCACTGCGTTGCCGCCATCGAAGCCATCAACGCGCTGACAGGTGACGTGTCAGCGACGCAGCGTGGTCGCTATGATCGTAGCGAAGCCGGGCTGAACGCGCTCGCCCGCGACTTTTACAGTTATGCGATCACCCCTGATGGCCGCCCTGGTGTTCCGCTGGGTAGTCACGTCAACCCGAATACGGCCGGCGGGCTGTCAGAGGGCGGGTATCTTGGCTTTGCCAGTCTCCAGTATGTCCACATGCCTTTGCCGGGCGAGCGCCTTGTCGCCTTTCTGAGCGACGGGGCGTTTGAAGAGCAGCGTGGGTCCGACTGGGCGCCGCGCTGGTGGCGGGCCAGCGACAGCGGCTTCGCCATACCCGTCATGGTGCTGAACGGCCGCCGGATCGAACAGCGCACGGAGATCAGCCAGGAGGGCGGGCTTGATTGGCTGGTCAAACATCTTGAGCTGAGCGGGTTCGACCCAATCATCGTGGATGGCCATGATCCACTGTCTTACGCCTGGGGCATTTTGGAGGCTGAGGCGCGGCTCGCAAAACTGGTCGAAACCGACGGCCCCTACCCTGCGCGACTGCCCTATCTGATCGCGCCTTGCATCAAAGGATTTGGTTTTCCCGGGGCTGGCAGCAACAGGGCGCACAATCTTCCGCTCGACGGTCATCCACACGAGAACGCTTCGGCACGAGAGACTTTCAACGCAGGCGCACGGACACTCTTCACCCCGCCGGAAGTCCTGGATGATGCTGTCCGGACCCTGAGTGTCCACACAGCGCAAAACCGTCCCCTTGAAAGCCACAACGCGCTTGCTGTTCGCAATGTAGCCAGCCCGGACCTGCCCGCGCCTGCATCGATTTCAGAGCACAGCCCTGCCCCGAATTGCGCCATGGACGCAATCGACCGCTGTTTCACTGATATTGTCCGCGCCAATCCACGCTTGCGGGTCCGCGTTGCAAACCCGGATGAGCTGCGATCAAATCATATGCCGCTAACGCTTGAAATGCTGAAGCACAGGGTCAACGCGCCAGAGCCTGACACGCCGGAGGCTGTCAATGGCAGTGTCATTACGGCCCTGAATGAAGAGGCGGTAATTGCAGCGGTCTTGGGAAACAAGGGCGGGCTCAATCTTGCCGTCAGCTATGAAGCCTTTGCGATGAAGATGCTGGGCGCGCTGCGCCAGGAGATCATCTTTGCCCGCCACCAGAAAGAGCTTGGTCAGTCTCCGGGTTGGATCAGCGTCCCGCTGATTGCAACCTCGCATACCTGGGAGAATGCCAAGAATGAGCAATCCCATCAGGATCCGACCCTGCCCGAAGCCTTGCTTGGTGAAATGTCGGAGACTGCCCGTGTGATCTTTCCGGTCGACGCAAGCAGCGCTGCGCAGGCCCTGCGCGTCGTCTATCGCGGACATGGCGAAATCGCCTGTCTCGTGACACCGAAACGAGATGTCCCGGATATCCTGTCTCAGGAAGAAGCTGCAGCTGCCCTGGATATCGGGGCAATTCACATTGCCGGAGATGTCACAGCGGCGCGTGTCCAGCTGGTCGCGATCGGCGCCTATCAGGCGCAGGAAGCCCTCGCCGCACATCGGCGCCTGACCGATCGCGGCCTGCCATGCTGCGTCACCCTTATCCTGGAGCCTGGCAAGTTTCGCGCCGGGCGCGACCCGCTGGAACGCGCTTTCACGGCAACGGACGAAACGCTTCACACCCTGTTTCCGGTCGGGCTGCCACGTGTACTTCTGACCCATACCAGGCAGGAGCCGATGACCGGCATCCTTCGGCGAATCGACGGCGGTCCGGATCAAATGCGCGCGCTGGGCTATATCTCGCGCGGCGGGACTCTGGATGTGCATGGCATGCTATTCGCCAATCACTGCACCTGGGCTCACGCCGTTGATGCTGCCATGACCGTTCTGAAAGAATTACCCTCAGACCTTCTGTCTGCAGATGAGCGCCGGGCCATTGAAGGATCCGGCAAACCGTCTGTGCTGACACATGCAAAACCCATTCACCGCGAGGAGACCG
>LADW01000064.1 GCA_000961695.1 Hyphomonadaceae bacterium BRH_c29
GGGCGAGCATCCCTGCGTCCATGCGGTCTGTCTTCGCCAGCTGACCGAGCGCCTCGCCAAAACGCTTGGCCTGGCGCGGATTGACCTTGCACAGTGGCAGGCCTGCCTCGCCCATCGCGCGTTCGAAGGCGCGGTGATAAGGACCCGTCGCCTCGAAGACGAGGCGAGCGACGGGCCGGGCTGCAATCCATCTCACGATGGACCTGAAGCCCCTGGGATCGTTTGAAAACTGGCGGTGGTCGCCGGCCGGGTGAAGGTGGACGTCGAGTGTGTCTTTCGAAACGTCAACACCGATGGTAAGCTTAATCATCTTTCCTGCCTCTGCTTGTCATGCGGGCCTCAAAGCCCCTGTATCCGTTCAGGCCGATGGGAAAGACGAGGGCGATCAAACTCCAGTGCGGAGCGTAAAACCTCCTGCGTCACGACGATCCGACCCTCGCCGCCGTCCGGGAGCTCGTACTCTCGGCGGCGGTGCCAATATCTCCCAAACGGCACGAAAAGTCATAAGACAAGTGTCACGCCGTGCGGACGGGTGTTCATTACGTCGATTGACTGGATTCCGGGCCAGACCGAGCCGCCCGTCTGGCTGAAGCCTGCGGCGCATTCAAATGCGCGGCTGGCGGCTGCGCTGGATGGGAGTGCTCTTGTACCGGTTTACACCGGACTGAATCCCCTCTCCCATGGGAGAGGGGTGGGGGTGAGGGGCAGCGGAGTTTCCGCAAGCTCTGCACGTGCGGATAAGGCTTGGCCCCTCATCCCCAACCCCTTCTCCCCAAGGAGAAGGGGCTTAGGTTTGCCTCCACCAGATTCCTGACCCTGACCAAAACCCGAAAACCCAGCCCACACCCAAAGCGCCCTCACAGGCGCCGCACGTGCTGGCGCAAACGCCTCTCAGGGCTGCATCGCCAGATGGTCTTCCAGATCGGATGACAGCGACAACAGACGCGCCTCCGCAATCTGCAACTGCGTCGTGGCGGCATAGCGTGTGATCTGGGCGTTGCGGTATTCATTCTCCGCATCCAGAGCATCGACCAGCGTACGAATACCGGCCTCCTGCTCTTTCGCGGCGCCTTCCGCAGCGAGCTTCGCCGCCGTCTCGGCCCGTTCTGCGGCTGCCAGAGACAGGCGCCGCGCTTCGATATCGCCCCAGAGACCCGTCACGGCCTCATGCAGTTGCAACTCCGCCGTGCGGACATCCGCCATCGCCGCGCTGCGTCCGGCAACCGCTTCCCGTTTGGCCGCATTTTTCAGGCCGCTGGTGAACAAGGGCACATCGACGGTCACGAAGGCGCCGACATCATTGATCTGGTCTTCGAAGAAGAAATAGAGGTCTTCCCCGCTCGTCGCGCGGGCTTTCAAAGAGACTTTGGGACCAAACTTGCCCTTGGCTTCGGTGATGCGGTGCCCGGCAGAGATTTCGGCCGCGCGGGCCGCTGCAAGGTCCGGATTGCGGGTCTTCACCCGTGCCAGCGCGCCCGGCAGGTCCCCTACGATCACGTTTCCGAGTTCCGGCGTCTCCGCCGTGACGGCATGTTCAATCCCGGTGAGGCGCGAGAGGCGCGCCCAGGCGCCGGACAGCGAAGCCCGCGCGGCTTCGCGCTGGGCCTGCGCAGACGCAAGCCGTGCCTCGGTCAGGGCGATGTCGGTGCGCGTCACCTGCCCCTGCTCGAACCGCGCCTGTGTTTCATTGAGGCGTATACGGAAGGTCGCGACGCGCGCCTCCGCCACTTCCACCGTCCGCTCCGCCAGCCAGGCATTGGCATAGGCCTCGAACGTATCAAGGATCGTCCGCTCCCGCGTGCCGAGCAGCTGATACCCCGCCGCCTCCTTCTGCGCCTTGGCCGCATCAATGGCGGCGCCAAGCGCACCGGACTGGAACACCGTCCATTCAGCCTGCAGCCCGACAGATCGGGGAAGCTGGGACACCGAGCCGGTCGGAATGTCCGTCTCCACCGCGCCGACCTGCGCCTGCACCCCGGCCTGAACGCCGCGCCCGGCCCGGGCGGCATCCACCCCGGCCCGGCTGCGTTCCATATCGGCCTCGGCTCGCTCGATCGACGGATCATGGCCAAGCGCCTGCTGCACGGCATTGCGCAGCGAGATCGGCTGAGCCAGCGCCACAGGCGCAGTGAGCGCAATCAGGCTGACCGAAAGACGGCGAATGAACGTCCGGCTCATTTGAACGCGTTGCCCGGCTTCAGTCCCAGCGCCTTGAAGATCATCGCCGCCGGGCAAATGCCCGTGAACGCGGCCTGGAACATGTTCAGCCCGGCAAACGCCGTCAGCAGGAACCAGTAGGGAGAGACATAATATCCGAGCGCCAGGCTCAGCAGCACAATAACGCCTGCAAAGGCAAACACAGCACGATCGACATTCATCTTGAACATCCTTTTGGTTGGCTCAGGCACTCAGCCTGAAGGTTGATTGGATCCAGCGGTTCAGCCCGTCACCGGTCTGCGCACCCGCCTGCTTGGTAAGAAGGGCGCCGTTCTCCCAGGCGATCAGGGTCGGAATGCCCCGAATGCCCAGCTTGCCGGCGGCGTCCTGGTTCTGGTCTGAATTCAGTTTGAAGAAGCGGACATGATCGGCGTAACGCTCTGCGGCTGCGGCATAGGCCGGTGCCATGGACCGGCACGGTCCGCACCAGGGCGCCCAGACATCCAGCACAAACGCGCCGGTGTCTTTGGCGATCAGCCGGTTCAGCATGTCGCCGGTAATGTCTGCCGGTTTCTGCGTCGCCAGCGGCTCGCCACACTTGCCGCACTTGCCCGCCGACAAGGCCTTGCCAGCCGCAACCCGGTTGGCCGCCCCGCAATGCGTACAGATCGCAACACTGCCGGAAACTGTCGTGTCGGTCATGGCGTGCTCCTTGTTCTCCTATTTCAGCTTGTGGGTCTTCAACAGGCTGAGCGCGGCGTTCTCGTAGAAGGTCTCAGACCGGCCAGACCGGATCTTGCCCAGAAAGTATTTCTCGAAGCCCACTTTCGCCGTGTGAACCCAGCCGCCAGAGACGGACCAGTTCACATTGCGCGGCGGAATCTGTGGCTGCGCGATGAAGGCCACGCCGCCATCGCCGAAGTCTGCGATACAGATCGCGTTCCACGTCGCCTCATGGGTTGGCTCCTTGCCGTGAAGGATTTCCTTCAGGTTCTGTGCAATCGCCGTGACCATGGACTCAATCATGAAGCCGGTCTTCGGCACGCCAACCGGCACAGGCGTCGGCCCGGTCGGCGGAATGGCGATGCAGACGCCAAGGCCGAAGATTTCCGGATATTTCGGATTGCGCTGGTTCTTGTCGGTCAGAACGAAACCGCGCGGATTGACGAGGCCTTCAACACCCCGCACCGCCGGCACGCCGCGGAAGGGCGGCAGCATCATCGAATACTTCATCGGCAGCTCGTGGACTTGCTTGAGCGAGCCATCCGCGTTCACTTCCTCGACGATCATCTTGTCGGCTTCGACCTTCTTCACCTTGGCATTGGTGATCCACTTGATGTGCCGCTCGCGCATCTCGCTTTCCAGAAGGCCCTTGGTGTCGCCCACCCCGTCGAGGCCGAGATGGCCGATATAGGGTTCGGAGGTCACGAAGGTCATCGGCACCTTGTCCCGGATCTTCCGCTTGCGCAGTTCGGTCTCAAGGATCATCGCGGTCTCGTAGGCCGGACCGAAACAGGACGCGCCCTGAACTGCGCCAACAATCATCGGGCCCGGATCGTCACAGAACGCCTCAAACGCCTTGTAGCCTGCCTCGGCATGATCGATGTGGCAAACGGACTGGGTAAAGCCGCCATTCGGCCCGAGGCCCTCAATCTCGTCAAAGGCCAGTTCCGGTCCGGTCGCAATGACGAGGTAATCGTAGTCAACGAACGATCCGTCCGCCATGCGCAGGCGCTTGTTCTCAGGTTCGACCTTTTCTGCCGCACCAACGACCAGCTCCACGCGGCGGCGCTTCAGCGGCTTGTGCAGGTCGACGACAATGTCCTCACGATCCCGCCAGCCGACCAGAACCCACGGGTTGGACGGCACGAACTGGTAGAAGTCGGTTTCGTTGACGGCGACAACCTCATCCTGCCGTCGCACCGTCTTGCGAATCTCATAGGCTGCGATAATGCCGCCCAAACCTGCGCCCAATACGACGATCTTTGCCATGACCTGACTCCCTAGGATCTGTTCTGTTGAGTTATTTATCGTTTATATTCGTGTTTTATAAAATGCGCATTATGTCGCATGTGTAATCCAATCCGCCGCATGTATCTAGCGAACGTACAGTCAGCGCATCCGCGCCCCCAGAGGAGCCCCCCTATGGCCGATCCCCGTGACCTTTCCCCCTCCACCGTCTTTGACGGCCTAAAGGCCGGAAGCATCCTGCTTGTGGATGTCCGGGAGCCGAATGAATTCGCTTTCGAGCGCATTCACGGCGCCCTGCTTCATCCGCTGTCCACGTTCGAACCGAAAGCGATCCCGACACATCCCGGTCGCCAGATCGTGTTCCAGTGCGGCTCCGGCAAACGCTCCCGCACGGCCCTCGACGCCTTCATGGCCGCCACCGGCGCAGAGGCTGCCCACATGGCAGGCGGCATCATGAGCTGGAAAAGCGCTGGCCTACCCTGCGTTCAGATCAATCCCGCAACTGGCAAGGTAGAAGACCATGGCCGCTACTAAGCCGCTCCTGCTCTCAGTCGCGCTTGCCACGCTGTCTTTGCCAGCGTTCGCGCAGGTCATCACTGTCGAGGAAACGGTGGTCATGGACTATCGCCCGGCCGTTGCCCGCATTGAGGCGGCTGATTCCGCCACAGCCCGCTCACGGCTGCAGGGCGTCGTCTCGCGCCTGACCATTGATGAGGGCGATGTCGTCGATGCCGGCGCCGTTGTGGCCATCGTGACCGACGCGACCATCGCCCCCAACCTCGCGGCGCTCGCCTCGCGCATTCAGGGTCTGGAAGCACAAATCCGCCAGTCGGAAGAAGACCTTACCCGCAACGAGGCCCTCTTCGCGCAGGGCTTCTTCCCCAAAGCACGCCTCGACGAGCAGCGCACCAATCTGGACGTGCTGAAGCGCAACCTGTCGTCCGCCCAGTCGGAACGCAACGCTCTCAGCGCCCGTCAGGCCGAGGGCCGCATCCTCTCGCCTGCCAATGCCAAGGTCACCGGCGTCAATGTCGTCGAAGGCTCTGTCGTCTCCCCCGGCGAGGTGATCGCCACCTTCGCGACGGTCAGCGGCGTCGTGCGCCTGTCCCTGCCAGAGCGCCATGCGGCGCAGATCACAGAAGGCGAAACCTTCGCGCTGCGCCTGCCGACCCGTGGCGGCGACGTGCGCACAGCCACGATCATCAAGGTCTATCCGGAACTGCGCAACGGCGCGATCATTGCCGATGCCACCGTGCCCGGCGGGCTGGATGCACTGGTCGGCGAACGTGTCGATGTGCTGGCCCCAGTTGGGGAACGCCGCGCGATCCTCGTACCGAGAGACTATGTCTCCACCCGCTACGGCGTGGACTTTGTCCGCGTACAGGTCGGCGACCGGTTCGTCGATGCACCCATCGCGCTCGCCGCCCCGCTGGCCGATACCGAGGGCAAGTATGAAGTGCTCACCGGCCTGAAACCGGGCGACAAAATCGAAAAACCGGAGTGACGGCATGAAACCGGACATCTCGGGCTCCATCACGCGCGCGACAATCCGTTCGCCGCTGACGCCGCTTTTCCTCCTGACCGCTCTGGCTGTCGGCCTCGTGGCCCTTCTGTCGATCCCCCGCGAGGAGGAACCGCAGATTTCCGTGCCCATGGTCGACATGCTCGTGTCCGCACCGGGACTGAAATCTGCCGACGTGGTCGAGCAGGTCACCGAACCGCTGGAACAGATCATCAAGGCCATTCCGGACGTTGAACACGTCTACTCGCAAAGCCGCGATGACGGCACGATGGTCACGGCCCGCTTCAAAGTCGGCACCGATGCCGATGATGCGATCCTGCGCGTGCACGAGAAGATCCGCGCGAATCTGGACCGGATTCCCCCCGGCGTGCCAATGCCACTTGTGGTCGGACGCGGCATCAATGATGTGCCGATTGTCACCCTGACCCTCTCGCCCGAGGAATGGACCGGTGATGTCTGGAGTGACACGTCGCTGCGCATGCTGGCGGACGAGCTTCAGAAAGAACTGATCAAGGTCGATGATGTCGGCCTTACCACCATTGTAGGCGGCCGCGCACTTGAGCTGCGCGTTGAGCCGGACATTCAGGCCATGGCCGCCTATGGCGTGCCACTGCAGACGCTGGTGCAATCTGTCGGACAGGCCGCGGACGCCATGCCAGTCGGCTCCGCCCGTCTGGACGGCAACACGCTGCTGGTCCAGGCCGGAGACCGGATCGACGCGGTCGGCGAACTCGAACGCCTCGAATTGCCCGGCGCTGGCGGACGCACAGTCTACCTGTCTGACGTCGCCACCATTCGCGTGGCCGGCGCCGAAAGCGAGGCGCGCGTCTGGACGCTCGACCGCAAGGCAAGCGGCGACGGTTTTGACGCCCGCCCGGCGGTCACCCTCGCCCTCGCCAAGCGCCCTGGCGCCAATGCGGTGAACGTGGCCGAAGCCATCCTGCAGCGCGTTGACGTCCTGAAAGGCGGCCTGATCCCGGAAGGCGTCCGCGTCGAAGTCACACGTAACTATGGCGCGACGGCAGACCACAAGGCCAATGAACTCCTGTTCCACCTTGGCCTTGCCACTGTCTCCATCGTCATCCTGATCGCCTTCGCCATTGGCTGGCGTGAAGCGCTGGTGACGCTGATCGTCATCCCGACGACCATCCTGCTCACCCTCTTCGCCTCGATGATGATGGGTTACACGATCAACCGCGTCTCGCTGTTCGCGCTGATCTTCTCCATCGGCATTCTGGTCGACGATGCCATCGTCATCATTGAAAACATTGCCCGCCACTGGGCCATGAAGGATGGCCGTTCCCGCGTGAAAGCGGCCGTGGATGCCGTCTCCGAAGTCGGCAACCCGACCGTCATCGCCACGCTGACCGTGATCGCCGCCCTCTTGCCGATGATGTTCGTGTCAGGACTCATGGGCCCTTATATGGCGCCGATCCCGGCCAACGCTTCGGCGGCCATGCTGTTCTCCTTCTTCGTCGCCGTGGGCATCGCCCCTTGGCTGTTGATGAAGGTCGCTGGCAAAGCCCCGCTGCATGGCCATGGCGCCAGCGGTGAGGAAAGCGAGCTTGGCCACGAAGAGACCCGGCTGGGCAACTTCTACCGCAAGGTCGCCGCGCCCATCGTGGCGTCGAAGAAAAATGCCTGGACCTTCCTGCTCCTCGTCGGCTTCGCAACCCTCGCCTCGATGAGCCTGTTCTACTTCAAGGTCGTGCCGGTGAAGCTGCTGCCCTTCGACAACAAGTCGGAGATCCAGGTGGTGGTCGATCTGCCGGAAGGCGCATCGGTGGAAGACACCGAACGCGCCCTCTTCGCCCTCGCCGACGCGATCCGCGACGTGAAAGAAGTCGAGACCATCCAGGCCTATGCCGGCACCGCCGCGCCGTTCAACTTCAACGGCCTCGTTCGCCACTACTTCCTGCGCAACTCGCCGGAATTAGGCGACCTGCAGGTGAACCTCTCCGAAAAGTCTGACCGCAAGCGGGCCAGCCACGACATCGCGCTGGACCTGCGCGCGCGCCTGCTCGCCCTGCCGATGCCGGAGCACACCAGCGTGAAAGTGGTCGAAGTGCCGCCCGGCCCGCCGGTCATGGCGACGCTGCTGGCAGAGATCTACGGCCCCACGCCGGAGGCGCGCCGCGAGACGGCAGCCATTGTGCGCGGCTTCTTCGAGGAGACGGACTTCATCGTCGATGTCGACGACTCCATCGGCAATCCTGCGCCGCGCCTGACCGTCTCGGTGGATGAACCGCGGGCGGCAGACTATGGCGTTCAGCAACAGGACATCCTCGACACGATTGGTCTTGCCTTCACGGGTCAGACCGTCGGCGTCAGCCCGCGCGGCGAAGGCCGCGACCCGCTCAACATCGCCATCCGCCTGCCCAAGTCCGAACGGAACTGGTCGCAGCAAATCGCCGCGATCCCTGTCCCCGCACGGCTTGCTGGCACGAACGCCCCGCCGGTTGAACTCGGTGCGGTGGTGGACGTCTCGGAAGAAAGCGGCTCACCGATGATCTATCGCCGCGACGGCTATTTTGCCGACATGGTGATGGGCGAACTCGCCGGGCGCTATGAGGCGCCGATCTACGGCATGTTCGAAATTCAGGACAAGGTGAAGGCCTATGACTGGGCCGCCGCCGGTCTCGTCACCCCGGCCGTGCGCATGTACGGCCAGCCGGAGGATGACACTCAGCCGACCCTCCTGTGGGACGGCGAGTGGGAGATCACTTACGTCACCTTCCGCGATATGGGCATGGCCTTCGCGGTGGCGCTGCTGGCCATCTATATCCTCGTGGTTGCCCAGTTCGGCACCTTCCGTGTCCCGCTCATCATCCTGACGCCCGTCCCGCTGACGCTGATCGGCATCATGATCGGCCACTGGCTGTTCGGAGCGCCTTTCACGGCCACGTCCATGATCGGGTTCATCGCGCTGGCCGGTATCATCGTGCGTAACTCGATCCTGCTGGTCGACTTCGTGCGCCACCTTCAGGACGGACACACGCCGTTGAAAGACGTGCTGCTGAATGCCGGCGCGATTCGCTTCAAGCCGATCCTCCTGACCGCGCTCGCGGCCATGATCGGGGCAGCGGTGATCCTTTCGGACCCGATCTTCCAAGGGCTGGCGATCTCGCTGCTGTTCGGACTGGCATCCTCCACGGCGCTGACGGTACTCGTCATCCCGGCCATCTATGTCGCCCTGCGCGGTCCGGACTGGCTGCCCGAAATGGGCGAAGAGGAAGCCGGCATGGAACCTGCTGGTGGGGCGCAAATCAACGAGGAGGCCATCCGCTGATGCCTGCCAGAAAACCTGCCACCCGCGATGCCTTTGAAGTGGTGTCCCACAGCATCCATGAAGCATCCGAAGTCATGAAGGCGATGGCGAGCGACACGCGGCTGAAGATCCTCTGCGCCCTCAGCGAAGGCGGCGAAATGCCTGTGGGCCAGCTTGCCGAGCTGACCGAACAGTCCCACTCCGCCGTCTCGCAACACCTCGCCAAGCTGCGGGCCGCCAATCTGGTGGAATCCCGCCGCGACGCGCAGACGATCTATTATCGCTGCAGCGGCGGCATCGGCCGCGCATTGATTTCAACACTGTGCGACTTCTATCGCTAGGCTAACCCGCCCTTCGTTCGAAACCCGGAATCACAAAGGCCGCCCCGAGGGGCGGCCTTTTTGCACCAGTTGCCTGGCAATCCAAGAAAATGGCGCGAGTGACGGGGCTCGAACCCGCGACCTCCGGCGTGACAGGCCGGCACTCTAACCAACTGAGCTACACCCGCACATTTTCCGGGCCGCTTTTCAGCGAGCCGCCTCTTTATTAGCGGGGGATCGGTGGGTCAAGCAGGGAAGTTCAGGCGGAATCAGCTATTTCGTTTTTTCAGCAGACATTCATCGGACATAATACCCACATAGAATGCGACCACACACTCCAAGGCGAACGACATGAAACGCATCCTCCTGATTTTAGCCGGTATTTTTGGTCTTCTTCTCGTCACGGCCCTTGCGGCCCCCTTCTTCGTGCCGAAGTCGGTCTACAAGGCGCAGATCGAAAAGGCGGCTACGGACGCGCTGAAGCGGGACGTGGTGCTGACCGGGGATGTTAGTGTTTCGGTCTTCCCTCGCATCTCCGCCAGCGTCGGCGGTGTGACGGTGGCGAATCCCGAAGGCTTCTCCAGCCCGAACATGATCGAAGCCGGTGAGCTGCGCGGCTCGGTGAAATGGCTGCCTTTGCTCTCGCGCCGCGTGGAAGTTCAGGAACTCGCCTTCGTTGACGCCAATGTGCAGCTCGAAAAGCTGGCGGACGGGCGCACGAACTGGGAGTTCGGCTCCGGCGCCGCCGCAGAACCTGCCACACCCAGCGAGGGCGGCAGCGTCAATGCCAGCATTGCCAAGGCCAGCCTGAAGAACGCCTCGCTCACCTATCGTGATGCAGCCGCCGGCACCGAATACGCCCTGAAGGATCTAAACCTCGACGCCTCGATGCAGGGCTTTGACAAGCCGCTGAGGGCAAAAGCCGACGGCCTATTCCAGGATCAGGCCTTTGCCGTCGACCTGACGCTCGACACGCCGGAAACCTTGCAGGCTGGGACGCCCGCCAAGCTTGAACTGAAACTCGATTCGAAACTTGCCTCGGCCACTTACGATGGCGCGGTGACGCTGGGAGACGCACCATCCCTTGATGGTGCCTTCAGCCTCAACGCTCCGAACCTTGCCGAGCTCGCGAAATTTGCCGCTGTTGACCTGCCGGTGAACGTCGCCCCGCTCGGCGCGGCGGACATGAAAGGCTCGGTCTCCGGCCCGTTTGACGCGCTGAAGATCCAGTTCGACGGTCTTGGCCTGAAGAGCAACCTGCTCGACCTCGCCTTCACCGGCGCGGTCCTGCTGCAGGAAACGCCGCAAGTGGATGGCGCCCTGCAGGCGACCGCCTCGAACACCGGCGAATTGCTCAAGCAGATGGGGATCGAAATCCCGGCCGAGGATGCGCTTGAGAAAGTCAAGATCTCCGGCCAGGTCACTGGCCCCGCCGACGCGATTGCCCTCAAGGGTCTCGACGTGACGCACACCGGCGCACTGCTGAACGCTTCCTTCAAGGGCGATGCCTCGATGGCTGGCGACGGCAAGGTGAACGGCAAGCTGGATGCCTCCAGCGACGAGCTGCGCGCCTTGCTGAAAGCCGCAGACGTCGAGATGGCCCCCGGCGAAACGATGAAAACCTTCTCGGCCTCAGGCGATGTGTCCGGCTCGTTCAAGAAGATCGCCATTGCAGGCCTGACTCTCGCCCTGGACGACATCAAGGGCACCGGTAATGCGGGCATCGACCTCACCGGCGCCAAGCCGAAGCTGACGGGCGACCTCGACATGGGCGCGCTCGACCTGTCGCCTTTCCTCGCCTCAGAGGATCAGGAGAAGAAGCCGCAACAACCGATGCAGGGCTGGAGCAAGGAGCCGCTGGACCTTGCCGGCCTGCAAGCGGTGGATGCAGACCTGAAGATCCGCACCACCAGTCTCACCCTCGGCAATGTCAAGCTCAGCAATGCCAACATCGTCTCGACCCTGCAGGACGGCCGCCTGAACGCCGACCTGCCGACGTTCAACGCATTCGGCGGCAACTGGGGCGGCAAGCTCCTCGTCGATGCCTCCGGCGCCACGCCCGCCGTGACGGTCAACATGACCGGCGACAGTGTCGGCGTCGCCTCGCTGCTGGGCACGCTGGCAGGCTTCGACAAGCTCACCGGCACCGGCACGTTCGCAGTCTCGGCCAAGGCGTCGGGCACCTCGATCGACGAGATCATGCACGGCCTGAACGGCGAGATCAGCACAAAGCTGAGCGAAGGTGCCCTCAAGGGCCTGAACGTCGCCCAGCTGGTTCGCAGCCGCGAGTCGCTTCAGCAGGCGCTCACCTCGGGCAATCTGGCAAATCTCGACTTCACCTCGGTGCTCTCCCCCCAAGCCCAGACAGATTTCAGCAGCTTCGACACGGTGCTGAAAATTCAGAACGGGGTTGCCAATGTTGACCTTATGAAACTGCTGAGCCCGGTGCTCGGCATTGACGGCACGGGCAATATCAATCTCGGCGGCCAGACGCTGGACCTGCGATTGGCAACCAGCATCGACAAAAGCGCGCAAGGCACGGGCAGCGTCATCCAATTGAATGGCATTCCGGTTCCGATCCGTCTGTCGGGCACATGGGCAAAGCCGAAGATATCACCTGACCTGTCGGGCATCAGCGGCGCGGTACAGGCGGACCTTAAAGACAAACTGATCGGCAAGATCACGGGCGGGTCCGGCAGCAGCGGCACGACGGCAAACCCGCTGGCCGACATTCTCGGTCTGCCCGGCAGCTCTGCGACGAAACCGGCCACGGATGACACCGCAGCGGACAAGCCTGCTGAAACGCCTGCAGAACCGGAAAGCACCGAAGACCTGGCCAAGAAGGCTGCGAGCGAAGCCCTCGGCAACCTCCTGTTCGGCAAGAAGAAGACTGAGGACAAGCCGGACGAATAGGCCCGCGCCCGCCGGCTGTCCCAGAAGGCTTAGGCCGACTTGGCAGCCGCTTCGCCCGGCTCAACGATGCGCAGCGTCGGCCGCCCCGGCGTTGCGGCACTGACCGCGTCAGCATCCTTCACCTCGATGAGGTGGCGTAGCTTGTCCAGCGGCTGGGCCCGGCTGATGAAGAAGCCCTGCAGATTGTCACAGCCATTGTCGCGCAGGAAGTCAGCCTGATAGCTGGTCTCAACGCCTTCCGCCGTGCAGCTCATGCCCAGCGACCGGGCGAGGTTCAGCGTGGCAACCGCAATAGCCCGATTGTCGGCCCGGCTTTCAAGGTCCGAGACGAAGCTCTTGTCGATCTTGATCTTGTCGAACGGGAAGCTGCGCAGATAGCTCAGCGAAGAGAAGCCCGTGCCGAAATCATCCAGTGCTATCCGCACGCCAATCGTCTTGATCTGGTGCAGGCGCTGAAGCGTGAACTCGGTGTCAGACATCAGGACGCTCTCGGTGATCTCCAGCTCCAGCCGCTCGGGCGCGATATTGTTCGCGGCAAGGGCATTCATGATCGTGGGCACAAGGCTCATGGAGTGGATCTGAAGCGGCGAGATGTTCACCGAAATGCAGATATGCTCCGGCAAACGGCGCGCCTCGGCCATGGCGGCCCGGATAACCCAGTCACCGATCCGCGTGATCAGCCCATTGTCTTCGGCGTGCTCGATGAACTCGCCGGGATAGACCAGACCGCGCTTCGGGTGGTCCCAGCGCAGCAGGGTTTCGAAGCCGGAAATTTCCAGCGTCGCAGCATCGACGACCGGCTGGAAGAAGACGCGTAGCTCATTGTTGTCGAGAGCGCGGTGAAGGTCGGCTTCGATCTGCTGGCGTGCCCGCGCCTTCTCATCGAGTTCGTCGGTGAACATGCACCAATTGCCCTTGCCCAGTTTCTTGGCCTGGTAGAGCGCAAGGTCAGCATGCTTCAACAGCACGCGCGTATCGTGCGTAAACGTATCGAACAGGCGAACGCCGACCGAGGCCGAGCAGTTCGCGGTCGACCCCCAGATGTCATAAGGCTCCGACAGGCGGTCGATCAGTTCGTCGAGGAAGTCTTCCAGACCATTCTGGATGGGGCGCTTCACGATTAGCGCAAATTCGTCGCCGCTGATGCGCGAGACGACATCTTCATTCTGGCAAAGGCCGTTCAGGCGGGACGAGACCTGGCGCAACAGCTCGTCACCGGCCGGATGGCCCAGCGTGTCATTGACCCATTTGAAATTGTCGAGATCAAGCCAGATGAGGGCGCGGTGGCATTTTGGCGTCACCGGCAGGCGGGCCGCCTTTTCCAGGTGCTCCTGCATCGTGATCCGGTTCGGCAGGCCAGTCAGACCATCATAGTGCGCCATATAGGCGATGCGGTCTTCGATTTCCTTGGACTGGGTAATGTCGGTCGCCACGCCGCGGAAGCCGGTGAACTTCCCGGCTTCAAAGATCGGCTTGCCTGTGACGGACCACCAACGCTCCGGCTCATCGTCCTTTGTCTTCACCTGCAGGGCGAGGTCGCGAAAGCCCTGCCGGCGCAACAGGCTGGTCTCCAGCACGTTCAGGCCTTCAGCGGCCTCGAACAGGCTCAGCAGAGACTCGCCTTTGCGCATCACGCTGTCGGTTTCTTTCACGCCCTCGAACACGAGCGGAATGTCCTGCAGCAGGCCCATGGCATCTGTCTGCCACAGCCAGTCAGAGGTGCTTTCCTCAAAGTCGCGCAACAGAAGACCAATCAACTGCGACTGCTCGGTCACGGCAGACTCGCTGAGATGCTGCTCCACGAACTGCTTGTGCGACCAGCGCACGGCCAGCATCAACACGCCGACATAGGCGAGGGTCAACAGCGACATGAACTGGTAGGTTTTGTCTTCCTGGAACATCATTGCGGCGATGACGCCAATGGCGACCGGCAGCAGGAAGGCAAAGGCCGCATTCGGTGTGCGCGCCATGAGGAAGGTGCCCGCGAACATCATGCCGGCCATGATGATCCCCATGACCATCTGGCCCTGAGGGTCCGCCGCATGCATCACGATGAAGGGCGCAATGCCCCAAAGCAGGCCGTTGAGCGAGGCCGCGCGCGTGAAATTGTCGAGTGCTTGCTGTGAGCGCTCGCCCATCGGGTCCATGTTTTTCGGATTGAAGAACTGTGTCGCCACGGCCACCGAGTTCGCGAGCAGAACCGCCGCGCCCCAGATATAGAGCAGGTCGCTGGCCGCCGTTCCGTGAAAGCAGATGGTCACGATGCCTGCATTCAGCAGGTTCGCCATGATCATGATGAAGGTGATCCGACGCACCATATCCAGCTGTTTCACACGCAGGCTGGCTGCATGCTTTTCAGGAACAGCAATGCTCTTCATGACACCCGTCAATGTTCTGATCCCCATCGTGCGCCCGGGTCGCCGGGCCTGTGCCGCGCGCCTCCCCCACCGGAAGTGCGTCTGGCGGAATCACTTGTACAAAAATCGGGTGAACGGCTGGCAAGCCAGATCGATGAAATTTCATCTATCTGCCGGATTGAACGGGATGTCCGCGCGTCTGGAGGGGGTCAGTAGGCCTCTGCCAGCACGTAGTCGATGTCCTGCCCGCGTGCTGTGAACGACAGTTTCAGCCATCGCCCGGCATCATCGTACCAGAGCGTCACATCAATATCGGAATCGAGCAGGAATTTGTTCGTTTCTACCGCCGTCCCGGCCACATTGAGTGTTTCGCGCCCGAGCGGCTTGACCGAAACGTCGATCAGCTGACCGTTTTCGGACGACAGCAATGTGTCCGTTTGCGTCTCAGCGATGTTCCAGTGACTGGCCGGAATGATCGTATCCGGCACCTCACCGTCAAAAGCAGTGCCGTCGACCTCAAGCACATCGCCATCGGCCCGCGCCGTGACCGAGCCCTTTTTCCCGTCGCTGTTCACCTGGCCGTCCAGCTCGACCAGCCGTCCGTCCTGCCACCGTTCGGTGGCCTGCAGGTCGTAGCTGTAGAGCTGGATCGGACCCAGACCGGCCCGCAGCTTCACGTTCGTGTGGGCCTCCAGCGTTCCATCGGGCGCCACTTCGAAGCGCACGACGTGCGAGCCGAACGGTTTGCCCTGTCGCAGCACGTCGAACCGGATCACGTCCCCATCACGCGGCGTCCAGACCAGGCCGGACGCAGGTGCTTCGCTGGCAGGCACATTGTCGGCTGCCGCGGCTCCTGTCAGAATGAGAACCCCGGCGGCCAGAACGGGAATAAGCTGCTTCATGCCCTGTCTACGCGACAGGAGAGGTGATGGATCAGTTTAGCCGATCCCCGCCGCCCGGCTGTTGTCCTGCGGCGCCGGGCACCCTAGCTTCGCCCTCTATCCCGGAAACCGACTCGGAAGCCGCCCCAAATGCAAATCTACCGCTCTGTTATCGACCTGATCGGAAACACGCCGCTCCTGCGCCTGAACAAGGTCTCAGACGAGACCGGCTGCGAGATTCTCGGCAAGTGCGAATTCCTGAACCCCGGCCAATCCGTGAAGGACCGTCCGGCCCTCGGCATCGTGCGCGACGCGGAAGCCTCCGGCGAGCTTAAGCCCGGCGGCACGATTGTCGAAGGCACAGCTGGCAATACAGGAATCGGCCTCGCTCTGGTTGGCGCAGCGCTCGGCTACCGCGTCGTCATCGTCATGCCCCGCACGCAAAGCCAGGAGAAGAAAGACGCGATCCGCCTGCTCGGCGCCGAGCTGATCGAGGTGGACGCCGTTCCCTACGCCAACCCGAACAACTACCAGCACTATTCCCGCCGCCTCGCCGAAGACATGGCCAAATCCGAACCGAACGGCGCCATCTGGGCCAACCAGTTCGACAATATCTCGAACCGGAAGGCGCACTATGACACCACCGGCCAGGAGATCTGGAACCAGACCGACGGCAAGCTGGACGCCTTCATCTGCGCTGTCGGGTCCGGCGGCACGCTGGCCGGCATCTCGCTCGCTCTCAAGGAGAAGCGGGAGTCCGTGCAAATCGGCCTGGCCGATCCCGGCGGCGCGGCAATGTACGAATACTACACCAATGGCGTGCTGAAGTCGGAAGGCACCTCGATCACCGAAGGCATCGGCCAGGGCCGCATCACGGCAAACCTCGAAGGCATCATCGTTGACCGCGCCTATCGCTGCACCGATACAGAGGCGCTCAACATCCTGTTTGACCTGGTACAGCACGAAGGCCTCTGCCTTGGTGGATCTGCAGGCATAAATGTAGCGGGTGCAGTAAAAATGGCGAAGGACCTTGGCCCCGGCCATACGATCGTTACGATGCTCTGTGACTACGGCAATCGCTATCAGTCCAAATTATACAATCCGGAATTCCTGCGGTCGAAAGATTTGCCGGTTCCGCCATGGATCAAAGGGTGAGGAATGGAAACGGGCGACCCTCTCGTCACAGCTGGCTGGTTGAAGCAGAATATCTCGGCGCCGGACATCCGGATCGTCGATGCGACCTATTTCGCGCCCTTCCACAATTCGCCGAAGACCGGCCGCGAAGCCTGGGCGGAGAGCCACATTCCGGGCGCCGTCTTCTTTGACATTGATGCCATTGCGGCCCCCGGCACCGACCTGCCGCACATGTTGCCCGACCCGATCCTGTTCTCCTCCCGTGTCCGCAAGCTGGGCATCGGCGACGGCAACCGGGTGATCGTCTATGACCGCAACGGCTTCTGCGCCGCCGCCCGTGTCTGGTGGATGCTGCGGGTCATGGGCCATGATGACGTGAAAGTGCTGGATGGCGGCTTTGGTGCCTGGCAGGCCGAAGGCGGTGAGATCGAAGACCTCCCGCCCGGTCCGGTCGAACGCCACTTCACCGCCCGCGTGCGCAGCGACCTCGTAAAGGATGTCAATCAGATCGCTGCCGCGTCGAACGCCGCCTCGCACGCGATTGTCGATGCCCGCCCGGCCGGACGCTTCACTGGCGAAGCCCCTGAGCCCCGCGAAGGTCTCTCCTCCGGTCACATCCCCGGCAGCCTCAGCGTTCCCAGCAGCCAGCTCATCAATCCCGACGGCACGCTGAAATCCGTCAGCGCGCTTCAGGGCCTGCTGCCCAACCACCACGCGCCGACCATCACGACCTGCGGCTCCGGTGTGACCGCAGCCATCCTGGCTCTGGCCTATGCACGTCTCGGTAACTGGGACGTCGCCGTCTATGACGGGTCCTGGACCGAGTGGGCCGCCGATCCGTCCCGTCCGATTGCCTCAGGCGCAGCATGAAACGCCCCGAAACGCGCATCATCCATACGCGCGGGCAGCGCCTCGGCAGCGTCACGGTGAACCCGCCGGTGGAGCGCGCCTCCACCGTCCTGTTCCAGACTGAAAAAGCCCTCTACGACAGCAAGCCCGGCTATGGCCGCATGGGCCTGTCCTTGCATCGCGAACTGGAAGCGGCCCTGTGCGAACTGGAAGGCGCCAGCCATGTCCGGCTCGCCTCCAACGGACTACAAGCCTGCGTGCTCGCAATTGCGTCCTGCGTCGAGGCGGGTGGGCACGTACTGTTCCCTGACAGCGCCTACGGCCCGACCGCCCGATTCTGCGAGCGCCGCCTGAAGATCATGGGTGTCTCTGCGACCCGATATGATCCGCGCATTGGCGGCGGCATCGCCGACATGATCCGCCCGGAAACCCAGGCCATCTTCATTGAGTCTCCCGGCTCCCTCACGTTTGAACTGAGCGATATTCCCGCAATCACAACTGTGGCGCGCGAGCGGGGCATTCCAACCATTGTCGATAACACCTGGGGCGCTGGCTATTTCCTGAAGCCGCTCGCGCTTGGCGCCGACATCGTCGTGCATGCGATGACCAAATATATCGTCGGCCACGCAGACGCCTTTGGCGGCGCCGTGATCACGTCCGACAACCGCCTGTACAGCAGCATTTGTGCGACCTCGGAGGATTACGGTATCGGCCTTGCGCCGGATGACGCTTACCTCGCCTTGCGCGGCCTGCGCACGCTGCACACGCGTCTCCATGCGCATGAGGCCGCCGCGCTGGACCTCGCAAACTGGCTCGCAGCGCGCCCGGAAGTCTCCGAAGTTCTGCATCCGGCCCTGCCCTCCAGCCCGGACCATACACTCTGGAAGCGCGACTTTACCGGCTCCAGCGGCCTGTTCGGCGTTATCCTGAACGCTGTGCCCGAAGGCGGCATGGACCGGTTCCTGGCCGAACTTCACCTGTTCGGCATGGGCTTTTCCTGGGGCGGGTTTGAAAGCCTGCTGATCCCCTGCGACGAACAGCTGACCCGCTCCACAGGCAACTGGACCGACAATCGCGCCGGGCCGCTCCTGCGCATTCATGTCGGACTGGAAGCGGTCTCAGACCTCAAGGCGGAACTTGATACGGCCTTCGCCGCCCTGAAAGGCCCTGCATGACACTGTCGCACAAGATGATCGGGCTGATCCTCGGGATTGTTCTGCCCGCGCTGATGCTGATCATCGGCCCGCCGGGTGACTTGTCCTGGGCAGCCTGGCTGACCGCGTGTCTTCTGGTTCTTATGGCGACCTGGTGGGCTACCGAGGCGATCCCGATCCCGGCCACTTCGCTTCTGCCGCTGATCATATTGCCGGTCGGCGCGGCGATCCTCAGCTACGGCGAACGCGTGGAAGACCCGGCCTTCGCGGCCCTTTCCCCCCGCTCCATCAGCGCCAGCTATGCGGACCCGATTGTCTTGCTTTTGCTGGGCGGGTTCATCATCGCCCTCGGGGTTGAGCGCTGGAACCTGCACAAGCGGATCGCGCTCAACATTGTCGACCGCGTCGGCACATCTCCGAAAGCGCTGATCTTCGGCTTCATGCTGGCCACGGCGCTTCTGTCGATGTGGATATCCAATACGGCGACCTCGCTGATGATGGTGCCCATCGCGATCTCCGCCGCCGCCGCTCTGAATGACAAGGATGGCAAGTTCACGACCGCCATCCTGCTTGGTGTCTGCTATTCGGCTTCCATCGGCGGCGTCGCCACGCCCATCGGCACGCCGACCAATCTGATCGCGCTGAAATGGCTACAGGAACAGACAGGGGAAGGCATCGGCTTCTGGCAGTGGATGACCTTCGGTATTCCGACAGCCGCCCTGCTGGTGCCCGCCGCCTGGTGGGCCGTGACGCGCGGCCTGCCGAAACTCGCCGGCGGTGAAGCCATGGCTGCGTCGGTACACGAAGACCTGCTCGAACTCGGCCCGATCAAGACACCGGAACAGCGCATCGCTATCGTGTTTGGCATCATCGCGACGCTCTGGGTAATCCGGTTGCCCGCCGCCAACCTGCTCGAGTCGGCGGGCTTCCCCGTATTTGCGGCCTATGGCGGACAGGCCGACACGGTGATCGCGCTATTCGGCGCGGTGCTGGTCTTCCTGGTTCCGGCGGGCGGTGAGGAACGCCGCGCGCTGATGACCTGGGAAGAAGCGGTGAAGCTGCCCTGGGGCGTCATCATCCTGTTCGGTGGCGGCATCGCGCTTGGCAAGTCCATGCATGCGACCGGCTTGTCGGACTGGATCGGCCAGCAGATGGAGGCGCTGAACTTCCTGCCGCCGCTGCTGATCGTCGTCTTTGTCGTGACGCTGGTGATCTTCCTGACCGAGGTAACGTCCAATGTCGCCACGATGACGACGCTGTCGCCAATTATCGGATCGCTTGCCGTCGCGGTCGGCGCTGCGCCGCAATCCCTGTTCGCCCCAGCCGCCGTGGCTGCCAGCTGCGCCTTCATGCTGCCCGTGGCAACCGCGCCGAATGCCGTGATCTACGCGACCGGAAAAGTACCGATCAGCCAGATGATTAAGCAGGGATTCCGCATCAACCTGATGGGCATCGTGATCATCTCTGCGGTCGGCTACTGGATCGCACCGCTGGTGCTCTAATCGTCCCAGTCGTCATCGTGATGATCATGATGACTGGGCGGGCCTTCGTCCAGTGACGGCTCGCGCGCCCAGCAATCACAAGCGCCATCATACTGGTATGCCTCGCCCCAGCCATTCACCCGGACCGGCGGCGGCGCCGGAACATAGGTGACCGGCGCAAAGGTATCATAGCTGTCGCCATACCGGTCAGCGAACCCATCGCCGGTATCATCGCAGACCAGGTAGCCATCGATATTGTAGTCACAGCCATAGGCCGGCACCATTGTCATGGTCACCGACATCTCGTCGGCGGCCATCGCCATGCCTTCTGCAAACATGGCCATGTCATCGCTGGTGCATCCGCTGAGCGCTGCCAGGGCAACACCTGCCAGTGCTGCCCCGGTCAATTTCACCTGTCGCGATCGCATGTGTCCCCCCATCCAGCCACTTCAATAGCGGTTTCAACGCATTGGGCTTGAACCTCAGATGAACAGCTCAGGCGGGCGGCGGGCTGCATTCCACCACCAGCTTGCCAAGGTTCTTGCCTTCGAACAGGCGCGACAGGCTCGACGGGGCATTCTCGAAGCCCTTCACCACGTCGGTCTCAAACTTCAGCTTCCCTTCCATCAGCCACTGCGCCATTTGCTGGATACCTTCCGGGAAGCGCGGGAAATAGTCGATCACGATGAAGCCCTTCACCAGCGTGCGCCGCATCAGGAAGTTCGCAAAATTGGACGGCCCCGGCGCTGGCGTCGTGTCATTATAGGTGCTGATCAGGCCGCACAGCGGCATGCGCGAGAAATCGTTCAGGCGCGCGATCACCTGATCCATGATCTGCCCACCCACGTTCTCGAAATTGACGTCAATCCCGTTCGGGCAATGCTTGTCGAGCGCGGCGCCGACGTCTTCTTTCTTGTAGTTGATGGCCGCATCAAAACCGGCGACGTCCGTCAGCCATTTGCACTTGTCGTCGCTGCCCGCGATACCGACGACTCGGCAGCCCTGGATCTTCGCGATCTGGCCCACCATGGAGCCGACAGCCCCAGCGGCAGCGGAGACGACCACTGTCTCGCCCGGCTTCGGCTTGCCAATGTCCATCAGCCCGAAATAGGCCGTCATCCCGGTCGCGCCCAGCGGACCCATATAAGCCGTGAGTGGTACGCCCGGCAGGATGGGCAGCTTGGCGAGGCCATCCCCCTGCAGGGTCGGATACATGGTCCAAGTGCCAAGGCCAGTGTTCACCACATCGCCTTGCTGGAAGCCGCCATGCCGGCTCTCGGTCACCACGGCGAGGCCACCGCCGCGCATGCCGTCGCCGATCTGCACAGGCGGCAGGTAGGCGTCCATGTCGCTCATCCAGATCCGGTTGGTCGGGTCGAGCGAGAGATAGATGGTCTTGGCGCGAACTTGGCCATCCTGCAGCGGCTCCAGCGGCGTCTCGACGATTTCGAGGTCACCCGCCTTGATCTCGCCCACAGGCCGGTGTCGCAGCACCCATGTCTGGTTCATCTCGCTCATGTGTTTCTCCCTTTTTGGGAGACGCTAGAGCTTTGCCGCCTCAGCGCAAGACATCCCGGCGCGACAACCAGCGGGCATAAACGACCAGAAAGACCGCAATCCCGATGATGATGAGCGGAAACAGCTCGGCTCCTTCCATGCGCGGGGCATTCTTGTCGAAATATCCCATTACCATGCTGACCGTGGCCGCCAGCAGCGAAGCCAGGAACAGTCCCACCGCCAGCCGCTTGCGCATGAGCAGTGCAACGGACCCGAGCAGGCCGCCAAACACGCCGATGGCCCAGAGCGCCCACGACCAGACTGGCATATCAAACCAATAATCCAGCATCTCCTGCGGATAGGAGGCCAGATAGGCCGTATTGTGTGTCGCCGTCATCGTGAAGTCGAAACAGCCAAAGCCGTTCCACAACAGGCTGAGACCACCCACGACCCACAGGTGCCATGGCGTTTTGACGATTGTTCCGCTCATTTTCATGCCCTCCCAAGCATTATTTTTGAGCACTTTACCTTAGGTCAGGCGTTCCGCAAGCAGAAACCGGCAAGCCCATACCGGCGGGTGACGTGCCGGGCCGGGGCGGCTAAACCATGCGCGAGAAAAGGATTCCCCCGCATGGCCACCGCCCCGATCACCAAGGACAGCCACCTCTATCTGGTCGATGCCAGTGCCTACATCTTCCGGGCGTTCCATGCGCTGCCGCCTCTGACGCGCGCCTCAGACGGCCTACCTATCGGCGCGGTCAGCGGGTTCTGCAACATGCTGTTCAAGCTGCTGGAAGACCTGAAGGGCGACGACCGGCCGACCCATTTTGCCTGTATCTTCGACGCCTCCTCTCACACGTTCCGCAACGAGCTGTACGACCAGTACAAGGCCAACCGGGACGAACCGCCGGAAGAGCTGCGCCCGCAATTCCCGCTGGTGCGCCGCGCCGCTGAGGCCTTCGCGGCCCACGCCATCGAAATGGTCGGCTTCGAGGCCGATGACCTGATCGCCACCTATGCCCGCCAGGCCGAGGCGAAAGGTGCGCGCGTCACAATCGTTTCGTCCGACAAGGACCTGATGCAGCTTGTCTCCGATCAGGTCGTCATGCTCGACACGATGAAGAACAAGACGCTCGGCCGCGCGGAAGTGATCGAGAAATTCGGCGCCGGCCCGGAAAAGGTCGTCGACATTCAGTCGCTGGCCGGTGACAGCGTCGACAATGTGCCCGGCGCACCCGGCATCGGCGTGAAGACCGCCGCCCAATTGCTGGAAGAATATGGCGACCTCGACACGCTGCTAGCCCGCGCGAGCGAAATCAAACAGCCCAAGCGCCGCGAAACCCTGATCAATTTCGCCGACCAGATCCGGCTCTCCCGCCAACTCGTCACTCTGAAGGACGACGTGCCGCTGGAGGTCACGCTCGAAGGCCTCGCCGTGCAGGACCCCGAGCCGGAAACCCTGCTCAGCTTCCTTGAGGAAATGGAATTCAAGACCATCACCCGCCGCGTACGCGAGATGATGGAGAAGGAAGGCGCGCTGGAGGCCGCACCGCCTGCGGAAGACCCGATTGACCGGACGAAATATGCCTGCGTGCGTGACTTCAAGGACCTCGAAGACTGGGTCGCCCGCGCCACGAAGCAGGGCTTCGTTGCCGTCGACACAGAGACTGACAGCCTCGACTCCGTCGGCGCGAACCTTGTCGGCGTATCGCTTGCCCTGTCACCGGGTGAGGCCTGCTACATCCCGCTCGCCCATGTCGATCCGAATGGGGCGGGCGATGGCGACATGTTCGGCGCCGACCCGCCGCGTCAGGTGCGGATGAAGGATGCGATCAAGGCCCTGAAGCCGCTGCTGGAAAACGACGCCGTCCTCAAGATCGGCCAGAACATCAAGTATGACCTGAACGTCTTCGCGCGGCACGGCATCATGGTTGCGCCGATCGATGACACGATGCTGCTGTCCTATGTGCTGAATGCAGGCAAGCACAATCACGGCATGGATTTCCTGTCCGAGAAATATCTCGGCCACGTGCCGCTCTCGTTCAAGGACGTGGCCGGCACCGGCAAGGCACAGGTCTCGTTTGACCGCGTCGCGCTCGACAAGGCCACCGAATACGCCGCCGAGGACGCCGACGTGACGCTGCGCCTCTGGCAGACGTTCAAACCGCTTCTGCACACGGAGAAAGTCACCACCGTCTACGAGACCGAAGAACGCCCGCTCGTGCCTGTGCTCGCCGCCATGGAGCGCGAAGGTATCAAGGTGGACCGCGACCAGCTCTCGCGCCTGTCGTCCGATTTCTCCCAGCGCATGGCCGCGCTGGAGGCCGAAGCCTATGAGCAGGCAGGTGAACAGTTCAACATTGGCAGCCCGAAACAGCTGGGCGAAATCCTGTTCGACAAGATGAGCATTGAAGGCGGCAAACGCACCAAGACCGGCGCCTGGGTCACCGATGCCGACGTACTGGAAGGCCTCGCCGCCGAAGGGCATGACCTGCCCCGCACCATCGTCGACTGGCGCACCCTGTCGAAGCTGCGCTCAACCTATACCGAGGCGCTGCAGGCCGCGATCAACAAGGAGACCGGCCGCGTCCATACCAGCTTCTCCATGGCGGTCGCCCAGACCGGGCGCCTCTCCTCGTCCGATCCGAACCTGCAGAACATCCCGGTGCGAACCGAAGAAGGCCGCAAGATCCGCGAAGCCTTCATCGCCGAGGACGGCAACGTGCTCGTCAGCGCCGACTACAGCCAGATCGAGCTGCGCGTGCTGGCTCACATGGCCGATATTCCGGCCCTGAAGGAAGCCTTCCTCAACGGGCTCGACATTCACGCCATGACGGCCAGCGAAATGTTCGGCGTGCCCATCGAAGGCATGGACCCGATGGTGCGCCGTCAGGCCAAGGCGATCAATTTCGGCATCATCTACGGCATTTCCGGCTTCGGCCTCGCCCGCCAGCTGGGCATTCCCCAGTCCGAGGCGGCGGAATACATCAAGACCTATTTCAAACGCTTCCCCGGCATCCGCGCCTATATGGACGAGACCAAGGAATTCGCCAAAGAGCACGGCTATGTGCAGACTGCCTTTGGGCGCAAGGTTCACCTCGCCGGCATCCAGTCAAAAGGCCCGCAACGCGCCTTTGCCGAGCGTCAGGCCATCAACGCCCCGATCCAGGGTTCCGCTGCCGACATCATCAAGCGCGCCATGATCCGCATGCCGGATGCGCTGGCGAAAGCCGGCCTGAAGGCGAAAATGCTGCTTCAGGTGCACGATGAACTCGTCTTCGAGTGCCCGAAAAGCGAGGCCGACGCGCTGATACAGGTGGCCAAAGAGACCATGCAGTCCGCCGCAAGCCCGGCGCTCGACCTTTCCGTGCCCCTCGAAGTCGACGCCCGCGCCGCCGCCAACTGGGCCGAAGCGCACTAGCGTGATCGTCTAGTCGCGATCTGGCGCGCCGAGTGGGAAGTAAGAACGGTACGGGCGAGCTTCCTCGACAGCGCGCGCAAAGGAGGGGCGCGCCAGCAGCCGGCTGCGATAGGCCCGCAGCGTCGGGAATTGCGGCCCGATCTGGTGCACCCAGTCAGCGTAGAAAAGCGACGGGGCAGCGGCACAGTCAGCCATGCTGAATGCTTCTCCGGCAGCCCATGTGCGATCCGCCATCCGGTCCTCCAGCCATGCATAGGCCGTGTCGAGCGCAACAGCAGCCGCCTTCAGGGCCTCGTCCTTACTGGCGGTGTCGCCTTTGATGGCCTCGAACACAGGCTTCTGCATTTCGCTCATGACGTAAGTATCGAAGAAGCGATCCATGAACCGCACTTCGAGCGCCGCTTCCCGATCAGCTGGCACAAGCGGCACCGGGCCGGGATGGTAGATGTCGAGATGCTCAATGATGATCGTGGATTCCGCAATCATCGCGCCATTGTCGGTAAGCACCGGAAAGCGGCCGAACGGCCACAGCGCGGCCCGCTCGTCTGCAGCTCCCGCGTCTTCGAGATGCCGGTAGGTGAACGGGGTGTCATTCTCCCAAAGCGCGGTCAGCACTTTCTGGCAATAGGACGAGAATGGATGGGAATAGAGCGTAAGAGACATCGACACACCCTGTCTGCTTGCGATTTGCGCCTGATAAGACTTCACATATCTGCGGGCAAAGCATACCAAATTGCAATGCAGTGGGGCGCAGTTGCCACATTTGCGCAAGCGAGTCGGGCTGCTAGCTATACCGCAGCGTAACACTCAGACCGAGGCAAACCGATGCCGTCCTCCCACGCCGTCGCGGACAGTCCCTTCAAGATCGGCCACACGCCGCTGACGCGGTATGAGGTCATCCTAAATGGCCAGCGCCACGAATTGCTGGTGAAGGAAGAACGCTGCAACGAGTTCGGTTCGGTCAAGGACCGCGTCGCCTGGTACGTCCTGTCGAAGACGATGGAGAAGATCGGGCCGGTGACATCCGTTGTCGACGCCTCCTCCGGCAATTACGGCAACGCCCTCGCCTGCATTTGCCAGCGCATGGGCATTGCGGCCACAATCGTCTCCTCCGCCTCCATCAGCGCCTACAATGCCACGCAGATCAAAGCCTCCGGCGCACGCCTCGTGATTGCGGAGCCGAAGCCCGGCGAATCCTCGAACGCCGCCCGCATGCGGGTCGCCGGCGAGATCAGCCGGGCTGAAAGCCCGGTCTTCCTGGACCAGTACTCAAACCCGCTGAACCCCGCCGCCCACCAGTACTGGACCGCACCGGAAGTGTTCGCGGATGGCCCATTCGACGCCGTCTTCGTCACGTCCTCCTCCGGCGGCACCTCGCGCGGCTTTTCCGACTATCTGCAAGCCAGGCAGGACAAGACACCGCTTTTCCTGGTCGAGCCGGAAAGCTCCTGCGCCTTCATGGACAGCCCGTCAGCCAGCACCGAAAAGCTCAAGATCCCCGCCTATGGCAGCCAGCGGCGCTCGTCCTTTGCCGGCATGAAGCCCGATCCGAACATGATCCGCATGGACGAGGCCTCCGCACTTGCGGCCTTCACCCTGCTGCACGAGCACAAGCTCTCGCAGGTGGGCCTCTCCGGCGTCGGTGTCATGCTCGGCGCGATGGACTGGCTATCGAAGCAGGACAAGCCCAGCCGGGCGGTCTGCATCTGCGCCGATGGTGACGAGCGCTATCTGGACGAGATGGAGTCCCGCTACATCCCGTCCGTAGCCCCAGCAGCCTATGAGGCCGCCAAGGCCCGGCTCGCCCCGGTGATCGGCGGTATGCGCCGCATGATGTGCGCAAAAGCCTACGCGCAATAGGCTGGCACGCAGCCGAAAGCTGGCCGTTCCCCCGCCGTCATGATTGATAATCCCCGCTCCGGTGGCTATTTCCTGCCGGAGCAAGAGGAAAGAGGCAAAACGTGGCAATTCTCTACCGTTCCCGCACGTCGACCCATGGCCGCAACATGGCGGGCGCCCGCGGCCTGTGGCGCGCCACAGGCATGAAAGACAGCGACTTCGGCAAGCCGATCATCGCGGTCGTGAACTCGTTCACCCAGTTCGTGCCCGGCCACGTGCACCTCAAAGACCTCGGCCAGCTGGTCGCCGGCGAGATTATCGCGGCGGGCGGCGTTGCCAAGGAGTTCAACACGATTGCGGTCGATGACGGCATCGCCATGGGCCATGACGGCATGCTCTATTCGCTGCCAAGCCGCGAAGTCATTGCCGACAGCGTGGAATACATGGTCAACGCCCACTGTGCGGACGCCATGGTCTGCATCTCCAATTGCGACAAGATCACCCCCGGCATGATGATGGCGGCGCTCCGCCTCGACATCCCGGTCGTGTTCATCTCCGGCGGCCCGATGGAGGCCGGCAAGGTCAATATCGATGGCGAACTGAAAGCGGTCGACCTGATCGACGCCATGATCGAGGCGGCCAATCCGGAACGCACCGACGCTGAAGTTCTGGCCTATGAAGAAGCCGCCTGCCCGACCTGCGGCTCGTGCTCGGGCATGTTCACGGCAAACTCGATGAACTGCCTGGCGGAAGCCATGGGCCTCGGCCTGCCGGGCAATGGCTCGACACTCGCCACCCATGCCGACCGCGAAGGCCTCTTCCGCCGCGCCGGTCAGCGTATCGTGGAACTGGCCAAAATCTATTACGAGGACGGCGACACGTCTGTCTCCGCACGCGGCATCGCCACCAAGGCAGCGTTCGAGAACGCGATGACGCTCGACATCGCCATGGGCGGCTCGACCAACACGATCCTCCACCTTCTGGCCATTGCCCGCGAAGGCGAAGTGGACTTCACCCTCGACGACATTGACCGCCTCAGCCGCTCGACGCCCTGCCTCTGCAAGGTCGCCCCGGCGGTTGCGAATGTGCACATGGAAGACGTGCACCGCGCTGGCGGCATTTTCGGCATCCTGGGCGAGCTTGACCGCGCCGGGAAGCTCGACACGTCCGTGCGCACCATCCATTCCGACACGCTGGCCGAGGCGATCCAGAACTGGGATATCCGCCTGACCAACAATCCCGCCGCGCAGGAACTGTTCCTGGCCGCGCCGGGCGGCGTGCGCACGACCGAGGCGTTCAGCCAGTCACGCCGCTACAAGGAACTCGACACCGACCGCGCGAAGGGCGTCATCCGCTCTGCCGAGCATGCTTTCTCTCAGGATGGCGGTCTCGCCGTTCTGTTCGGCAATATTGCCGAGCAGGGCTGTGTGGTGAAAACCGCCGGCGTCGATGACTCGATCCTGAAATTCTCCGGCCCCGCCATTGTCTGCGAAAGCCAGGAAGAGGCCTGCAAGCGCATCCTGAACAAGGAAGTGAAGGAAGGCGACGTCGTCATCATCCGCTATGAAGGCCCGCGCGGCGGCCCCGGCATGCAGGAAATGCTCTACCCGACCTCGTACCTGAAATCGATGAAGCTCGGCAAAGCCTGCGCCCTGATCACCGATGGCCGCTTCTCCGGCGGCACGTCCGGCCTCTCCATCGGCCATGTCAGCCCGGAAGCGGCTGAAGGCGGCCTGATTGGCCTGATCGAGGAAGGCGACCTCATCGAGATCGACATCCCGAACCGCACCATCCACGCCAAACTGACCGGCGACGAAATCGCCCGCCGCCGAGGCGCTATGGACGCCCGCGGCGACAAGGCCTGGAAACCCGTCGAAGCCCGCCCCCGCAAGGTGAGCCGCGCCCTGAAGGTCTACGCGGCGCATGTCGGGAACGCATCTCAGGGAGCGGTGCGGCTGGATCCGTAGGCGGAATTTCAGGGTGGGTTGAACGTAGCGATACCCACCCTACGACTACCCGATTTCGGCGTTGTGGTTTTCTCTCAGGATATAGAGTTTCAGCCGTTTACCAGTATCGACAAGAACATTCGCTTTACTGGTTCTAATACCTTCAACACGCTCACAGTTCTGGGCAGAAATCTCTTTGCATTCGATTTCGACTGGAGGCGCCCCTGGACCGTCTGACGAAAACACTCCAAGCCGCCCTCTTAGTCGTTGAATGACGATCGGCGAAGTAAGATGCCGAGTTGCAATCCGGAAACGCAATGGATCGACCCACCCTACAATCACACTCTCTGGATAAAATGTTCCAAGCGGATAGCGGGCGTCCAGCTCAACATCCAAAGCAACATATTCACACGCATCATCTTCGGGATGAGCGGCAGCCATGCCAGCAGCGGCGCCAAAGTGGTCGAATAAGACCCAGCACCTGCCTTGGCGCCGCTCGGAAGTGAGGTTCAAAATCGTTTCTGATTGGCCCGTCAAAACATCGTAGGAAATGACCACCTCGCTCAGACACGTCAAATTGTCCGCTCGACACGTTCCATCATCCGCACTTGTTATGCGCACTGAAATGAGGATGAACTCTGAACCACCTGTCGGCAAAACTCTGGTAAGACTGTTCTCCAGATCAATCTCAGGCCGCAATCCAAAACGTTCGACGCGCCGAATCTGACGCAACTCAGCTTTCGCCTCATTCAGTTCATAGACTTCAAAATGCCCAAGCCTTCGTCTCTCAAAACCTTGGGGATCAGCCGACGGAGCAGTTTCGCCAGGATAAATCTTCGAAGCCACAAC
>LADW01000027.1 GCA_000961695.1 Hyphomonadaceae bacterium BRH_c29
GGGCCTGTCGGACAAGGAGCGCCGCCGCACCTGGCGCGAGGTGGCGCATGGGCGCGCGCGCATCGTGATCGGCGCGCGCTCGGCCCTGTTTCTGCCGTTCCGGAAGCTGAAACTGATCATCGTGGACGAGGAACACGATGGCAGCTTCAAGCAGGAAGACGGCGTGACCTATCATGCGCGCGACATGTCCGTGATGCGCGGCAAGCTGGAGGAGGCAGTCGTGGTGCTGGCCTCGGCGACGCCGGCGCTGGAGACGATCGTGAATGCTGAGACCGGGCGCTATACGCGCCTGAAACTGGCGGCGCGGCCGGGCGTGTCACGGCTGCCGGATGTGGATCTGGTGGACCTGCGCGCGGACCCGCCGCCGAAGGGCATGTGGCTGTCCTCGCGGCTGGTGCACGAGATGCGCGCGACGTTTGAGGCGGGCGAGCAGACGCTGTTGTTCCTGAACCGGCGAGGCTATGCGCCCCTGGTGATCTGCAAGGCGTGCGGTGAGCGGCTGAAAACACCGGGCACGGAAAATTGGCTGACGGAGCATCGCTATTCCAACCGGCTGGTCTGCCATGTGACAGGCTATTCCATCCTCAAGCCGCAGATGTGCCCGAAATGTGGGGCGGTGGACTCGCTGATGGGCGTCGGGCCGGGCGTGGAACGGGTGGCCGAGGAAGTGCGCGTGCTGATGCCGAAGGCGCGGATCGAGATATTTTCGTCTGACACTGCGCAGGGCGGGGATGCGACGCGCGGCATTGTCGAGCGGATGGAGCAGGGCGAGATTGACGTGCTGATCGGCACGCAGATCGTGGCCAAGGGGCATAACTTCCCGAACCTGACGCTGGTGGGGGTGGTGGATGCCGATAGCGGCATGAAGGGCGGCGATCTGCGCGCGGGCGAGCGGACGTATCAGCTGCTGAGCCAGGTGGCGGGCCGGGCAGGCCGGGCAGAACGGCCGGGACGGGCGCTGGTGCAGACCTATGCACCGGACAATCCGGCCATGCTGGCGCTGGCCGATGGCGACCGCGATGGCTTCCTTCAGATCGAGCGGGATGTGCGGGCGGAGCTTGGCCTGCCACCGTTCGGACGGCTGGCGGCGGTGATCCTGTCGGCGCCGACGGCGGAGATGGTCGATGAGGCGGCCCGGGATGTGGGCGGCCTTGCGCCAAACGGGCAGGGCGTGGAGCTGTTCGGCCCTGCACCGGCGCCAATCACCGTGCTGCGCGGACGTCACCGGCGGCGGTTTCTGGTGAAGGCGCCCCGCAATGTGGACCTGCCGGCTTACATGTCGGTCTGGCTGTCGAAGATTAAGCTGCCTGCAGCGGTGAGGCTGTCTGTGGACATTGACCCGTATTCGTTTTTGTAGACTTTCCAAGAACCGGGAGGGGCTTTCATGATCAGAATCGCACTTATCGCTTTTTGCGCGTTGCTCATCAGTGCTTGTGCGACAACTTCAAACGAGGCTTTGCCGCTCGAGCCGCTGAAGCCAGCGCCGGATGGGCGCGTAAATCTGGTTCTTCACAGGGATGCGTTTTACCTGGCGCTGATTACGGCCACCATTCGCCTCAATGGGGTCGAGATCGGTAAACTCAAGAATAATCACTCGCTCAGATATTCCGCCGCGCCCGGAGAGTATGAGCTGATGGTGGATTGGCCGCTTCTTTCCGGTGAGAATGATATGACGCGGAAGGTCGTCGTTCCGGATGAAGGGGTTCTCGAACTCAACTTGACTGCGAGGTTCAGGAATTGAGCCCGCCTGAACAGGGGGCTGAGGCTTTGTCTCGGAGTTGGCCCCATTCTGTCTTTTGATTCGCTCTCTGGCCGGTTGACAATGACGCTTCTGGGCGGGCCAGAATGCTGCCGGGAAGCATGTGGAGGGCGAAGATGATCCGGAAATTCATGACACTGTGCGTTGCCGGGGCGGCTCTGTGCGGGCTTGCTGTGGCGGAACCTTCGCGCGCCGAGCAGATCGCGCGGGCCTATATGGACGCCTATTCCGCAGGGGACTGGGACACAATGGCGGCCTATATGGATGAGGACGTTGTTTTCGTGGACCAGACGAATCCCGATCCGGACTTCCAGCCTGAGTATCATGGCCCGGATGAAGCGCTGTCGATGCTGAGGGCTTTTGGCGATCAGTACGGCCTGATTGAGCTGGGATTCGATTTTCCTGTGATATTCGAAAGCAATAACCGGGTTGTCTTCTCAGGCTTTGTGAATTCCTACACGGCGCCGCCGGGGGCAGATTTTGCCTATAAATGGCATGCCCGGCAGGTGTCGGTGGTCACAATCGAGGGCGAAAAGGTCGTGCGCCACGAGGATTTTGCCGACTATGGTTCGCAGATGGTCACCCAGCTTCCGCGCCCCGCCGAATAGGCGGATCCGGCCCGGCCCTGTAGCGGCCTGTCATATTTGTCATTTCGCCGCAGACATTGGCGCGACGGCCATGTTGTCAGGTCAGATGACTGATGCTAAGCGGCGCACAGTTTCACGGGTGCGGGCATTTCAGCGCGCGGCCCTGATTGCTGTTTTCGGGCCACTCCGCCCACTTGCACATGGACGAACGAACCCTTGGCTGGATCTAAAACGACACATGCGAGCGAAGCTGCCCGGCGCTATGCGGGCGCGCTGTTCGACCTCGCGCAGGACAGTGGCGAACTCGCCAATGTAAACAAGGACTTCAAAGCCTTCGCCGAGATGGTGAAGGGCTCGAAAGACCTGCGCCTGTTGATGGATTCGCCGGCTTTCTCCCGCGAAGACAAGATGAAGGCGCTTGGCGCGCTGGCCGCAAAATCCGGTCTTGGCGCCCTGTTCGGCAAGTTCCTGGGCACGATGGCCCAGAATGGCCGCGCGCAGGATGTTCTCAGCGCCGAAATCGCGTTTGACGAACTTTACGCAAAACAACGTGGTGTGAAGCGCGCTCTGGTGCGCACCGCCAAGGAAATGACCGGCGCCGAGCGCCAGCGAATCGAATCGATCCTCGCCAAAGCCGTTGGCGGCGAGGTTGAACTCACCAGCGAGGTTGATTCCTCGCTCATCGGCGGCATCCAGCTGCGCATCGGGTCTCAACTCGTTGACGCAAGCCTTGCCGCCAAACTGGAACGCATGAACACCGCCATGAAGGGAGCATAAGAGCTCGATGGATATTTCAGCAGCAGAAATTTCGGGCATCCTGAAGTCGCAGATCGAGAATTTTGGCGTTGAAGCCGAAGTCTCCGATGTCGGTCAGGTTCTGTCTGTCGGCGACGGTATCGCCCGCATCTACGGCCTCGACAGCGTCCAGGCTGGCGAAATGGTCGAGTTCTCGGGCGGCGTCAAAGGTATGGTCCTGAACCTCGAAACCGACAATGTCGGCGTCGTGATCTTCGGCGATGACCGCGAAATCAAGGAAGGCGACACCGTCAAGCGCCTCGACGAGATCGTGTCGGCACCCGTCGGCAAGGGCCTGCTCGGCCGCGTCGTGAACGCACTGGGTGAGCCGATCGACGGCAAAGGCCCGCTGAAAGACGTTGCTTCGCGCGAACGCGTCGACGTCAAAGCTCCAGGCATCATCCCGCGTAAAGGCGTGCATGAGCCGATGATGACCGGCATCAAGGCCATCGACGGCATGATCCCGGTTGGCCGCGGCCAGCGCGAACTGGTCATCGGCGACCGTCAGACCGGCAAGACCGCTGTCTGCATCGACGCCATCCTGAACCAGAAGGCGACCAACGAAGCCGCCAAGTCTGACAAGGAAAAACTGTTCTGCGTGTATGTGGCCATCGGCCAGAAGCGCTCGACGGTTGCCCAGGTCGTCAAGACGCTCGAAGAGCGCGGCGCCCTCGACTACACGATCGTTGTTGCTGCGACGGCGTCCGAGCCGGCTCCGCTCCAGTATCTCGCACCGTTCACCGGCTGCACGATGGGCGAGTGGTTCCGTGACAACGGCATGCACGCGCTGATCATCTATGATGACCTTTCCAAGCAGGCTGTTGCGTATCGTCAGATGTCGCTGCTGCTGCGTCGTCCGCCGGGCCGCGAAGCCTATCCGGGTGACGTGTTCTACCTGCACTCGCGTCTCCTCGAGCGCGCAGCGAAAATGGGTGATGCGGCTGGCGCCGGTTCGCTGACGGCTCTGCCGATCATCGAAACCCAGGCCAACGACGTGTCGGCCTACATCCCGACCAACGTGATCTCGATCACCGACGGCCAGATCTTCCTCGAAACCGACCTGTTCTACCAGGGTATCCGCCCGGCTGTGAACGTGGGCCTCTCGGTGTCGCGTGTGGGCTCTGCCGCTCAGACCAAAGCAATGAAGAAAGTTGCCGGCTCGATGAAGGGTGAACTCGCCCAGTATCGTGAGATGGCCGCCTTTGCGAAGTTCGGTTCCGACCTCGACGCCGCCACCCAGCGCCTGCTGAACCGTGGTGCCCGCCTGACGGAACTCCTGAAACAGCCGCAATACTCGCCGCTGCTGATGGAAGAGCAGGTCATCGTGATCTACGCCGGTACGCGTGGCTATCTCGACAAGGTCGGTCTGAAAGACGTGACCCGTTACGAACAGGAGCTGCTGGCTCATGTTCGCGGCGCCAACAAGCCGCTGCTCGACAAGATCCGTCAGGAAAAAGCCCTCACGGACGATATCGAAGCCGAGATCAAAAAGGTTCTCGACGACTTCACTTCGAAGTTTGCCTGAGCCCGATAGACTGAGCACGAACTGGAAGGCCTGACATGCCCAGCCTGAAGGACCTTAAGAACCGGATCGCCAGCGTGAAATCCACGCGGAAGATCACGAAGGCCATGCAAATGGTGGCCGCGGCGAAGCTGAAGCGTGCGCAAGACGCCGCGACGGCCGCTCGTCCGTATGCCCAGCGTATGGCTGCGGTTCTCGCCAACCTGTCCGCTTCGGCGGGCGCAGGTGGCCCGAAACTGCTGGCCGGAACCGGATCAGACCAGACCCACCTCGTCGTCGTCATGACGGCTGAGCGCGGTCTGGCCGGCGGGTTCAACGCCTACACGGTGAAGCTTGCACGCCAGACGATCCGCGCGCTGCAGGATGACGGCAAGACCGTGAAGATCCTGTCCGTCGGTAAAAAGGGACGCGAATCGCTGAAGCGCGAATTCTCAGACCTGTTCGTCGGCCATGTGGATCTGTCCGCCGTCAAAGGCGACAGCTTCACGTCCAACGCGATTGCCCTCGGCCATGACCTGACCAAGCGGTTTGATGACGGCGAGTTCGACGTGGCAACGCTGATCTACTCGCAGTTCAAGAACGTGCTGACCCAGGTTCCGACGGCCCAGCAACTGATCCCGGCGGCGGCACCTGCCGATGCTGAAACGGTTGACCTGGCCGGCGCGATCTATCGTTACGAGCCGTCGGAAACGGCGATCCTCGAAACGCTGCTGCCGCGCTACATCACCACGCAGGTGCTGTCGGCCATGCTGGAAAGTTCTGCCGGTGAGCAGGCCAGCCGCATGACCGCCATGGACAATGCCACGCGCAATGCCGGCGAGATGATCGACAGTCTGTCGCTGCAGTATAACCGTGCACGCCAGGCTCAGATCACCAAAGAGCTGATTGAAATCATTTCGGGCGCTGAAGCGCTGTAGACCCAGAACCAGATACCCGCTCCAAAGGAGACGACCCGCATGAGCACTCCCGCAAACGCCAAAGGCCGCATTTCCCAGGTCATCGGCGCCGTTGTCGACGTTGAATTCGATGGCGAGCTGCCGGCGATCCTCAACGCCCTCGAGACCGAGAACAACGGTTCCCGCCTCGTGCTTGAGGTCGCTCAGCACCTGGGCGAGAACACTGTCCGTACGATCGCCATGGACTCCACCGAAGGCCTCGTTCGTGGCCGCCCGGTGGCTGACACCGGCCGCCCGATCAACGTGCCGGTTGGCCCGAAGACCCTCGGCCGCATCATGAACGTCATCGGTGAGCCGATCGACGAACGTGGCCCGATCGGTTCCGACATGGAACGCCCGATCCACGCGCCCGCCCCTCCGTTCACCGATCAGTCGACCGAATCCGAAGTGCTCGTCACCGGGATCAAGGTCATCGACCTGCTCTGCCCCTACGTGAAGGGCGGCAAGATCGGCCTGTTCGGCGGTGCCGGCGTTGGCAAGACGGTTCTGATCATGGAACTGATCAACAACATCGCGAAACTGTTCGGTGGCTACTCGGTGTTCGCCGGTGTCGGCGAGCGGACCCGCGAAGGCAACGACCTTTACCACGAGATGATCGAATCCAAGGTAATCAACCTGGAAGGCGAAAGCCGGATCGCACTGGTCTACGGTCAGATGAACGAGCCTCCGGGCGCACGTGCCCGTATCGCTCTGACGGGCCTCTGCCAGGCTGAATACTTCCGCGATGAAGAAGGCAAAGACGTTCTGTTCTTCGTCGACAACATCTTCCGCTTCACCCAGGCCGGCGCTGAGGTGTCCGCACTTCTCGGCCGTATCCCGTCCGCTGTGGGCTACCAGCCGACACTGGCAACCGACATGGGTATGCTGCAGGAACGTATCACCTCGACGAACAAGGGCTCGATCACCTCGGTTCAGGCCGTGTACGTGCCGGCCGATGACCTTACCGACCCTGCGCCGGCTACGTCGTTTGCCCACCTTGATGCGACCACGGTTCTGAACCGCGCGATCTCTGAAAAGGGCATCTACCCCGCTGTGGACCCGCTCGATTCCACCAGCCGTATCCTTGACCCGATGGTCGTCGGCGAAGACCACTACAACGTGGCCCGCGGCGTGCAGGAAATCCTGCAGCGCTACAAGGAACTGCAGGATATCATCGCCATCCTCGGCATGGACGAACTGTCGGAAGACGACAAACTGGCCGTGGCGCGCGCCCGTAAGGTTGAGCGCTTCCTGTCGCAGCCGTTCGACGTGGCTGAAATCTTCACCGGTTCGCCGGGCGTGCAGGTGAAACTCGAAGACACGATCAAGGGCTTCAAAGACCTGATCGCCGGCGAGTTCGATCACCTGCCGGAGCAAGCCTTCTACATGGTCGGCAACATCGACGAGGCCAAAGCCAAGGCCGCCAAGATGATGGCAGACGCGTAAGCGGACAGGATAGATGGCCGATAAACTCCACTTCTCGCTCGTGTCGCCCGCCAGAGAGCTTTTCTCTGGTGAGGTCGATCACGTGATTGCGCCGGGTACGGACGGTGAGTTCGGCGTCCTGGCCCATCACGCCCCCTTCATGACGACGCTGAAGAACGGCGTTGTTCGCGTCCTTGAAGGCGACACGGTGAAAATGCGCATCTTCGTGCGCGGCGGCTTTGCGGACGTCACGTCTGCAGGCCTCACCATCCTCGCCGAAGAAGCCCGCATGCTGGATGGCGTCTCTGCCGGCGACGTGCAGGAAGAGATGGATGCGACGCTCCTGAAAATGCAGGCGCTGGACAAGGATGACTCTGTCCGCGCCACGCTGCAGGAACATTTCGATTATCTCGAAAGCCTGAAGGCCGTGCTGGTTCACTAAGGCCGCTGCGCAAAACACCATAGAAAAACGCCGCTCCAACAGGGCGGCGTTTTTGTTTGGGTGATGGAGGCGGCTATCAGTCGCCGGTGAATTCCGGGTCTCGACCTTCGAAGAAGGCGGTGATGCCTTCGCGGAAATCGTCGGACCGCTGAAGGAGGGCGAAGGCTTCAAGGTCGCGGTGCCCGGTTGCCTTGGCGAGGGCGAGCGCGGCGACGTTGACGTCGTGTTTTACCATTTTCAGGGCGGTTGGCGGCAGGCGCGAGGCGGCCTCGGCAATTTCGCGCGCCTTGTGCACGGCGGTGCCCAGCGGCACGACATGGTCTGCCAGGCCCCAGGTGAGGGCGGTGGCTGCGTCGATCTTCTCGCAGAGGCCCGCGATACGCTTGGTGCGGGCCGGGCCGACGAGAGCGACGAAGCGCGGGATGGAGCCCCAGCTCATGTTCATGCCGCGCTCAACTTCCGGCACATAGAAGGTGGAGTTCTCGGCAAAGACGCGCAGGTCGCAGGAGGTTGCCAGCGCCGCGCCGCCGCCGACGCACCAGCCTTCGACGGCGCAGATGGTGAGGGCGTCGACATTCTCCCACGCCTCGCACATGCGCGGCCCCCGGCGCAGCAGAATGCGCCGCTCCTTCAGAGAGGATTTTGCTGCGGCTGTGCCTGCCGGGTCTTTCAGGTCTGCGCCCATGGAGAACTGGTCGTCGCGGCCGGTGAGGATGACGGCGGAAACTTCCGGTGCGTCATGGAATTGCTCGGCGGCCTCGGTCAGTTCCTGCATCAGCTGCTGGCTGAGCGCGTTGGCGCGCGAGCCCGTGTCGAAGCGCACGATGGCGATGCGGCCTTCGATCTCTGTCTGAACGAGCTGGCTCATGCGGCGGCAGGCGGATGGTCGGCCGCGTGGCGGATGAAGCGGGCGAGCTTTTCTGCCGTCTCGGCACCCTGCGCCGCGAACTGGCGATTGGCGATATAGGTCGGCACACCGGTGATGCCGACTTCGCGGAAGTATTGTTCTTCAGTGCGGACGGTGTCTACGTCTGCATCCGTAGACAGAAGGTCTGCAACGATGGTCGGGTCGAGGTCGATCTGGCGGGCGATGTCGACCAGAACTCCGTGGTCGCCAATGTTGCGCCCGTCATGGAAGAAGGCCTGGAACAGGGCCTCCTTGGCGGCGGCGCCTTTGTCCTGGCCTTGCGCCCAGTGAACCAGACGGTGCGCGTCCAGGCTATTGGGGCGCCAGCTGATATTGTCAAAGCGATAGGGGATGTCTTCCGTCTCGCCATAGTCGATCAGGGCCTGACGCATCATGCCGGAACGTTCCTTGGCTTCCGGAGAGCTGAACGCCTTGCGCATATAGTCCTTGTAGTCGACGCCGCCTGCCGGAATGGTCGGGTCGAGTTCGTAGGGGCGGAAGAGGAGCTGGACGTCAATGTCCGGCACCAACGCGATGGCGGACTCGATCCGCCGCTTGCCCAGCCAGCACCACGGGCAGACCAGATCGGAAACCATTTCAATGACAACAGACATGGGGGCAAGCGTATGCCCGACCGCGGTCGCACGCAACCAGCGGACCTTCACGTTTGATGTCATCGAGTTGACAGGTCGAATATAAACAGCTAATTGTACAATCAATTGTATAAATGGCTTGGTGCAGATGAGTGATGTAAATTTCATAGATGGACACAGGCTGGGCGCCGCGTTTGTCGCGAACCAGGTGCGGCGGCTTGTCGATCTGATCGGAGAGCAGGGAAATGACATGCTGGAAGCGGCAGGGATCACGTTTCCATCGCGGACTGTCTCGACAGTGCTGTTCGTCGGCGAGCACCAGCCCGCCTCGACAGCGGACATCGCCCGCGCGCTCGAGCAACCGCATCAGGTTGCCACGCAGCGCGTGGACCTCCTGATCCAGCTTGGCATCTTCGAGCGCGTCGATGATCCCGATGACGGTCGCCGCAAACTGCTGTGCCTGACGTCTGAAGGAAGCGATCAGCTAAAGGTCCTGACTGAACGGCTCGAAAAAGCCGGCCACGCCTTTGATGCGCTGTTCGCCGAAATCGGATGCGATTTGGCGGACGTTACCCGGCGCGCCACCGATGCCCTTCATAAAGCCCCCCTCCTCGCACGCATGAAAGCTCTTTGACATGATCAGACTTGCCGTCCCTCTGGTTTCCGCTCTGTTGTTTGCCAATATCTCTGCCTGCGAGACTTCGAGCCGCGCTGCTGACGCCGCGCCATCGGCATTGTTCGAACAGGCCTGGAACAGCGGCATCGATCCGCATGAGGCGGCCTTTCAGGTGCAGGCCATCGATGCGAACACATATGTGCTTCGCCAGTCCTTACGGACCAGTTTCGAAGCGCCTTTCCTGTATCTGCTATTCGGAACCGACAAAGCGCTCCTGATTGATACAGGCGTTGAGGGAGTTGACCTACGCGCTGTGATAGACCGGCTGATCGATCAACACGCCGCGGCTGAGGGACATTCCTTTTCGCTCGTCGTCATGCATACGCATGGACATGGCGATCATGTCGGCGGGGATGCGGGCTTTGAGGGCCGGCCCGATACGGTGATTGTCGGGCATTCGGTTGAGGACGTGTCCGCTTTCTTCGGTATCACGGACTGGCCGGATGGAACCGGCACGCTCGATCTTGGCGGACGGACCATCGAAATCCTGCCGACGCCGGGACACCATCCTTCTCATGTCATGATCTTTGATGCTGCCTCGCATATCCTCTTCTCTGGGGACGCGATTTATCCCGGACGATTGTTCTTCGAGTGCGGCGAGGCTGGCGAATATGCGACCTCTATCGACCGGGTCGCAACATTCGCTGAGACTCATCAGATCGACTGGCTGCTGGGCGGTCATGTGGAGATGAAGGCCAAGCCCGGCCAGGCCTTCGGGCAGCAGGGCAAATTGCGTCGCGGCGAACATGTGCTGGAACTGTCGGCGAGCGCCATTACGGATGTGCAGGCCGCCTTTGCTGGCATCGGCGACTATCCCCGCGTTACACCGTTTGCAGAGTTCATGCTTCTTCCGCACCCTGCCGATCCGCAGGGCAAATCGCCACCCGATTGGTGCAAGCCGTCATAAGGCCTACTTGTCGGGCTTAGGTTCTGTTTCCGTCGCGTTGGGGAAAACATAGCCGTCGCGTTCGAGGGTGCGTCGGATGTCGCTGGCGAGCCAGGTTTCCGGCAGGCCGCCACGGTGCGTGCCCGTTTTCAGCTCCAGCCCGAACGGCAGGGAGACTTTTTCAGGCTTTCCATGGGGCACGATGTCGGGCTCGGAAAAGATCGTGCTGGGCTTTGGCGCCGGGATCATCGCGGCGAGAGTGAAGCCGACGGCGACCAGTGCGCCGGTCCAGACGTTCGACTTGAACACGGCCAGCGCAGCGCCCTCGCCCTTGCTCTTGAGGCGGGAGACCTGCGCGGTGGCGTGGGCGAGGAAAGCGAGCGAGGTGATCGCGCCCATCCGTCCGGCGCCCTGCATGGCCGAGGCGGCGGCGATAAGGGCAGCCGCCAGGATGAAGAAGCAGAAGCTGTAGAGCACGGCATGCTTACCAAAGAGGCGCGCGGTGGACTTTACACCGATCAGGGCGTCGTCCTCGCGGTCCTGCAGGGCGTAAATCGTGTCATAGGCGACGGTCCAGCAGCCAAGACCGACATAGAGGATAATGGCCGGGACGCCCACGGTGCCGGCGGTTGCGACGCCGACCAGCACGCCCCAGTTGAAGGTTGCGCCCAGCCAGGCCTGCGGCCACCAGGTGACGCGTTTCATGAAGGGATAAGCGCCGACCAGCGGGATCGAGAGCAGGGCGACGATCTTGGCGTCCCCCGGCAGGCAGAGCCAGACGAGGAAGCCCAAGACAAGCTGGCCGCCCAGGAAGACATATGCCTCTCTCAGGGTGATGAGGCCGGCCGGAATGGGGCGCAGGGCCGTGCGCTCGACCTTGGCGTCGAAGTCGCGGTCGGTGATGTCGTTCCAGGTGCAGCCTGCTCCGCGCATGGCGACGGCGCCGATCAGGAACAGCGCTGCCCAGAGGAAGTCAGCGAGGTAAAGGCCCGTCGGGATGCGCGCGAAGGCGAGGCCGACGAGGCAGGGCAGGTAAAGCAGCCAGATGCCCACAGGCCGGTCCAACCGCGCCAGCATGGCATACGGGCGCACAGATGGCGGCAGGCTGGAAAGCCACCCCGGCAGGGCGCTGTCAGCGGGAGAAAACGGCGTCTCGGTCATTGGAGCGGCTTATAGCGTGGATTCCCCGATGGGACAGGGGAATGCGCGCATGAGGCGAATGGTTGCGAGACCGAGACGGTCTTGTCGTTCACAAGCACGCGGAAACCCTGAGGCGAAACTGCCAAGCCGTCAGGGCCTCCGCGTGCGTCCCCCAGCCTGTTTCAGTCCAGATCGGTACGCAGCGCGATCCAGACAGCCAGCTGGCCGTCCTTGGGTGAGAGCTGCATTTGGCCGTGCGTGCCGGTGCGGTCGAAAGAGATCAGCTTGTAGCCGGGCATGACCGTGCCGGAACTGTCGGAGGCGGCGAAGCCTGCTGCCTTGAGCTGGCTGATCAGGTCAGCGGTGAGGGCATCTGCGTCAGCGGTATTGCTGGCGGTCCCTTCCAGCGTGCGGGTCGGGGCGACTTCCTTGCAGGTCGTGAGGGATGTGCCGGGCGGAAGGGGGAAGTCGTCTGGCAGCCAGCCTGAGCAGCTTGCGCTCGCGGCCTTTGCGCCGGACTCACCAGCCACGGCTTCGCCCGCCGACTGTCCGCAGGCCCCCAGCGCGCCGCAGGCGGCAAGGCCCAGTGAAAGCGCGATCAGTTTGGTTTTCAGCATGGTCGTTCTCTCCTGAAGTCGTTCAGTTCTCTCCACGAGAAAACTGCCGCGCCTCCGCCATTGTGGGACGAAGTTTCAGGACAGGTGGACAATGCTCAGGCGATCGAGACGGTCTTGCGGTTCATGAAGGCGTGCAGGCCATCGGCGGCGAGTTCGCGGCCATAGCCGGATTGCTTGATGCCGCCAAAGGGAAGGCGCGGATCTGAGGCGACCATGGAATTGACGAACGTTGCGCCGGCTTCCAGTTCGCGCACGGCCTGATCGATCTCGGCCTCATCCTTCGAAAACAGGACCGAGCCGAGGCCGTAGACGCTGCGATTGGCGCGGGCGATGGCGTCGTCGAGGCTGGTGACTTTCCAGAGATTGGCGACGGGGCCGAACATTTCCTCGTCCGTCGAGGGCGTACCGGAATGGGCGTCGGCGAGGATCTGCGGGGCGAACCAGGCGCCCTTGCCGGGCACGGTGCGCTCCTTGGTGAGGCGCACGGCGCCGCCTTTGAGAGAGCGATCGACCTGATCGGCCAGCTCGTCGCGGATGGTCAGCGTGGCCAGCGGTCCGACATCGGTGTCGGCTTTCATCGGGTCGCCGACGGTCAGCGCGTCAAACGCGGCGGTGTAGCGCTTGGCGAACGTGTCGTAGATGTCGGCATGGACGAAGAAGCGCTTGCCCGCGATGCAGGACTGGCCGGAATTCTGGATGCGGGCGGTGACGGCATTTTTCACGGCGTTGTCGAGATCCGCCGACGGCATGACGATGAATGCGTCAGAGCCGCCGAGCTCCAGCAGGCTCGGCTTGATGGAGTCGCCCGCAATCGCGGCAACGCTGCGCCCGGCCGGGCCGGAGCCCGTAAGCGTGACGGCTCTCACCCGGTCGTCGCGGATGATGCCTTCGACTTCGCCAGAGCCGATCAGAAGTGTCTGGAAACAGCCATCGGGAAAGCCAGCACGGCGGAATACGTCCTCAATGTTGAGGGCCGAGCGCCAGACATTTGAAGCATGCTTCAACAGGCCGACATTGCCTGCCATCAGCGCCGGGGTGGCGAAACGGAAGACCTGCCAGAAGGGGAAGTTCCACGGCATCACGGCCAGAACAGGCCCCATGGGGAGGTGGCGCACGAAGGCGCGGTGCGCCTCGGTCTGGTAGGTCAGGTCCTGCATGTAGGCCGGGCCATGCTCGGCATAGTGGCGGCAGGCACTGGCGCACTTCTTCACTTCGGCTTCGGCCTGGGCGAGGGGCTTGCCCATTTCCAATGTGATGTCGCGGGCATAGTCGGCGGCCTTGGCCTCCAGTACGTCTGCAGCGAGGTTCAGCAGTTCGGCGCGCTCGCTCAGCGGCACGTTGCGCCATGACCGGAACCGGTCTGCGGCCTTGTCGAGCGCGGCTTCGATGCCCGCAGGAGTGAGCGGCGTGAAGGTTTCGAGCACGTCCCCATTGGCCGGGTTGATTGACTGAACTTCTTTGCCTGGCATGCCGCGCTCCTGACTTAACCTTCTCTCTTCATAAGCCTATACCCCGCTCATGAGTTCCACGCCCCGACTGTTTGTCACTGAAGATATATTTGAAGGTAAGACGATTGCGCTCGATGAGGGGCAATCGAATTACCTGCTGCGCGTCCTCCGCCTTGGCGCGGGCGCGCCTGTTCGCGTGTTCAATGGACGCCACGGCGAATGGGACTGCGAGATCGGCCCGGTGCAGGGCAAACGGGCGAGCCTTGAGCCGGTAAAGCAGATGCGGGCGCAGCCTGAATTGCCCGCCAGCGCGCCCATCCTGCTGTTTGCGCCGGTGAAAAAGGCCGAGACGGATTTTATCGTCGAGAAGGCGACCGAGCTGGGTGCGGCGCGGATCTGTCCGATCCTGACCGAGTGGACGCAGACGCGCACGGTGCGCCTCGACCGGTTCAACAAGATCGTGCTGGAGGCCTCTGAACAGACCGAGCGGCTGGACCTGCCGCAGGTGGAAGACCTGCAGCCGCTGGCGACAGCGCTGGAGGCGCTGCCGGGCGGTACTGTGGTGATCTATTGCGACGAAGCCGGTGACGATATGGATGCGCCATGGGGTGGTGATACGGGCCGGGCGGGGCCGATTGCGGATGTGCTGGCCACCCTCGGTGATGTGCCCGTGGCGATCCTGATCGGGCCGGAAGGTGGCTTCACCCCCGACGAACGCGCCTGCCTGCGCGGGCGCGACGATACGCGGCCCGTAAGCCTCGGCCCCCGCATCCTGCGCGCGGAAACGGCGGCTGTGGCCGCTCTGTCAGTCTGGCAGGCCCTGAAGGGGGACTGGCGCTAGTAAAACCAGCGCTTGATCGGTTTGGGGACGGCGCCTTCCCAGCGGCGTTTCCAGTCGATGGCGAGGCCGACGCGGTGGTTGATCTTGCCGTCCCAGATCGGTTTCAGTCCCACTGACTGCAGCACGTCCAGCAGGCGCTGGCCGATGGCGATGGAGTCTTCCGGCGGGCCGTTCGGGTCGGCGCCACCATAGCTGATATAGAGGCTGCCGCTCTCAACGGCGCTTTCGGTGTCCTGCTGGTGGAAGAAGACGTAGCCTTTGGCGTCGCGTCCAGTCAGGTCTGCGAAATCGTCCATTTCGGCGCCGATCTCGGCCGCGCCGCATGTGCCGCAGCAGGTGAAGTGCTGACGGGCGACGATGTCTTCTTCTTCCAGCATGTCGAAAGCGAGTTCCAGACGGTCAAAATCGGTCAGGATCGGCCACTTGTCCTGGTCCTGCACCAGCGCGGAGACGGCATGGACCAGCGCGTTGCGCACCTCGATCTGGCGGTCGCGATCTGTAAGCGGGCTGCGGAAATCCTGCGCGTAATCCAGAAGAATCTCTTCGATCTCCTCCAGCGGCTCATAGCCGCCGCGGACGTGCATGCGAGCCCACATTTTCAGGTCGTCGCGCTCATCTGTGGTCATCTTGGACATAGCAGGCTCATTCACTAAACGAATTCGTGAGAATAACGCGGTTGGCGGGGAAGCGAAACAACCTTATCTGCAATCCTTGTTCAGCATCCAGGGAGGGCTTCCGGATGAGCACGCCAACGTCGGACATCGACGAGACCTCCGCGCGTATTGAAGACAAGCGTGAGCTTGTCGAATACCTGGAAGGCGGCAGCAAACCTGCGGCAGACTGGCGGATCGGCACGGAGCACGAGAAATTCGGCTTCCTGCGCGAGGGCCTGCGCCCGCTGCCGTATGACGGCAAGGCCTCTGTTCTGGCCATGCTGGAGGGCCTGCGCGACAAGTTCGGCTGGGATTCCATCATTGAAGGCGGCAAGCTGATCGGTCTGCAGCGCGACGGGGCCAGCGTGTCGCTGGAGCCGGGTGGGCAGTTCGAACTGTCCGGCGCGCCGCTGGAGACCATCCACCAGACCTGTACCGAAGTCGGCCGCCACCTCGAAGAGGTGCGCGAGATCGCTGACCCGCTCGGCATTTCCTTCCTTGGCCTCGGCGCCAGTCCGCTGTGGAGCCTTGCCGAGACGCCAGTGATGCCCAAGGGCCGCTACAAGATCATGACGGAATACATGGACAAGGTCGGGCGCCTTGGCCGCCAGATGATGTTCCGCACCTGCACCGTGCAGACCAATCTCGATTTCGGCTCCGAAGCCGACATGGTGAAGAAGTTCCGCGTGTCGCTGGCGCTGCAGCCGCTGGGCACGGCGCTGTTCGCGAACTCGCCCTTCATGGACGGCCGCCCGAATGGTTTCCTGTCGTACCGCTCGCAGATCTGGACCGATACCGATCCGGACCGCACAGGCATGCTGCCCTTCGTGTTCGAAGACGGCATGGGGTTTGAGCGCTATGTCGACTATGCCCTTGATGTACCCATGTATTTCGTACGCCGCGGCGGGCAGTACCTGAACGCCAGCGGGCGCAGCTTCCGCGATTTCATGGACGGAAAACTGGACATCCTGCCGGGCGAGAAGCCGGCGATGGATGACTTTGTCGACCATCTCTCGACCATCTTCCCGGAAGTGCGCCTGAAGCGCTTCCTTGAAATGCGTGGGTCCGATGCCGGCCCATGGTCGCACCTCTGCGCCTTCTCTGCCTTCTGGACGGGGCTGCTCTATTGCCCCACCTGCCTCGATGCGGCGTGGGACCGGGTGAAGCACTGGACGGCGCCCGAGCGCGAAGCGATGCGCCAGTCGGTGCGTACGCTGGGCCTGAAGACACCCATTCCGGGCGGCGCGACGATGCAGGATCTGGCCATGGAAATGCTGGACCTGGCCCGTATTGGCCTCAGCAACCGGAATAACCTCACGGCGTCTGGCGACAATGAAACGGGTTACCTGACCGAACTGGACGAGATCGCCCGTTCCGGCAAGACACCGGCTGAGCGCCTGCTGGAGCGCTATTACGGCGCCTGGAACCGTGACGTGCGCCACGTTTTCACAGAACAAGCTTATTAGGGTACATCCTGCCTCTGAAAAGGCCCCGAAAAAGCAGAAACTGCCTTGAGCCATGCGACAGAGCAGGCTCAATATGCAAAATTCTGGGAAGCTGAGGGAGAGAAGCAGGTGACAGACAACGCAATTGCCGCCGGGCAGGGAGAAGAGAAGACCTTTCTGGGGCATCCGACGGGATTGTTCATCCTGTTCCTCACCGAGATGTGGGAGCGCTTTTCCTATTACGGGATGCGGGCCCTGCTGGTCCTCTACCTGACCAAGCACTTCCTGTTCGACCGCGAAGCCGCTTACGGCCTCTACGGCGCTTACACGACGCTGGTCTACATCACCCCGGTGATCGGTGGTTATCTGGCTGACCGATACCTTGGCGCCCGCAAGGCGGTGACGATCGGAGCTGTGTTCCTTGTGCTGGGCCACCTCGGCATGGCGATCGAAGGCGACCCGGTGAAGCCCGGAGAAGTGGCCGATGGCAGCATTCTGAACGTCTTCTACTTCAGCCTCGCTCTCATCATCGTTGGCGTCGGCTTCCTGAAAGCAAATATCTCGACCATTGTCGGCTCGCTCTACAAGAAGACCGACAAGCGTCGTGATTCCGCGTTCACCATTTTCTATGTCGGCATCAATACTGGCGCCTTCCTTGGCGCACTGATCGCGGGCTATCTGGGGGAGACCTTTGGCTGGGCCTACGGATTTGGCGCGGCAGGCATCGGTATGCTGCTGGGCCTGGTCGTCTTCGTCTGGGGCAAGCCGGCCCTGCGAGGCGCAGGTGAGCCGAGCAATCCTGTCCGCCTGGCGGCGCCAATGATGGGGCCGCTGAACCGCGAGCACTTGATCTGGCTTGGTGCCATCGCGTTGACGCTGATCGTCTGGTTTCTCGTGCGCAGTCAGGGCACGGTGAATATTCTTCTGCTGATCTCGATGACGCTGACCTATGGCTTCATTGTCTGGCGCGCCATCGCGAAGCTGAACCCCGACCAGCGTGGCCGAATCATCGTGGCGTTGGTGCTCATCTCCACCAACGTTCTGTTCTGGGGCCTGTTCGAACAGGCCGGCTCCTCGCTCAATATCTTCACGGATGAACACGTGGATCGCAATTTGCTTGGATGGGAAGTTCCGGCTTCCATGTTCCAGTCGATCAACGCGCTTTACATCATGACGCTTGGCCCGGTGTTTGCCGGCCTGTGGGTCTGGCTGGGGAAGAAAGGCTGGGAGCCGAGCGCACCGATGAAGTTTGCACTGGCGCTGTTGCAGCTGGGCCTCGGCTTCCTCGTGCTGGTCTTTGGTGCGTCCGGTGGCAGCATGACTCCGGTGATCTTCATCTTCCTGATCTACCTGCTGCACACGACGGGCGAGCTTTGCATGAGCCCGGTCGGCTTGTCGGCCATGACGCGCCTGTCGGTCACCTCAATGGTGGGCCTGATGATGGGCGCCTGGTTCCTGGCTTCCGGTGCCGGTAACGCTGTGGCGGCACTGATTGCTCAGGCGACGGCTTCCGGCGGCGAAGGCGTTGAGCAGGTCCTGTCGGTTTATACCAAGGTCGGCTGGTTCGCGATTGGCGTCGCCGTGTTGTTCGCGATTGCGGCGCCGTTCCTGACGAAACTGATGCATCTGGATACGCTGGCGGATGATGACGCGAAAGATCTCGCTACCGTCGACACGTTCGGCTCGAACACTGATCCGGGTGTGCCGGACAAGACGCTCAGCTAAGGGCGCGGCACTTCCAACATGCGAAAAGGGCGGCCCGATATGGCCACCCTTTTTGATTTTGCGTTGCTTTGGCTCTACGCCGCTTAGCGATAGGGCGGGATGAACGGATCGGTCGGCAGGCCGCGTTTCAGCCAGCCATCGCCTTTGGTCTCGTTGCCGCTCATGCCTTCGCTGATGTCGAAGACATGGGTGAAGCCGGCTTTTTCCAGCACGCTGGCAGCGGCTTTCGAGCGTGAGCCGCTCCGGCAGATGACTGCGATTGGCTGGTCGAGATCCCCCAGCACGGCGCCGCGCGCCTGGGCGATGAAATCCCGGTCCTGCACGTTGATGCCGTGGCTGTCGCGGGGCAGGCCGGTCATGGCCCATTCCGTGGGCGTGCGGACGTCCAGCACGACCAGGTCGCCGCGTTGGACCATCTGCCAGGCGGAATCAGCCGGCAGGTCGCCGGGCTCAGCAAAGGCAGGAGCTGCCAGGAAAGCCGCTCCAATCAGGGCACCCATCACGAAACGCATTGTATCACCGTCCTCTACGCACCGGACGTGCGGACGAGTCAGTCCGCATCCCTTCGTCCGATCATGGCGAGAAAGTGGCAAAACGATTCCGGCCGATCAAGACCTGATACGCGGATGTGACAGCAATTTTAGCCCGCACCGCCTACAGTCAGGGCACCCACCTTGAGGGTTGGCTGTCCGACGCCCACCGGAACGGACTGGCCAGCCTTGCCGCACACGCCGACGCCGTCATCCATGGCGAAGTCGTTGCCGATCATGGAGACCTGCTGCAGCACGGTGGGCCCGTGACCGATCAGGGTCGCATTCTTCACCGGCGCGACGACCTTGCCGTCTTCGACGAGGTAAGCCTCGGTGCACTGGAAGACGAAATTGCCGGACGTGATGTCGACCTGTCCGCCGCCGAAATCGACTGCCCACAGGCCGCGCTTGATGGAGGAGACGATTTCCTGCGGGTCCTTGTCGCCGCCCAGCATGACCGTGTTGGTCATCCGCGGCATGGTCTGCGACTCATAACTTTCGCGCCGGCCATTGCCGGTCGGTTGCTGGCCCATCAGGCGGGCGTTCAGCCGGTCCTGCATGTAGCCCTTCAGGATGCCGTCCTCGATCAGCACGGTGCGCTGGGTCGGCGTGCCTTCGTCATCGAAGGAGAGCGAGCCGCGGCGTGCCTCGATGGAGCCGTCATCGATAATGGTGACGCCCTTGGCGGCGACCTGCTGACCGATCTGGCCGGCATAGACGCTGGTGCCCTTGCGGTTGAAGTCGCCTTCGAGGCCGTGGCCGACAGCTTCGTGCAGAAGGACGGCGGGCCAGCCCGGCCCGAGCACGACTTCCATCTCACCCGCAGGGGTCGGGATGGATTGCAGGTTGACCGACGCCTTGCGGATCGCGCGGCGGACCATGTCCTGCCAGCGCTCTGGGCGGATCCAGTCTTCATAGGCGGCGCGGCCTCCGGCGCCGGTGCCGGCCGATTCGCGGCGGCCATTCTCTTCCAGCACGACAGATACGTTGAGGCGTACCAGCGGGCGGATATCGGAGAATACCGCGCCATCGGGGCGCAGGATATCGACTTCCGTGTGACTGCCTGACAGGGAGACGGAGACCTGCACGACGCGCGGGTCCTGCGCGCGGGTCCAGGCGTCGATCTCGGCCAGAAGGCCGGTCTTCACGGAGAAGTCCGGCGCTTCGGTCGGGTCAATTGGCAGGTAGAGGCGACGATTGGTGGGGACGGGGCCAGCTGCGAGTTGGCCGGAATAGCCGCGCTTGGCCTCGGAGGCTGTCGAGGCAGCCCGGCGAATTGCGTCCAGTGAAAGCTCGGAGGCATAGCCCGAGCCCTGCGCTTCACCCGCGACGACCCGCAGGCCAAAGCCCTGATCCGTGTCGAATGCGGCAGACTTCAGCCGTCCATCGTCGAACACGAAGCTCTCGGAGCGGGAGCGTTCGACATAAAGGTCGCCATCGTCACCGCCGCGAACGGCATTGGCGAGGATGTCTGTGGCCTGGCGAAGATCAAAGGGAAGCGCGGTATCGGTCATGCAGACTAGATGCGCGTACCCGGCAGGAGCGGCAAGGGGCGCGCGTGCAGTTTCCCCTATGACCGGGCTTTGGATCTCAGTTTGATATGGTGAAGCGCGAGAGTTGCCATTCGGCGCGTTCGAACTCGGGGTTCAGCTCCAACGACTTCTGGAAATCCGCGTAGGCGCCGGCCACGTCGCCGGTATTCTCCTTAGCAATCGCCCGGTTGTAATAGGCGGCGTAGAGATCCTGGCTTTGCAGTTCCACCGCCTTGTCGAGCGACACAAGCGCTGCGGCGAAATCCTTCTGGAAGATCAGCGCCGCGCCTTCGTTCAGCCAGATCGCGCCAAGTTCCGGTTTCAGCTTCTTCGCGACGGCATAATCAGACAGCGCTGCGTCATATTTGCCGGCCCGCATGCGCAGAACGCCGCGATTCGTATAGGTGGCAGCGCGATTCTCCAGTTTCATCACTTCGGCTTCGATGGCTTTGGTGCAGATGGCTTCGCCTTGCTGCGGGGAGACCCGCGCGAAATAGGCCGCTTCATAGCAATCGCTGGCGATTCCTCCGCCGATAACGGACACCTGAGCTGACGCAAAAGGGGCTGCGACGGCAAGAAAGCTTGCTGCAAACAGGGCAAAACGGATCATGGTGGGCCTCCGGGGTGACGGGTTAACTTAGGGAGAGTGTACCACCATTGTGATAGAGCGACGACAGACTGCGACAATATTGAACGCGGAAAGTGGTAGGTTGCGGCTAATACGTATTGTAGATACAGGGGCAGAGATTCCAACGAGACGAGGATTCCTTCGTGCGACACCTTTTTGCCGCTATGAGCGCAGCGTTGTTCGCCGCTCCGGCCTTCGCCGCTATTCCACGGGATGGCGCCCTCGGCTTCCAGCCCGCCGCAACCCGGATTGCCGAGCGTATTCACAGCTTCCACACGTTCCTGCTGTGGATCATCATTCCGACGACGATTTTCGTGTTGGCCCTGCTGTTGTGGGTGATCATTTTCCACAACAAGCGCGCCAACCCTACGCCGCGCAAATTCAGCCACAACACCCTGATCGAAGTGATCTGGACCGTTGTTCCGGCGCTGATCCTCGTCGGCATCGCCAGCCAGTCCTTCCCGAACCTCTACTATCAGGATGTTCCGCCGAACCTTCAGACGGTTCAGGAGAAGGCCAGCAAGCTGCTCGCGGACGGCAAATCGGCCCAGTACGAGAGCTTCGTGAAAGAGTACAATCCGGACGCGGCTGCCAAGGGCTTCATTAACGTCAAGGCGCAGGGCAACCAGTGGAACTGGACCTACACCTACCCGGACATCGTCGATGACGCAGGCTATCCGTTGGAATTCGTGTCGAACCCGCTTCAGACCGGTCTGTCGACAGACTCAAAAGCGGGCGTCCGCAATCTGTCGGTCGATTATCCGATGGTTGTGCCCGCTGGCCGTTATGTCCGGTATTACACTGCGGCAGCTGACGTGATTCACTCGTTTGCCGTGCCGTCCTTCGGTATCAAGACCGACGCCGTTCCGGGCCGCCTCAATGAAGGCTGGTTCCTGGTCGATCAGCCGGGCGTCTATTACGGGCAGTGTTCGGAACTGTGCGGCGTGAACCACGCCTTCATGCCGATTGAAGTCCGCGTTGTGCCGCAGGCGCAATTTGATCGCTGGTCCCAGCTGATGCTGGCCGGCGACTATGATGCTGCGCTCGCGTCTGTGCAGGCTATCGCTTCCGTCGAACCGGCGTCCAAGTTCGCCGCGATCACCAAATAATCCCGAGAGAGAAGAGTACGTCCCATGCCTATGGATGAAGTCGCCCTCGACCACGCCCACGACGATCACGACCACAAGCCCGGTTTCTTTACCCGCTGGTTGTTCTCCACCAACCACAAGGACATCGGTACGCTGTACCTGATCTTCGCGATGATCGCAGGGGTCGTGGGCTACACGCTGTCCGGCCTGATCCGCTGGGAACTTGCTCAGCCGGGTATCGGCCCGATGCTCTGGATCCAGACCCAGTTCTTTGGCCTGCAGGGCGACGATGCCATCCTGCACGCGAAACACTTCTACAACACCGTGATCACCTATCACGGCCTGATCATGATCTTCTTCATGGTCATGCCGGCCCTGATCGGTGGCTTCGGCAACTGGTTCGTGCCGCTGATGATCGGCGCACCGGACATGGCCTTCCCGCGCATGAACAACATCTCGTTCTGGCTGACGGTTGCGGCTTTCATTCTTGCCTGCGTCTCGATGTCGGTTCCGGGCAACTCGGCCGGTAACGGTTTTGGCGGCGGCTGGGTTCTGTACCCGCCGCTCTCCTCGACGACCGGTCACCCCGGCCCGGCGATGGACATCCTGATCCTGTCGCTGCACACCGCTGGTATCGCCTCGATCCTCGGTGCCATCAACTTCATCGTCACCATCCTGAACATGCGCGCGCCTGGCATGACCATGCACAAGATGCCGCTGTTCGCCTGGGGTGTTCTGGTCACGGCCGTGCTGTTGCTGCTCTCGCTGCCGGTGCTTGCGGCTGCGCTGACCATGCTGCTGACCGACCGTAACTTCGGCTCGCAGTTCTTCAATCCGGCCGGCGGCGGTGACCCGATCATGTTCCAGCACCTGTTCTGGTTCTTCGGTCACCCCGAAGTCTACATCATGATCCTGCCGGCTTTCGGCATCATCAGCCACATCGTCTCGACTTTCTCGAAGAAGCCCATCTTCGGCTATCTCGGCATGGCTTACGCCATGGTGTCGATTGGCGTCATCGGCTTCGTCGTGTGGGCGCACCACATGTACACTGTGGGTATGAACGTTGACCTCAAGGCCTATTTCGTGGCCGCAACCATGGTCATCGCCGTGCCGACGGGCATCAAGATCTTTTCCTGGATCGCCACGATGTGGGGCGGCTCGATTGAGTTCAAGGTCCCGATGCTCTGGGCCATCGGCTTCATCTTCCTGTTCACCGTTGGTGGTGTGACCGGCGTCGTGCTGGCCAATGCCGGCATCGACCACACGCTGCACGACACCTATTACGTGGTGGCACACTTCCACTACGTGCTGTCGCTCGGCGCCGTGTTCGGCCTGTTCGCTGGCTGGTACTACTGGTTCGAGAAGATGTTCGGCATCAAGTACAATGGCTTCCTCGGTGGCCTGCACTTCTGGCTGATGTTTGTCGGTTCGAACGTTCTGTTCTTCCCGCAGCACTTCCTGGGCCTGCAGGGTATGCCGCGCCGCTATATCGACTATGCGGACGGCTTCGCCACCTGGCACTACTGGTCGTCGATCGGCTATGCCATCACGATGGTTGCCACGCTGGTCTTCTTCATCGGTCTGGCTGAAGCCTTCATCCGCCGTCGGAAGGGTGTTGCAAATCCGTGGGGCGAAGGTGCCACGACGTTGGAATGGACGCTGCCTTCGCCGCCGCCGTTCCACCAGTATAATGAACTGCCACACGTCACGGCGAAGGGCGGCCACTAGGCCCATCACCGCCTGACATAAGTCACCGCAGCGGCCTCTCGTTTGATCGGGAGGCCGTTCGCATTCGGAAGACCCGGAGGAAGGAGACACGTCATGAACATGCGCCTGCCCATCGTGATCGGCATGTATGCCTTCATCGTTGTGTTCCTGCCGCGCAATCCGGCGGTTGACCGGCTGTTCGACAAGGTCCGCATGATCGACCCGAACATCGCCATCAGCATTTCAGTTGTGGCGCTGGCACTCGGCGCGCTTGGCCTCTGGGTGATGTGGCGCCAGCCCAAGGGCCTGTTGCGCACAAAGCCCAGCCGCAAACTGGTCATCCTCAATTCCGGCTTTGTCGGCGTGGTCTTTGCGGGCGTGTTCGACGTGATGCAGAAGCTTTCCGGCTCGCCGACCGATCTGATCAGCATCATCCTTGTGCCGATTGCTTTCATGATCGCCGAAGGCACGTATCTGGCGCTCGAATGGCGCCTGAACCGAAAATTTGATAGGGAATAACCGTTCCTGGCCGCTACGGCCCAATTGTCGCGCTGACACCGTGCCCCCCATACTCCATATCTGACCGGACCCAAAATGACCGACGCCCCCGCCACCCCACAGAAACGCTACGGCACCGCCGGCGACTATGTGCAGCTGCTGAAGCCGCGCATCATGATGCTGGTCGTGTTCACGGCCGTTGCTGGCCTGGTCGCGGCAACCGGGGTGACCGGGCTGACGATGAACCCGCTGATGGCGGCGATTGCCGTCCTGGCCGTGGCGCTCGGCTCCGGCGCGGCGGGCGCGATCAACATGTGGTACGATTCCGATATCGACCTGATCATGACCCGCACCTCGACGCGGCCTATCCCGTCCGGCGCTGTGCCGCGCGAAGAGGCCATCGCGATGGGCCTGATCATGAGCGGTGTGTCGGTGTTGCTGATGTGGCTCGCTTCGAACTGGCTGGCCGCCGCGTTGCTGGCATTTTCGATCTTCTATTATGGTGTGATCTACACGATGTGGCTGAAGCGCTCGACGCCTCAGAACATCGTGATCGGTGGAGGGGCCGGGGCGTTTCCGCCGGTGATCGGCTGGGCCGCCGTGACCGGCAACGTGCCGCTGGATGCGTGGATCCTGTTCGCCATCACCTTCTTCTGGACGCCGCCGCACTTCTGGGCGCTCAGCCTGTTGGCCCATTCCGAGTATGAAAAAGCCGGCGTGCCGATGCTGCCGGTGACCCATGGCGCCAAGGCGACACGCCTGCAGATGCTGCTCTATACGGTGGTGCTGGCGGGCGTTTCCATGACGCCGCTTCTGACGGGACTTGGCGGCTGGATCTATGCTGTTGTCGCCGGCACCCTGAACCTCGTCTTCCTGTATCATGCCGTGCGCGTGTGGCGCTCGCATGCCGGCGACGCAGGCGCGCCGGGCACGGACCAGAAAATGGCGCGCAGCATGTTCCTGTTCTCGATCCTGTACCTGTTCCTCGTGTTCGCAGCCGTGATTGTTGAGCACGCGGCCGGGCTGCACTTCCCCCTGAAGGGCCTCTAAATGAGTAATGATCCGAAACCCGGCGAAGACGTTTTTCCGCAACCCGCGCAACTGGATGCCGAGGGCCGCGCTGCGCAGAAGCGCCGGAACATGTGGCTCGGGCTGGCGCTGCTTGGTTTTGTCGTCCTGGTGGGGCTGACCACGGCCGTGCGCCTGTCCGGATCGGACACGCGCAAAGCCGAATTCTATTACAATATGAAGAGCACGAGTGCGTCCGATGAGGCGCCGGCTTTGCCGCCCGGCATGACGCCGGACCAGGCTGCCCCGCCGCCGAATCTGTCTGAACAGCCGGTCGTGGAAGAAGACGTGATCATCGAAGAGAAGGCGCCTGAACAATGAAGCTTTCCAACGCAAAGGTCGCCGGGATTTCGGTGACGGTTTTCGCCGCCATGCTGGGCCTCGGCTTCGCTGCCAAGCCGCTCTACGGCACGTTCTGCGCGGTCACCGGATATGGTGGCACCACGCGCATCGCCACGTCGGCCCCGAAAGAGATTGTGGACCAGACAATCACCGTCCGATTCGACACGAACGTGGCTGATACGCCGCTGGTGTTCGAGCCGCTGCAGCGTTCCGAAGACGTCAAAGTTGGCCAGCATGGCCTTGCTTTCTTTGAGGTTTCCAATCCGACTGATAAGGAAATCCGCGTCATTGCGGCCTATAACGTCACGCCGCACTATTCCGGCAAATACTTCAACAAGCTGGAATGCTTCTGCTTCGATGAGCGGGTGATTGCCCCGCACGAGACGAAGAAATTGCCAGTGGTCTACTTCATTTCACCCGACATTGTGGATGATCACGTGGCCGACAAGCTTGAGACCATCACGCTCAGCTACACATTCTACGAAAGTTCGAAATATAACGGTCCGAAAGCCCAGGCGGCTTCAGGTGCGGCGAATTCAGCCACGGGCGGCTGAAACTGTTGCACTTTCGGGCCGGAGCGGGCTAAACAGCTCAGAGATTCTAGGGATAAATTCAAGGGGTCCGCCAGACATGGCTCACGGCGAAGTCAAACACGATTATCATCTCGTCAATCCATCACCATGGCCGCTGCTCGGCTCCATATCGGTGGTTGTTCTGGCGCTCGGTGCCGTCACCTTCATGAAGGGCCTTTTCGGTCTGGAAAAAGGCACGCCCTGGATCCTTGCGATCGGGTTCGCCATGGTCATCTGGGTCATGTTCGGCTGGTGGCGTGAAGTCATCAAGGAAGGCAAGATCGGCGACCATACGCCGGTTGTCTCGATCGGCCTGCGCTATGGCATGATCCTGTTCATCGCATCTGAAGTGATGTTTTTCGTTGGCTGGTTCTGGGGCTTCTTCGAATTCGCCATCTTCCACACCGCTCGCGTCGGCGAGAACTGGGATGCCGCGAACCCGCTTTACGCAGACGCGCTGTCCAGGTTCAAGGACTGGCCGCCGGTTGGCGTTCAAACCTTCGACCCGTTCCACCTGCCGCTGATCAACACGCTGGTCCTGCTCCTTTCGGGTACGACGGTCACCTGGGCGCACCATGCGCTGCAGCACGATGACCGGTCCGGCGCCAAGCTCGGCCTGCTGCTGACCATCCTGCTCGGCCTCGCCTTCACCTCACTGCAGGTCATCGAGTACAGCGAGGCCGGCTTCACCTTTGACGGCACGCTCTATGGTTCGGCCTTCTTCATGGCTACGGGCTTCCACGGCGCCCACGTCGTCATCGGCACGATCTTCCTGGCCATCTGCCTCATCCGCCTGATGATGGGCGGCATGTCGCCGAAGCACCATCTCGGCTTCGAGTTTGCGGCCTGGTACTGGCACTTCGTGGACGTGGTCTGGCTGTTCCTTTTCGCGTTCGTGTACGTCACGCCGTATCTCGCGCTCGGGCACTAGACGGCCGCGCCAACCAAGCGCTGACTTTCAAGGGCCCGCCGGCGCGCTATCGCCCGGCGGGTTCTTCTTTTCCGGGCCTGTGTCCGGCGGCTGAAAGGGTCGAACATGTATTTCCGTCCGTATCCCGTCATGACGGTGCTGGGCCTGATCAGCCTCGGAATCCTTATCTGGCTCGGCAACTGGCAGTATGGGCGCTTTACCCAGAAGATGGCGATCGATCAGCAGACGCCCGAGTGGACCATGCTGGACGGCGAGATCGTACCGGACAGTGAAATCGTGACCTATTTCTACGCCGGCGCGCGGGCAGGCTGGATGCGGGTCATCGCCGTCGATACGGGCGACAAGGTCGTCTATTCGCCGGTTGAGATCGCCTACCAGATCGAGCCGCCGCTGCCCTGCGAGGGCGAAGCCTGCGCGACCGGGCATGTGTCGGTGCGCGGTATCTACAAGCCGCCTTTCAAGCGCAATACGTTTACCGCGCCGGACAATGTCGAGAAGCGGATCTACTATGTGCTCGACCCGCTCGAGTTCGCAGGCCTCCTGCCGGATCACATTGCTGCGCGTGTGGCACCGGACGTGTTCGAGCCGGAAGTCATCCGGACTGTGGACGAAGCCGGCATGCGCATTGTGGACAATCCCTATGCACGCCTGCGCCTCGATGATGAGCTGCCACCACAGCGCCATTTCGGCTACGCGATTACGTGGTGGGGGCTGGCCATGGCGTTGATCGGCGTATATCTGGCCTTCCATTATCAGAAGGGCCGGCTCAGGTTTCGGAATGAGGGCAAATCGTGAAATACATTTCTACACGGGGCCAAGCTCCGTCTACTGACTTTGCGGGCGCTTGCCTTGCCGGTCTCGCGCCCGATGGCGGTCTTTATGTGCCGGAGACGTTCCCGCAGATCGCCCCACCGGCGAAGGGCGAGGCCTATCACGACGTTGCTGCGCGCATCCTGTCGGCCTTTGCCGGTGATGCGATCCCGGCGGACGACATGAAAGTCCTCTGTAAGCGCGCCTATGCCAATTTCTCGCACCAGTGCGTCGCGCCGCTGACCCAGTGGCGCCCGGACGCGTGGCTGATGGAGCTGCACCACGGCCCGACGCTGGCGTTCAAGGATGTGGCGATGCAGATCATCGCGCAGATCTATGACTATCTGCTCGGCAAATCCGGCCAGCGCATGATGATCACCTGCGCCACGTCCGGCGATACGGGCGGCGCGGCTGCTGCGGCCTTTGCCGGTGCGAAACATGCTGATCTCGTGATCCTGCATCCGCACGAGCGGGTCTCGCCGGTGCAGCGCATGTTCATGACCACAACCGGCAGCCCGAACGTGATCAACCTCGCTGTCGATGGTGACTTCGACGATTGCCAGGCCATCGTGAAGGACATGTTCGGCGACCGTGAGTTTGTTTCCGCCGTGAACCTGTCGGGCGTCAATTCAATCAACTGGGCGCGCGTTGCGGCGCAGTCGGTCTACTACGCGATGGTGCAGGCCTCCCTTGGCGGCCCGCTGCGCTTCGTCGTGCCAAGCGGCAATATGGGCGATGCGCTGGCCGGTTATGTTGCCGCGCGCTGCGGTCTGCTGAGCGGCGGGTTCGAAGCGGTGTGCGCAGTGAACGCGAACGATGCCCTGGCTCGCCTGTTCAACACGGGCGTCATGGCCCGCCTGTCAGCCGTGGCCACGCCCAGCCCGGCCATGGATATTTCTGTGCCGTCCAACTTTGAACGCTTCCTGTTCGAGATGAGCGGCCGGGACGCCGAAGCCGTGCGTCAGGCCTACGACACCTACAAGCAGGCGGGGGAAACCCCCCTGCCGGAAGTGGCAATGTCACGGCTGAAATGCTCAGGCCTGTCCGCAGCGTCCGTCAGCAATGCTGAGACGATGGAAGAGATGAAGCGGTTCGAAGCAGAGACCGGTTGGCAGATCTGTCCGCATACGGCCGTTGGTACGTTCCATGCCCGCCGCCTGCCGGACGCCGATGTGAAGACGGTCGTGCTGGCCACAGCCGCCGCCTCGAAATTCCCGGAGACCGTGGAAGAGGCGACCGGCCGCAAGCCTGTGATGCCCGCGCGGGCCGAAGTGCTCTATGCGCGTGAGGAAGTGTTCGAACGGATCGCTCCTTCGCTGGCTGCCGTGCGGGCGCGGATCGAGCAGCACGCCGCCCGGAGCCGGTAGCATGCAGGCGCCCCTCCGCGAAACGCTGGTAACGACAGAGCGGCTTGTGCTCGTTCCGCCGTTCAAGGCGGATTACGCGGAATGGGCGGACTTGCGCGAGCGCAGCCGGGCACATCTTGAGCCCTGGGAACCTGTCTGGCCGGACGATGTGCACAGCAAGGCCGACTGGTCCCGTCGCCTGAAAGCCTGGCACCACGGCTGGCGCAAGGGCCGGGCGTATATTTTCCTGATCCGGCGCCAGAACGACAACCGGCTGGTCGGCGGGGTGTCGATCACGAATGTCCGAACCTGGCCGGCACAGGCCGCAAACATGGGTTACTGGATCGGCGCGCCCTACGAAGGTAACGGTTATATGCGCGAAGCGGTCGGCACATTGTGCGCCTGGGCGTTCGAGATTCTGGACCTCTGGCGCATCGAGGCCGGCACGCTGCCGGGCAATGAACGGTCCCAGCGCGTACTCACTTCTGTTGGCTTCGAACGGGAAGGATTTGCCCGCGATTATCTGGAGATTGCCGGAAAGCGCGAAGACCACATCCTTTTCGCCCTCGTCAGGCCGGGCCAGCGGAGGTAGATTCCTCCCCATCATGGCGCAATCTTCTGATATCAGCCCGCAGGGCAACTGGCACTGGAACGCCCCGGCGAAGCGTCTGTTGATCGATGTGCAGCGCGGCGCCGACTTGTCGGAACTGTCCGGCGACTGGTCCATTGATGCTCTCGAACAGATGCTGGAAGGTCTCAGCCGGGGGCGGCTGGACCGGGCGTTTGAGGGCGGCGACGGGCCTGTGCGCTGCAATTTGCGTCTGTCGAGTGGGCGCAGCGTGCATCTGGTCGGCGCCTTCGTGGGCGAGTCCGAGGCACGCGGCATGCTGCTGAGCGGCGATGACTTCCAGGAAATCGATCCGTCCGATCTCAATCCGGGGCCGGATCTGGCACCGGTTTTCCAGCCCATCGTGTCACTACGCAACGGGCAGGTTGCGGGCTTCGAAGCGCTGGCCCGTTGGGACGATGGCGACCCGAAATCGCCGCCGAGCCGTTACGAAGACGAGGCGCTGGCCTCAAACATGCTGATCCGCTCTGCCGAAGCGCTCGCGCGCCTGCGCGAAGTTACCGGCCGGGGCGATCTGTTCATGCATGTGAACCTCACCGCGCGCGACCTCGCCAAGGGCACGTTGCCGGCGCTCGTTGAAGCGCTGATCAATGGCTACAATCTGCCGGACCGGTCGCTGAAGATGGAGCTCACCGAGCAGGCTGCGCTGCGGGACGCAGACTATGCGCTGTCAGCGGCGCTGGCACTGAAGGCGGTCGGGGCGGGGCTGGTGCTGGACGATTTCGGCACCGGGCATTCCTCGTTCGCCTGGCTGGCAGACCTGCCGGCGGACAGTCTCAAGATCGATCACGGCCTGACGCGCCGCCTTGGCCAGCACCGTACCGACACGATCCTCTCCACGATCACGCTTCTGGCCAGCCGCCTCGGCATGACCAGCACGGCAGAAGGCGTGGAGCGCAAGGAAGACGCCGCCCGCCTGCGCGCGCTCGGTTTCGATCATGTGCAGGGATTTGCGTTTGCCCGGCCGATGGATATCGAGTCCGCCATCCGCTTCATGCGCTACTGATCAGGCGTTTCCGGGATCGACCTGAAGCCGCCCGCTTTCGATGCCCAACCGGCCAAGCGCATGGCGCCATTTGCTCTCGTGCGCGCTGGAGAAGATCAAATCCGGATCCATATCGGAGACCAGCCAGGCATTGTCCGCCAGTTCCGCCTCCAGCTGGCCCGCGCCCCAGCCGGAATAGCCGAGCGCCAGCACGCTGCGCCGCGGCGGTCGGGATGAGCCCATGGCCTCAAGTATGTCTCGTGTGGCGGTCATACAAATCTCGCCCTCGACGGGCAGGGTGGCGCCTTCGCTGTAGACGTCATCGGTGTGCAGCACGAAGCCACGATCAGAGCTGACCGGCCCGCCATCCAGCACGAATGTGTCCGGCACGTCGGTTTCGATCGGCACGTCCAGCTGTTCCAGTAGTTGCGGCAGACGCAGGTGGGCCATCGGCTTGTTGAGCACGATGCCCATCGCGAATTCGGGAGAGTGCGCACAGACCAGGATGACAGAACGGGCAAATCGCTTGTCGCCGATGCCGGGCAAGGCGATCAGAAGCATGCCTGTCAGGTCTGTGTCCATGGGGCGCGGATATCCTTCCACGCCAAGGCTGGGGGATCAGGACCTGTTTGGCAAGGGCGGTATTCCTTGCGTCGATGCTTCAGGCCACCTATTTCCATGGTCAAACCTGCAGGGAGAAAAGCAGATGAGCATCAAGGTTGGCGACAAGCTTCCGGACGCAACTTTCATGGAAATGACCGCAGACGGTCCCGCACCGCTCAGCACGGCTGACGTGTTCGGGGGCAAGACCATCGCCCTCTTCGCGGTTCCGGGCGCCTACACGCCGACCTGCTCGGCCAAGCACCTGCCGGGCTTCGTCGACCATCTCGATGATTTCAAGGCCAAAGGCGTGGACGAAGTGGTCTGCACCTCGGTCAACGACGTCTTCGTCATGGGCGCCTGGGGCAAGAGCGCCGGCGCAGATGGCAAGGTGCGCATGCTGGCTGACGGCAACGGCACATTCGCCAAAGCGCTCGGTCTTGAAATGGATGGTTCGGGCTTCGGCATGGGCCAACGCTCGCAGCGCTACTCCATGATCGTCAAGGACGGCACGGTTGCAGAGCTCAACGTCGAGCAGGGCGGTGAATTCAAGGTTTCCAGCGCCGACTACATGCTCGGACAACTTTGAAAAATAAGCGCTAACGCCTCTTAACGAAATCAGTCCATGATCGGCGTGCCTCGGGGACAGGCACGCCGATTTTGTTCGTTTCTTATTGAAAAACGGCAAGCCCTCCCCACGTCTATTGAACGCAACAAAGGAGAGGGACTCATGGACCCAATTTCGAGCGTGTTTCTGCTGATTGCCGCGGTGGGCCTCATCGTCATCCTGTCATCGGTAAAGCAGGTACCGCAGGGCTATAACTGGACGGTCGAGAATTTCGGCCGCTACACACGCACACTGAACCCTGGCCTGCATCTCCTGATGCCGATCTACCAGAAGGTCGGCCGCAAGATGAACATGATGGAAACCGTGCTGGACGTGCCCCAGCAGGAAGTCATCACCAAGGATAACGCCATGGTGTCGTGCGATGCCATCGTCTTCATCCAGGTCATCGACGCCGTCGCGGCGGCGTATGAGGTGAACAACCTTCATAACGCGATCCAGAACCTTGCGCTGACCAATATCCGTACCGTTGTCGGCTCGATGGACCTCGATGAGGTGCTTTCGAACCGTGACGACATCAACGCGCGCCTGCTGCACGTGATCGACGCGGCGACCAATCCGTGGGGCGTGAAGGTCACGCGGATCGAGATCGCCGATCTCAGCCCGCCGGCCGACATCACTGAAGCGATGAACCGCCAGATGAAGGCCGAGCGCCTGAAACGTGCGGAAATCCTGACGGCGGAAGGCGACAAACAGTCTGCCATCCTCAAGGCGGAAGGCCAGAAGCAGGCCAAGATCCTTGAAGCTGAGGGCCGCCGTGAAGCTGCCTTCCGTGATGCCGAAGCCCGCGAACGCGAAGCCGAGGCAGAAGCCAAGGCGACGGCGGTTGTCAGCGAAGCCATCGCCAAGGGCGACGTCAACGCGATCAACTACTTCCTCGGCCAGGCCTATGTCGAAGCCTTCGGCAAACTGGCGACGAGCCCGCAGCAGCGGACCGTCATCATCCCGGCCGAATTCTCAAGCATCATCGGCGCTATCGAAGGCATCAAAGGCCTCACGGGCGCCGCGAAAGAGGTCCAGGTGCAAAGCGGCGCCGTGCCGCCGACCCGCACCTAGGCGGCCATCTTCTTCCAGCGTCCCGGACTGACCCGGGGCGCCGGATAGACTTCCTGCTGAAGGGACACATACAATGATGGAAGAGATCTTCACTCACCTGACCGTCTGGCACTGGCTGGCTTTTGGTCTTGTCCTGCTGGGCATCGAGATGATGACCGGGACGTTCGACTTCCTGATGATCGCGATTGCTGCCTGGGCGTCTGCCGCGTTTGCCTGGCTTGCTCCGGACAGCCTGGCCGGCTGGGAAGGTCAGCTGTTCTTCTTCGGCGGGGCCGCCATCGTTATGGTCGTGTTCGGGCGTACCTTGCTCAGCGGCCTGCGGGGCAAAGCTGAAGAACACCCGACCCTCAACAAACGGATGGCCAGCCTTGTCGGCCAGCGCGGCGTGGCCTCAGCCGATTTCTCAGCCTCCGGCGAAGGAAGGGTCAAGATCGGCGACACGATGTGGGGCGCCGAAACCGTTGAGGGGTCTGAGACTGTCCGGAGCGGTGACGCTGTGGTGGTCGAGGGCGCGCGTATGAACACGGCCCTCGTCCGGAAGAGCAGCTAGGCTTTCAGATCAGTGCGCGTCTTTGATGAAGGCGCGCACGTCATCTGATAGTTTGATGCCGTCCTGTTGGGTCAGGTACATCATATGCCCGGCGTCATAGTAATCGAACTGGACCCGGTCGAGCACGACGCCGTTCTTGTGAAGTGCCATTTCAGCCCCGAAGAACGGCGTGGCCAGATCGTACCAGCCAGTGGCCAGCATGACTTTCAGGTCCGGGTTCTCACGCATGCCTTTGCCAAGCCACGGCGTGACATTGACATAAGCCGGCCAGCCGCCGCCATCCACGCTCCAGTTCCACTGTGAACCCGGCTCGCCGGTCAGCACCTTGTAGGGGCGGGTGAAGTCCACTTTCAATTCGCGGGTCAGATAATCATTGATCGCGGCGACATAGGCGACATCCATTCCGTAGCCGGACGGGTCATTCTCCGGAGAGTCCGCCGTGCCTTCGCTGTCGACGCCTTTGTAGCGGCCATCGAAACGGCCGACGGTGTAGCCCTCATCGCGTAGCAATTCCTTGCGATAGCGGGTCGGGTCGACGCGCAGCTTGGCCTGCTCGATCCACTTTGCCGAAACGCCGAGATAGTCGCTCATGTCGGCGGCGATTTCGCTTTCCTGCATCGACGTCAGCGTTGAGCCGCGGATCAGCGCAGGGGCCAGCGTGTCGGTGGCATAGTCGCGGGCATCCTTCACGAAGGCGTCGAAATCATTGTTCCAGCGCGTCTTGTTGGCCTTGCCGTGATACCAGGCGATGGCCGCTTCGGTGGGGAAGAAGGCGATATGGGCTGAGTCATTGCCCGGTGCGAAACGGGCGTTCTGGAAGTCCAGGATCGCCGAAATCAGGATCACGCCGTTGAGGCCAATGCCGTTCCAGCCGCCCTGCAGCTTCTCGGTCAGTGCTGCCGCACGCGTGGTGCCATAGCTTTCGCCGGCCAGGAATTTCGGGCTGTTCCAGCGTCCATTCTCGGTCAGCCAGAGGCGGATGAATTCGGCGATGCTGTCGGCGTCTTCGTTCACGCCGTAGAATTCCTTGCCCTTCGTATCGCCCAGCGGACGGGAATAGCCGGTGCCGACGGGATCGATGAAGACGAGGTCCGTTACATCCAGCAGGGAGTTCTGGTTGTCCTGCATCGTGTAGGGCGGGGCGCCGACGCCGGTGGCATCGGACGGCGTGATGACCTGCTTCGGACCAAACGCACCCATGTGCAGCCACAGCGACGCAGAGCCAGGTCCGCCATTGAAGATGAAGGTGACCGGGCGTTGGGCCGGGCTGGCAACATCGCTGCGAACATAGGTGACTGAGAAGATCGACGCGGTTGGCTCATCCTTCTCGTCGCGCAGATAGGTCTCGCCTGCGATGGTCTTGTACTTGATTGTCTCACCGCGCAGCTTGAATGCGTGGTCTGAGGTGAAGACCTTCGGCTCCGGAATGTCGGCCTTGGCGGCGGGTGTGGCGGCGGGTCTGGCAGGCTCTTCTGCGAAGGTGGGCGCAAAGGCTGGCCCCATGGAGAGGGCAAAGCCCAAAGCAATCAACCAATTCCGCATGATAAATACCCCATTGTTTCAATTTGGGCGGACCCTAGCAGCCAGACGCTCTGCTGCAAGACCGGCCTTCAGCCGGGGACTCGTGGCCAAACGAAAAACGCCGGCATCGCGAGACGCCGGCGCTTCGTTCCAGATGGAATAAGGATCAGGACGCGGTCGGCGAGACACCGAAACCAGGCGCGACGTTTGGCGTGGCGCTGGCGGACGGCTTGGCGTCGCTGACGGCGGCGCGCGGCGTTGCGTCTTTCAGCGGGTCATCCGAGTGCTTCACCTGGCCTTCGAACACGGCGTTCGACTGAATCTGCAGTGACGAGTGGACGATGTCCCCCTTCACGTGCGCACCCGTTTCAAGCTCGACTTTGCGAGCGCGGATGGAGCCTTTGATGCGGCCCTTCACTCTGACGACTTCGGCTTTCACTTCGCCAGTGATGTGACCGGATGCGCCGATTGTGATGTCGGTTGCGGCCACGTCACCATCGACGGTGCCGTCGATCTGGAGCGCGCCCTCGGAAATCACCGAGCCGTTGATCTTCATATCAGCGCAGATAATCGAAGCTGCCCGGGCGGCCGGCTTCGAAGCGGCGCCGCGAATGGCATCGACGGAGGGTTGGACCTTTGCCGGCTCAGGAGCCGGGGGCGGTGTGCTGTGTTTGTTACTCTTCGTGAACATGACGGCCTGCTTTCAGGAATTCTATTGGATCATAAGGTTTGCCGTTAAACCAGACTTCGAAATGAAGGTGGTCCCCCGTGCTTCGACCGGTTGTACCCATCTTGCCCACAAGATCGCCGACCTCCACGGTATCACCCTTTTTTACAGTAGTTCCGCTGAGGTGGCCATAGCGCGACTTGAAGCCGTGCCCATGGTCGATTTCCACGAGGCGCCCGTACCCGGAACGGGGGCCTGCGTAGCTGATAACGCCGGGGCCAGCGGCGACAATCGGCGCGCCATGGTACGCAGCCATATCGATGCCATTGTGCCAACCCGGGCGCTTTTTGAAAGGATCGACGCGAACGCCGTAATTACTGGTCAACCGGTAGGGCACGCCGACCGGAATGCCGAGCGGCAGCGAGGAGACGATATCCTCGTAATACACCATTTCGGCGACGCGGGCCTGGGTTTGGGCCAGGCGGTTGTAGAACGTGGCGTCAGCCAGTGAGAGCCCGGTGAGATCACGTCCCGCCGTTGCATTCGCGAGCGAAATGAACGGGCCGCCGGTTTCGCTGCTGGCGATAATGCGGTTGGAACCGATTGTGGTGAGAGCAAGAATTCCGCGCGCGCGTTCGGTGCGTTCGGTCGCGATTTCCTCGGCTTCGTCGAGGATCCGCTCCTGGTTCATCTTGAGGGATTTGACCGAGCCGCGCGAACTGGCGGTTTCGAACTGGGCGGTGATGCGGACAGGTTCACGCGACTGGCGCGAGTCAGCTTCTTCGATCGAGGCCTCGACGAGAAGCGCGGAGCCATCCCCCTTCAGCGAAGAGGTTTCGAGGTCATCCTCGCCCTTGAGCTGCTTGTAGAGATCTTCGAGAGACTTCTGGCGTTCTTCCCACTCAACCGTTTCTTTCTGGAACGCGTCGGTGCGTTCTTCCAGCAATGAACGGGAGAGGGCGTCCTTGGCGCGAAGTTCCTGCACCCAGCGCTCATACTTGGCGAGTTCGCGGCCATCGGGATTGCCGGACAGGGCGCTGCTGCTGCCGCCGAGCACGAAACTGCCGGTCGCAAAAATCGTCCAACCAACAATCGCTGTTACACCGGCAGCAAAAATTGCCTGCTGCCACGGGGACACAGAAATATAGCGGACGGTGCCGCCGCTGCGGTGGTAAATTTGACGCTCAGGGAAGGCTTTATTGAAGGCAGCCTTCAGATTCGAGCTCCACTTAGCCATTCAACGCCACCCGTAGACCGGAGAAATTAGCCCCCGCTGCAGTAGGTACTACAGCAAGTTTCCCAAACCCTTGGGCACAATACATACCGATTTCGATACGTGACGGAACCCCTTGGGCACAGAATTCATGTAAATTTTCGCTCATGAGGGTAAAAGGCTTGTTAAGCATGAGAAAATTCCGTGCAGAGCGTCTGAAATCAAGGTGCGGATTTTACTGCGGTGAGCACCTCTTCAGCATGTTCCTTTACACGCACTTTGCGCCAGATTCGGATTACCTTTCCGTCAGGTCCGATCAAAAAGGTTGAGCGCTCAATTCCCATATAGGTCCGGCCGTAGTTCTTCTTCTCCACCCAGACCCCGTAAGCCTCACAAACCGTGCCGTCTTCATCGGAGCCGAGCGTGATTCCGAGGTCGTGTTTGCCGGCAAACTTGTCGTGCCGGGCCATGGTGTCCCGCGACACGCCGACGACTGCGGCGCCGGCTTTGGCAAAGTCCTTGGCGAGGTCGCTGAAATCCTTCGCTTCAGTGGTGCAACCGGGCGTGTCATCCTTCGGGTAGAAGTAGAGAACGAGGGTCTGGCCCTTGAAGTCACCGAGCTTTATGGGGCCTTGCGTTGAATCCATGCTGAAATTCGGGGCGCGGCCGCCTTCTTTGAGTCCGATTGCCATGTAATCCTCCTATGGTGCGGTCCGGCTGCACTGCCTATACCAGACACAGCGCTGAACGGCGTGTATCTCAGGATCCGACTTGTACGGAGCGTGCCCTTGGTCCGCCAGACCGCCTCACACATTATTCTCGAGTTGCTCGGCGGCCTGATCCTGTTGGTCCTTGTTGCGGCGGGTCTGCTGGCGGCGCGCCTCTATAGCGGGCCCATGGACCTGTCCATGTTCAAGGACGACCTTGAGCGGGCCATGACCGAAGCACGCGACGGACGCGAGGTGCGTCTGGGCAGCGTCCAGCTCGAATGGTCGGCGGCGGACAAGCGCCTGCATATTTCCGGCACGCGTCTGCAGATGCTGGACGTGAAAGGCAATCTCAGCGCCGAAGCAGACCACGCCAATATCGTTCTGTCGGGCTCGTCCCTCGTGCTGGGCAATATCGAAGTGCTTCGCCTCGACCTGGATGGGGGCTGGGTGAACATCGACCAGGAGAGCCCGACAATCTGGTATGTCGGCGGCGAGCCGATGCCGGCGATCCCGGTCGGCAAGCTTCCGGAGACGCCGCAGGAGTGGCTGCAGCGCGCGAATGAAATCCTGCCGCCCCTGCTACTGGCGCTGGAAGAGGGCGAACAGCGCTACGCGCTCGAATATCTCGGGTTCAACGGGTTCGAGTTCCGCGTGCGTGACGCCAACCAGCAACCGATCCTGAATGTCTCCGATTCCAATGGGCAGATCTCCCGTGAGGCCGATGGTATTTTGGTGAGTGTTGCCGGCAGCGGCGCAGGCGCCGGTCTTCCGGGCGGGCTTGCGGCCACCTTGCGGTCCTACACAGCCGAAGGCCGGCTGCATGCTGAGTTCGCCGTCGCCGACTGGCCGTTGGCAGACCTGGCCGCCCGGTTCGGCGCCGAAGTGGACGCGTTTGCCGGACTGCCTGCGGATGCCGATGTCTCGCTTGATTACGCGCGCGCGACAGGCGTCGACCAGATCGCCTTTCATTCCAATATGGGCCAGGGCCATGTGCCCTTCGCTGGTGGCCTAGATGTCGAGGGGCTGGACGTCACCGCAACCTATCTCGCCAATGACGACACGCTTCGGCTGGACCTGACAGGCCAGAAGGTTGGCCCGGCGAGTGGTCAGGCCACTTTGACGCTGAAGAACATCCTTCAGGGCGAAGCCGCACACGAGATCGAACTGGCGAGCGACGACCTCACGCTGGATCTGACGCCAATGTTCGAGGGGCCTCTGACGCTGACAGGCCTCAAGGCGACCGGTCTGCTGGCCGTCAATGCGCTGCAGCTCGACGATCTGGACCTCAAATTCACGCAAGGCGACGCGGGTTTCCACCTGACCGGAGCCATCGGCATGACGCCCGACAAGCAGCCGGGTGAACCCCCAATCCTCGCCAGCCTTTCGCTGGAGACCGAGGGCACCGTATCCAAGGATACGGTGCTGGCATTCTGGCCGGTGAAGCTGGGCGATGGCGGTCGCAGGTTTGCAGAGAACAATATTGAAGCCACCGCCCTGCATGACATCAAGGCTCATATCGACCTGACGCGCGACAGTTTCGGCAAAGATGGTTTTCTGCGTGATGACGATCTTGAACTCACATTTGCGGCAGATGGCGCATGGGTGAAGTTCATGTCGGACCTGCCGGCGGTCGAGAATGGTGTCGGCACAGGCCGGCTGACAGGCAACTCATTCCGCGCAACGCTCGATTCCGGCGAATATGGCGGATGGGACCTGGACGAGGCCTCTTTTTCTTTGCCGGCGTTCAATGACCGCGGCGGAGACTTCCGGGTCTTCGCGCGCGGGCATGGCCCGGTTTCCTATGTCATCAAGACCCTCGCGGATTCACGCCTCAAGGTCGACTTCGACCCCTCGCGCCTGTCCGGCAATTCGGAGATGACGTTCGAACTGTTCCGCCCGACTCTGGATAATGTTCCGGATGAGGACATCCGCTACACCGTGATCGGAACGGTGAAAGATGCGGGCCTGAAGGATGCGGCGCTCGGCTTTGACCTGACCGAAGGCGCGGCGAAAGTGAATGTTGACCAGAAGGGCATGACAATTTCCGGCTATGGAAATCTCGGTCCGTCGCCGGTCCAGTTCACCTGGCGCGACGCGTTCAATGATGGCGGCAAGCCGTCTCTGCTCTCGGCCAGCAGCATCGTGACGCCGGATTTCCTGAACGAATTCGGCGTCCTGGGCCGGGCTTATCTTTCGGGTGAGATCCCGATCGAGGTGCAGGCAGAAATCGGTGATGGCATGCAGATCGAGGCGGATGCTGCCCTCGATCTTGGCGAGTCGCGGCTGGATCTGTCCGAGATCGGCTGGGTGAAGGCACGCAACAAGCCCGCCAAGGCATCCGTGCACTATAAAGGCCTGAAAGAGGGTTATGCCGCCACGATCGTGCTGCATGCGGACGATGCCTATCTCGATGGTGACTTTACGCTGGGCGGAGACTCCAAGCTTGTCTCGGCCACGCTGCGCCGGGCCTATCTCAAGAACAAGGCCGATGTTGGTGGAACCGTGACGCGCCAGGGTGGCACGCTCAATATCGGCCTGACCGGCACGTATCTCGACCTGTCCGGCCTGATGCCCGGCGTCGGTGCGATTGGCGACGCGGATACAGGCAGCAAGACGCCGCTGAGTGTCACGGCGAATGTCGACACGCTGACCCTTCGTCCCGGCCTCGACATGACAGAGGCAAGTGTCTCCATGGCGTCAGGCGCCAAAGGCATCGAGACGTTCGAGGCGACCGGCCTTGCGGCAGACGGCTCGCCCTTCAAGGCCAAGTTCGACACCCATGGTGGCCAGGCGGCAACCATCCATGTCGCCAGCGGAGATGCTGGCTTTATCGCCAGCGCGTTCCTCGGGATCGACTATCTGGAGGGCGGCCAGCTGGAGCTGGACGGCACGCTGCCCAATGGCGACAAGCCAGCCAGATTCAATATCGGCATCACCAATACGCGCATGCGCAATGCGCCCTTCCTGACGCAGATCCTGTCGCTGGCATCGCTGCGCGGCCTGGCCGATACGCTGGGCGGGGAAGGCGTTCTGTTCTCGCGGATCGACATTCCGCTGACCATCGCGGGTGAACGCTATGTGGTTGACGGCGCAAAGGCACAGGGGCCGGCGCTGGGGCTGACAACGAATGGCTTCTTTGACTCCAAGAGTAGCAAGATTCAGTTCGACGGCGTGCTGGTGCCTAGCTTCGGCATGAACTCCGCACTCGGATCAATCCCGATCATTGGTGACCTCGTGGTCGGCCGTGACGGGGAGGGCGTGTTCTCGCTGACCTATGCCGTGCGCGGCACGATGGAAAAAGCCAACGTGTCGGTGAACCCGCTGTCAGCGCTGGCGCCGGGCGTCATCCGACGCATCTTCGAGAACCCGTCAGATACGACCATTCCCGAGGCAAAGCCCCGCGCGCCGGACGAGCCGATCCCGTCCGAGCTCGCACCGATCCCGGACGAGGAATTCTAGCCTAGACCGGCTTCACCAGCGCGTGACGCTTTTTGCCTGCGGACAGCTTGATCGTGCCATCAACAATGTCGGCCTCTGACAGCGTGGCGTTCTGATCCGTCACCGCCTTGTCGTTCACCTTCGCGGCGCCCTGCTTGATCAGACGGCGCGCCTCGCCATTGGACTCCGTCAGGCCCGCCGCCGTGAAGGCCGCTGCCACGAGATAGTCCCCGGAAAGCTCCGTAGACGGAATTTCTACCGTCGGCAGCGCTTCTGCCGTGCCGCCACCGGCAAACACAGCTGCCGCCGCCGCTTCGGATTCCTTCGCCGCTGCTTCGCCATGCAGCAGGGTCGTGGCGGCATTCGCCAGCGCGACCTTGGCCTTGTTGATCTCGGCGCCTTCGAGTTTCTCCAGCGTCTCGATCTCTTCCAGCGAAAGCTCGGTGAACAGGCGCAGGAAGCGGCCGACATCGGCGTCTTCGGAATTGCGCCAGAACTGCCAATATTCGTAGGGGCTCTTGCGGTCTGCATTCAGCCAGACAGCACCATCGGCCGTCTTGCCCATCTTGCCGCCGGAAGCGGTCGTGATGAGGTGCGCCGTAATGCCGAACACGTCGCCGCCTGCGGCCTTGTGCACGAGGTCCACGCCGCCGATGATATTGCCCCACTGGTCCGATCCGCCGAGCTGAATGCGGCAGTTCTGCCGGCGGAACAGTTCGAGGAAGTCATAGGACTGCATCAGCAGGTAGTTGAACTCGAGGAAGGTGTAGGGCTGCTCGGCGGCCAGACGCCGGGCGACCGTGTCCTGCTTCACCATCGTGTTGATGGTGAAATGCACGCCCACTTCGCGCAGCATCTCAATATAGCCAAGTTTGCTCAGCCAATCGTCATTATTGACCATGATGGCGTCGGTCGGACCGTCACCGAAGGTCAGGAATGGCATGAAGGCTTTCTTGATGCCGGCAATGTTGGCCTCGATCTGCTCATTGGTGAGCAGCGGGCGGGACTTTTCCTTGTCGGTCGGGTCGCCCACTTTCGTGGTGCCGCCGCCCATCAGGACGACCGGCTTTCCGCCCGCCTTCTGGAAATGGCGCAGCATCATGATCTGAAGCAGCGAGCCGACGTGAAGGCTGTCCGCCGTCGCGTCGAAGCCGATATACGCAACCGGAACGCCCGCCGAGCAATAGGCGTCAAGCTCGGTCTCGTGCGTGACCTGCTTGATGAAGCCGCGCGACTGCAACGTCTTCAGGAATTCCGACTTGAATTGGCTCATTTTCTCGTGTCTCCGTGAAGGCAGCGCGCCTAGCATGGAAAGAGGCCTCCTTGAACACTGCGATTTCAGATTCAGAGCCAAAATGGGTTGCCGGCTTCATGTCGGGCACTTCGCTGGACGCCGTGGACGCGGCTCTGATCCTGACCGATGGTCGCAAAGTGCTGGAGTTCGGCGCCACCGCAGAGCGCAAATATGCCCCGCAGGAACGCCGGATTCTGCAGGAAGCGACGGATGTCGCCCGCGCCTGGAACTGGTCCGGCCCCGCGCCAGGGGCCGCATTCGAGGCTGCGAAGGCCGTCATCACGCAGACCCATGCTGAGGCCATGGCGCAGCTTCTCTCTGGCTGGAGAGGCCCCGCGCCGGTGCTGGCCGGGGTGCATGGGCAGACCGTCCTGCATCGCCGCCCGGTGGCCGGACGGACCGGGGCGACGCTTCAGCTGATTGATGCACCCGCCATGCGCGAAGCACTGGGTGTGCCGCTGGCCTGTGACTTCCGCACGGCAGATGTGGCCGCTGGCGGGCAGGGCGCGCCACTCGCCCCGGCCTATCATTCGGCTTTGCTGGAACATCTCGGCGAAGGCGCCGCCTGTGTGCTGAACCTCGGCGGCGTGGCGAACATCACCGCGAAACTGTCAGACGGCACGCTGATCGCCTTCGATACAGGCCCTGCCAACGGCCCGATCGACGAGTGGGTCGAGGGTCACGGGGCCGGCACGCACGATTTCGGTGGGCATCTCGCGCTAGCGGGTAAGTCGGACGAAGACCTGCTGGAACGCCTGCTGCAGCACGACTGGTTCACCGAACCGGCGCCCAAATCGCTCGACCGCTATGATTTCAGCGCGGCCATGGCGCAGGGCATGTCTCTGGAGAATGGCACGGCGACACTAACCGAATTTTCGGCCCGGGCTGTGGCGATGGGCGTGGCGCTGCTGCCGGAAGTGCCTTCGCGGGTCATCGCGTGCGGCGGCGGGCGGCACAATCCGGCGCTGATGGATGCCCTGACGCGCGCGCTGCCGTGCCCTGTCTACAGCGCAGAGGGCGTCGGCTGGCGCGGTGACAGTATTGAAGCGGAGGCGTTTGCCTTCCTTGCGGCCCGAACGGCGCGCGGCCTGCCCATCAGCTGGCCCGGCACGACAGGCGTGCCGGAGCCAATGACAGGTGGCATAGTGCTGGCCTAGTCGCCTTCGGCTTCGAGACGCAGCTTCTCTTCTGCAGCAGCGAGGCGGCGCAGCAGGTATTCCTCGCAGGACTCGATCAGATCGTCGCGGCGGTCCACATAGAAGTGGTTGGCGCCGTGGATCGTTGCGCGCTCGATCTCTTCGCCCTTCTGGACGCGGACCTTGGTGAGGGCGCGCTCGACGTCTTCCGGAGCTGACACGGCATCCTTGTCGCCTGAGACGATCAGGCCCGATGCCGGGCAGGGCGCCAGGAAGGAGAGGTCATAGTGGTTTGCCGGCGGCGAGATGGCGAGGAAGCCGTCAATCTCCGGGCGGCGCATCAGCAGCTGCAGCGTGATCCAGGCCCCGAAAGAGTAACCGGCACACCAGACATAGCGCGGGCTTTCCGAAATATTCTCAATGTAATCAAGAACATAGGCGGCGTCTTCGAGTTCGCCAATGCCCTGGTCATACTGGCCCTGGCTGCGGCCGACGCCGCGCGAGTTGTAGCGCAGCACGCCAAACCCGTGTTTCTCGAACATCTGGTACAGCATGATCGTGATCGGATCCTGCATCGTGCCACCGGCTTTCGGGTGGGGATGAAGAATCAGCGCAATCGGCGCGCCCGGATAAGGCGGCTCTGTATAACGCGCTTCGATACGACCCTGCGGCCCCGGAATGATGAGTTCTGCCATGCCTGCCTCGAAATTTCGATTGAAGGGCGGGGTGATAAGCCAAACAGGGACTGAAATGCAAATTTTTCTGCAGGTGCACCTGCGGCCCGCAGACGCTATATGGGCCTCATGATCTATGCAGACCACAATGCGACCAGCCCGCTGCGCCCGGAAGCACGCGAAGCCATGCTCGCCGCTTACGACATGGGGCCGGTCAATCCGTCCTCCGTCCATACGGCGGGGCGGGCCGCACGCGGCGTGGTCGAGCGGGCGCGGGCAACCCTTGGCGGCGCCATTGGCAGCCGCGCCGAAGACATTGTCTTCACCTCCGGCGGCACCGAATCCGACAGCCTCGCCGTGCATGGCGCCGTCGCGGGCCTTGGCGGCAAGTGCACGCTGATCGTCTCCGCGCTGGAACATGAGGCCATCGGCAAGGCTGCGGCCCATTCCGGCGTACCCATGGAGACGGCCTATCTCACCTCCGCCGGAACCGTGGACCTGGACGACCTCGCCGCCCGCCTGAGTGCCTGGGACCATGCGGCCAAGGGCACGCCGGTCCTGTGCCTCATGCTGGCCAACAACGAGACCGGCATCATCCAGCCCGTCGCTGAAGCAGCTGCCCTTGTGCGCGCGGCAGACGGCCTGACGATTTGCGACGCGGTGCAGGGCCTCGGCAAGGTTCCGGTCAATGTCGGCCTGCTGGGCGTCGATTACCTGTCGCTGACCGCGCACAAGATCGGCGGACCGCAGGGCGCAGGCGCCCTCTGGCACCGGGCAGGCGCCCCGCTGAAGGCCGTCCAGTATGGCGGCGGACAGGAACGCGGGCTCCGCTCTGGCACCGAAAACGTTGCCGCCATCGCCGGCTTTGCTGCCGCCGTGGAAGCCGCGCTGCGCGACATGCCGAAATATCAGGCGCTTGGCCCCCTGCGCGACGCCATGGAAGCCCGGCTGGAGGCTGAAGGCGGCGTCATCGTCACCGGCAAGGCCTCGCCGCGTCTTGCGGGCGTGTCGAACTTCGCAAAGCCCGGTTTTCCGGCGGAAACACAGGTCATGGCGATGGATCTGGCGGGTGTCTGCGTCTCCGCAGGCTCGGCCTGCTCGTCCGGCAAGGTCAAGCGCAGCCTGGTCCTGATGGCCATGGGCGCGGACGATACCCTTGCAGAATCGGCAATCCGCACCAGCTTTGGATGGAGTACACTGCCGTCAGACTTTGACGGCGTTGCCGATGCATGGCTGAAGGCAGCCGGGCGCATCAGCGCAAAGGAACAGGCATAATGGACTGCTGCGGCGGAACAGACGAACATGAGGACGATTGCACCGAAGTGATCGTCAAAGAGGGCATCGACGCGAAAACCGTCGAGGCCGCGAAGGCGCTTGAGTCCGAGAATTATTCTGCCGGCTTCTCCACCACGATCGACATGGAGTTCTCGCCGAAGGGCCTGTCGGAAGACACGATCCGGTTCATTTCGGCGAAGAAGGAAGAGCCGGACTGGCTGCTGGAATGGCGCCTCGCCGCCTATCGCCGCTGGCTGACCATGGAAGAGCCGACCTGGGCCAAGGTCCGCTATTCGCCGATCGACTATCAGGCCTATTATTACTACGCCGCGCCCAAGTCCGGCGCGAAATATGAGTCCATCGACGACGTGCCGCAGGAAATCCTCGACACGTATGCAAAGCTCGGCATCCCGCTGCGCGAGGCCGAAGTGCTGCTGGGCGTGGAAGGCGCGGCTGAAACCGCCGCCGCCGCCCGCGAGAAGCCGCGCGTTGCCGTCGATGCCGTGTTCGACTCTGTCTCTGTCGCCACCACGTTCCGCAAGGAACTGGAAAAGGCCGGCGTGATCTTCATGTCGATCTCCGAGGCTGTGCGCGACCATCCGGAGCTTGTGAAGAAATATCTCGGCAGCGTCGTTCCGCAGTCGGATAACTTTTTCGCCACGCTGAACAGCGCCGTCTTTTCGGATGGCACGTTCGTCTATGTGCCCAAGGGCGTGCGTTGCCCGATGGAGCTGTCGACCTATTTCCGTATGAACGCGGAGAACACGGGGCAGTTTGAACGTACCCTGATTATCTGCGATGAGGGGGCTTATGTCTCCTATCTCGAAGGCTGCACCGCGCCGATGCGGGACGAGAACCAGCTCCACGCCGCTGTGGTAGAACTGGTCGCTCTCGACGATGCCGAGATCAAATACTCCACCGTCCAGAATTGGTGGCCGGGCGACGAAGACGGCAAGGGCGGCATCTATAATTTCGTGACCAAGCGCGGCGACTGCCGAGGTGCGCGCTCGAAAATCTCCTGGACACAGGTCGAGACAGGCTCAGCCGTGACGTGGAAATACCCGTCCTGCATCCTGCGCGGCGATGACAGCGTGGGCGAGTTCTACTCCATCGCCGTCACCAATGGCCGCCAGCAGGCCGACACCGGCACAAAGATGATCCACCTCGGCAAGCGCACGCGCAGCCGGATCATCTCCAAGGGCATCTCGGCCGGCAAGTCAGACAACACCTATCGCGGCCTCGTCTCGATCAACAAGCGGGCCGAAAAGGCGCGTAACTTCACCCAGTGCGACAGCCTGCTGATCGGCGGACGCTGCGGCGCCCACACCGTGCCTTATGTCGAGAACCGCCGCGCCGATGCGCAGCTGGAGCATGAGGCAACCACCACCAAGCTCTCCGAAGACCAGCTCTTCTACGCCCGCCAGCGCGGCCTCGGTGAGGAGCAGGCCGTGGCCCTCCTGGTCAACGGCTTCGTCCGCGAAGTGCTTCAGGAACTGCCGATGGAGTTCGCGGTGGAGGCCCAGAAGCTGCTCGAAGTGAGCCTTGAGGGCAGTGTTGGGTAAGGAAGCCTTCTCCCGCTGGCTCGCCGCCTATGCCGCGGCGCTCTCGAACGGGAACTGGACGAGCTGCGCCAAACTCTTCACCGAAGACGCCATCTTCCTGCCGACACCCTTCGACAGCCCCGTGCGGGGCGGAGACCGGATCTCAGCCCACCTTCAGGCCGCCTGGTCCCGGTTCGACCGGGTGGATTTCACCGCCGAAGCCATTGCCCCCGGCTGGGCCCATTGGCATGTCGCCGCCGGGCTCGATGTATTGGAGGAGTCCGTACGGTTCGATGGCCTGCTGAACGCCGAATTTACAGGCGCTGAGGCTTGTACACGGCTGGTTCTGTGGACAGAAAGCCTCTCCCCCCACGAAGACGACATTCTGGCCCAGCGGGACGCGTAGGACGCTCCAGGCCTGTCGGCCCTGTTTCCCTGCGTTTTTGGCCGGACGCCTGTTGGACAGATTAGCCGTTCTCCACACCCCATTCCTGACCTAAGGGCTTTCCCTGAGGCCCGGTCGGCCCTACATCCGCCCCATGTTGAAGATTGAGAACCTGACCGCCACTGTCGGCGACGACGCCAAGCAGATCATCAATGGGCTGACCCTTGAGGTGCCCGCCGGTGAAGTGCACGCCATCATGGGCCCGAACGGGGCCGGCAAGTCGACCCTGTCCTACGTGCTGACCGGCCGGAACGGCTATGAGGTCACCGGCGGCAGTGCGACGCTGAACGGCGAGAACATCCTCGGCATGGCGCCGGAAGAGCGCGCCGCCAAGGGCATGTTCCTGTCCTTCCAGTACCCGGTCGAGATCCCCGGCGTGCCGGTGATGACCTTCGTGCGCACGGCCATGAACTCCCAGCGCAAACTGCGCGGCGAGGCCGAGATTTCCGCGCCGGACTTCATCAAAATGTCCCGCGACATCGCCAAGACGCTGAAACTTGATCCCGAGATGCTGAAGCGTCCGGTCAATGTCGGTTTCTCGGGAGGCGAGAAGAAGCGGCTCGAAATCTATCAGATGATGATGCTGGAGCCGAAATTCCTGATCCTCGACGAGACCGACTCAGGCCTCGACATCGACGCGCTGAAGACGGTCGCCGAGGGCGTCAACGCCATGCGCGCGCCGGATCGGGGCATGCTGGTGATCACCCACTATCAGCGCCTGCTGGACTATATCAAACCGGACAAGGTGCACGTGCTGGCCGCTGGCCGCATCATCAAGACCGGCGGACCGGACCTCGCCCACCGCCTCGAAGCCGAAGGCTATGACGGCGTTCTGGGAGAAGCGGTGTGACCACCGCCCTGCGCGACCTGATCACCAACCCCAACGCGGCGGAGCTGGAGCTCCTCGCGCGCTATGGCATGTTGCCGGAAGATGCGCGCCGGGCTCGCGCGTTCGAGGCCTTTGCGAAAGAGGACCTGCCGCACCGCCGCATCGAAGGCTGGCGCTGGACGGACGTGAAAGCTGCCCTTCAGGTCATTGAAACGCCTCCCAGGATCACCGTCGCTGACACCCTGATCACGGATAATGCCCTCGTGTTCACGTTCACGCCCACAGGATTTACCTGGCCGGAAGACCTTCCCGAGGGCATCCGCGTGCTGGCCAAGCCTGAGGCGCAGGCCTTTGGCGGGGCCGAAACCATGCCGCTCGGCGCCCTCGCTGCGGCGCTCTCCGGCGGCGGGAAGCGCCCCGGCACGCTGATGATCGAAGTGGCCGGAACAGACCTGCCGCGCCTGCACTTCCAGTTCAGCGGCGCAGGCGAGGCGAACTTCGCCCGCATCCAGATCCTCGTGCGCCCGGGCGCCTTTGTCGCGGTCAGTGAATCCTATCTCGGCGGGGCAGGCTTTACCGCTTCGCTCCTGGAGTATTCATTACAGAAGGGTGCTGTCCTCTCGCGCACGGTCTACCAGCGTGCCAGCACGGCAGAAGTGCTCGCCTCCACGGCGTCCGTCCAGCTCGACGAGGGCGCGGCATACACCCAGACGACCCTTGCTTTCGGGGCCAAACTCGCCCGTCTTGAAACGCGCGTCAGCCATCAGCAAGCCGGCGCGAAGGCGACGCTGAACGCCGCCTATCTCTGCGCGGCGGGCCACCATGCCGACATCACGACCGACGTGCGCCACGGCGCCCCAGCCTGCGTCACACGCCAGGTCACCAAGGGCGCCGTGCTGGACGGCGGCCGCGGCGTGTTCCAGGGCAAGTTCCTGGTCCCCCGCAATGTCGGCCAGAAGACCGACGCAGACATGCAGCACAACGCGCTGTTGCTGGAGGAAGGCGCCGAAGTCTTCGCCAAGCCGGAGCTGGAAATCTACGCCGACGACGTGGAATGCGCCCACGGCAACACGTCCGGCGCGCTGGATGCGAACCAGATGTTCTACATGCGCCAGCGCGGCATCGCCGAAGACGAGGCGCGGGCCCTGCTGACCGAGGCCTTCATTGCTGAAGCGCTGGAAACCGCTGGCGATTTGGAAGACGTGCTGCGCGAGCAGGCGCGGGCCTGGCTGGCGCGATGAGCACGCTGCTGGACATCGACGCCATCCGCGCGGAATTCCCGATCCTGTCCCGTCAGGTGAATGGCTATCCGCTGGTCTATCTGGACAATGCAGCCAGCGCGCAGAAGCCTGACGCCGTGATCGACGCGGTCGCCAACCAGTCGCGCACGGCCTATGCCAACGTGCACCGGGGCATCCACACGCTCTCCAACGAGACGACAGAGGCCTATGAGGCCGCCCGCGAGACGGTGCGCAGCTTCGTCAACGCCCCGGCGGTTGAGAACATCATCTTCACCAAAGGCTCGACCGAGGGGATCAACCTCGTCGCTTCGGCTCTGGCGGGTGAGATACAATCGGGCGATGAGATCGTGCTCTCGGTCATGGAGCACCATTCCAACATCATCCCCTGGCACTTCCTGCGTGAGCGCCACGGCGCTGTGCTGCGCTGGGTGGGCCTGACCGATGACGGCGCACTCGACATGGCGGCGCTGGCCGAAGCCATCGGGCCGAAGACCAAATTCGTCGCCATGACGCACATGTCCAACGTGCTGGGCACGGTGACCGACATGGCAAAAATCGTGCGTCTCGCGCATGCCGCTGGCGCGCAGGTGCTGGCTGATGGCAGCCAGGCCGCTGTGCATGTTCCGGTGGACGTCCAGGCCCTCGGCATCGACTGGTATGTCATGACCGGCCACAAGCTCTACGGCCCCACCGGCATTGGCGCGCTCTACGGCACCGCTGAGGCGTTGGACCGGGCGCGGCCCTATCAGGGCGGCGGCGAGATGATCGAGATCGTCACGCGCGACCGGGTGACCTACAACACCGCCCCGCACAAGTTCGAAGCCGGTACGCCGCCAATCCTGGAAGCCATCGGCCTGGGCGCAGCCCTCAAATGGATGCGCAATCATCCGGCTGAGGCCGTTCATGCGCACGAGATGGCGCTCTATCACCGTGCTGTAGACGGTCTGCGCGGCATCAATGGCCTGCGGATCCATGGCGAAGCGCCGGGCAAGGGCGCTGTGCTGACCTTCAGCCTGGAAGGCGCCCATCCGCACGATATTGCCCAGATTCTGGACCGCTACGGCGTCGCCATCCGCGCAGGCCACCATTGTGCGCAGCCCCTGATGGAACATCTGGGCGTGCCCTCGACAGCGCGGGCCTCCTTCGCCATCTACAACACACTCGCCGAGGTCGACGCCTTCATTGAAGCGCTCGCCAAGGCCCGGAAAATGCTGGTATAGGTGGCTCAATGGCCGACGACATGACCTCCCCCAACATCGACGCCGCTGCTGAAACTGCAGCGCCTTCCGCGATTCCACAGGATGAGCTGAACCGGATCACCGACGCCTTGATCGCGTCGTTCAAAACGGTGTTCGACCCGGAAATCCCAGTCGACATCTATGAGCTGGGCCTGATCTACAAGGTGGATATTGATGATGACCGCAAGGTCGATATCGAAATGACCCTCACCGCGCCAGGCTGCCCGGTCGCCGGTGACATGCCGGGCTGGGTGGAAACAGCCGCCCGCACGGTCGAAGGCGTTACGGATGTAGAGGTCCAGCTGACCTTCGATCCGCCGTGGGACCCCTCCCGCATGTCCGATGAAGCGCGCCTTGCGCTGAACATGCTTTAATTGAAAGGACAGGGCCGAGTCCCTATCTTTCCTCCATGGCCAGAAGACCCAGACCCAAACCCGTGAAGCTGACTGACGCCGCTGCGATGCGCGTCAAGGAGATCATGGAAGAACGCGGCGCAGGTTATCTGCGTGTCGGCGTGAAGAATGGCGGCTGCGCCGGCATGGAATACGTCATGGACTATGCCATGGCGCCCGAAACGCTCGACGAAGTGGTCGAGGACAATGGCATCACCATTCTGATCGACGCGAAGGCCGTGCTGTTCCTGCTCGGCAGCGAGGTCGATTTCGAGATGACCCCGCTGCACGAGAAGTTTGTGTTCCGGAACCCGAACCAGACAGACGCCTGTGGCTGCGGCGAAAGCGTGACGATCGTCCCGGCGGTCGCCGACTAAGCCCGCTTATCTGAACTTCATTCGCTATTCTTCACCTAATCGAAGATCGACATGTCGAACTTCCCTCCATTCGTGATGGGGCAGGTCTTGGCGAATGATACGAACACTTTGTCTTTGCCCGGCAGGTTGAGATCATAGGTCTTGCCCTGAAATTTCAGGGTCACCTCTTCCCCTTTGACCACAGCATTGAAGATGCGCCGCGGCACGGCCGGGTCGAACGGGATGATCTTGGTGGAATCCGGGTGGTACCGGAACCGCTCGGCTTGCTTCTTGCCACCAACGGTGAGGATGCCGGATGCCGTCAGGATGCGCAGGGAATGGTCCGGCGCGTCCTCATAGGTGTTCTCCGGATCGATCTGGAACCCCAGCGACAGCGAGTTCTGACCCTTGGAATTGGCCTGGCAGTTCAGAATGGTGATCGGTCCGGCCCCGCCTGACGACTGGATCATGCGCGAGAAGCTGTAAAAGTCCGCGCCATGTCCGGCGTCTGCGCCATCGGCAGACCAGATCCGGTCGGGATCCTGCTTCCAGTGCGGTACGGTGGCTTCGGCTGGGGCAGGCGGTGTGTCCGCCAACGCCCCAAGGGACAAGCCCAGCGCCGTGATCGTAGCCAGTGCTGCCGCGCGCAAATTCAGAATCATGGGCGTGCTCCCTCCATCATGTCACGGATAGGGAGCACACTCCGGCAAGTCGCGTCAATGCGCCTAAAGGTTGCTTGCGCCTCAGCTTCCCGACTGTTCTCGCAGTGTTGCACAGGTCTTCGCGAACGCCTTGAATGTCATGTCCGGCGCGGGAAGGTCGGCCTGGATGTCCGTTTCACGCTTCATGTCGATATTCAGGGGTTTACCCAGAACCGCCGCATTAAAGACCTTCGCAGCGAAAGCGTGTGACCGGATCTCCACAAGATCAATCGCTGGGACATAACGGAATTTGGCCTGTTGCGATGCTTCGTCTCCGACGGAGATGGTCGCATCTGCGGATCGCCCATAGGGTGCATTTTTGGCGAGCAATTCCGGTAGCGAGCCGGGCGAGAGCGTGATCGCGCTCGAAAGGTCGCCATTCGCCTGACAGGTCAGCATGACGCCGTGCTCGTTGGTATCCTGCGTATAGATCGCTCGCGGTGCAGCCGCGTCCTGACCTTTCCAGGCCATCCACTCAGTTGCAGAAGCCGGCAAGGCCGCCGAAAGCCCAGCCATAAGGCAGCAGACCGCAGCCGGCGCGAGAGTTCGTTTCAAAGTCATCATCCTGATCCCGATTTGGCCCCCGGAATCACCTAAGCAATTATTGAATATCAATAATTACGCATCGAGTAAAGATATTACTTTCCGTCAAGATTGCGCTGGCCTAGGTGTGATCTTTCAATAGGTTGTCCATTCGGGCCTGATCGGGGAGATTGATGTTGTGAGACGTCAACTCCAGGAAAGGACACCGAATGGACATCCATGAGAATGCCCGAACCACGCCCCATAGTCGAGCCGAGATGGTCCGGCGTGTGATTGAGGAAGGCGCAAGCAGGAGCGCCGTCGCCAAAGCCTTCGGCGTGTGCTGCAAGACTGTCAGCAAGTGGGTAGACCGCTTCCTTGCGGAAGGGCCCGAGGGCCTCAGGGAGCGCTCTTCGCGTCCGCACCGGCTGTATCGCCCGACGCCCGGTACGATCGTGGACGCGGTCATCAAGCTACGTCGCCAACGCTTGCCGGGACACGAGATCGCCCACCGATGCAAGGTTTCGCCAGCCACAGTCAGTCGTATCCTGCGCGCCGTAAGGCTCAGCCGGGCCAGAGATCTCGATCCGCCTGAACCGCCCCGCCGCTACGAGCACCCAAATCCCGGTGACATGATCCATATCGACATCAAGAAGCTCGGGCGCTTCGGGCGTCCCGGGCACCGCATCACCGGAAGCAGGAAGAGCAAGTCCATCCATAGCGGCATCGGCTGGGAGTATGTCCATGTCGCCGTGGATGACGCCTCACGCGTCTCCTTCAACCAGATCCATCCCGACGAAAAAGCCCCCAGTGCCGTCGACCACCTGAAGGCCTGCGTGGCTTACTACAAGCGTCTGGGTGTCGCCGTCCGGCGGGTGATGACAGACAATGGCGCGTGCTATCGTTCGACCGCCTTCAAAAATACCTGTCGTGAGCTCGGCCTCAAACATGTCCGGACCAAACCCTACACGCCGCGGACAAACGGAAAGGCCGAACGCTTCATCCAGACCGCCCTCAGGGAATGGGCTTACGCCAGGTCCTACAATACCTCAGACCAGAGGGCCGCCTGCCTCGCAGGCTGGACACATCGATACAACTTCCATCGACCCCATGGCGGCATTCAACATCAAACTCCCATCAGTCGACTCGGTCTAACCGTGGACAACCTGTTGAGACTCCACACCTAGGCCTTGGCATAGCCGGCAGGGTTTTCCGCTGTCGGCTTGGCTTCCATGCCCTTGGGCGGATCCGGGATGAGCGTGGCGCGCTGGACCTGCGTGCCACGGCCTTCAGCGACCAGTTCGGCTGTGCGCTGCTCGATGGCTTCCATGAGGCGGTTCATGAATTCGTCCTTGGGCAGGTCCCACGGGATCGGCTCAAGGAATTCGATGACCGCCGTGCCGGGGCGTTTCTCTTTCTCCTGCTGCTGCCAGTAGAGGCCGATATTCGTCGCGACGGGCACAACGGGGACCTGCATGGCCTGCGCCATGTGCCAGACGCCCGGCTTGTAGCGGAAACAATAGTCGATCGGGGCGAGGTGGCCTTCCGGATAGATCAGGATGCGCCGGCCATCGGCCTTGGCGCGCTCCATTCCTTCGCGCAGGGATGCGGCCTTGCGCTCTCCGCCGCCGCACGTGTCGATCACGATGGCGCCCAGCTTGCGCAGGATGCCGCCGACGAGCGGGATCTTCTCCAGATGGTCACCCGTCACGAAGGAGAGATTATCGACCTCGGGATAGACGAGATAGCCGTCGCCCCAGCTCTGGTGCTTGGAGGCGACAATGAAAGCGCCCTCGGGGAGCTTGCTGCGCCCGCGCACGTCCTTGCGGATACCGGCGACGAGACGGAGGTTCAGGTTCATCGCCCGCGTGTAGCTGCGGATGATGGCCCGCACGGGCGTGTGGCCCGGCAGGATCAGGAACGGCACCGAGGCCAGCACATAGAAGACCGAGAGAGTGTAATAGACAAAGGTGAACAGGGCTGCGCGCACGGCGAGTCTCCTTCTTGTCCGTTTCGCTTTGGGTGGGGTCAGTCTGACTTCAGGACCGCGACAACTGCCCGCGCCAGGGCAGGGGCATGCTGGGTCAGCGGGCCGGGCAGGCGATTGTAGATCTTGTTCTGGCCGGCCTGCATCACAACGCCGAGCGCCATGGCAGCCTTCAGGGCCGGATCGCCCTTCGGAAGTGCGCCTTCCTGCATCAGGGAGTCGATGATCCGCTCGGTGATCGAGACGGGATCGTCGTCACGCCGTTTGTCGTAAGGCAGGTAGCGGTTCAGCGACACAAGGTGGAAGGAGAATAGAAGGAAATCCTCATCAGCGAGCTCACAATAGGCTCTCACGGCGGCCTGGATCTTCTCTTCCAGCGTGCCGCTGCCAGACAGCGCCTCGTGCATCATCTGACCGAGACGATTGTGGGTTTCCATGAAAAGACTGAGCGCCAGCTGGTCCTTGCCCTTGTAGTGGCGATAGAGCGCACCTTCTGAAACGCCTGCCTTTTCAGCGATTTCCCGTGTGGTTGCAGCGTCAACGCCCTCATGAACGAACAGTTTCAGCGCTGCCCGCTCAATTTTTGGGCGCGCGTTGCGTGCGCGGGCCTTTTTTTCACCCGGCTTGGATGCTGCAGTGTTTCTTGGCATACAGGACTCCCAATTCGCTCAATTGGTTAGCACGGGCGATAAATTATTGCAAGTGATCATTCACTTACTAATGCGAGCCTGTTTTTCAATAAAAAAGCACCCGAGCTGCTGGGCAAGTCACACTTCGTTTTGCTGCCGACTTTTGAAGGCACTTCCCGTGGGCGATCCGGTCCTCGACTGTTCGTCTCCGGCGTTCCTCGACTACGGAATACCGCTTGCTCGCCGCAAATGGGCTGACCCAGTCAAGACTATTGTCCGGCCGACGGACGCGTAGGCCTCAGGCCTGAAAATCGATGCGGTAGCTTTCGATTACCGTATTGGCGAGCAGCTTCTCGCACATTTCCTTGACGCGGGCATTGGCGTCCGCCTCGCTGAGGCCATCATCCAGGTCGAGTTCAATGACCTTGCCGATGCGAGCGCCTTTGACTTCCTTGTAGCCCATGCGCGTCAGCGTGTCGGCGACTGCCTTGCCTTGCGGGTCCAGCACGCCGTTCTTCAGGGCAACATGCACAATGGCTTTCATCCGGTGATCTCCTGGCCGGGTGTCCGAGTCGCGCTCCATCTAGCGCAATTGCAGCGCTATTGGAACATTGCGAGCCGCATTGAAAATCAGGCGTTATTTGCCGCCGTTGAAGCTGACGACATTGTCGGTCTCACCGGATTCCTTGATGATTCCGAGGCGCCGGGCAACTTCGGCATAGGCCTCCGTCACGCCACCCAGGTCACGCCGGAAACGGTCCTTGTCCAGCTTCTCGCCGGATTCGAAATCCCAGAGACGGCAGGAGTCCGGGCTGATTTCGTCGGCCAGCAGAATGCGCGACAGCTCTGCATCGCCTTCGAAATAGCGGCCGAATTCCAGTTTGAAGTCGATCAGGCGAATGCCCACTGCAGCGAACAGGCCCGACATGAAGTCGTTCACGCGCAGGGCGAGGGAGATCAGGTCGTCATATTCCTGCGGGCCGGCCCATCCAAAGGCAGCGATATGCTCCTCCGTCACCATGGGATCGTGCAGCGCATCGTCCTTGTAGTAGAATTCCACGATCGGGCGGGGCAGAACCTGGCCTTCCTCGATGCCGAGGCGTGTGGACAGCGAACCGGCGGCCACGTTGCGCACGACGACTTCCAGCGGGATGATCTCGACCTTCTTGATCAGCTGCTCGCGCATGTTGAGGCGGCGGATGAAGTGCGTCGGAATGCCGACACCGGCCAGACGGGTCATCATGAACTCGCTGATGCGATTGTTCAGAACGCCTTTGCCGTCGAGCACTGCGCGCTTCTGGGCGTCAAAAGCGGTGGTATCGTCCTTGAAATACTGAATAAGAGTGCCCGGTTCGGGACCCTCATAGAGAATCTTGGCCTTGCCTTCATAGACGACGCGCCGCTTGTTCATGGATTAACACCCCTTTCATGGGCCCCTATAATGGGTAAGGAACAGCCGCCCTGGAACGGAATCGCAGCAGCCCCACCACTTGCTGCCCCTGTTACGCCAATCCGTCGCGGGAAACAATTATTGCACACACCTATGGGGGGACTCTATATCGCCCTGAGGTTCTGGATATCGAAAGGTCCTGAGATGAGCACATTCAATGATCGGGAGCGCGCCGAAGAGGCGCGGTATGCGCTCACCGAGGAGCAAAACTTCAAGGTTATGGCGCGCCGCAACAAGCTGCTGGGCCTTTGGGCTGCTGGCCTGATGGGCATGGGCGAGGCAGATGCCGACGCCTACGCCAAGACCGTGGTTCTGTCGGATCTGGAAGAAGCGGGCGACGAAGACGTGTTCCGCAAGGTCCGCGCCGACCTCGACAAAGCCGAAACGGGCACCAGCGACGCGGATATCCGCGAGCAAATGGCGCTTCTTCTGCCGGAAGCCCGCTCGCAGATCATCGAATCCTAGCTGGATAGCGAATCCGAATTCAGAAAAGCGCCGCTCCTTGACGGGGCGGCGCTTTTTTTATGCGCTCTGGCTTAGTTCAGCGGGGCGGGAATTGCGTACCTTGTTCGAACACATCGGAACAGCGGCGCGTATTTTCGCCCAGCGGCGTGAAGGACAGACAGGAATAATAGGCTGAGCCGCGATCGCCGAAGTCAGGCGCACCGTGCCATTGGCGCATGCCCTTCTTGCCAGTCCAGTTGCTGATGATGATGCGGCCGGGGTTTTCCGGCAGGTTCTGGTCGCCTTCCGGTGTTTTGTAGATCAGCTTGCCGTCAACATACCAGCTGATGCCTTCGGGCTTCCAGTCAAAGGCATAGAGGTGGTCTTTTTCCGAGGCATCGAAGGGCAGCTTGATCCTTGCGTGGTTTCCCGTCTTGCCGTTGTGGAAATAGTTCAGCTCGATGATGTCGGTATCCTTGCCGAGGAATTCGATGTCGATCTCGTCATGAGGTTTGCCGAAATAGGGGCCGGTATAGGTGAAGAAGGCCGAGACCAGGCCGGAGCCTTTTGACGGGCGCATGATCGTCTCGTAGCGGCCATAGCCGTATGTGCCCTGAATCTGCATTTCGCCGAGCGCATAGGGTTTGGCCGGGTTGCCCGTCGGGGTGACGTCGAGGCGAACGCCGTCCGGTCCGAACGTGACATTGTCCGGGTTCCAGTCACCGCCCTGGAAGGCATGTTCGTTGTCGTTGGCGTACGCCGAGACGATGTAGCGGTCCGGCTGCATGCCGTCGCCCATCAGGGCGATGAACCCATCGCCCGATTCCAGAATCGGGGCATCCGGCAACAGCGTGTAGGGGCCTTCCCTCAGCGGCTCTGTTTTGGTGAACGTGTTAACCTGGGCGTCCTGGCTCCATGGGATCACCGGATCCATGTCTGCGATCACGGGCGCGCGCTTGTGAGTCACCGTCGCCGACGGGTCAGACGTATGTGACTGTGCGATCATGAACACGCCAAGGCACAGGGCAAACGCTCCCACCGCCGCCAGGACGAGGTTGCGGGCTTGCCAGTCCTGTGAGGATGGCGTCTGGCTGTGATCTGTTGTGTCTGTTGCCATTGCTCGGTCCGATCTCATATCGGGCCATCGCAAGAAACGGGCCATTAGCCCTGTTTGAGGGCTGCCATATTGCGCATCATGAACAGCGGAACGGACCCAATGGGCGTGATTGCCCAGTCAAGCGGCTGGTCGTGCGGTTCAGTCGGTACTGCGTCGATCTGTTGGGCGGCATAGGCAACCGCGCAGGCAAAGGCGCGACCGTCCGATCTTAACGTTTGCAGCGCCGTATCGTAGTGGCCTTTACCATATCCAAGGCGGTTGCCCTTGGCATCAAACGCCAGAAGCGGCGTCAGGATGAGGGTCGGGTGCACTTCCGGGGCATCTTCGGACGGTTCGCTAAGGCCGAAGGGCCTGCGCTCCAGCGGTTCCCCAAAGCTCCAGAGGCGCCACGATATCCCGCCGTCCGATAACATGCGCGGCAGACAGAGTTCGGCTCCAGCATCGGCCAACCGCTTCATCAGCGGCATCGGGTCCAGCTCTTCATTGATGGGGACGTAGCCCGACACGACCGGACCGTAGCGCTCCAGCAGCTTCATCGGGAACAGCCTAGCGACCTTCTCCGCCGCATCCGGATCACGAGCGGCTGCCTCGGCGCGGAGGGTCCGCATCCGGTGACGCAGCTGAATCTTGTCGGGTGGGAGCGAAGTCATGCGGTCAGCCATAGACGGGTGCGACCGGTGCGTCACGTCCCCTTGGACGCGCGGCCGTGGATTGGAAGGTTAAGTGCACAAGAACCACATGCGCCGCTGGGCATATTCACTCCCGTCAACCTAGAGACTAGGTGGGTGCCAGGTGAGGCAGGACCACGGCCCTGCCCAGAATGCCGGCTCCCTGACGGAAATTAAGGTCGCCGGAGATCAGTCCCTTTGCGAACGCCGCAGCCCTTGTGCAGGTCCAGATGTAGGCCTGATTGGTCCGGATTGTAAGCGGGATTATTCTGAAGCCGCTGCAATGTCGAAAGCGATGAGAAGCGTGCGTTGTTTCGGATTGAAGTTATCGTCCGAGACGATCCAGATCCGGGTGACGCCGTTGCCGAGGTCCTGCGCTGTGATGCCCTCGTAATTGTCTACGGCCAGTGGGCGGGTCAGAGTGATTTCCGTCTCGCCGCCATTCCAGCTGACCACATTACGGTTGCCGCGGATCGGGTCATAGCTGCGGAACAGCCAGTACGTCTGATCCACACCGCCAATGCGCGCGGCATCGAAGCCGACAAAGGCATATCCAGAAGGGTTCGGCGCCATATCGCTCGTCCAGCCGGCGTTATCCATGCCGACAACCGCGCCGATGGGGGACTTGCCATCCTCGACCGTTTCAAAGCCGTAGAGGATGTTGCCGTCCGGCGTGACGGTCAGGGCTTCTGCGCCGCGGTTCTCGTCAACGATGCGGCCTGCATAGGTACCCGGCAGGGCGCTGATGCCGGCTTCCCGCGCTGCGGCGCCGCATGCGTTCAGCGCAAAGGCAGAGACCCTGTGCGTGCGTTCAAAGCTGACAATTGCAAGACCGTCCCGAACGGCCAGGCCTTCGGCATCGCCCACGGCCTTGCCTTGAAGCAGATTGCCGTCCGCGCCTAGAATGTAGACGAACTTGCCTGTGCCGTCAGGAATCCCGTTCTTCATGCCAATCCAGGCAAAGGCGCCATCGTCTACCACGGTGAGCAGGTTTCCGTCCTTGTCGAGGGCGAGGTCCGATAGGCCACCGAAGCTGGCATTGTCAGAGGTGAGTTCCCAACCGCCCGCATATGTGACGCCATCCGGCAGACGGCTGGCCACCTCGTCAGCCGGGCCGAGATCGATTGGTGTGGCGGAGATGGTGAGCGGGATCGGGGCAGCATAGTCCGTCCCGGCAGGGCAGGAGGCCTGCGCCAAAGTTGCGGCGACGGTGTCCAGCGTCCAGGTTGCGGCCGTATCCGGCATCGCAACGACGGGCTCCTCCGGAAGTTTGGCTGTGCCTGCGCAGGTTGCAAGCAGGATCAGGGAAGCAAACAGACTGGTGCGGCGGAGCATCGGAACCTCATGTTTGATAGTGATTTACCTCCGACTTGCGGCAAATTCGTGAAGGCTTCGCGAACACGTCTGGATTTCAAATGCGAACCCATTCAGGAATGAGACATGACGCAGATTCCCCTCGCCCGCCGTTCGCCGGTACAGCCCGATGTTTGCAATCTCGCCAAGGCCATTGATGTGGTCGGGGATCGCTGGACGCTGCTGATTCTCCGCGCCGCGCTCTACGGCGTTCGCCGGTTCGACGACTTTCAGTCCGAGCTTGGTTGCCCGCGCACCGTGCTTTCCGGCCGCCTGAAAAGCCTGGTCGATGACGGCCTGCTGACCAAGCGCAGCTACAAGTCGCCCGGCAAGCGCGCGCGGCCGGAATATGTGCTTTCGCCTATGGGATTGTCGCTGCGACCGATCCTGATCGGGCTTACGCAATGGGGAGATGCCTGGCTCGGCAAAGGTGAGACCCCGCCGATCAGCTTCACCAAGGCGGGCTCCAAGTCAGCGATCCGGGCGGCGTTTGTGGATATTGAAGGGCGTGAAGTGCGGCCCGATCAGATCCGCCCTGTCTTGCGGGGATGATTTGTGCAGCAGGCTGGATTTTCGGCCTTGCAAAGGACCACGCTATGCGCTTATTCACGCCTCTCGGCAGCCCCGGTTGCCGAATACCCATTAGGACGCGGGCGTAGCTCAGGGGTAGAGCACAACCTTGCCAAGGTTGGGGTCGAGAGTTCGAATCTCTTCGCCCGCTCCAGAGAAAATCGCAAAAAGACAAACATAATCAAAGCCCTACTGGGCTACAAAGGCGCGTTCGCTTGACGATCGCCGGATTTTTCCCTACAAAAAGCCCTACGGAATTCCCTACAAGAGGGATTGGGTTGTGGACAGAACGAACCGGCATCTGAAGCAAAAACTCGGCTACTGGCACTACCAGCGCCGCGTCCCGAAACGCTATGCGCCGTTCGATCCGCGCGGCGTGATCGAATGCTCCCTGCGTACCAAATCGCTCGAGATCGCGCGCATGCGGCGGGACGCGATGGAAGAGTCCGACGACCTCTACTGGGCGATGCTGGCCGGCACAGCCGGAGATGCCGGCTCACCAGAGAACCTCGCCTTCCAGCTCGACCAGGCCCAGCGTCGCTACAAGGCCGCCCAGACCCGAGCGCTAGCCCGCGGGTTCGTCTATGCCCCGGTCGAGCAGCTGGCGAGCGAGGCCGACCTCGGCGAACTCGTGGCCCGCATCCGCCGCGTCGACGCCGCAGACAGGGGCCGCCCGAGCCCTACTGAAAAGGTCGAGGCCGATGCCCTGCTGGGCACGGTCCCGCCGCCGCCGGTCACGGTCTCGGCCGCCTTCGAGATCTATTGCTCGGACATCGCAGCCAGCGAACTTATCGGCAAATCTGAAACCCAGATCCGGGCCTGGAAGAAAACCAAGCGGCGGGGCGTGCAGTATTTCATCGACGTCGTCGGCGACCGGAACATGCGTGACATCACCCGGCAGGACGCCCAGCAGTATTATAACTGGTGGAAAGACCGCGTTGTGCCGAAGCCGGGCCGTGAGGCGCTGAGCACCAAGACGGCCAACCGGGACGTCGGCAACATGCGCCTTCTCTACAGCGCCTACTTCAAATATATCGGCGAGGAAGACCGGCCGAACCCGTTCCGCAACCTTGCTTTCAAGGACCGTCAGTCGACCGACGTGCCACCGTTCGAGGATGCGTGGGTGCGCTCGCGGATACTGGCGCCTGGCGCGCTCTCAGGCCTCGTCGGCGGCGCGGACCTCATCCTCTACACGCTCATCGAGACCGGTTGCAGGCCAGGCGAAATCGCAAACCTCCTGGAAGAGGACATCCACCTCAAGGCCAATGTGCCTTACATCTCGATCCGGCCTAAGAAGGACCGTGAGATCAAGACCGTGTCTTCGATCCGGGACATCCCGCTGGTCGGCGTCGCGCTGGAAGCCATGCGGCGCGCGCCCAAAGGGTTCCCGCATTATCGCGACAAGCCGGACCTTCTTTCAGCCAACCTGATGACGGCGCTCAAGTCGCGCGGGCTGTTCCCGACGCCGGCCCACAAGGTTTACTCGCTGCGGCATTCATTTGAGAAGCGCATGCAGGAGGCGGAGCTGGATTACGGGTTCCGGTGCATGATCATGGGGCATGCGAATTCGCGGCCTGCATACGGCGATGGTGGGTCGATGGAGTACCGGCGTGATCAGTTGTTGAAGATTGCGCATCCGGTGCCGGCGGCATGGGTGAGGGAGCTTTCATCATAATGGCTCGGTGGGTCTTGCCGTCCGCCACAACGCGCGAAGACCAGCTGTGTCAAAAAGGCCATCGTAGTGATGTCCAATCGTGCCCCAATTGCCCAGCGGAGAAAAAAGTATTGATGTGCTCACACTCGGCGTACTTCCTATAGTTGAGGTGCCCGGTAAGGTTTGGACGAATGACTCAATGCTCTGGCGTGCAGCGTCAGATCTGGTGCGCACCCTTTTTGAACCGTGTGCGTTGTCTTTGTTCCGGTTCACTCGTGGCGGCTGAGGGCGTGTCGAATGACAGCGGCACTTACGTCTTGGCAGCCGAAAGCGGGTGGCCACCGAGGCAACCTTAAGGCAATATCTCCAAGGATTTAGATTTGCTGGCTGCGATTCGCTGATCTCGGGAAAAGTCTCTTGTATTCAAAGTACTAGAGTGCTGTAAACTGAATATTAGCGCTTTAAGTATGCAAATGACCAACAATCAATCAATGAATGCACGACGATGTCTAACACGAAGCAAATTCTGGCTCTTTTGAGGAGCCGCGCCGAAGGGGACGACGAGCAATTTTACTCGATCATTCTTCAGGTTGCCGCCTCTGAAGCACGCCAAGGGCACCGAACTACTGCTGAGGAGCTTCGCGCAGCGGTTGATGCGGCGAGAGCTAAGCGCTCGGGCGGAGCGAGCGTTGCAATTCCATTCTCCAAGCCGCGCGGTGATCTTGAAACACTTATTGAACTGCGGGCGCCGCGTACCAAGCTTGAAGATGTGGTGCTTCATCAAGACGTTCTGAATCGTCTTCAAGATGTCATCCGGCAACAACAGAAGCGCGATTGGCTGCGTGAACATGGAAAGACCCCAAACAGAACCATTTTGTTTTTGGGGCCGCCTGGTTCAGGAAAAACAATGACTGCAGAAGCTCTTGCCGGTGAGTTGCGGCTTCCTCTGTTTGTTGTCAGGCTTGAAAGCCTCATTACCCGCTTCATGGGCGAAACAGCAGCCAAGCTTCGTCTAGTGTTTGATGAAACGTTGCGAAAGCGCGGCGTCTATCTGTTCGACGAATTCGACGCGCTTGGCGGGAAACGTGACTCCAGCAATGATGTTGCAGAGATGCGCCGTGTCCTGAACTCGTTTCTTCAGCTTATGGAAGAACCGAACCCTACTGACAGCGTCCTGATCGGCGCCACAAATCATCCAGAGATCTTGGATAGGGCGCTTCTCAGAAGGTTTGACGAGGTTCTTGAATTTGATCCGCCAACTGACGATCAAATAGCAGCGCTTATCAGGAAGAACCTCAGGCCAATCAGATACACCAAGAAGGTCAATTGGGACGAAGTCCTGGCTTCGGCGCGCGGCCTGAGCCAAGCTGAGATAGTGCGGGCCGTCGAGGACGCTGTTAAGGCTGCCATCCTCGATGAACGAAAGACGTTGAGGGTGGACGATCTAATTGGCCGACTTAAAAACCGCAAGGATATGCAAACCGCCTTCTCGCGTCCGAAAAAATAAGAACGTCGCTGAATGCCAGCAAACTTCAATCGACCTCATCTTGATATCTCATCCCGGCTGATTGCGCGGGCCTACCAAGCGCCCCAAGAATTTAAGGGAGGTGGTAGCGCGCCTCGAATTCGCGATGCGCATGCTCAACTACTTCAAGCGCAACTTTCTGAAGCCTTCTTGACAAGAGACGCAACAGCGCCGGTTGATCCCAGAATTGATCCGCCAACGGGCATCTATCTTGAGGTAGAAGTGCGCAGAGGAGAAAAGCCTGAGGGCGTGCTGGAGCGCAAAAGAGATGGTGTAAAGGTTGGCGCAACAAAACAGTCGCCCGACCAAAATACACTCGTGGCTCTATTCCTGCCGAATGATGCGAGACCAGTTCTTGAACGCATCCTTGAAGACTATCGTACTGGGCCGCTCGTCGGCGCAAAGCAAAGCCCTCCGAATAAGGATCGTGTCGAGCCGATAGAAGCTATCCGCCTCGCGCGACTAGAAACGTTTTGGACCGACGATGTCGATGCACTGCCCGATGATCCTCAAGATGTAATCTGGTGGGAAGTTTGGTGTCACAAGGGCATGGAAGCTCAACTCGACACGATCGTTCAAAAGCTTGGTGCGCGGGCGGCGGACGCTGATCATCGCCTGTTTTTTCCTGAGACGACTGTGATTCCCGTTCTTGCAACGCGGGCCACAATTGAGCTGATGCTTTTTGCCACTGCAGGCATCGCAGAGCTTCGGCGTGCTACGACAACGCCGTCTATTTTTCTGGAGGCCGGTAAGCAAGAACAGCTTGAGTGGACTGACGATCTGGCTGAACGGACCGTTTGGCCTGGCCGTGAAAGTCCTGCAGTTTGTATTCTCGATACGGGGGTTAATCGGGCGCACGCACTGATTGAGCCAGCACTTGCCCCTGCGCATACAATTGCTGTCATCGAAGAATGGGGTGGCAACGATGATGGCGGAGGTCATGTCGGCCACGGAACAGCCATGGCTGGCTTGGCTTTGCACGGCGATCTAGTTCACGCGCTTCAAAAAGCGGGGTCGATTGAACTTTTACATCGACTGGAGTCGGTGAAAATTTTGCCGCCGCCAGGCCAACCGAGTACTGATCCGAAGAGCTATGGCTCGATTACCCAGTCTGCGATTTCGCGGATTGAAATTGTCGAGCCTGACGGCAAGCGTGCGTTTTGCATGGCTGTGACCAACGATAGTGTTGCTGGATCGAAGCCCACAACATGGAGCGCTGCTGTCGATCAGATCGCAGCTGGCGCGATGCCAGGCGATGAAGAGGACGCTCCAAGGCGCCTGATATTCGTGTCGGCGGGCAATGCGCCTCCTGTCATGAACATGGCTGATCTTTTGGATGCAGATCAGCACCCGATCGAAGATCCCGCGCAAGCATGGAACGCCATCACCGTTGGTGCCTACACTGACAAAATTGTCGTGGATGACGCCGGATATGATGATTGGACACCGCTCGCATCGGCGGGTGATTTGAGCCCGTTCACACGCACATCTACGCTTTGGCCATCGCGCATGCCGATTAAACCAGAAATCGTGATGGAGGGAGGAAATCGCGGCGTGAGTCCGTCAGGCATCGAGCTGCTCAGCCTTGAATCTCTCGGTTTACTCACGACAGGTCCGAACGTAGGCGCACACCCCCTCGTGCCTTTCTCAGCAACCAGCGCCGCAACCGCTCAAGCTTCGCGCTTAGCAGCACAATTGATGGCGCTTCATCCTGACTATTGGCCCGAAACAATTCGGGCGCTGATCATTCACTCGGCGGAATGGACCGACGTGATGCTTGCGACAATTCAAAACGCCCCAAATAAAACTGCACGGTGCGCATTGTTGCGGCGGTTTGGGTATGGCGTGCCAGACTTTGATCGCGCCAGCATGTCAGCCAGCAATCATGTTGCGCTTGTGACGCAGAATACGATCAAACCGTTCAAGTTAGCAAAAGGCGATAGGCGTTTTCGCGATTGCCACTTTTACCGATTGCCGTGGCCGACTGAGTTGCTTGAAAGGCTGGGCGCTCAGGACGTTAGATTGAAGATTACGCTGTCTTACTACATCGCGCCCAATCCGGGCATGTCAGCTTCAATCGACCCACAGCGCTACCAATCATACGGATTGCGGTTTGATCTTCGCAGGCCACTTGAAACAATGACTCAATTCGTGGAGCGCGTGAATCCCTTGGAAAGGGAGAACCCAAGGCAAAGAGTTCCTGTTGTGCAAGATGATCAACACTGGCGCTTCGGACCCTCGAATATCTCGGCAGGTTCCCTGCATTGCGATGAGTGGGTTGGTCCTGCGGCGCAGCTTGCAGCCCGCAATATCATATGTGTCAAACCTGTCATGGGTTGGTGGCGCTCTCGGGGCTCGGCTGCTGAATGCAATGCCGAGGCGCGATATGCCCTTACCGCCACCATTAGCACGCCCGACCTAGACATCGATCTGCACACCCCCATCAGCACGCTGATCGAGAATAGCGTAGATATTGAGATAGAGTTTTAGCGTTCGTGGTTACATCAGGCTGCTTCGAAACACGTTCGACGCTTGTGCGCCCGGCCGCAGCGATCGTTTTCCGGCCGCATTAAGGTTTCTTGGGCAGATTCCGAACGCGTTCGTACGATAGCGTCTGTTGCTAAGCTCAATCGTTGCCGCCCTCTTCAGATCGCCTATGAGAGCCTGGCGCCCAAAGCCGCCGTGGTAAAATTGTAGAACGAAAAGTGATACGTTCACTGTCCGCGATTTCTGAAGAGCACTCCAAAAGTGAAAGAATTAGCTCACAAGCCAAAGGTTTGTTTTTTGTTGTGCCGACTGGTTCGAAGATGAACTGACAAACGCGTTCTGCGTTCTTGGCGAGTGGTCAACTCGCGTTCAAGGCGCTCAAAGATGGGCCAGTAGGCATCGCCGTACCTGTCGATCAGACGGGCAAGGATGCTCAGGCTGGTTTCGATCTCCTGTTCAGTGACCCGCTGGCCCTTGTCCATGAGCGTTACTCTCACTTCTTCTCCGGCTCGTCCGTCAGGCCTGCGCTTTTGTCCGGTTCCAGACCATGACGCCGGTGCCTTCGGCTGCATTTTCGAAGAAGGCAGCGCGCATTGGCTGGGAAAAACTCGGATCATCGAGCTTCACAGCGAGGTATGGAGTTTCACCATCCTTCGAGTCCTGACGCCAGGCTGCGCCGAGCTCTGCGCCGCCAGCGTAAAGCCGGAAGTCTGGTGTATCCTTGTTCTTTCCCTTTTCCTTGTTGGGGACCAGCTGGGCCTTGACGTTGATGGTCATGGTGCGGATGGTCCCGGTCCAGGCTCCGTCCTTTAGGGTAAATGCGCCGATTTGTGCCATGGGTCAGTCTCCTTTGCTGGCAGGGTTGGGCAGGGCCTTCCGGGCCCGTCTGAACCCGGCGTCTGACGCCAGGAACATGTCGATCATGGCGGCGGCGAGCGTTTCGCTGCGCTCGGCTTCGCCATAAGTCTCTTGGTAGACCGCGGCGTAGTCCTGCAGTGCGGCGGCGGTGTCGGGATCAAGTGCGAGGGTGAGTCTGACCGGCGTGCGATCAGCGAGCTTTCCGAGGCGGAGGTTCATGGTGCAGCGTCCTTGAAGGGACGAAGGACAAGGTCCTTGGTCACGATGACACGCACGGGCCAGCCCTGCCGGATGGTGATCGAAGGCTGCACGGAGAGGCTGCGATCGACGGCCCGCTGGCCGGCTTCATTGATCGTGTCGGTTGTCCCGCGGCGGATCGCACGTTCGATGTCGCCGTCGTCGCCGGGCCCGAGTTCAGCGCCGATGCCGAGCAGGGTGGCGAGACCGGCCGCTGCGAACACCTTATCCCAATGATGATCGGTCCGGTCTTTCAGGCCGGCATAGCCGGAGGCGTCGCTGCCCGTTTCGGAGATCATGATCGAGCTGCCATCGGGCATCAGGATCCGGTCCCAGACGACCAGCGCGCGATCCTGGCCGAACGAGACTTCTGATTGATAACGGCCGAGCAGGCGGCTTCCCTGAGGGATCAGCAGGTGCTCGCCGCGCACCGTGTCATAGACGTCCTGGGTTACCTGCGCGATCACCGTACCCGGAAGGTCCGAGATGATGCCGGTGATCAGGCTCGCCGGGATCAGAGAGCCTGCCATCAGCTGGTAAGGCGAAAGCGGGTCCTGCACCCGGTCCGGATTGTAGACCGGGCTGGACGCCGGTTCACCGGCAAACGCTGCTTTGCGGGACTGGAGGTTCGGGTCTGAATCGGCGCTTGTTGCGGCGTTCGGGGATTGCCGGTTTAGAGCAAGGAGCTCCGATGCCAAATCGAACCCGGAATCCGGCGTGCGCTGCGCGGAAGTTATTGGCGTCGCCGCGCCGCTGAGACGGAACAGGATCGGGGCGCGGGCTGCTTCTTCGGCCTGAGCGGCGGCTTCAAGCCGCGCGGTGCGGACCGCCTCGTCTTCCGGACGCGTGCGAAAATCCGTCCTGTATTCAGTCTGGAACTCTGTCTCGATACCGTAAGCCTGCTCGGCAGCGAGAATGGTCGAGCCGAGATCACCGGACAGCGGCGCTCCGAGCACTGGCACATCGGTGCGCGCCGTATAGTCTGCCGGTAGCGCCGAGAACCCATCCGGCTTGCGCTTGCCGGCCGTGACCAGCTCTTCCTGCTGGGCGGGCTCTGCAGGGCGCGGCGGCGCAAGTGCAATCGAGGTTGCCGCGAACAACCCCAGCGCGCCGAGGCCTGCACCGGCCATCAGAAGTTTGCGGTTGATTCGTGTGGCGGGCTTCGGCGCCGAGCGGATCTGCAGCCGCCGCGCAGCTTCCTTGAACGGGGGAGGTTCGGTCATCAGATCAGCCTCCGAACCAGCGGGACTTGCGGGTTGCACTGGCTGTCGAAATCCGCACGACCGTCTGGGGCTTTGTCCCATGGCGCAGCTCGGCAGCGCCAAACAGCCGGTCGACGATGTAGTAGCTTCCCCTCACGCGGTAGTTGACGAGTTCAGCCTCTCCTGCGGATGACAGCACAAAGAGCGGCGGCATCTCGGAGGCGGAGATCGACGCCGGCATCTGGATGAACACCTGGCGCCCGTCATCGAACACGCGGACCGGTTTCCATGCCGGCGTGTCGCCGGTGAGGCGGTAGTCGAAGTTCAGGGTCTCGAGGCTGACGCCGCGCTCGACTGAAATAGCGTCCTGCGCTGCGGCGCTGGAGTTGCGGGCTGCGAGGCCCGCCAGTTCATCCTGCGGATAGCGCCAGGAAAGCGCGGCCATGTAAGTCGAGGCGGTCGATTCCAGTTCGAGGTGATAAGTCCGCCGGTCGGTCGCGATCATCAGGTTGGTGCGCAGGCCTGCGGCGACGGGTTTGACCAGGATATGCGCCCTTGCTGCGCTGCCGGAACCGGACGCGGTATCCCCGACCACCCAGCGTACCGTGTCTCCCGCCGAAACCGACACGAGGCTTTCTCCCGGCTGAAGCGCGACATCCGTGACCTGGCCAGGGCTGGCATAGAGGCGGTAAAGGGCGCCTTCCGTATAAGGATAGATCTGGACGGCGTTGACGAAGCCGTCCGAGGAAGGCTCGACAACCGCGCCGGCGCGGCCTTCCTTGATTGCTGCTGTGGGCGTTTTCGGACTTTTCTTGCCGGCTGCCGGTTCAACCGGTTTGAGCTGGCCGGGCAGGGGAAGCGCGATGGCCGTTTCGACAGTCTCCACCCGTTCGGGCTTTGGCTCTGCCAGTGGGATCGCCGCGATAAAGTTGCCGGTATCGATGACCGGCTCTGTTGGCAGCGGCGTGGCACAGGCCGCGAGCAGGGCGGTGGCCGACGAGGCGAGTAGGAACCGGGTCATTGTTGTTCTCCTGTGACAAGGTCTTCGCTCCAGCTGAGCGAGCGGACATAAAGGCCGAGGGGGTTGGCGCGCAGGGTCTCAGCATCCCTCGGCGGCTGGAGCGTGATCGTGAAAACCCCCGTGAACCGCTTTGCGCCGGTCAGCGCGCCGCCTTCATAGGTTTTCTCGATCCAGCGACCCTGGAAGCTCTCGCCCGAGACGCGGACAATGCTGACAACATCCACCGTGCGTGAGCGCCGGCCAATCGCGGCGAACGGATCATTCTCGCGGGCATACTCTGAGAGCGTGGTGGCGGCTGAAGGTCCGGCGAAGGTGTAGGCCTTCAGCCAGTTCTCCCGCACAACGACCGGATCGATCGACAGGCTACGGACGAAAGTGATGAACCCGGCGAGGTGATGCGCGATCTGGGCGTCGGACGGCGTGTAGGTCTCGGTTGCCGGGCCGACGGCTTTTGCCGCGCCGGTTTCATCGACTTCGACGACGTAGGGCGTCACCGTCGATTGCAGGCTCCGCCAGATCAGCGCGCCGGAGGTCGCGAACGAGAGCGCAAGGCACCCGAGTGCCATCAGGCGCCAGTTCTTCGCCTGCACCCGGGCCGAGCCGATCCGCTCGTCCCAGACCTGTCCGGCCTTTTGGTAGGGCGTCTCCGGGTAGGGCGAGGTGCCATAATGAGCGGTGGGGCGTTTGAAGCGCATGGTGTTATTCGTCCTTGTCTTTCAGGGAGGGGGCGGCGCCTGAGGAGCCGCGATCGCCGTCGCGCAGGCTGTGCATTGCGAGCTGGCGGGCCTCGCCGAACCGCTGAGACGTGCGCATGCCGCGCGCCCAGCCGGGGCTCTTCTCCGGCGCGGAGG
>LADW01000081.1 GCA_000961695.1 Hyphomonadaceae bacterium BRH_c29
TCCATGCCGTCGATATTGATATCGTCGAGGCGGCCGATGAAAGGCGAGATGAAGGTCGCGCCAGCCTTGGCAGCCAGCAGCGCCTGGTTGGCCGAGAAGCAGAGCGTGACATTCACCATCGTGCCTTCGCCGGTCAGCGTCTTGCACGCTTTCAGGCCGTCCCAGGTCAGCGGCAGTTTCACGGTCACATTGTCAGCCAGCTTGGCCAGCTTGCGGCCTTCGGTGATCATGCCGTCATAATCGGTGGCGACGACTTCGGCGCTGACCGGGCCTTCGACCAGGGCGCAGATTTCCTTGATCACATCGGTGAACGGCTTGCCGGCCTTGGCGATCAGCGACGGGTTGGTGGTCACCCCGTCGATCAGACCGGTGGCGGCCAGTTCGGCAATATCATCAATGTTAGCGGTATCTACGAAGAATTTCATGGTCCTGTCCTTTGTTTCGGGGGTCAGATCAAACGGCCGGGCGGCCGATGGAAGTGTAAGCGAAGCCTTTTGCGGCCATGTCTTCCGGCGAATAAATGTTGCGCAGGTCAATCACGACCGGCGCCTTGAGCGCCGTCTTGAGGCGGTCAAAATCGAGCGCGCGGAACTGGTCCCATTCGGTCACGATGACGAGGGCGTCGGCATCCTGGGCGGCTTCATACGCGCTGTTCGCGAAGGTAATGCCCTTCAGCAGATGCGATGCTTCGGTCATGGCTTCCGGATCGTAGGCCTTGATCGTCGCGCCAGCGGCCTGAAGCGCTGGCAGGATGTCGAGGCTCGGTGCATCGCGCATGTCGTCCGTGTTCTGCTTGAAGGCGAGGCCCAACACGCCAATCGTCTTGCCGCTGACATCGCCGCCCATCGCCTTGATGACCTTGGCAGCCATGGCTTTCTTGCGGTCTGCATTGACCTGAACAACCGTGTCGACGATCCGAACAGGGCTGCCATGATCATTGGCGGTCTTGGTCAGCGCCAGCGTATCTTTCGGGAAGCACGAACCGCCATAGCCGGGGCCGGCATTCAGGAATTTCGAGCCGATCCGGCCATCGAGGCCAATCCCGCGCGAGACTTCCTGCACATTCGCGCCAACCTTTTCGCAAAGGTCCGCCATCTCGTTGATGAAGGTGATCTTCACGGCGAGAAAGGCATTGGCGGCGTATTTGATCAGCTCCGACGTGCGGCGAGCGGTGAACAGGATCGGCGTCTCGTTGAGGAACAGCGGGCGGTAGAGCTCTTTCATCACCTGACGGGCGCGCTCGTCATCGGTGCCGACAACAACGCGGTCCGGGATCTTGAAGTCCTTGATCGCGGCGCCTTCGCGCAGGAATTCCGGGTTGGAGACCACGGCGAAGTCTGCATCAGGGCGCGTCTTGCGGATGATCTCTTCCACTTCGTCGCCGGTGCCGACCGGAACAGTCGACTTGGTAACGATCACGGTGAAGCCGTCCATTAGCTCGGCGATCTCTTCGGCGGCCCCGTAGACATAGGAAAGGTCTGCATGGCCATCGCCGCGCCGCGACGGCGTGCCAACCGCGATGAACACGGCATCGGCATCCCGGATCGCTTCAGCCGGATCGGTCGTGAAGAACAGGCGCTGTTCCTTGACATTGTTGGCCACAAGACTGTCGAGGCCTGGCTCGTAGATCGGCATGATGCCAGCTTTGAGCTTCTCGATCTTGCCGGCATCCTTGTCGACGCAGGTCACGACGTGGCCGAAATCGGCGAAACAAGCCCCTGAAACCAGGCCCACATAGCCTGTGCCAATCATTGCGACGCGCATAAGGAACCCTCGATTCTGCCCGTAAAATCTGGGCGGAGGGGTGCGATTTTTGTGCCGCTAGGTCAAGGGGGCATGGCCGCCTGCCTGCCATTCAAATCCGGATTGACTCGAAGCCCCCTATTGAACTAGATCAAAACGTGAACATATGGAGGGGCGCATGACCAAACTGACACTTTACACAAACCCGATGTCGCGCGGCCGTATTGCCCGCTGGATGCTGGAAGAAGTCGGCGCCCCGTATGATGTGGAATACCTCGTCTATGATGGCTCGATGAAGTCGCCGGACTATCTGGCGATCAATCCGATGGGCAAGGTGCCGGCCATCGTGCATGGCGACCAGACGATTACCGAGTGCGCCGCCATCTGTGCCTATCTCGCCGATGCGTTCCCGGAAGCAGGCCTTGCGCCGGCGCTGGATCGCCGGGGCAGCTATTACCGCTGGATGTTCTTCGCCGCCGGCCCGGTGGAATCGGCGGTGACGAACCGCGCGCTGGGATTTCAGGTGAGCGAAGAGCGCAAGCGCATGGCTGGCTATGGCGATTTCGATGACATGTACGGGACCCTGATCAAGGCGGTCTCCGATGCGAGCCCGTATCTGTGCGGCGACCAGTTTACGGCCGCGGACGTCTATCTCGGCGCGCAAGTCGGCTGGGGACTCCAGTTCGGCTCGATGCCTGCGCATGACGCGCTGGCCACCTATTGGAGTCGGCTCGAATCCCGCCCCGCCTGGAAGCGGGCCAATGAGCTGGACGATGCCGCCGCCGCAGACCTCGGCATGATACCGGGCGGCTGAGCCGGGTCAGATTTCCTGGTTATAGGCGCCGACTTCCGGGTGTTTGCCGAGGCGCGGCTTGATTTCCTTGTGGAAGAGGTCGCGCATGTCGTCTTCGCTGGCCATGGATTCGACCACGACAACGAGTTCCGGCTTGTTCGAGGACGCCCGGATCAGAACCCAGCTGCCGTCTTCCAGCGTCACACGGGCACCGTTCACGGTGTTCACATCGACCACTTTGCGGCCAAGGATTTCCGTGCCGTTCATGCCTTCGTATTCGGCGACCATCTTGTCGACGACATCATACTTCACCTCATCCGCGCAATGCGGTGACATGGTCAGGGATGTGTAGGCCACGCCCAGCTCATCGCGCAGGTCCGCCATGGTCTTGCCGGGGTTGCGGTCCAGCATTTCAAGGATCGCCTTCGCAGCCGTCAACGCGCAATCATAGCCAAGCCCGATGGGCGGGCGGAAGAAGAAGTGGCCGGACTTTTCGAAGCCTGCCAGCGCGCCCAGTTCATTGGTGCGGCGCTTGATGTAGGAATGGCCGGTCTTGTAATAATCAACCGTGGCGCCGTTTTCCTTCAGGATCGGGTCCGTCTTGTAGAGGCCAGTCGATTTCACATCGACCACAAACGTCGTATTCTTGAAATTCTTCGACAGGTCGCGAGCCAGCATCAGACCGATCTTGTCGGCAAAGATCTCTTCACCCGTATTGTCGACAACGCCGCAGCGATCGCCATCACCGTCAAAGCCGAGCACGACATCGGCGCCGAGTTCCTTCACGGCTTTCGACATTTCGTGCAGCATTTCGGAGTCTTCAGGGTTCGGATTGTATTTCGGGAACGTGTTGTCGAGATTGCAATCCATCTCGATAACTTCGGCGCCCATGGCGCGCAGCGCGTCCGGTGCGAAGGCGCCCGCCGTGCCATTTCCGCAGGCAGCAATCACCTTGATCGGGCGCGACAGTTTCACGCCGTCTGCAACCGAGGCGATATATTTCTCACGCATGCCATCGACGCGGTGATGTCCGCCGCCAGCGCGCGGCACGAAGTCGCCGCCCATCACGATTTCCTTCAGGCGACCCATCTCGACCGGGCCGAAGGTCAGCGGACGGTCAGCGCCCATCTTCACGCCGGTCCAGCCATTTTCGTTGTGGCTCGCGGTGACCATGGCGCAGCAGGCGGCATCCAGCTCGAACTGGCTCCAGTACACCATCGGCGACAAAGCGAGACCGACGTCCAGCACTTCGCACCCGCCCTGCACAAGGCCGAGGATCAGGGCGTTCTTGATCGGCTGGCTGATTGAGCGGAAATCGTGGCCGGTCACCACTTTCGGCGTCACGCCCATTTCGTGGAACAAGGTCGCCATGCCGAGACCAAGAGCCTGCACGCCGGTAAAGTTCAGCTCCGGCGCTTTTTCCTTGCCGATCCCGTTGAACCACCAGCGCGCGTCATATTCGCGGAAACCCGTAGGCTTCACCAGAGGCAGAACTTCGAACTCAAGCGTGTTCGGAGCAATGTCGGTCAGCGGTTTCGGCATCATGTCGGAAATCTCCACGGGTTACGTGCGGGCGTTGAACATCTTTGCGGCGTTTTGTGCAACCACCAGCAAGTTTCATGCTACTTCAAATTCCTTAACGTTCCCGGCCATGCGCCTTGAGGAATCCCGCGATCCAACGGGCAAGGCGGGCATGATCCCCTTCCAGTTCAAGGGATTCGAGCGCGCCGTCTGTTAACACTTCGCCCAGACGCGCACGCCGGGCCGAATAGAGCGCCGCAGAATAGGCATCTGCAAATTCCGGATGGCACTGGAAGCTGAATGCCGGGGCGTCCGGATAATACAGCCCCGCAAACGGCGTAAAATCAGACGCTGCAATCACGTGCGCGCCCGGCGGCAGCGCGACAACCTGGTCCTGATGGCTGACGGCGGCCGAAATCGTTGCCGGGCAGGCCTCCTCCGCAAAGGCAGGACACACCACAACGTCATATGTATGCCGCCCGGCGCCCCAGCCTTTCTCCGACTTGATCACTTTGCCGCCCAGCGCCTCGGCCAGGATCTGGTGGCCGAAACAGATGCCGACCTGCGGTACATCCGAGGCGGCCGCACTGCGGATGAAATCCATCAACGGGTCGATCCACGGCTCATTGTCGTAAACACCCGCCGGAGACCCCGTGATCATCACCGCGTCCAGCCCCGCCGGATCGGGCAGCGCCTCGCCCCGGATCACTGAAACCGTCTCGAACGTATACGTCCCGACGCCGGACATCATGTGCCGGAACATGGCCGGATAGTCCTCGAAATCCCCACGGATGACCTCCGGAACGAGTCCGGTTTCAAGTATGGTCAGTTTCATGAGGGGTTACTCCGCTGCAAATTCGCTGTTTGCGTCTTCAGTTTCGACGAGGAACCCGCCTGACTGGCGCGCCCAGAGTTCCGAATAGAGGCCGCCGGCAGCGACAAGATCCGTGTGCGTGCCCTGCTCCACGATCCGGCCCTTGTCGAGTACGATCAGGCGGTCCATCGCGGCAATGGTCGACAGGCGGTGCGCGATGGCGATCACGGTCTTGCCTTCCATCAGTTCGAACAGCTTGTCCTGGATCACGGCCTCAACCTCGGAATCGAGCGCGGAGGTTGCCTCGTCCAGGATCAGGACCGGGGCATCCTTCAGGAAGATCCGCGCAATTGCGATCCGCTGGCGCTGGCCGCCGGAGAGCTTCACGCCGCGCTCGCCGACATGCGCGTCAAAGCCGGTGCGGCCTTCCGCGTCTTCGAGGTCTGCAATGAACTGCCCAGCCGCCGCCTTCTCGGAGGCAACAAGAATGTCCTCATCCGTCGCGCCCGGGCGGCCATAGGCGATGTTCTCGCGGATGGAGCGATGGAGCAGCGAGGTGTCTTGCGTCACGACGCCGATCTGTGCCCGGAGGGAATCCTGTGTCACGGTCGCGATGTCGTGCCCGTCCAGCAGGATCTGCCCGCCCTCAGCCTCATAGAAGCGCAGCAGCAGGTTCGTCAGTGTCGTCTTGCCCGCGCCTGACCGGCCCACAAGGCCGATCTTCTCACCCGGCCGGATGGACAGCGAAAGATCCTCGATCACACCAGCGCCCTTGCCATAGTGGAAGGTGACATTCCGGAAGTCGATGGCCCCTGCCCCGCGCGGCAGGTCTGTCGCATCCGGCGCATCCGTCACCGCGACCCGGCGATGCAGCATCTGTTTCCCGTCATAGACGACACCGATATTCTCGAAGAGGCCTGCAACTTCCCACATGATCCATTGCGACATGGACTTGATGCGCAGGGCCAGACCAACCGCCGCCGCCACCGCGCCCGCACCGATCAGATTGCCCATCCAGAGATAAATACCGAGCGAGGCGATCAGGAAGACAAGCAGCGAATTGTTGAGATAGACGACGACGTTGAAGCCGGTGACGTAGCGCATCTGCCGGTACACGGTCTGGAGGAAGCCCTCCATACTGTCGCGCGCATAGGCCTCTTCATGGCCGGCATGGGCGAACAGTTTAACGGTCTGGATATTGGTATAGCTGTCAACGATCCGGCCGGTCATGGCAGAGCGCGCATCGGCCTGCGCCTCGGCGACCTTTCCAAGGCGCGGCACGAACCACGTCATGACCCCGCAATAGATCGCGGCCCACAGCAACAGCGGCAACATCAGGCGCGGATCGGCAGATGCCACCAGAGCCAGCGCCGACAGGAAATAGACGATCACGAAGACGAAGACGTCGAGCACCTTCATCACGGTCTCGCGCACGGCGAGCGAGGTCTGCATCACTTTGGTCGCGACGCGTCCGGCGAACTCGTTGCCGAAGAAGTCCATCGACTGGCCCAGCATCTGCCGGTGCATGCGCCAGCGCGCGCTCATTGGAACATTGCCCATCAGGCCCTGATAGACGATCAGTCCTTGTATGAGCGTCGCGAGCGGCAGGCCGACCAGCAACACGCCCGCCATCATGGCAAGCCGTCCGCCTTCACGCTGCAGGAAACCTTCCCGGTCTGCCGCAGCAAGCCAGTCGACGATCCCACCAAGGAAGCCGAACAGCGCCACTTCGCCCACAGCAATGATCGCCGTGAACACCGACATGATGATCAGCCACGGAACTGCATCCCGGATATAATACAGGATGAAGGGCCAGAAGCCCTCCGGTGGCACCTCGGCCCGAGCGTCCGGAAACGGTGCAATACGGCGTTCAAAGAAGCGAAACATGGCTGCCCATGTGGGCTAAGGCTCAGGACCGCACAAGCCTGTCTTTTCGCTTTTCCGGCATCCGTGGATTTCAGGGCGCAGGTTCAGGCGCCTCGGCGGTCTGCGCAGCAATCCAGTCGTGGATCTGAGTGTCCAACACGTCCATCGGCACACCACCTTGCGACAGGACGGCGTCATGGAAGGCGCGGATGTCGAACCGGTCACCCAGTGCCGCTTCGGCCTGATGGCGCAGATCGAGGATTTTCAGCTCACCGATCTTGTAAGCCGTCGCCTGCCCCGGCCAGCCCATATAGCGGGTGACCTCGTTCTGGATGTTCAGGGGGGCGAGCGCGGAATTGTCGTTGAAGCAGGCCTCTGCTTGTTCCCGTGTCCAGCCATACCAGTGCAGGCCGGTATCGGCGACGAGACGGCAGGCGCGCCACATTTCCATCGAGAGACCACCGAAGCGCTCATATGGTGTCTCGTTCAGGCCCGCTTCCATGGCGAGATGTTCGGCATAGAGGCCCCACCCTTCCCCGAAAGCGGTGGCGTAATATTGCTGGCGGAAGCGCGGCTGGCCTTCCATCTCCATGGCCAGCATGATCTGCAGATGGTGCCCCGGCACAGCCTCGTGCGCCGAGAGGGCTGGCAGCTCATAGAGCGGCCGCTGGTCCAGCGCGTAGGTGTTGACGAGATAAGTGCCCGACCGATCCTCTTCCGGATCGCCCTCGACATAACGCCCGGACGTATAGCCCGCCGCAATCGCCGCCGGAACCGGTTCCACATTGTACCCATGCTTGGGCAGCTTGCCGAAATAGGTGGGCAGGATGGCATCCAGCTTTGCGGCCACGGCCTTTGCCCGGTCCATCAATTCATCCGGTGTTTTCGCATAGAAGGCGGGATCGGTGCGCAGGAAGGCGAGGAAGTCCTTGAAGCTGCCCTCGAAATGGATCTCTTCGAGGATCTGCTCCATCTCGCCGCGAATGCGCGCGACTTCGCGCAAGCCGAGTTCGTGGATCTCTTCCGGCGAATAGCCCGCCCCGGCTGTGTGTTGCTCGATGGCGGCGGCATAGACTTCCTTGCCGCCCGGCAGGTCTGTGATGCCGGCGCCCGCGCGCGTGTGCGGGGCGTAGTCAGCCTCGATGAAGGCGAGCGTGTCGCGATAGGCCTGGATGGCATTGGCCGCCGCCGTAAGCCCATCTGTCTTCAGGCGTTCCGCGACAGCCGGGTCCATGTCTTCCGGCAGAGACAGAAAGGGCGCGTAGAGGCCGCTTTCGGCCGGATCATTGAATATCTGCTCGCGGATCTGGTCGGTCGAAACTTTCAGCGGATCCGCATGAGCCATCCAGCCGGTGGCGACGCCCCGGCGCATGTTTTCAACATTTTCAGCGAAATAGCGCGGCACATCATTCAGGCGGCCGATCCAGGCCAGGCCCTCTTCCTCATTTGTGATCGAGGTCTGCATAGCGGCAAAGATCGGTTCGGCCTGGAAGCCCCAATCACCGGTGAACGGGATGCGGGCCGCATCAAAACGGGCATCGTCGATATCCACGGTCAGAAGGCGCTCAAGGATCGCCTGATCGGTCGTGCGGTCAGTTTCCAGCGCCTCGATGGCATCGCGCAGGGCCAGCGCCCGCGCCGCCCGTTCTGTAATGGCTTCAGGAGTTACATCGCCCCAGCTCGCCGGGGCAGTTCCGGCATCACGCGCCGCTTCAGATGGGCTTACGTTGCGGACATAGGCCTCATATTCGGCGATCAGGTCGTCCATCGGATCCGCAATCGCGGCGGGGGCGATCAGAAACAGGGCTGCAACCCATAGAAATCGTTTCAATTTGTCACTCCAAAGCTCGCCGTGCGTTGACAGGACCATAGAGACTCCTAGAACCCCAACCAAGCACTTGAGTGAAACTCTTACATCTCATCGGAAGGTTTCCTTCGCATGTCAGGATCGAACGGGGCTGATGCCCGTCCTCTGTCACCCCACCTCCAGGTCTGGCGCCCCCACGCAACCTTCTATGCCTCGATCACGCACCGGATCACCGGCGTTGCCCTTTATTTCGGCACGTTCCTGATCGCGGCCTGGATCGTCGCCCTTGCAACCGGCGCGTCCTGCTACCCGGCCATCGAGGACATCCTGTTCTCCTGGTTTGGCAGCGTGATCCTGTATCTCTGGTCCGTCGCGACCCTCTACCACCTCGTGAACGGCATCCGTCACCTTCTCTGGGACGGTCCGGGCATTGGCTTCGAGCCGAAGACAGCAAGCGCCGTTTCGGTATTCAATTACACATTCGCCTTTCTGGGCGCGGCAGCCATCTGGTTCGCCGCCGCCTCGTTCTAGGAGGCCCGCCCATGTCGAACGGCAAGTTCCTGACCCCCGCCAAAGCCGCCCGCGGCCTCGGCTCGTCCAAGTCCGGCACCCATCACCACATCACCCAGCGCGTCTCCGCGATTGCGCTCATCTTCCTTGTGCCGTGGTTCGTCTTTTCGGTGATCAACGCGATCCAGTCCGGTGAAGTCGGCGCGGCAGAGTGGATTTCACAGCCGCTTCCCGCGATCCTGATGATCCTGACGGCGGGCGCAACCGTATACCATATGCGCCTCGGCATGCAGGTCGTGATCGAGGACTATATTACGAAACCGGGCATGCGCGGGGCGCTCCTGATCCTGAACAGCTTCGCTTGTATCGTGCTGTTCGCGGTCGTCGCCCTTTCGGTCCTGAAACTCTGGATTGGCGCAGGCGTCTAAGCGCGCTGCGGGAGAATAAGACATGAGCACCTATACCTGGATCGATCATACCTATGATGTCGTCGTTGTCGGCGCCGGTGGCTCCGGCCTCCGCGCAGCTCTCGGCGCGGCCCAGGCGGGCCTGCGCACGGCCTGCATCACCAAGGTCTTCCCGACCCGTTCCCACACTGTGGCCGCGCAGGGGGGCATCGCCGCCTCCCTCGGTAATATGGGCGAAGATAACTGGCGCTGGCACATGTACGACACCGTCAAAGGGTCTGACTGGCTGGGCGACCAGGACGCGATCGAATACCTGACGCGCGAAGCTCCTGCTGCCGTGTACGAGCTTGAGCACTGGGGCATGCCCTTCTCGCGCACCGACGAGGGCAAGATCTACCAGCGCGCCTTTGGCGGCATGACCCGTGACTTCGGTCAGGGCCCTGTGCAGCGCACCTGCGCCGCCGCAGACCGGACCGGCCACGCCATGCTGCACACGCTCTACGGCCAGTGCGTGCGTGAAGAGACCGAGTTCTTCATCGAGTATCTCGCCCTTGACCTGATCATGGACGAAGACGGCGTTTGCCGGGGCGTCACCGCCTGGAAACTCGATGATGGTACGCTGCACCGTTTCCGCTCCCAGAAGACCATTCTGGCGACCGGCGGCTATGGCCGCGCCTTCTTCTCATGCACCTCGGCCCACACCTGTACGGGCGACGGCAATGCCATGGTGCTGCGCGCCGGCCTGCCGCTGCAGGACATGGAATTCGTTCAGTTCCACCCGACCGGCATCTATGGCTCGGGCTGCCTGATCACCGAAGGCTCACGCGGCGAAGGTGGCTATCTCACCAACTCCGAAGGCGAGCGTTTCATGGAACGCTACGCCCCGTCCGCGAAAGACCTCGCCTCCCGCGACGTGGTCAGCCGCGCCATGACTGTCGAAATCCGCGAAGGCCGCGGCGTCGGCCCGGAAAAGGATCACATCCACCTGCACCTCGAGCACCTCGGCGCCGAAGTGCTGGCCGAGCGCCTGCCAGGTATTTCCGAAACCGCGAAGATCTTCGCCGGCGTCGATGTCACCAAGGAACCGATCCCGGTGCTCCCTACGGTCCACTACAATATGGGCGGCATCCCGACGAACTATCACGGCGAGGTGCTGACCAAGAAGAATGGCGACCCGGACTCGGTCGTGCCGGGCCTGATGGCCGTCGGCGAAGCGGCCTGCGTGTCGGTTCACGGCGCCAACCGCCTCGGCTCCAACTCGCTGATCGACCTGGTCGTGTTCGGCCGCGCCGCCGGCCTGCGCTGTGGGGAAACCACCGTCGCCGGTGCCACGCAGCCGGAACTGCCGAAAGGTGCCACCGACAGCCACCTCGCCCGCCTCGACAAGTTCCGCAACGCCTCGGGCGACCAGCCGGTGGCCAAGCTGCGCCTCGAAATGCAGCGCGCGATGCAGAACAACTGCGCAGTCTTCCGCACAGGTGACGTGCTCAAGGACGGCATCGATGCGATTGAGGAAGTCTACAAGAAACTGCCGGGCATCGATGTCCAGGACCGCACCATGGTGTGGAATACCGACCTCGTCGAAGCCCTCGAGTTCGACAACCTTCTCGCCCAGGCAGCTGTCACCGTGAACGGCGCAGCCACCCGTGAGGAAAGCCGCGGCGCCCACGCCCGCGAGGACTTCTCCGACCGCGACGACGAAAAGTGGATGAAGCACACGCTGGCGTGGAATGACGGCACCGGCAAGGTGACGCTCGATTACCGTCCCGTGCACGACTACACGATGTCGAACGAAATCAGCTACATCGAGCCCAAGGCCCGGGTTTACTAAGAGGATACGGATCGAACATGGTACAGCTCACGCTTCCAAAGAATTCCACGGTCCGCAAAGGCAAGACCTGGCCGAAGCCGCAAGGCGCGACCAAGCTGCGCCAGTTCCGGATCTATCGCTACAATCCGGAAGAAGGCGGCAATCCGCGCTGGGACACCTATTGGGTGGACATGTCGAAGGCCGGGACGATGATCCTGGACGTTCTCCTGTACATCAAAAACAATATCGACCCGACGCTGGCTTTCCGCCGCTCCTGCCGCGAAGGCGTCTGCGGTTCGTGCGCGATGAACATTGCCGGGCGCAACACGATTGCCTGCACCAAGGGCTTTGACGACCTGCCGGGCGGCGTGATCACGATCAGCCCCCTGCCCTCGCAGCCGGTTGTCCGCGACCTGATCCCGGACCTGACGAACTTCTATGCCCAGCACGCCTATGTGCAGCCCTTCCTGAAAACCGACACGCCGGCCCCTGAGAAGGAATGGAAGCAATCCGAAGCCGACCGCGAAGAGTTGAACGGCCTCTATGAGTGCATCCTGTGCGCGTCCTGCTCGACGTCCTGCCCGTCTTACTGGTGGAATGGCGACAAGTATCTCGGCCCGGCTGCCCTGCTGCAGGCCTATCGCTGGCTGATCGACAGCCGCGACGAAGCCACTGGCGAGCGCCTCGATGATCTGGAAGACCCGTTCAAACTGTATCGTTGCCACACGATCATGAACTGCGCGCAGGTCTGCCCGAAAGGCCTGAACCCGGCCAAGGCCATCGCCAAGATCAAGCACATGATGGTGGAACGCGTCTCCTAAGGCGCGGCCATCTGATCATCATCGGCGCCATTGATCCGGAACACCTCGCGGAGCCCCCGCGGGGTTTCCATGGCGCGCAGCACGCTGATCAGCTCCCCCACGTGGAACTGCCACATCGTCGTGGGCGGCATCGGCCGGATCACATGCCCGCCGAGCGACTTGAACAGGCTGTTTGCCTTGCGGTTCTCCGGCAGGGTCTCGGCTTCCAGCGTGATAATCCCTTCAGCATGACAGCATAGCGCGACGCAGGCGATCAGCATGCGGGAGAGGCCCTGCGCGTGATAGGCATCCAGCACGCCCATGGCCAGCTCCGCCTCTTCCAGCTCATTCGTCGTGCGGATCGCGTGTGCCGCCGCAATGAAGGGCTGGCCTGGCGCATTCTTGTCGACCGCGCCCCAGGCAATGTGCCGGTGCCCATCGGCATCGGCGAGACCATGAATGATGGATTTCGGGATTTCGTTCACGCCTGAGAAGAAACGCAGGTAACGCGACTCCGCCGACATGTTCGCCACGAGGTGTTCGAATCGCGGCTCGTCTTCCAGCGTGGCTGGACGAAGAATAACTTCCACCCCGTTGGAGAGAACGATGTCTACCGGTTTGATGGGCATTGCATTACCCCGCCTGCCTGACTGTTCCGACCGAATGATGACCCTTAGAGACCAGAATGCTGCACTGCAGCAATCCTTGGGGTACAGCAAGACTGTATTCCGATTGGGCCAGTTTACCCCCGTGACAATTCGAACCCGGCGCAGGGGGTATGTAGCACCTCCGCCCGGAAACGCCCTCCGCGCTCCGGTAAAAATCCTGATTGTGAGTGCGTTCAGCCCGTATCAGGCGCCGGCCAGCGTTTCAGCGCTTCGATCAGCTTCACTGTGAGCCCGCCCGAGATGAGGCCGAGGGCGGCAGGCATGCGGGGGCTGCGAGCAATGGGCGGCACGTGCGGCCGGGCCTCGCCGGCGGCCTGCCAGCGCTGGATCGTGCGGGCAAGACGCTTCGCCCGGCGCTTGTGATGTTTCATCGTGTCCAGCATGGCCTGCCAACGGGCGATGAGCGGCGCAGCCGGCACAGGGCCGCGCGAGGGCACAATAGCCGGCCCTTTCATAAAATGCGGGCACGGGCCGGATTGCGCGGGCACCATGGTGAAGACGTAGCGATAGTCCGCATCCGGCTTCTTCGGCTCATAATAGTTACTGCCGATGCGCGGCTTCAGCGGCGCCAGCTCCATCTGCAGCGCCGCCAAGAAGATCAGACGGCGGAGCAGAACGGCGAGGCGCCTCAGCTCCGCCCGCACCCGCCGGTTCAGCGATTTCGCAATCGTCTCAGGCGTCTTGAACAGATCCGCATTCACGCCCGCCTCGGCAATGGCGCGGGCAATCGTGTAAAAAGCCTGAGAGAAGAAATCGGTGCTGTCTTTCATGGCGCAGAGACTGCCACGGAAGACTATCCGGGAGGATAGAGGCGCCGATTTTCCGTGCGCTGTGTAACAAGTCCGGGCAGACGGTGGTGGGTATCGCTCCGCTCACCCCCCTACCTTGCTGGTCGCCAGCTATCTGGCATCCCCTGAGACAGGTATACGCATTCGCCGCATGTTTGGTGCCTTATTCAGCTGCAGTTGCCTGAAGCTGGTCCAGCGCTTCCCGCACATCATCAGCCAGTTCAAAGACGGCCTTCTCCTCCGCCGATGCAGCGAGGTCTTGCTGCTTCGACCAGGTGCTGATCGCGCGGCTGAGCCCCTTTTTCTCCGCATATGCCGTCACGGTCGCATAGGGATAGCCATTGCGAACATCGAGCAGGATGCCGCTGGCTGAGGCCTCGACCTCCACATTCCGGCTCGGCAGCACGAACATGCCCACAATGGTGAGGTCTGCCAGCGCAAGACCGTTCGCCTTGTCGGACCGGGTCAGGCCGGTCTCATAGACAAGCACATAGTCGATATGCTGGCGGGCGGCGCCCTTGCGGATATGGTCGATCACGGCGCCGGTGCGGTTGCGGCCTTCGCGGTCCGGTTCTGACACCATGGAGGCAATCAACGGACTGACCGGTACGAATTCTCCGATTTCCGGCCCATAGGCTTCAGCAAGATCCCCCCAGATCGCCAGTTCCGGTGCGGGAATGGTGATGAGGTCGCCATAAGGCCCAATGCGGGCGAGGCCGATCCGGGCGGGGAATTGAAGATCCGGCTCTATCGCAGCGATCTCGCGTACAGCTGCATCCGTGTCCGTCTGCGCGGCAGCGGACGTGGCCGCATCATACTGGGCATAGCGCTTGAGATAGTCGGCACCGGAACTTGTCTGCACGTGCGCACTGCAGGCTGTGATAGCGATCAAAGTACCGGCGAGCGCGAGCCCTGTGATCCACCTGCCCATGATGTGCGTCCTTCCCTGCTGCGTGACGAAGGGCACAATCCGGGCAGATTCCGGCAAGGATGCGACGGGAAAGGTACACTTGCGAGGCCAGACGAAAAACGCGCCGGATCATCTCCGGCGCGTTTTGATTGTTCAGTCTTGTGCGCAGATCAGGCCGGATTCGGTTCCGGGTCGCCAGCGGCTTCGCCGCTATCGTCCTTCGGCTTGCGGCGTTTGCCGATGGCCGGCACGGCAGAACCTGCGCCGAGATCCTCGGCGCCAAGATCCGGACGGGTCGGCGGTTTGCCATCGAGGAGATTGGTCATCTCGGCGCCGGTCAGCGTCTCGTATTCGAGCAGGCCGGTGGCAATGGCTTCCCAGTCTTCGCGGCACTCCGTCATGATCTTGCGGGCATCGTCCATGCCGGTCTGGATCAGCTTGCGGACTTCTTCCTCGATCTTGCGCGACGTCTCTTCCGAGACATGGCTCGACTGCATCAGCTGCTGGCCAAGGAAGACATCGCCCTGATCCGAACCGTAATCGACCGGGCCAATCGTGTTGGCAAAACCCCAGCGCGTGACCATGGCACGTGCAAGACGCGTGGCCTGCTGGATGTCGGAAGCTGCACCGGCGGTGACATTGTCGTCGCCGAATTTCAGCTCTTCCGCCACGCGGCCGCCCATCATGATGGCGAGGCGCGAGGTCATCTCGATCTTGGACATGGACAGCTTGTCGTCTTCCGGCAGCTGCATGACCATGCCGAGGGCACGGCCGCGCGGAATGATCGTCGCCTTGTGGACCGGGTCAGCCGCAGGCACTTTCATGGCCACGATGGCGTGACCGGCTTCGTGCCAGGCGGTGAGTTCCTTTTCCTTCTCGGACATGACCATGGAGCGGCGCTCCGGCCCCATCAGGACCTTGTCCTTGGCGTCCTCGAATTCGGCCATGGCGACGACGCGCTTGCCGCGCCGGGCCGCAAGAAGGGCCGCTTCGTTGACAAGGTTCGCAAGGTCAGCCCCGGAAAAGCCCGGCGTGCCGCGCGCGATGGTCTTGGAGTCGACGTCTTTTGCCAGCGGCACATTGCGCATGTGAACGCGCAGGATCTTTTCGCGGCCGAGTATGTCCGGATTGCCGACGGTGACCTGACGGTCGAAACGGCCTGGGCGCAGCAGGGCCGGGTCCAGAACGTCCGGACGGTTGGTCGCGGCGATCAGGATAATGCCTTCATTGGCCTCGAAGCCGTCCATCTCGACGAGGAGCTGGTTCAGCGTCTGCTCGCGCTCATCATTGCCGCCGCCGAGGCCTGCGCCGCGCGAACGGCCGACCGCGTCGATCTCGTCGATGAAGATGATGCAGGGCGCCGAGCGCTTGGCTTGCTCGAACATGTCACGCACGCGGCTGGCGCCGACGCCGACGAACATTTCGACAAAGTCAGAGCCGGAAATGGTGAAGAAAGGCACGCCAGCTTCACCAGCGACAGCGCGGGCCAGCAGCGTTTTACCGGTACCGGGCGGGCCGACCAGCAGCGCGCCTTTCGGGATCTTGCCGCCGAGGCGCTGGAACTTGGACGGGTCCTGCAGGAATTCGACGATCTCCTGCAGCTCTTCCTTGGCTTCGTCCACGCCAGCGACATCGTCAAAGGTGACGCGGCCATGCTTTTCGGTCAGCAGGCGGGCACGCGACTTGCCGAAGCTCATCGCCCCGCGGCCACCGCCGCCCTGCATCTGGCGCATCATGAAGAAGACGAAACCGACGATCAGAAGGATCGGCAGGATCGAGAACAGAAGCGAGGCGAAATTGTTGCGGCCGCTGTCCGCGTCCACCGTGAACGGCACATTGTGGTCACGCAGATAATCCTGCGTGCTCATGTCGAGGGCGCGCAATTCGCTCTTCATCGTCTTGCCGTCAGTCGTCTTCACGATGATCTGGTCATCGCCAAGCGTGGCTTCGCTGACTTTGCCGGCATCGACGAGGGCGTAGATATCAGAGAGTTTCGTCTTGTCGGCTTGGGCTGTTTCAGGGTTGCCACCCATTGCCACCGCCATGCCGATGACGAGCAGCGCAATCGCACCCCAAATGGCCAGGTTCCGGACGTTCATTGCAGATCTCTCAGTTTGGAAGACTTCTCGATAGATAACATAGGCGCAGCAGGGGGGAAAAACGACTCTTTAGCTGCGGCATGGACATTTTATCTCATATTCCGCCTGAACAGGCCGTGACCATGGCCGCAAGGCGTTCGGGGATTGCGTTAACCTGTTCTGCTGGCGGCAAGCGCTCTGCCACAACCCGGATCTGGTTCCCCTTGAGCGAGACGATTGCTCCGCCGAGGGTCGCGGGGCGAAACACGCCCGGCCGGGCCAGACGATGGGCCAGACGCGACAGGGCATCGCCGCGCAGGGGCCGTGTCCGCCCGGAGGCGATCCCGATCAGCTTGGCGAGGGCGCGTTCCCCCCGCTCGCCCGGTGGCAATGGCGCCTCTGCCCGGAGAGACCCGTCCGGCCGCGCCTCAACGCACTTCGCCATCCAGCGGGCAAGTGCCCGATCCTGCATCTGGCGCAACAGAAGCAGCTTTTTCTGAGTGGCCAGAACCTGCGTCCGCTGCTCCGGATTAGCGGCCAGAAGGCGGCGCATCCGCACGCGCTCGTAGGCCGGATTGTCATTCGAGGGGTCTTCGACCCAGTCCTGGTCATTCGCTCTCAGGAGGTCGCGTAAATCCGCGCGCGACGCCCCGAGCAGCGGACGGGCCACCAGAACGGGGAGGCCCTGCCCTTCGGCGGGCGACAGCGAGACCGGCTGGATGCCTGCAAGACCGTACCAGCCGGAGCCGGCCCGGGCGCGGATCAGAAAGGTTTCGGCCTGGTCGTCTTCATTATGAGCGGTCAGGATCAGGTTGCTGCCGGCCTCGCAGGCGGCGGCGGCGAGCAGGTCATGCCGCGCGGTCCGGGCCCTGGCCTGTCCGGG
>LADW01000082.1 GCA_000961695.1 Hyphomonadaceae bacterium BRH_c29
GCGGCACGCGGCCGAGCGGGCAGGGCGGTCCGGCGGACACCGCCTGCCGAGGACAGCGCCTTCGTCATCCGCGCCAGGTACGTCTTTACCCGTCCCCCTGATCCGTTCGATCGAATCCTGCCAGGTCTCGGCGTGAACGGATTGTCGGGCGGCGTGCTCATCCGGGCCGATCCGGCGGGAAACAGGCCAGGCTAGGCGCATGGAACCATGCTGATCTGGCGTCGCCATTGGGGATTCCATCAGACCCCAGAGCTGTATCCTGAGGCATGGAACTATAAAAATCGATGTGCAGACAAGGCGATAGCCCCTCATCGGCTCCATGAGCTTTTATCTTGCATTCAAAATCGCCTTCAAATTGCTCCTGATCGCCAATTTCCGCAGCAAAACCAACGCCACCCAATGGGATCGCCTTGCCGAGAATATCCGTCTTCAAAACTGTTCCGAAATACCGTCCGTCAAATGAGTCCGGTGTGCGATCGGAGAGGAGCAGGACTTCATCTGCTTGGAGCTGCTGGCAGGTCTTCCAGGGTGAGGGGAGGGGCCGTCCGGCTTTGTCGGTCGGCAGGGCCCGAACAGCCGGCATTTCATTGATCTGCAACAACCCATCCGCCTGGCAAACACGGTCTCCTTCGAGTGCCCGGACTGTCTTGATCACGGGGATCCCAGACGGCAGGTAGCCTCGTTGCACGGCAAGTTCTGCAGCCTGCTTTGGCAGGTTTGCGACGACCAGATCGCCGCGCGAAATTCCTTCGATGGCTTCGATCCGATACCAACCGAGAGGTGCGCTTTCGCTCGGATTGTAGAGCAGGATCGGAGGGAGAATTCCCGTTGCCGGGAGCGCAATCAGCGCCAATCCCATGAACGAAACAGCGCTCCAAAGCGTCGCTCGAATCCCGCGTTTCGCGCGTTTGTGGCGATCCGGATTATGCCCCACGATGAGGCTTCCGTGACTTGTTCCACACGGTGGAAAAGTCGTTGAGATCGTCGATATGGTAGACGACGGTACCGCCATGCTTGCGGTATTCCGGGCCGTCATGCGACCAGCGCCAGTTCTCCATGGTGCGCACGGAAATGCGCAGATAATTCGCCGCTTCCTTTGTCGTCAGGAAGGGACTTTGCTGTCTTGCCTGCTCGGTCATCGCATCACTCCCGGTGCAATACGATGCAGCCAAATGAAAATCCTAATTGGGAGTATCGAAGTGACTGGCGTTTCGCTGACACCCCACTGCTAACCATGATTGTGAGTGTCCCGCTGCGCGCTGCAGCGGGTCCATTTTTCCGGCGAAACGCTAGTTGTTCGACAGGAAAAAGCCGCCCCGAAGACTGGCTCCGGAGCGGCTCGACAGGGCAATTTTCGGACCTCAGTCCTTCGGGTTCCAGAGGATCACGTGGCGGCCTTTCTTGCCCTTGACGGGGGCGAGGTTCGCATAGATCCGGCGGGGACCGATCTGCGGGTCGGCGAGGGTCAGGGAGACATATTCACGTCCCGAAGACTTCGCCTTGCGCATCCAGCCACCGCCGATTTCGGTCGAGGTTTCTCCCGCGAAGATGCGATAGTCGGGCTGGCCTTCTGCGGCTTTCTCGCCATTCTTCTCGATGCGGATGGCAGTCGAGAGGTTCATCATGGCGAGGGTGCCTTCGAAGCCGGCCTTGGTTTCGCTGACATATCCGAGTGCGTTTGCCATTGGGGTTCTCCTTTTCGTTCCTTTGGCTTGGTCTCAGGGGACCCCTTGTCCCCGTCGACGCCGGACCGAAAGGACGCGCTGAGCCGGGCCTGAACCGTTCACGGGCGGAACGCAGTGGAGCACCGGACGGGCGGGGAATTTTGCTGCGCGAGGAAGCCGCGAAGCGGCGGGGAAAATTCTTCGTCCGTCCGGTTTCAGGGCCGGGTCAGGGCGTCCAGGTCATACGGCAAGAGACGGGAACAAGGGGTCCGAAGGTCGCGGCCGATGGAAGGGAGGAGCTCAATCCCGCATACGCTCCAATATGTCCTGCGAGACCTTGAGACGGGCGATTTTTCGGTAGGGATTGTGGTGGAACGAACCGTCCAGCTGGCGTGTCCGCATCTTAGAAATCGAATGCGAAAAGCCGCCCGATGCCAAGCACCGGACGGTTCGCACACTGCCGGAGAGGAGGAGACAAACCTCAGGCAGCGTCTGCTTCGCAAGGCTCCGTAGCGGGCTCGATATTGTCTTCATCCTCGCCCTGAAACAGCCCCGCAATTCGTTCCCATGCTTCGGCGGTTGCGCTGCCCGCGCCTTCAACAAGGCGCGTCGGCGGCACCTGCATCCAGCCCGGACGCCAGCCGGGATTGGCCGTACACTCCACGCCATCAATCCAGTTCTGGATCAGCGCCTTCTGGACCTTGCCGCTCTCCTTGGTGACGCTTGTCGCAACGCTCGGGGAAGCAATGTCCGCGACCATGGCATTGATCACCCGCTTGTCGCGGAGCAGGTCGAAGAAGGCCTCATCCGGCGACCAGTAAGGGCCAAGGTCGGTGCCGCAGACATGCAGCACGGCCTCGACCACCGGCCCGCCCGGTTCGAGCGTTTCCGCCATGGTCAGGGCGAGCACCTGGCAAACTTCCTCGTCCGACATGGCAAGCAGGGCGGAGAAGGTTTGGCAGAGCGAATAGGCATCGCCATTCGCGCGCGGGCGCATGGCACCAAGCGCGCTAAACAGGGCATCGGCCCGCTCGGAGGCGGCGTGGATTTCAGCCCGCGCAACAGAGGTCGTTACACTCTCATGCGTCTCGTTCTTCCGCGCTCCGCAAACATGCGGGCGGACATTCCAGAGCGACGATCCGGTGATCGCATGCGCGACCATCAGCCTGAGTGAGATCGCAGGTGCGGCCAGCAGGCTGGCGGCGGCGGCTCCATGCCGGTGCAGACCGACATAGTCCGCCATCGGGCCGGGCATTTCGGGCTTGGTGTCAGCCGGTGCTGCAGTGTCGCCGTCCGTACCTTGACGGGATGTCTTGCGGGCTTCGGAGGCTTTCAGCCAGCCTTCGTGGAAGGTGACTGTGCCGTCATGGCGTTGCTCGACATAGACCTTGCCGCCTTTCTTCTTGGTCGTCTGGACGTACTCCCAGCGTTGGAAATACGTTCCTCGCTCATGGCAGACGACATCGGCCCAGCCACGGGCCAGGTATTGCTCAATGCGGACGGACACTTCCGCTGCCTGCGCGGCCCAGAACGCCTCGGCGTCCGCAAAGACAGCGCGTTCCCCAAACAGGTCGGACGTGACTGCACCCTCATAGCGCTCAAGCTCGAACAGGGCCTTGTCAGTGGTGATGGTGGTTCCGCCCGTGACCCACGCCTTGCAGGCGCGCCCGAACGGAGCGCGTTCGGTTTCACTCTCCCAGAGATTCAGCCATTCGGCCTGTTGGTTTGGTGTGGCCAGCGTCAGCGCGCGGATGGTCTCGCGGTCGATCTCATCCTCGGCGTAGAGCTTGCGGATTGGTGCCGCGAGGCCTGCAAGGGCCAGCACGCGGCGCACCAGAAGCTCGGTCACGCCGAAGAAGGTTGCAATGTCTTCGGGGGCTTTGCCTTCGTCTGCCAGCTTCCGGAACGCTACATATTGTTCCATCTCTGTGGCAGGCAGGCGGGCGACATTCTCGATGATGGATGCCTCGATGGCGGAGGCCGTATCTTCCTCGCTCATGATCGCACAAGGGACCAGCGGAATGGTGCCGGTTTCCTTGGCGAGTTCGAGGAGCGCGAAATAGCGGCGGCGGCCTGCGATGACGCCATAGGTCTCGTCTTCGCGGCGGACGAGGAGCGTCTGGCGGATACCCTTCTCGCGGATGGATGGCAGGATGTCGGACACGTCCGGCTTCTTGCGTCCGTGCCGCATGTTGAGTTTCGACACGCTCAATTGGTCGAGCGGGATATGGGTGAGTTCAGGCTGTGCCATCGGGGTCTCCTTTTCTGGCGGGTAAAGGGAGAGGCCCAGCGCCCATGCCGGGCCGCTCCAGTGAATGTCGCAATAGGGAAAGCCTTCTCCGTCGAAGGCGGGGGCGGGATCTGTCCGGCCCCCGTCATAGTCGCGGACCCGGATGCGCGGCGCGCGGCCTGCGACCCAGATTTCAACCACGCGGTCGTCCTCGACGACCAGAGTCATTCCGGGGCGCGGACCAAGAATCCGCTCGCTCTCTGTGAGGGCGCGGTTCATGCCCGCGCCTCGCCTGCCGGAACCGCGCGCAGGCGCGCCAGCACGCCCAGCGCCTCTGGCAGGAGGTCATTGGCGACCTCGGTCAGGTACGCGTTATCCGCCCCCGGATAGTTCGCTTCGACGCCATAGATGCCTGTCTGATCCACGAGCGTGATACCTTCCAGCGCAACTGACAGTACGATCCCGCAATAGAACCAGTCGCCCTTGCGCCATGCCTCCATGACGGCTTCGGCCTCGGCCTGCGCCTTGGCAAACCGTTCGCGGAATCCATTTCGTTCCGGCGGGAAATCGGTCCACTGGACCGATTTCTGATCCGCCTCACCGATAAATCCGGGGTCATTGATGTAAAGCGATGGCCAGAATCCGTCCTGCCGCTGGTCGGGCGCATCGGGACGTTGCTCGGGAAAACGCTCCATCGGAGCGTTTTCTGATCCTCGCAACTCCAGGACGATTGCTGCCATGACAGTAAACCCGTCTACCTCGCAGGTGATCGTGTCACCGGGGCAGACGAATGAATCGAAACGTTCGGTGAAAGACATGCTCGCCCCTCACCGTGTCCAGAAGATGTGGACTTCGTCGAATCCGGTCTGGAAGACGAGGATTACGCCATTCAGCGCCATGTCGCGGGCGAGTGCCTGCCAGTCGATGTAGTAGTCGAGGGAAGGCGGGATTTCGGTGCCGGACTCGCGGGTCAGCTCCTCGGCAAAGTCTGCGGCGGAGCGGTATTCGCCCGCATAGTCTTCGAATGCGGCCACCGCCTCATCGAGGTCGTTCCCGAAATATCCATAGACCTTGGCGCCAAGGCGGCCATGCTCGCCAATGAACTCGGCCAGCGCGCACACGGTCTCGAACGAGGCGTATTCCGACAGGCTCGCGCCTTCGAAGCCTTCATGGTCATGCAGGGCCCATTCGTCCGCTCCCGGTATCGGCGAGTCCGCCAGCATGGTGCGCACTTCCGCCATGATCTCATCCGGCGTGGTGGCATCGATCCAGCGCCCGTGCAGGCAGCCATTATTGTAAGCCGCAAGGCACGCCACATAGATGCGGGGACGGTCTTCGGGCGGGAGTGCGGTAGCTGTTCCAAGGGGGGCAGGGGTTGCGGTGTCGCAGGGCATGTCGGGTCTCCTTCTCTCTGCCGCGTTCCTGCCCGCGTCAGGCGGGCGTGGGCGGCGGAAAAGGCCGGCAGGCCGGGCGGACGAGCGGCACGCGCAAGGCGGAAAGGTAGGAGACCTCAATACGCCATC
>LADW01000086.1 GCA_000961695.1 Hyphomonadaceae bacterium BRH_c29
CGGCCACCGCCGCAATAGAGAGCCGATGGCCAGAAGACTCCAACACCAGGGCCTCTGCAGTGCCCAGGATGGCCGCCCTCCGAGCCGCATTTTCACTGTCGGTGCGGGGGCGCAGAAAGTCTTCCCTGATTCCCATAATCCTACTTTTAGATTGAATTCTATAAATTGAACAGCATCAAATAACTTATGGTCAGTTATTTTCAATAGATCAGGACGTCAATCTGTGCGGATTACCGCTCACAGGAACAGATTCTATTGATGAAAATGAAAACCCCTCCCGCCAGAGGCGAGAGGGGTTGCCGTTCAAGGTTTCAGCCCAATCAGGCGTCTGCAGGCACTTTGGCCGTCGCCGATTGTCCGGAATACTCGAACTCGGACGATTCCAGATCAATGTTCGGGATCTCGTCTTTCTCGTTCCAGTAGTCCTGCGTGTGCTGCCAGATATATTTGGAGCCCCGCTTCGGCATGAGGTCCATGGAACGCATAAGATAGCCGGGGTTGAAATCTGCGGGATCAATCCAGGGCAGGATTTCCATGTCCTTGTCTTCCTCGCGCAGCTTGACGCGAACCTGCGACACGCCCTTCTCGTCCATATGCTTGAGCAGGCGGGTGATAAAGTCACCCATCAGGTCGACCCGCAGCGTCCAGGAGGCGCGGAAATAACCGAACACCCATGCCATGTTCGGCACGCCGGTGAACATCATGCCGCGATAGGTGACCGTCTTGGAGAAGTCGACCGGCTCACCATCCACTGTGAACGGAATATCGCCGAGGACGGACAGGTTGAAGCCCGTCGCGGTGATGATGACGTCAGCTTCGAGTTCCTTGCCGCTCTTGGTCAGGACGCCCTTTTCGGTGAAGCGCTCGATCTCGTCTGTCACGACAGAGGCCTTGCCCGAGGCGATGCCCTGGAACAGGTCACCATCCGGCACGAACGCGATGCGCTGACGCCATGGGCGGTAGCGCGGGGTGAAATGTTCTTCGACCGGGTAGTCCTCACCGAGGAAAGCCTTCACGCCGTCCAGCAGTTCCTGCGTGACCGTCTCTGTCTCTTCCAGGCAACGCCGTGTGAAGTCATGCTGATCGAACAGGACTTTCTGGCGCGCGACCCGGTGGATCGTGTCCCAGTCGATGCCGATACGGGCCATTTCGGTGACCATCTCGTTTTCATTCCGTCCGGGAATGAAATAGGTCGGCGAGCGCTGCAGCACGGTGACGTGTTCCGCTTCGCCTGCAATCGCCGGAACAACGGTCGCAGCCGTTGCGCCAGAGCCGATGCAGACAATCTTCTTGCCCTTCATATCGGCATCTTGCGGCCAGATCTGTGGATGGATGATCTGCCCCTTGAACTTGTCCATGTCAGGCCAGTCGGGCGTGTAAGGATGGGTGTAGTTATAGTAGCCTTGGCACATCCAGAGGAAGTTGCACGTAAAGACGGCCTCATCATCCGTCGCCAGGATGCGGACACGGACCGTCCACAGGCTGTCCTTCGACGACCATTCCGCTGAGACGATCTGGTGGCCGTAGCGGATCTTGTCGCCGATATTGTTCTCTTCGATCACCTCTTCCATGTAGGCGAGGATCTCGTCGGCGGTGGCGATGGGCACGCCGGTCCACGGCTTGAAGCGGTATCCGAACGTGTAGAGGTCGGAGTCTGAGCGCACGCCCGGATATTTGTGCCAGCGCCATGTGCCGCCGAAGCTTTCCAGCTTCTCCAGCACGGCATAGCTCTTTTCCGGGCATTGCGTATTCATGTGATAGGCCGCGCCGATGCCGGAAATCCCGGCCCCTGCGATCAGCACATCGAAATGTTGAACCTTGGCCCCTGCAGGCCGCGTTTTCGTTTCCGTCCCTGTCATGGCTCTCCGTCCATCTGTGGCGCCATCGGACAGCCCGTAGGCGCATTCTGCAGTTTCCATTGAAAACAGAAATTCCCCAAAAGCACTACGGGCCAGCCCTTATGACGTCGGGTCAGCCGGGCAGAAATCTGCGCGCACCACCGCAATGGCTGCGCCAGTGGGGGCATATGCCTTCACACTGCCGTAATCCTCTCGCATTTACGCTGCCGAAACGATGATTCGATTGGCAGGCAAATATGGCTCTGAAGGGTGAGAAAGCCCCGGCCCAGCGCGTGATCAGGGTTCCCGGTGGCGGTTTCATTTCCGGCCATCCCCGGCTTGTGCGCTACACGCTGATTGTCGTCCTTCTCATCCTGCTCGGCGCCGGTGGCTGGGGCTTCTGGAAATGGCGCTCGCTCTATTCCGGCATGCCCAAATTGCCCGAAGTGGCGGACCTGTGGACCGTCAAGCGCGAGCCGGCCATGGAGTTCATCGACCGCAAGGGCGCCACGCTGGACGTGCGCGGGCCGCGCTATGGCCGGGCCACATCGGTCGATCAGCTGCCCGAGCACGTGCCGCAGGCCTTCATCGCCGCGGAAGACAAGCGTTTCTATGAACATGACGGGGCCGACGACGCTGCCATCGCGCGCGCGGCCTGGTCGAACCTGCGCGCCGGGGAGACGGTGAGCGGTGCCTCCACCATCACTCAGCAGCTGATCAAGAACCTCGTGCTCGACAGCCGCCAGACGGTGAAGCGCAAGGCCCAGGAAGTGAAACTGGCACGCGAGCTGGAAAAGCAGCTCAGCAAGAAAGAAATTCTCACGCTATACCTGAACCGGGTCTATTTCGGCGCAGGCCTCTACGGCATCGACGCGGCGGCGCGATACTATTTCGGCAAGGAGCCGGGCAAGCTGACAGTGGCCGAAGCCGCACTGCTGGCCGCCCTGCCCAAGGCGCCGTCCAAGCTGAACCTGCGCGAAAATCTCGCTGGCGCGAAAGAGCGTCAGGACTATGTGCTGAGCCAGATGGTCGAGATGAGCTTTATTACCCAGGCCGAGGCCGACAAGGCGAAGGCGCAGGAGATCGTGATCATCGATCCGCCCACCTACGACCCGCAGCTCGGCTATGCCCTCGACGCGGCGTCTGAGCGCGTAAAGGCCATGCTGCCCCGCATTCCGGGCGACCTGGTCGTCACCGTCTCACTCGACATGGACTTGCAAGAAAAGATCCAGAAGCAACTGGCCGACCGCATGGCCAAAGATGGCACCAGCGCAGGGGCAAGCCAGATCTCTGCCCTGCTGATCGAGAAGACCGGCCGCGTGGCCGTGCTGGTCGGCGGGACGGACTATACGACATCCGAATTCAACCGTGTCACCCAGTCGGTGCGCCAACCGGGCTCCAGCTTCAAACCGTTCGTCTACGCCACTGCGCTGGAAGACGGCTATTCGCCCTATGACGTGTTCGACGACGCCCCCATTGCCATCGATAAATGGAAACCGGAAAACTATACCGGCAACTTCCTCGGCCCGATGACCATGAGCGAGGCGCTGGCCCGGTCGATCAATACGGTCGCCGTGGAACTGACCCAGCTGAGCGGCCCGGCCCGCGTGGCCGACACGGCGCGGCGCTTCGGCATCACCTCAAAAATGGAGCCGTATCCTTCCATCGCGCTGGGCAGTCAGGAAGTCTCGCTGTGGGAGCTGACGCGCGCGTTCGGCACGTTCCAGTCCGGCGGCCTGCGCCTCGACCCGTGGCTGATCGAGCGGATCGAGGATTCCCGGGGTAACGTCCTTTACCAACGGCCGGAATATGACCGGGACCGGGTGTACTCGGAGGAGCTCGCCCGCGAGATGAACGGCATGCTCTACCGGGTCGTGAATTCCGACATCGGCACCGGCGGCCGCGCCCGGATCCCCAACTGGGCCGTGGCTGGCAAGACCGGCACCAGCCAGGACTGGCGCGACGCCTGGTTCGTCGGGTTTTCGTCCGCCTATGTCGGCGGCGTCTGGGTCGGCAATGATGATGAAAAGCCGATGAAGAAAGTCACCGGTGGCGGCCTGCCAGCAGATCTCTGGTCGGACATGATGGTGATCGCCCATAACGGCAAAACGCCCGCCCGCCTGATTGGCGCGGATGCCAGCGTCGTGGTCAGCGAAGCCGCCGAAGCCCGCATCGCCTTCTATCGCGGCCTCAGCCAGGCCTTCTCCACCGCCGCCGGCCAGCCCCTCGCCAGCCGCAGCGGATACCGGGTGGAACCTTAACGGCATCCTCCCGATTGCACGTTTTCATTCCCGCGCGTAGAGAGCGCCCATGTTTGATACCGCTGTTTTCGATACGCTTTCCATGGCCCTTGAAGAGGCCGACCTGTTGCCTGAAACGGGCGGCATTCTCTGTCTGCGCGCGGAGGCCGTGCCCTTTCTGATGAGCCTGCCGAAAGACCGGCTGACCTGTCAGAACAGTTTCAAGCCGGACCTTGTTGCCCTGAAGGCGGCTGGCTTTACCGTGCTGCCGCCAGAGACAGAGACCTTTCCGGCGTCTGCGCTGACCCTGATCCTGCCACCGCGCCAGCGTGACGAGACGCGCGCCCTGTTCGCCCGGGCGATGCGCGATGCACCCGTCGGCGGTGTCGTGATGGCTGGCCTGCCTAATACGCTGGGTGCCAAGACGGGTGAGAAGATCCTCGGCGAACTGGCAGGAGAAACGCACAGCCTGTCAAAGCACAAGTGCCGCGCCTTCTGGGCCGTGAAGACAGAAGACTGGAACGCTCCGCTGGCGGAACAGTGGATCGCGTTCGACACGCCCCAGGAAGTCGCCGACGGGGCCTTGTGGAGCCGACCTGGCCTGTTCAGCTGGGACCGTGTCGACGCAGGCAGCGAATTGCTGGCCGACAGCATCCCGGAGTGGATCCGCGGACGCGGCGCAGACTTTGGCGCGGGCCAGGGTTTCCTCAGCCGCGAAGTGCTGACCAATTGCAAGCATGTCGAGAGCATGGACCTCTATGAGGCCGAGTATCGCGCCCTCGCCTGCCAGCAGAAAAACCTCGAAGGCCTCGAAAACTGGACGGCGCACTGGGCCGACGTGACGAAGGATGCACCGAAGGCGGAGTATGACTTCATCATCATGAACCCGCCCTTCCATACCGGCCGCGCCGATTCCACGACGCTGGGACAGGACTTCATCCGCGCCGCTTCCGCCGCGCTGAAGACAAGTGGCACGCTCTGGCTCGTCGCCAACCGGCACCTGCCTTATGAGGCTGTGCTGAGCGAATGCTTCAAGAGCCACGAGATGCTGGAAGACGAAGGCGGCTACAAGATCATGCGCGCCGAGAAGCCCAAGCGGAAAAGATGACGCCGAAACGATGAAGGAAGACCGCCAGCTCGCGAAATACCTGGCCCATCTCGGCTATGGCAGCCGGAAAGAGATGGAGATCGCCATCCGCAGGGGCCGCGTCACGGGCTTTGGCGACGACCTCCGCTTCGACGGCGAAAAGCTGGACCCTGCGCCCGGCATGGTGATCCTGCTGAACAAGCCTGCGGGCTTCACCTGCTCGCGTGCCGATCAGGGCAGGCTTATCTATGAACTCCTGCCGCCCCGCTTTCTGAAGCGTGATCCGGCCCTGTCGACCGTCGGGCGGTTGGACGCGGAGACGACCGGGCTTCTTCTGCTGACGGATGATGGCAAGCTGTTGCACCGCCTGATCTCGCCCAAGTCGAACACGCCGAAGACCTATGACGCCACACTCGCCCGCCCCCTCGAAGGGCATGAGGCGGATATCTTCGCCAGCGGCACGCTGATGCTGCGCGGCGAGGACAAACCGCTTCTGCCTGCTCAGCTAGACGTGACCGGCGAACGCACCGCCCGCCTGACGATCACCGAAGGACGCTATCATCAGATCCGCCGCATGTTCGCCGCCGCGGGCAACCATGTCGAAGCCCTCCACCGCGCCACCTTCGGCCCGCTCACGCTGGGCGACCTGCCCGAGGGCGAGTGGCGGTTGCTGACGTCGGACGAAGTCGCGACGCTGCCTTAGGCCGCCGCGTCGAAATAGGGCTTGTCGCCTGCGATGGTGACGCGTTCCATGATGCGCACGTCCGGGAAATAGTCGCTGGCGGCATAGTGCTGGCAGGCGCGGTTGTCCCAGAAGGCGAGTGAGCCCGGCGCCCAGCGGAATCGGCACTGGTATTCCGGAATGGCCGCGCGGGAGTAGATATATTTCAGCAGCTCGTCGCTCTCCTTGCGGTCCATACCCTTGATATGGTCCGTGAACGCCGTGTTGACGTAGAGGCCGCGCTGGCCCGTCTCCGGGTGCGTGCGGATGACCGGGTGTTCCTGCGGCGGGAATTTGGCGTGCAGCTCGGTCACATCCTTGTTGAGACGCTTGGCGAAGACGCGGGCGATGTCGTGCACCGCCGTCATCTGGCAGAGGCGTTCTTTCAGGTCTGCGTCGAGATCCTCATAGGCCATCACCATATTGGAGAAGAGCGTGTCGCCGCCGACGGGTGGCAGCTCGATGGCACGCAGGATGGAGCCGAGTGAGGGCTCTTCCCGCCAGGTGACATCCGAGTGCCAGGAATTCTCGACGCCGCGCGAGTTCGGCCCGTGGGCAATACGAAGCACTTCGCGGTCCGGCTGCTCTTTCGGGGTCGCGGGGTGGATTTCCAGCTCCCCGAACTTGCGCGCAAAGGCGAGATGCTGGGCGCGCGTGATGTCCTGATCGCGGAAGAAGACGACCTTGTAGCGCAGCAGCGCCGCGCGCACTTCCGAGACCAGCGTGTCGGTCGGCTTCGTCAGGTCTGCGCCGATCAGCTCCGCCCCAATGGCGGGCGACATCTGCCGGGCCTCGAACTGTGTGAACGCGGTCTCGTTGTCTGAATAAGCCATACCGTTCCCTCCAAATGATCATTTTTGGAAGCTTAGCAGCAAGCAGAGAACCATCAATAGAATACCGATCCGCCCTCCAGGCCGACTGACTCACGCTCATCTCGTCTCCACCCCAAGATGGTGGAAACGAAATTCAATCAAATTCCACCAGATACTTTAGCCATATATTGAACACCATCGAATAATAGTTCCCCGCTCCGGAATGGACCTAAGGGGCCCAATGTGTCTTACCATCGTCAACGCGTAGCCATACTGCATAGTAGCGACGCGCCGCGAAATGCCCGTATATATATGGTGTGCATTATCGAAGATGCCCTGAATAAACTCGGCATCGAAGTGGTACACCTTTACGGCACAGATACAGTCATTCCAGCTGACTTGCTGTTGGTTCATTATGACCGCTCTGTCGTTCCAGAAGATGTTGTCAAATTTTCCCGGAATTACCGTAAGAAGATCAATTCGGGCGCCATCGACATCCGCAAGCACCTCTACGCCGATGGCTTGCTGACGCGCAAGAGCGTCTATAGCGGGCCTGTCATCGTGAAATCCACGCTGAACTATGGCGGTCAACCGGAAAACAATTCACGCTCCCTCGCGATACGCATTCGCACACGCATCGAACGCATGCTGGGCTTGAGCAGCACGGCGCTTATCCGGTCCAAGGATGAGTATCGCATCTACGATAGTGTGCGCGATGTACCGAAACGCTACTTCTCCGATCATCATGTCGTACAGAAACTGATGCCAGAACGAGATGGCGACAAGAACGTGCTTCGGGAATACGTTTTCCTTGGCAATATTCACTATGAGAACATAGAGCGCTCAACGAGCCTGATCATCACCGAAGACGAACACATTTCCTGCAGACAATTCAATCCGCACCCGCGCTTACTGGAGATGCGTCAGAAACTGAATCTCGACTATGGGAAGCTCGATTACACCATGATTGATGGCGAGCCCTTCATCTTCGATGCCAACAAGACGCTCGGTCTGGGCGACGTCGTCGATAGAGAAGTTGCCGGCAATGAAGAGTATAAAAGTATGTTGCACGCTTTTGCGCTTGAGATCGCCCGCATCGTCAACGCCCCTGACTTCCGGACTTACGATCTCAGTTCCTTGCAGGGCGTCGTGAGAGAAGAGATAGCGCCGCAGCCTCAACACCAGCTGTCCGACCCGCCAATTGCCATAGCGCAAAATGGCTGACGGTATATGTTACCGCTCCAAGAGCTGACAAACTGACCGCACGCAATACAGTTGTGAGAAGTGCGCTGTCGGGGTCGGCAAAAAATATCTTCCGTGCAGATATGACAACTGCCGCCATGATCAACGCCGCAATAGAGGAACGAGCGATTGCAGAAACCTGTTGCGATATAGTGATGCCAGCAATCCTGGATATCTCATATGCGCACAGGATAAACCAGATGAATGCCGTTAGGACCGAAGCGGCCAGAGCACCAACCAGTCCCCCATAATGAACGCCAATGACGATCATGGGCAGGTGCAGACAAACGGACACAATCTTGATCCGGAACAGGTTCCGTGTGTGGCCAAGCGCCGTTGCCAACGAAGCTCCCAGCCCAGCCAGAAGATAAAAAGCCATGGCTGGAGCAGAAAAACCAAGGACCAGCCCGGCAACCGACCATTTCGGGCCAAGCGCGATGGCAATAATTTCCTGAGAGAGAAGCCCCATGCCGACACAAGCCGGGGCGATGAACGCAAAGCCGGTATGCACGGCCTTCAGGAAGGTTTCGCGCAGACGTGCCGCATCATTCTGAATGGAGCTGAACGCAGCAAACAATGTGCGCTCCATGGGCGAGTAAAGGATCAGTTCGAGACGATCTCCGAATTGCGTACCAACCGACCAGGCACCAAGACGGCTTGTGCCGAGAAATTTACCGACCAGGAAAGTTCCAGACGTTTCACGGATACTGTCAGCAATATGGCCCAGCCCCAACCAGACGGAAAACCCGAAAAAAGTACGGAATTCCGACAGACAGAATCCGGGCAAACGCGGAGACAATACAAATGACAGCACGACAGCTGTGGCACCCGATGCAATCAGGCTGAGCGGAAGGGCCCAATAACTGCTGGTTAAAACGCTGATACCAAGGACGAGAAGAAACGAGACAATCTTGGTCAGCGTTTCTGTCAGGGCCTCCCAGCGGAAATCCATCTCGCGAATATATTGCTCGAACCAGGAATTCCGCAGGCCCAGCAGTACAGGATAGGATGACAACGCCAGAATAATCGCCAGCACACGAGGTTCATTGAACACGATGGCGACCGGCCAGGCGGACACAGCCATCAGGCCCGCCACGATTAGACCGCGGAGCAGATTGATCGTCCAGGCAGTATCGAAGTCAGCCTTCTTCGCGGTCTCCAACTGTACCAACGCCACACCTACAGGCAGCTCGACAACCGCACCGGCAATGCCGAAAACGCCCATGGAGATTGCCACCACGCCGAAATCATCGGGCATCAGAAAGCGGGCAGCCACCAATGTGCTGGCCAGCCCGAGTGCATTGCTGAAAATGCGACCGGCAAGTAACCAGGATGTGCCGTGCAGAATCTGTTTTTTCAGCATGTAACACCAAACAACTCAGTCAGGCCCACCCGGTCAGGCAAGCTAACGAACCATATACAGCTTCAAGTTTAAGGAAGCCTTTGTCTGGTGCCGCCCCCTAGCGCCCTGCCCTCGCGCGCGCTACATCGCGGCCATGGCTGCACCGCCCCTGATTACCCTTACCGACGTCCGCCTCTCTTTTGGCGGCAAGCCCCTGTTCACGGGGGTCAGCTTCTCTTTGTCCAAGGGTGAACGCGTGGCGCTGGTCGGTCGCAATGGCGCGGGCAAGTCCACGCTGATGAAGATCATCTCCGAAACGGTCGAGGCCGACACGGGCGAGGTCTGGCGCCAGCCGGGCATCACCTATGCCGCCGTCGCGCAAGAGCCGGACCTTGCCGGCTTCGAGACCGTGCTCGACTATGCCCGCGAGGGCCTTGAGAACGACTATATGGCCGAGGCCGAGCTGATGGAGTTCGGCGTGGAGGCGGGCGCAGACCCGGCCACTCTGTCCGGCGGCCAGTTGCGCCGCGCCGCGCTCGCCAAGGCGTTTGCCAAAGACCCGGACGTCATCCTGCTGGACGAGCCGACCAACCACCTCGACGTGCCGATGATCGAACAGCTGGAAGCACGGCTGAAAGCGTTCAACGGCGTCGTGCTGGTGGTCAGCCACGACCGGCGATTTCTGGAGAACATTTCCACCAACACGCTCTGGCTGCGTCAGGGCAAGGTTCTGAAAAGCCCGGACGGCTATGTGAAGTTCGACGAATGGGCCGAGCAGATCGAAGTGGAAGAAGAACGCCAGCTGCGCCGGATGACGACGCACCTGAAGGACGAACAGCATTGGCTGGCGCGCGGTGTCACCGGACGGCGCAAGCGCAACCAGGGCCGCCTCGCGAAGCTGAGAGACCTGCGCAGCGAGCACGCGCAGATGCGCTCGGCGCTGGCAGATCGCAAGTCCACCGCCGACCTCAGCGTCGATGCCGGGGACTCGATGAGCAAGAAGGTGATCGAAGCGAAGCACCTGACCAAGAACTATGACGGCCCGGACGGCAAACTGACGTTGGTCAATGACCTCTCGCTGAAGATCCTGCGCGGCGACCGGATCGGCATTATCGGCCCGAACGGGGCAGGCAAGACGACGCTGGTGAAACTCCTCCTTGGCCGGATCGAGCCGGACAGTGGCAGCGTGCAACAGTCGAAGACGCTGCAAGTGACCTATCAGGACCAGACGCGCGAAACGCTGGACCCGAAGGACACGATCTGGGAAGCCCTCGCCCCGGCGGGCGGCGACTCGATCATGGTGCAGGGTCGCCAGCGCCACGTCGCGGCCTATGCGAAGGACTTCCTGTTCTCGCCGGACCAGCTGCGCCAGCCCGTCGGCGCGCTGTCGGGCGGCGAACGCAACCGGCTGTCGCTGGCCATTGGTTTGGCGCAATCGTCGAACCTGCTGGTGATGGATGAACCGACCAACGATCTGGACATGCAGACGCTGGACCTCCTGGAAGACATGCTGCTCGGCTATGAAGGCACGCTGATCCTGGTCAGCCACGACCGGGCCTTCCTCGATGCCACGGTGACGAGCTGTCTCTGCCCGATTGGCGACGGCGAATGGATTGTCACCGCAGGCGGCTGGAGCGATGCGCAGCAGCAGCTGAAAGGTGTGCGCCAGAAGAATGGCGCGAATGATCCGAAAGCGGAAAAACCGAAGACGGACAGTGCACAACACCCGAAACCTCAGACAAAACTTTCCTTCAAGGACGAGCATCGCCAGAAGGAAATCGACGCACTGGTGCCCAAGCTTCAAGCTGAAATCGCGAAGCTTGAGAAGGACATGTCGGACCCCGAGCTTTACGCCCGCGATGCCGACGCCTTCAACAAGAAATCCGTCCGCGTCGGCAAGGCGCGTGAGGAACTTGAAGCCGCCGAAATGGAATGGCTGGAGATTGAAGAAAAGCGCGACGCGCTGGCTGGCTAGCCGGGCCTGTTGAACCGGCAGACTGAGGCGAACACTTCATTAAGGAGGCCTTCTTATCCTGAAGGCTGACAAATGGAGTAGCCGCCATGCGCCTTGCACCCCTCCTCGCGCCCGCTTGCGCGCTCGCCCTGATCGCTGCACCAGCAGCTGCTGATGCACCCAGCCGGAAGCCGGAAAAGCCGACAGAACAGGCCGTGCCCACGGGCCAGGAACCCGGCATCTATCGCTTTGGCGCCACCTATTCCGTGCTGCCGGGGGACACGCCGACGGCCTGTCAGGCGAGCTGCGCTGCGGATGAAATGTGCCTGGCGTGGAGTCATGTCGCAGCAATCGACGGCGGCGAAGGCCGCTGCGAACTGAAGCGCGGCGGCGGACATGTCCGTAAAGACTTTCTGTCCGTATCCGGCATCTCCCCGCGCCACGAAGCCCTGTTCACGCCGAAACCCGTTCAGGAACTCGACGGCGGACCGGACGCTGACGGCGAATAGACCCGCTTAGATCGCTCGTTCTTTCGTGGCGGTGAAGCGGATTTCTGGGTTCTTTTCCTGGGCGTAGCCGACATCCCAGGCATTCTTGGCGAGATAGACCGGGGCATCGTCAAGATCGGTGCCGGACGCAGACTTGTTCCGCTCAAGGAAGTCTTCCAGAATTTTCGGATCGTCGCAGGACAGCCAGCGGGCCACGTTATAAGGTGCCGGTTCAAACACGACTTCGAGATTGTACTCGGCGGCGACGCGTTCGATCATCACTTCGAACTGGAGCTGACCAACGGCGCCGACGATCATGTCCGAGCCGATGGTCGGCTTGAACAGCTGGGTCACGCCCTCTTCGCCGAGGCTTTCCAACGCCTTGCGGAGGTGCTTGGCCTTCATCGGGTCTTTCACGCGCGCGCGGCGCAGGAGTTCCGGCGCGAAATTCGGGATGCCAGCGAACTGGATGTCGCCATTCTCTGACAAGGAGTCCCCGACGCGCAGCTGGCCATGGTTCGGCACGCCGATCACGTCGCCCGCATAGGCGGTCTCGGCGATGCCCCGATCCTGCGCGAGGAACATCAGCGGATTGTGAATGCCTAGCTGTTTGCCGCCCGCCGTCTTCAGGCGCATGCCGCGCCGGAACTCGCCCGAGCAAAGGCGCAGGAAGGCCACGCGGTCGCGGTGGTTCGGGTCCATGTTCGCCTGGATCTTGAAGACGAAGCCCGAGACCGTATTGTCAGCGGCATGGATCGTGACGGGCTCGCCCTTGCGCTCGGCCTTCTGGTCGCGCGGCGGCGGGGCGTACAATTGCAGCGTGCGGAGCAGTTCGGCCACGCCGAAATGGCGCAGCGCCGAACCGTACACGACCGGCGTCATGTGGCCGGCGAGGAATGACTCCTGGTCAAATTCCGGCAGCAGACCCGCAGCCATTTCCAGGCCTTCGGTCAGTTCGGTATAGACGTGGCCGTCCAGATTGGCTTTCAGCGTTGCGTCATCCGCTGCGATGCGCGGGGCATCGCCGATCTTCGGCGGCTCGCCGGGGCGGCGCTCGAACTGGATGAATTCCTTCTTCGTCAGGTCCATCATGCCGGCAAAGCGCTGGCCACTGGCGGCGGGCCAGTAGAGCGGCGCAGTGTCCAGCTGCAGCCGGTCCTGAACTTCGTCCAGCAGGTCGATCGGCTCCAGCGCCTCGCGGTCCATCTTGTTGATGAAGGTCACGATGGGGATGTCACGCAGGCGGCAGACTTCAAACAGTTTGAGCGTCTGCGGCTCGATGCCTTTCGCCGCGTCCAGAACCATGACGGCGCAGTCGGCGGCGGTCAGGGTGCGGTAGGTGTCTTCGGAGAAGTCTTCGTGGCCCGGCGTGTCGAGCAGATTGAAGACCAGGTCCTGAAACTCGAACGTCATGACCGAGGCCGAAACCGAGATGCCCCGGTCGCGTTCGATCTTCATCCAGTCGGACCGGGTGCGCCGGGCTTCGCCGCGCGCAGCCACTTCCCCGGCCGCGCGAATGGCACCGCCCGCCAGAAGCAGGTTCTCCGTCAGCGTGGTCTTGCCGGCGTCAGGGTGCGAAATGATGGCGAAGGTCCGCCGACGGGCGGCTTCTGCAGCGTGGGACATATTGAATTGGCTCGTTTTCTCTGGGCCGAGCCTCTAGCCGATCTGGACCATGGATTGAAGAGCTGGTGTCAGGTGGGCCGTTAAGCGGCCAGCGGCCAGATTTCCTTGAGGTCCGGGACCAGGCCTTCATGGGCATGACGCTCGCGCAGGCTGGCCAGGATGGTTTCGGGCAGGATCGTCAGGCGCGCCTCACCCACCTTGCCATCCGTCACCGGGAAGAGGGCCGCATTCGCGCCTGTCTTGGCAATGATCAGCGCGGCCAGGTCTTCCACGAGGCTGACCTCAAGCGGTACGCAATCCTTCACATGCGCCGACACGACGCGGGCCACGAACTCCAGCGCCTCGCGTGCCCTCATGCTTGAGGGATCGCCGCAGCCAAGCACTTTCCAGCGCTTTGACAGGTGGATTTCCGGGATCGTCACATCGACGATCTGTTCGTTCAGGAGAAACAGCATGACCCCACTCTGCCCCGATTGCTCAATTCGGTTTCAAGCTGACGCCACGGGGTTAGCGCAGAGTTAACGCAGGCTTATCCTGCGCAAAGGAATTGGCCTGAAACCACGACAGAATTCAGGCGCCTTCCTCGACATGTTCGGTCAGGAAGTGGCGCCCTTCCCGGTCTTCGATCTCGACCACCCAGAGATCGCTGTCACGCTTGCGGGCACGGGCGACATATTCATCCACGCTGCGCTCGTCCGGGCCGATGCCCTGAGCGGCGAGGTTCAGGAAGATGCGCTCGCCCTCCATGTCCATCGAAGGCGTGTAGGCGGCGGCCATTCCATTAAGGCGGGCGACCTTCACCAGAATGTCCCCGCGCGCGTCATCGCCATGCTGGACGATGAAACCGGACGCCCCGGCGACTTCCGCACGGCGGATCAGGGCCTCGATCCAGAGGCGTGTCGGCAAGCGGTCCATCATGGCGCGGGTCCTTCGGGAAACAGGGTGAACAGGCATGGCACTTGCAGATTCCCAGCGGGAGTTAACGCTTTGGAAACCATGCGCGGAAGGGGAAAATCCATGAAAAGCAGCGACCTGATCCTTATGGCGCCGGCAATTGCCTTTGCTGGCGGCCTGATGGGCCTGATCCAACACGCGGCTTATCCGGGCGACGTGATCTACTTTATCACATCCATCGCGCTGTTCGCTATCGGCGGCGGGACACTGGGTGGCCTGTTCCTGTTGGTGCGGAAGAACCTGCCGAACGATCGGGACTACTGAAGACAGCCCGGAACCCTGGCAAGTGAACCTGGAAAGGCGCCTCAGACGGTCGCTGGTTCAATCGGATCGGCATCCGTCTCCGGGTCCCGTGGAAGGCTGACTGCGACGCGCGTGCCCTTGCCGGGTTTCGACTGAATGTCGACCTGGCCGCCATGCATCTCCGCAAAGCGTTTGACGACCGCGAGGCCAAGGCCTGTTCCCTTCACGCCGCGCGCATTCTCGCCCTGCGAAAACGGCTCCAGCGCCAGTTTCACGTCATCCTCGGTCATGCCGGCGCCCTTGTCGGTGACCGACAGGATCACGGCATGGGCCCGGTTCTGAACGTCCAGCATGACGATGCCGTCGCGGTCTGAATACTTGATCGCGTTGGACACGAGGTTCTGCCAGATCTGCCGCACGGCGCGGGCATCGGCATGGGCCCAGACATCTTCATCACCAGCCTTCAGGCGCAGGGTCACGCCTGCGCGTTCAGCCTGGTTCTCCAATTGGCGTATCACGCCCTTGGCAGACGCCCGCAGGTCAACCGGTTCAGGCTCCAGACGTTGGCGATCAGCATCGGCGCGCGCGAGGTCGAGCATGTCCTCGACCATCAGGAGCAGTTCCTCACCGCTGTCATGAATGATGGCCGGATAGTCCTTGTAGGCATCCGGCAATGGGCCGAGCACATTCTGGCGCATCATGTCGGCATAGCCGATGATGGCGTTCAGCGGCGTTTTGAGATCGTGCCCAAGAGAGGCGAAGAAAGCTGTGCGCTGTTTCACGGCCGCATCGGCGCGGGTCTCTGCGTCAGAGACTTTGGCCGGCTCAGCGCTTTCGCCCGCCCGGTCGATCAGCACGACATGCGTGCCGCCTTCATATGGTGTCGAGCAGAAGGTGACAGTGCGGCCGCTGCGAAGTTTCGTCTCGCCGCTCACCGCAATACGCGCCTGAAGCCCGGTCGCCGCATCGGCATTTTCGAGAATATCGCGCAACCAGGTGCCGACCCCGATGCCGGGCAGGCCCATCCGGTCGCCATCGGCGCCGCGCACCATGCCATCCAGGGTTACATCCAGAAGCAACACACCAGAGCCGGCAGGCACCGGAATGGTCGCGCGCGGGGGATGCGAAACGGAGGCTTCCACCGGCTCGGATTGGTCGGCGGCTGTCTGCAGGCGCTGTTGCCCACGGGCCAGGAACCAGACCAGCAGTGCGGAGATCACAAGGGCTGCAAAAGCCAGCAGCCGGGCCACGCTTGCAAAGCCCGGAACGGCCTCTCCAGGAGGCAGAATCCCGATTTCGGACAACAGGATCGCAACGAAATACGCGCCCGCGCCGAACATCGACGCTTCGGCTGCCATGGCAGAGTTACCAAGGTTCAGCGCAACAAGCGGCGCGATCACGAACAAAACCGACAGCGGAGACATGGCCGCTCCGCTCAGAGCGAGCGCGAAGGCGGCGAACACGGTCCACGTAATCACCAGGAATGACGGGGCAAACTGGTTCAAAAGCCGGTCGCGGCCCAGCAGCGCATAGCCGGTCAGACCAGGAAGTGCCGCCAACCCCAACCAGGCGAACGAGAGCGCCTCTTTTTCGCGCGACACGAGAACAGAAAGGGCAACCGCCAGCACCATGCCCAACCAGCCAAGGTGGACAAACCGTAATCTCTGCAACTGCTTTTGGGGGGACATGTTAATATCCCAGTGAGATTCATTAGGCATTGTGAAGCTGTCTGCGGTTCCTTGCTGTATTTGTAATGCAAGAAGCGGGCAAGCTGCGGTTCCCCCCTTGGGGAAGTTCAGGCATTCAGTATCGTGTGACGCGTGAGGGAGTTAGCGAACATGAAGTCCATCAGAATGATCGGGGCCATCGTTATCGCTGTCGGGTGCGCCTTTGGTGCTACGGCACAGGACGCCCAAGTGGAAGAGCAGAAGGCAGGCGACGCGATTTCGAAATCGGCCGCCGTCTACGCCACCTACCAATCTGAAGTTACTGACGTGAAGTCCAAACCGCTTGGCTCTGCCAACGATATCGACAACGCGCTTACCTCGCTGGGTGGGCACAATCCCGACCAGCTTTCGCAAGGCTGGATCTCCTATTCGGCCCTGATCGCCTCGCAGGACCCTGAATACCGCGCCGCCGTGCGCGACATTGCAGACTTTTACGGCCGCGACGTCATGATGAGTGGCCTGGCCAATGACGTGCGCTATGCCCGTCAGCTGAATGGCGGCGATAGTGCCGTCAGCTCAGCGCTCTCCGCCACCGAAGCCGACAGCCGCCGTCTCACCAGCGCCGCCGCTTTCGTCAAGGAACAAGCCTATTCGCTTCAGGCTGCCGGCTGGGCCAAGGCCAAGATCGGCAATTCCGGCGCCAAGGCGTCCAGCCTCGACCGGATCCAGCGTGCCGGCATTCCTGCCAGCGCCCCGCTTCTCTCGGCATTCAGCGCGTCTGACATTGATGGCGTCCTGGTCCAGGCCGGCGTCACCGGCGCCCCATCGCTGTGGGACAATGTCTCCGGCGCCGCGAGTGCCGTGCGCTTCCCGGCTGCGGTCACCTCCAGCCTCAATCTCAATCGCAAGCGCGTGAAATACGGCAAAGAGCCCGTGGCAGACCAGATCGCCACACTCGCCGCCTTCCGCGTGCTGGGCTCCGAAGCCGCCACCCCGGCCCAGATGTCCAGCGCCATGTCAGAACGCGAAACCCGCGGCTGCCTGAACATGGCCAACCTTAATCTGCAGCAGTGCGTCGCCGCGGCGAACCAGCAGTATGAAGTACCTTTCTGCATCGGTGAGCACGCGCTCGCGGATGTCGGCAAGTGCATTGGCGGGGTCTACCAGTAACACCCTTCCATCTCTCTCAACTTTCACCCCCGGGGCCTCAGGCTGCCGGGGGTTTTCTTTTGGGGCTGAATGCCCCATGTCACAGGCCATGAGCATCGCCGAAACCGCCGCCGAAATCCGTGAAGACTTCTCCTGGCTGGACGACTGGGAGGCGCGCTATGCGCACATCATCGATCTTGGCAAAGCCAACCCGCCGCTGGAGCCGGGTGAGCGCACCGAAGACACGCGCGTGCACGGCTGCGCCAGTCAGGTCTGGCTGGTGACGGACTGGGAGGATGGCAAGCTGGTGCTGCGGGCGGAATCCGATGCGATGATCGTGTCCGGCCTGATCGCCCTTCTGATGCAACTCTATTCCGGCGCCGGGCGAGACGAGATCCTGTCCTTCGACGCGAAGGCCTTCCTGGACGAAATCGGCGTCAGCGGCGCCCTGACCTCCCAGCGATCCAACGGGCTCGCCTCCATGCTGGCCCGGATTCAGGCCGACGCGAAGGCCCTGCCCACCAGCTGATCCGGTTCGGCCAGTCCATGAACCACGGCCAGGCGCGTGAGCGCCTCCAGCGCGACAGCCGGTTCCGCGCCCGTCACATGGCGAAGTGCGACGGCTGAAAACTTGTCCAGAACCAGCATCTCGATCATTTCGACCCGGACACTTCCAAGATTTGCCTCCACCTGCTCAAGCCGTGCCCGCGCCGCCGCCAGAGACGCCGGCGTATCGGTGCGGAGCCGTCCAGGTGATGCTGCGAGGTGATAGTCCGCCAGGAACCGGCCCGCCGCCGCACGCAGGCGCACACCCTGGGAATCCTGATCGACCAACTGCTCCAGCACGCTGCGCGGCGGCCTGTGCCACACGCCCGGATCGGGCTGAACCGGCAAGGGCTTCAGCTCGGGCAGGTCTGGCAGGCTGGACTGGACCAGACGATCCGGATCGCCCCGAAACAGAACCAGCCCTGCCTCTGCCTTGAGGCGCGCCACGACATGGGCGGGCACCCGGCCACACCGGCAACTTCGTTCATCCGCGTGCCGATAGAGACGAAACGCTGCGCCATCACGCACGATCATGCCGCCTGAGGCAAGCAGGCGACGGGCCCGCCAACCCGACAGGATACGGTTCGGTTTACCCGGCACAGCGAACCACCTCGCCATCGGCCGGCGACGCGCCAAGCACCGCAACGCTGGACAGGCCGACCGACAATTGCTCGATCCAGATGTCAAAATCCGGATCGTCTCTCAGGTCTTCGATCACCTGACAGGCATAGGAGACCGTGGAGCGATCCCGGCCGAAGGCCCGCGCGACGCGGCTGAGGCTCATGCCGAGACTGGCGCGCAGCAGGTACATTGCGATCTGCCGGGCCCGCGCCCCGCTCCTTGAGCCGCGTGTGCCGCCCTGCACGTCCTCCGCTTTCAGCCCGAGCGCAAACGCGGTCAGGGCCGCGGCGAGATCGGCGCGGTCTTCATCTTTCTGGGGGTCGAAGTGGGACATGTATCCTCCTGCTGTCTGGAACAGGCAGAAGACTACCCGAGATCAGGCAGTGTAGGATAACTTTCCTATATGCGCAATGTAGCGCCCCGCGCGGGACGGGAATCAAGCGGCGAAGCGGCTCGATCTCTGGTGGATAGTGCTGCCCGACGGCGGGGTGGTCAGCAGGAGGCGGCGGTTGGCCAGCGCTTCGTCATGGCAAAGCACCTGACTGATCCGGCCATCCGGTCCGGCCAGCGGCAGACGGAGCCATGCATGCAGGCGATGGCCGGTTTCGATAACTCCGCCGACGGGCGCCGCGCGGTCGATGGCGGCGGACAGGCCGAGCGAGAAAGTCTCTGCAGCCGTGCCGATCGCATCTTCGACACTATGGCCACGGGCCTCGAAGCCCAGCAGGTCGCGCAGGCGGGACCCGGCAATTCGGAAGCGCGCCGCGCCCGACTCGTCGAACTCGATGATGGAGATGCTCGCCAGCATGCTGCGCAGGTGCCCTGGATCGACCGATTCGCGGCGCGGAACGCCGTCCGATTCGCAAAGCAGGCACCAATAGTCGACCAGACTGCGTTGAACAGCGGTCACACCTTTGAAAACATTCTGTTTCGTCATGTTCAGCCACCCCCGTGGTGATTCGATAGAATCACCTATCGCGCGAGTTGCCCCCCCGAATCAAGAGTCTTTGTGATGTTTTATTAACCAAGGTTACCGGAATACTTCATTTCGCATCCGTAATGATAAGTATTCGTGGCGGTGATCTTCTACTTGTCTGTACGCCCGAGGCCCATCTTCTTGGCAAGCTGTGATCGCTGGCGCGAATAGCCTGGCGCAACCATTGGATAGTCTGCTGGCAGGCCCCATTTCTCGCGATATTCTTCCGGCGACATGTCATAGGACGTGCGCAGGTGTCGCTTGAGGGATTTGAACTTCTTCCCGTCTTCCAGGCAGACCAGGAAAGTATCCGAAACGGATTTCGTAACAGGCACTGCAGGCTTGGGCTCGTCCAGCCGGGCGACGCGCTCGCCCAGCCCAGACAGGGCGCCATGCACAAGGCGGATCAGGTCCGGCAATTCGTCAGATGCAACCGTGTTATTGCCGACATAGGACGCAACGATCTGAGCCGCGCACGTGATCACGCTCTGCTCGGCTGGTCGGGCTTCGATGGTTTCTGACATGCTGTCTGTCCCCGTTAACTTATTCTGGCTTGGACGTACTGCCCGCCAGCCAAACGTAAATCCCAAAACAGCAGAAAAAAGCCCCGGCCTGTTCAGACCGGGGCGGATAAATGCTTCAGGTTCAGGCGCGTTTGTCTAGCTGACGGCCATAAAGGACAGGAGCAACACGATGCCCAGCAGCGCCGCTGTCCAGATGGCCATGGCGCCGTTCAGCACGCCGCCGCGCGCCAGTTCGCCCCGCGGGCTGAACGCCGCCTCGATCCAGTTATAGGCCCGCCCGGTGACGCGGAAGAAGGCGGCCGACATGGCCGGCCCTGCCTTGCCCCAGACCGTGCCGGCCCAGACGACCAGGCCATAGCCAAGTTTGCGATAGGTCCAGTCGCTGTCGAGGATCACGCCGCGCTTCTCAGGCGGATAGGCGTGAATGCGCTTCAGCAGGACGAAGGCGAAGATGGCGAGCACCAGCAGCTGGAACTGGGTCAGTATGTGGCTGAACGAGAACAGGTGGTGATGGGAATAGCCCATCGCCTCCTCGCGGTATGGCAACAGGTTGTAGAGCCACTCATGGCCGAAGCCCGGCACCAGTGCTGGCAGTCCGAGGAAGATCGACAGGCCCGCTGCAATGCCCATGGCGAGCAGCATGTTGAACGGCGCTTCCTTCACGCGGATGCCGCTGTCGTGGCCGAAGAAGGCATAATACGGGATCTTGATACCCGAGTGTTCCAGAACACCGGCCGAGGCGAACATGAGCATCAGGAAGATCACGGCATAACCCGCCGTGGCCACTTCGGAGATGATCATCGACTTGGTCACAAAGGCCGAGAAGAGCGGGAAGGCTGAGATCGACATGGCGCCGATGATGCAGAACACGGTCGTCCAGGGCATCGAGCGATGCAGGCCGCCAAGCTGGCTCGCCTTCACCGTACCCGTGCGGTAGAGCACAGCGCCCATCGACATCATCAGCAGGCCTTTGAAGAAGATGTCCGCAAAGGCGTGAGCCGCGACACCATTCAGGGCCAGCGGCGTGCCGACGCCGACGCCGCACACCATGAAGCCGACCTGGTTGTTGATCGAATAGGACAGCACGCGGCGCAGATCGTTCTCGATCACGGCGAAGAAGACCGGGAAGACGGTCATCGTGGCGCCGATCCAGATCAGATGCTCCTGCCCCGGGAACATGCGGGCCAGCGCATAGACGGCGAGCTTGGTCGTATAGACCGACAGCACGACCGAGCCGACCACGGTGGCTTTTGGATACGCATCCTGCAGCCAGTTGTGCAGCAGCGGGAACGCCGCCTTGATGCCGAACGCGATGAAGATGAACAGGACGCCCGGATCGCTGAGATCGGTGAAGGCTTCCAGCGACAGGTTCCCGCGCGATTTCAGCACATAGGCAATGCCCGCCAGAAGCAGAACACCCGACAGGACCTGTACACCCAGATAGCGCATCGCGGCGAAGTAAGCTTCGCGCGTCTGTGCCCGCAGGATCAGGAAGACCGAACTGATCGCCGTCAGTTCCCAGAACACGAACAGGGTCATCAGGTCGCCCGCCAGCGTCGCGGCGACGGCGGCACCGGCATAGAACAGCGCGGCGCCATCCTGGATCCGGTCGTCGCTGTGCAGGGCATAGATGCCATTCAGCACGGCAGCGATGAGGAAGGCCAGGCTGAAGATGAAGTTCAGGCTGTCGACTTTGTAGAGGACCAGTTTCAGGCCCATCATGTCGGCGGTGGCCAGGTCTGTGTTTTGTGTCGCAAAGACCAGCAGCAGCAGCGCCATGAGCGGCGCGGCGATGGTCACGACCTGACGCACAACGCGCACACGGATGAACAGGCTCGCGATGCCCGCGATGATCAGCACCCAACCGGGATTGAGACTTGCCAGCATGGTCGGCATTACGCGTCTCCCTCGGAAGAATGGTGCGGCGCAGTCGCCTCATCGGCCATCGGCGCGTCGGGATCGACGCCATAAGGCGGGCCGCTGGCATCGCCGTAATAGTTCTCGTCCCGGCGCAACAGGTGGCCAAGCGGCCAGCCCATGATCACGGCGAAGGAGAAGCAGACAAAGCCCCAGATGCCGTAGAACCCGGCATAATTGGCAAATTTCAGATAGTCTTGACGGGGAAAGAAGAAGTCGATCGACAGCATGATCGCCGACAGGGCCAGCAGCACCCAGAAGATGATGTTGCCAATGCCCTTGGTGTGGGTCCAGCCGAACAGGATCTGCGACAGCGGGTGGATGCCCTCTTCCGACGGCGTGTTCAGCTTGTGCACGGACTCCGCTGCCCGCTTCACGAAGCGGCCGGTATCGTCGCGGCCATTGTCAGTCGGGTCGCTCATGGCTGGCCTCCATCCGCGATATAATCGACGCGGTCGCCCACAGTCGGGGAAAGGAATTTCGAGATCGGCCCGACGGCAAAGAACAGGATGATGCACAGCGCGGCCGTGATCAGCGGGGCCACGACGGTCGGCATCGGCGCGCCATCGGGGCGCTTGAAGGGCTTCGGCTCCTTGGTGCCGGGCGGTGGCAACAGGGCCAGGAACGGGATCGGCAGAAGGTACGCGATGTTCAGCAGCGACGACCCGATCAGCACAAAGGACAGGTACGTATTGTTGTGGTCGATCGCGCCCTGCATCAGTTCATATTTCGGCCAGGCCCCACCAAAGGGCGGCAAGCCGATGATCGACAGGGAGCCAATCAGGAAGGCGATGAAGACCAACGGCATCTTGCGGCCGAGGCCCTTCATGTCCGAAATATTGGTCAGGCCCGTGGCGACATAGATCGCACCGGCGCACATGAAGAGCGTCATCTTGCCAGCAGCGTGTGCGGCGATCTGCAGGCTGCCGCCCATCCAGCCGGCAGGGTCTGCCAGCATGGCACCAGCCACGACATAGGACAGCTGCGCGATGGTCGAATAAGCGAGCCGCGCTTTCAGATTATCCTTGGTCATGGCGACGAGCGAGCCGACCAACATGGTGAAACAGGCCACCCAGAGAATGAACTCCCGCGCCGGGGTCGCTTCCAGAAGGTCCGCCCCGAAGATGAAGATCGAGATCTTGAGGATGGTGAACACACCGGCCTTCACAACGGCCACGGCGTGCAGCAGGGCCGACACCGGCGTCGGCGCGACCATGGCGTTCGGCAGCCAGAAGTGGACCGGCATCAGCGCCGCCTTGGCAACACCGAAAGCGAACAGGATCAGCAGCGCACTGGCGACAACCGGGCTTATATCGACACCCGCCAGCAGGCCGCCGGGCACGAAGTCGAGGCTGTGACCGGCCAGAACCCAGGTCCACATCACGGCGGGCAGCAGAAAGCCGATCGACGTACCCATCAGGGTCAACAAGTAGATGCGTCCGCCCCGCTTGGCAGCGGCGTCGCCCTTGTGGGCAACCAGCGGATAGGTCGACAGCGTCAGCACCTCGTAGAAGATGAACAGCGTGAACAGGTTTGCCGACATCGCCACGCCCATGGCGCCGAAGATGGCGAGGGCAAAGCAGATGTAGAAGCGCGTCTGGTTGCGCTCACGGTTCCCGCGCATGTAGCCGACGGAATAGAACGAGTTCACGATCCACAGGCCGCTGGCCACGAGCGCGAACAGCATGCCCAGAGGTTCGAGCTTGAAAGCGAGGCTGAGGCCGGGCGCAGCCTCGCCGAGGTTCAGCTCCGGCCGCTCTCCGCCTGCGACGTGCATCGTCAGCAGGACAATGATCAGGAACAAGAGGCCCCCGCCGATGAAGGTAACCCCTTCCCGCAGGTTCGGCGACCAGCCCATCACGGCAATGCCAGCCGCAATCAGGAGCGGCAGGACCAGCGCGGCGGCAATCAGGGTTTCAGGACTCATCGGAACGCCTCCACGCCGAAGGCTGCGGCGGCCGCGTCTCGCGCGAGTCCGAGCGGGAGGTCCGCCGCAATGCCGAAATAGATATTGGCCAAAGCGAGGATCCAGAGCGGCACGAGCATAAGGATCGGGGCTTCTTTACGCGCCTTGCGCGGATTGGCGGGCGGCTGGAAGAACACCGCCTCCAGCACGCGGCCCATGTAGATCACCGCCAGGAAGGACGAGAACACGACCAGCGCGACGGCCCACCACATGCCCTGGTCAAACAGGGCAAAGCCGAGTTGAAGCTTGGACTGGAAACCCGCCGTCAAAGGCACACCGATCAGCGACAGCGCGGCGATGGCGAAAGCCGTCATCGTCCACGGGGCCGAGCGGCCAAGACCTGCAAAGTCGCGAATGGTCGTGCCCTGATAGGTCAGGACAACACCGGCCACCGCCATGAACAGCGCGCCCTTCATCATGGCATGGTTCAGCAGGTGGAAGAGACCCGCAGAAAGACCGGCCGTGGTCCCAATGGAGACACCGAGGATCATGTAGCCGACCTGCGCCACCGAGGAATAGGCCAGGATGCGCCGGACATCGTTCTGGAACACAGCCTGGAAGCTGCACACGACCATGGCCGCGAGGCCAAGCGGCATCAGAACCGCGCTGAAGGCCGAGATTTCGAACGCGTAGTCAGGCCGGAAGATCGTGAACAGGAACCGGATCAGCGCGTAGAGCGCGACCTTGGTCGCCGTCGCCGACAGGAACATCGTCACGAAGCTGGGGCTGTAGGAGTAGGCATTCGGCAGCCACTGATGCAGCGGCCACATTGCCGCCTTCAGACCGAGGCCAACCAGGATGAAGGCAAAGCCTGCCTGCACGCTGCGGTGCCCTGCCAGTTCCGGCAGGCGCGTCGCGATGTCATGCATGTTGAGCGTGCCGGTCGCGGCGTAGAGGAAGCCGATGCCGATAATGTAGAAGCTGGCGCCGATCGTCCCCATGATGAGGTAGTTGAACGCAGCCGGCAGGGCCCGGCGGTCGCGCCCTGCCCCGAGTGCCACGAGCACATAGGTCGAGATCGACGAGATTTCGAGGAAGACGAACAGGTTGAACGCGTCGCCCGTGATCGCCACACCATTGAGACCGGCAAAGCAGACCAGAAAGGCAGAATAGAACAGCGCCCGCTTATCCTTGTTGATTTCCGCAACAACGGTGGGCCAGGAAAAGACCGTGGCCAGAAGACCAATCGTGGTGACGACCAGCAGGATCATCGCGTTCAGCGCATCGACCCTCAGCTCGATCCCGAGCGGCACAGGCCAGCGGCCGACTTCGTAGGACACGACGCCAATCGGCGAGGTCTGTACCAGGCCCAGCAGGATCAGCGCAAAGCAGAAGCTGATACCCGTCGTGATCACCGCCATCAGCCAGGCGATCCGGCCGCTTGGCATAAGGGCCAGCAGCGGCGCCAGGAACAGCGGCACCATGACAAGCAGTGGCGCAGCATGCGTCAGCGCCCAGGCCGGCGCAGCATTCATAAGGGCTTCGATCATGCGGTCGCCTCGCTTGCGGCTTTCTCTGCCTCAGCATGCTGGGCCAGTGCGGTCTCAAGGTCGATTTCGAGAATTTCGTCGTTCTCGATGGAGCCGTAGGCCTCACGGATACGCACGACGAGCGCGAGGCCAACCGACAGGGTCGCCACGCCGACCACGATGGCCGTCAGCATCAGGACGTGCGGCAATGGGTTGGAATAGGTGTTCACAAGTTCCGCAACACGCCCCGAATGTTCGCCGCCAGCGGCCAGCGCGGCGTCGAGCGCAGCATGACCGCCCTCGGCTTCTGCGCCATGCGGGGCACCATGATGCTCAATCGCATCGGCGCCGAACAGGATCGGCGCGGTGCCACCGGAAACTTTGCCAAGGGTCACGTAGAACAGGCAGATCGTGGTCTGGAACAGGCCAAGGCCCACCATCCGCTTGATCAGGTTCTGTGACGCGTAGGTGATGTAAAGGCCGATCATCATCAGCACGATGACGACCCAATAGTTCGCGCGTTCGAGCAGGAATTCCAGCATGGTCTACCAGTCCTCGTCGCGGATTTCGGCCACGCGGCCGGCAAAGGCATAGAAGATCGTCAGCATCGCGCCGGACACGCCACACAGAACGCCGATCTCGATCACCATGATGCCGATATGCTGGCCGTGATGCTCACCCGGAGGCTCATGGAACAGGGCCTGGTATTCCAGGAACTGGCCGCCCTGTAACAGGGCCCAGAAGCCGACGCCTGCATAGATCATCACCCCAACCGCTGCGAGCGACCGCGTAAAGGCCGGCGGCACGGCGCGCATGGCAGCCGGAACACCAAAGATCAGCGCATAAAGAATGATGGCAACAGCGATGATGACGCCGGCCTGGAATCCACCGCCGGGACCGAAATCCCCATGGAACTGCACATAGAACGCGAAGATGACGATCACAGGGATCAGCATTTTCGCGACGACGCGCAGAATGACGTGATGATCAGTGTTCATGCGGGATCCTCGTCACTGACAGCTGGCGCCTTCTTCGACCCGCGATTGCTGGTGCGGCCTTCGTTACGAATGCGCTCGGCCAGCGACCGCTCGCCAAAGCCCAGCAGCAGCGCCACAGCGAGGCCGGCAACAAACACCACGGTCGTCTCGCCGAGCGTATCGAAGCCACGATAGCTGGCCAGAACCGGGGTCACGATGTTCGGGATGCCCGTATCGAACCAGCCGACCTGGAGATAGGTGTAGCCAACGCCAGCATTGGCGGCAGATGTGGCATCGCCCAGCGCCGGAAGATCGACCGTCGCATAGATCAGCGCAGCGCCGGTCGCGAGGCAAACCAGCAACGGACCAAGGCGGAAGAAGAACTTTTCAGGCTTCGCAGTTCGGGAAGTCAGCAGCATCGCGCCCAGCAGCACGACGGTCGACATGCCTGCGCCAACCGCTGCCTCGGTAAAGGCGACGTCCACCGCATCAATGGCGACATACCAGGCCGCAGAAACAAGCGAATACATGCCCGACAGCATCACGATGGCGAACAGGCTGCGCATCCTCGCAATCGCGATGGCGACCGCGAACAGGATGCCCAGAAGGAAGATGTTGACCAGGATTACCCCGAAATCACCGTTGAACATGGCGTGCATCAGGCGTCCTCCCCGTCAGCGTCGGACGAACCGACCCGGCCGATGATCGGCTGAACGCCCGCTGTGTGCGCGGCATTGGCCAGGGCATGCGACGCCGCCGGGCTTGTCAGGAACAGGAAGACGCAGATCGCGAACAGCTTGGCGACAATCAGCCAGCCGGGCGACAACAGCATCATGCCAATCAGCACCAGAGCGGCGCCTGACGTGTCGGTGATCGAAGCGGCGTGCAGGCGGGTGTAGATGTCCGGGAAACGCAGCACGCCAACGGTGCCGACGAGGCACAAAAGCGCACCGGCCAAGCACATCAGCGCCCCCAGCGGGAAACGGACAATCTCCCAGATACCTTGAATATCAGTGAGGAACTCAGCCATCGGCATTGCCTCCCGAGCCACGGCGCACCAGCGGAACCTGGAAAGAGCGGTAGCGGAAGAATTTGAGGATCGCGATCGTCGAGACGAAGTTGATCAGCGCATAGGTGATCGCGATGTCGAGGAATTCGGGGCGTTTCATCACGAAGCCGAGCAGGCCGAGGGCCAGGACGGTCTTGGTGCCAAACGAGTTCACCGCAAGGATGCGGTCGTAAAGGGTCGGCCCGATAAAGGCGCGCAGCATGAGCAGCGCCATACCGATAAGAATCGCGATCAGCGCGGCGGCGATCATGCGGCAGCTCCCTTTCCATCAATGGCGCGAGCCGAACGCTGGTCCATCTCGGCGAAAGCTTCCGGCTGGGCGTCCTGTTCGTAGAGGCCGTGAACCAGAAGCTTGTCGCCTTCGATCTCGACGGTGACCGTACCAGGCGTCAGCGTGATCGAGTTGGCAAACGTCACCTTGGCGAGATCTGACTTGCAGATCGTCTTCACCTTCACCAGCGCCGGAGCAATGTCGAGATCGGCCTTCAGGCAGGCGCGGATCACGGTCACATTCGCCTTCACGATCTCTTTTGCGAGCCAGGGAAAGTAAGCCAGGAAGCCGAACAGGCGCACATAGGGTGAGCCTTCCCGGTCAATAATGTCCAGCCGGTAGGCCAGGATACACGTCAACGCGACGGAAACCCCTCCCAGCGAAAGGATCAACGGCGTATTGTGCCCGGACATGCCGAGCCAAAACGCAACCAAAGCTATTACCAGCCCCAGGAAATACGCCACGCGCAGCCCTCTTTTCCGATGACCCTAATCGGCTACGGGACTAATGGGGGAAACAGGTTTTGAAAAGCCCGTTACAGAGTGTTTTACAGTTTTGAACCGCTATCTGCCAAAAACCAGACGCGCTGTGCGCTGTGCAGTTGAGAACTCTGCCTCTTCATTCGCAGGCATCGGCAGACCGGCGCCATTTTGCGCAGCGGCCGGTGAGAAGGCCGAGGATAGCGACCAGTTCCAATAGCGCAGAATGGTCTGCGCCTTGGCGACGCTCAGGATTTCATAGGTCTCGGCGACATGTTTGAACTGGGGATCGATCACCCCCTCCTCCAGTTCCAGCGGTCGCCGCAAGCCGACCCAGAGGACCGGCAGGAAGTCCCGCTTCACCCCGGTTGCCTTGCACAGCACCGCCAGCGCCTCACCTCCGGGATCGTCCAGAATCTTGGCAGCGGTGACCGGTTTTACGCCGGAGAGGTAACCGATTTCCTGTGCCGTATGCGCGTCCATACCATTGACTGCGGCAGAATTGATCGCGTCTTCGAGGCTGTCGAATTCGCTGCGCTCAAGGGCAGCGCGGTTGCGCTGGCGCCGCTCGATCAGCTGAATGGCCTTGCGGGCGACCGGGTCGGCCCAGCCCTCTTCCGCCATCATTTCGAACACGTCCTTACAGGAATCGATGATTTCCAGCCGGTCCGACGCATAGCGCTGCAGGATACGGCGGCGGGTCGGGCCTTCGGCCCACCAGAAAATGGTCAGTGCGTGAGAGGGAATGGTCTCCAGCCGCTCCGCGATCAGTGGACACAGTGCCGTTTCGTCCCGCGAACGCCGGACCAGCTTGTCGACAGCCTGCTCAGGCAGTTCTGCGCCTGGATTGGCGACCATTTCTTTCACGACATGCGCTTCCCCCGCTTCGGCAAGGTAATCGGAGACCATGCCCGGCACGACTTTGCGCTTCGCAATGGCCAATCTGTGCTCCTGCGAGCCCGTCATGGCAATGTCGCGCAGGTCGCAGGCATCGAATGCCTCATTCTCTGCCAACAGCGCTGCAGCAATCGGATACGGACACTGCGCCAGATAGCGCAGCAGGCGGCGGGGCGCTTCCTTGCTGCCGGCGAGCCGTTTGGCGCACATGGCGCGGTCTTCATTGTCGGCATGGAACAGCATGTCGAGCAGGATATCGGCCGCCATGTGCCGGTCCTGCTGCGTGAGACGGCCCCCGGAGGGCATCGAAACGATGTCCACCAGCCGGCGGAACAGCGTGTTCCGGGCGCGTCCAATGCGGGGTTTGTCGGCCTGTTCGAGAGATTCCATGGTGCGATCGTATCCGTTGAACCTACGGAAAATCGCACCAAACGGTTAACGAGGGGTGGAACGCTGGCGCAAGCCCAGAGGGCCGGATCAGCCGCGAATACGCCCCGGATGCACCACCATAACGAGCAGGCTCGCCACCAGCATCAGGATCGACAGCATGAACAACTGCCCGCCATCGGTCGCGGTGCTGGCTGGGTCCAGCGACAGCGGAACCTCACGGCCAAGCCAGGGCGACAGGTGAAACGTAATGGCTGCACCACAGACCAGCGCCGCCAGCACAGCACCGAACCGGCGCGTGACAGGCAAAAGAAGGAAGAAAGCGGCGATCAGCTCAACAACCGCGATGACGAACCGGCCTGCCGGTTCGAACAGCGACACGCCGGAGCGATCTGCAATTGTCTGGAACACGATATTCTGGCCCGGCGCATCAAACAGCTTGACCGCCCCTTCCTGCGGATCGGGCAGAGGCGCGAAATTTGCCTGAATAAACATGGCAATCAGGAACAGCGCGAGCGCCCAGCTGATGAGATGTCTGAATATACGCATGGTCCACCCTGAAAACCCGTCGGGTCAACGAACGCTACCGTTGGGAGAGGCGCAACGCAACTGGGTGAAACCTGACCATTCTGTGGCGAAGCGCTCTTTCCATGGCCGCCCGGCCTACCTAATGTCCCGCCTCACGCGGGAGATGGCATGACAGAGCCAGTCGAAACTATTGCCGATGAAATGGCCGAAGAGGCGGCGGGTGACGTCTCTTCCCCGGTCAGCGGGATCAGCGAAGCGCTGGGCGCCGGCGCGTCTCTGCTGTCCACCGCCACGCATTGGCGCGCCCAGCGCATCCGCCGGGTCGTGAAGATCGAGCTGCCGGCTTACCTTCTGGTCCAGTGCAGCTGGTTCATGGCGTTCGGCCTTCAGATGGTCCTGTTCCCCTACCTCATCACCGGCCAGAAGCACCTGCACCTTGGCGGACTGGAGCTTGGCCTTGCCAACATGGCGCTGTCGGGTCCTTCGGTGATCTTCCTTCTGCTGGGCGGCGTTGTCGCTGAACGCGCGGACGGCAAGCGCCTCCTGATCCTGCTTCACCTTCTGGCAGCGGCCCCGGCACTGGCGCTGGCAGCCTTCGTCTGGAAGGGCACACTCACCTATCCCGCCATGATCGCCTATGGCCTGACCATCGGCACGGTCGGCGCCTTCATGATGCCCGCGCGGGATTCCATCGTGAACGAAGTCGTCGAGCGCCGCGCCCGGGTCGGCTCCGGCGTGACCCTGCAACTTGGCGTGACGCTGGCCACAATGGCGCAGTTCCTGGCCCAGATCGGCGGTCTCATCATTGGCGGCTATGCCGACAAGATGACCAAGATGCCGGACTGGATGGGCGGTTTCGGAATTGGACCGATCCCGGCGCAGCAGCTGCTCCTGATACAGGGCTGTGTCCTGTCGCTGGGCGCGATCTTTGCGCTCTGGCTCGGCAAGGGGCGCCAGCTGCTCAGCAGCAGCCGGGGCATCAAGAGTGCCTTTGCAGATATTGCCGACGGCTTCAGCGCCGTGCGGTCTGACGGCAAGCTGTGGGCGATGACTGCGCTGATGTTCGGCGTCGGCATCTTCGTGATCGGCGCCTTCCTCGTTGTGCTGCCCATCGTCAACCGGGACGTCTACGGTTTCGGGCCAGACGGCATCCGGGACATGTTCGTCACGTTCTGGATGGGCGCGTTCGTGTCCTCGGTCGTGTTGTCCATTTTCAAGCGGATCAAGCGCCAGGGTCGCCTCCTGCTGATGGCGCAGCTCCTCGCCTCGATCAGCATCCTCCTGATGATGTGGCCAATTCCGCACTGGGGCTTCCTCGCCATCGTGTTCGTCTGGGGCCTTGCTGCTGGTATCTCCATCGCGATGAGCCGCTCCATCGTGCAGGACGCTGCGCCGAAGGAGAAGCTCGCCCGCGTCCTGTCGATCTACCAACTGGGCTTCATGGCTGGCGCCCCGTTCGGCGCCGCCCTGATGGGCGCGCTGGTTGACCTGTTCGGCCCGCAAAAGATCGCCATCGTTCCGGCGGGCGGCATGATCGCGCTCGTCATCTGGATGATCTTCTTCACGCCGGTCTGGAACATGAAGGGCTCGGCCTGGCTCGCGCACAGCAAAAAGGCCTGACCGGCGCCGCCATTGCCGGGCTGACAATCAACCAGAAGCCGATTACGCACAGGCCTATGTCGTCCCTGCCTCGCGCCACCGTTCATCTTGCGAACATCGTTGCCAATTGGCGGACGCTGGCAGCGCTGAACCCGAAGACGACCACATCCGCCGTTGTGAAGGCAAATGCCTATGGCCTCGGCGCCGCACAGGTCGCCCCGGCGCTGGCCAAAGCGGGCTGTGACACGTTCTTTGTCGCCTATCCGGAAGAAGGCGCCGTGGTGCGCGAGGCGATCGGCCCCGGCCCGGCCATCTTTGTCCTCAACGGCCCGAGCCACTCAACTGTGGAACTGTTCCGCACCCACAAGCTGATTGCCGTGCTCAGCAGCGAGGCGCATGTCGCGCTCTGGGCGGAAACCGGTGGACTGCCCTGCGCGCTGCACTTTGACACCGGTATGAACCGGCTCGGGCTGCCCAAAAGTTTGCTCGAAACCGCGTCGGACGCCCTGCACGCGCTGGAGCCTGTCATGGTGATGAGCCATCTGGCCTGCGCGGACGAGCCCGGCCACACCATGAACGAGACCCAGCGCGCAGCGTTCGACGCCATCGCAGCAGCGTTCCCAAGCGTACCGGCCAGCCTCGCCAATTCGGCCGGCTGCTATCTCGGACGGGACTATGGCTACCAGCTGACCCGGCCGGGCATTGCCCTTTATGGCGGCTCCATCCCGCCAGCGCGCATCAAACTGGCGCCAGCCGTGACCCTCGAAGCGGAAATCCTGAGTGTCTTCCAGGCAAAGGCCGGAGAAACCGTCGGCTACGGCGCCCTGTTCACGGCGCCGTCTGACATGACGCTGGCCACGGTCGGTCTTGGATATGCCGATGGCGTGCTGCGCTCAGCCTCGAACTGTTTTATCGGCTGGCTGGACGGCGTGCCCTGCCCGGTCGCCGGACGGGTCTCGATGGACCTGACTACGATTGATGTCTCAAAGGCACAGCGCAGCGCAAAAGCAGGTGCGCGCGTTGAATTCCTCGGCGCGCATGCCAAACTCGAAGATCAGGCCGCGCGGGCGAACACGCTCGGCTATGAATTACTTACAGGACTCGGACCCCGTGTCGAACGCCTCTACCCGTAAGCGCGGGATTCCCAATCCGCTGGCCTGGATCGGCGCAGCGACACTCGGCCTCTTCAGCGAGATCGGCCAGCTCGCCGTATTTGCGGCACGTGTGAAAGCAGCCGCTTTCACGCCGCGCTGGTATGTCGGCCAGATCTGGAAGCAGATGGTCAATATCGGCTTCTTCTCGCTGCCTGTGGTCGGCATGTCAGCCGTGTTCATTGGCGCAGCCCTCGCCCTCAATATCTATGAAGGCGGCAGCCGCTATGGCGCCGAACAATTCGTGCCGAGCATCGTGGTGCTGGGCATCACGCGGGAACTCGGCGCAACGATTACCGGCCTGATGCTGGCGGGCCGCGTCTCGGCCGGGATCTCTGCCGAGATCGGCGCCATGCGCGTGACCGAGCAGATTGATGCGCTGGAATCCCTCTCCGCCTCACCGTACCGCTATCTCTATGCCCCGCGCTTCCTGGCTGCGCTGATCGCCCTGCCGCTTCTGGTTGTGGTGGCGGACGTGATTGGGGTGATGGGCGGGTGGCTGGTCAGCACGCAGGCCCTCGGCTTCGACTCGACCGTCTACCTGCGCAACACGCTCGACTTCGTGACCAGGAACGACATTCTCACCGGCCTGATCAAGGCGGTCGTGTTCGGCGGCGTGATTGCCCTGATGGGGTGCTATCAGGGTGACCGGTCGAAAGCTGGCGCCACGGGCGTTGGCCGGGCGGCCACCCTGTCCATGGTTGGCGCGGCGGTTCTGGTTCTGGCGACGAACTACGTCATGTCGACCATCTTCGTGGAGATCGGTCTGTGAGCACGCCCATTCTCAGCCTGCAGAATGTCGAGAAGCGCTTCGGCAAGAACCATGTCCTTCGCGGCGTATCGCTGGATGTCGAGCCCGGCCAGAGCCTCGTCGTGATTGGCGGCTCGGGCTCAGGCAAGTCGGTGATGCTCAAGAATGCACTCGGCCTGATGACGCCGGATTCCGGCAACATCCTGTTCAATGGCGAAGACGTGACCCAGTCCCGCGGCAAGTCGCGCGCGCGGATGCGCGAGCGCGTCGGCATGCTGTTCCAGTCCGGCGCGCTGTTTGACAGCCTCACCGTCTGGGAGAATGTCGCGTTCCGCCTGATCAATTCCGGCGTGGTCAGCCGCTCCAAGGCCAAGGACCACGCCATCGAAACGCTGCGCAAGGTGCGCCTCGGCACCGAAGTGGCGGATCTTTATCCGGCAGAGATTTCCGGCGGCATGCAGAAGCGCGTCTCGCTCGCCCGCTCGATCATCTCAAAGCCTGACCTGATCTTCTTCGACGAGCCGACCACCGGCCTCGACCCGATCACGGCAGATGCGATCAATGACCTCATCATCGAACAGGTGCGCGGCCTCGGCGCGGCGGCTGTGACGATCACCCATGACATGTCCTCGGCCCGCAAGGTGGCCGATGAAGTCGCCATGCTGTTCGAGGGAAAGATCATCTGGCGCGGCAAGGCGTCCGAAGTCGACAATAGCGGCAACCCCTATGTCGACCAGTTCGTCCACGGACGCGCCGAAGGCCCGATCCAGCCGGCGATCTAGACGTTCCTTTTTATCCGGCACACCTGTAAAATCCAGGTGCTGGAGTGCATGTTGTTTGTGTGCGAAGCTGTTCAAACAATGAAGCGCTTTCTGATCGCCTGTACTTTGCTCGCCGTTATAATCCCCGCGGCGGTTCCCGAGCATGCTGCACCGCTGGCCCGGACCGGCACCTATACGGATAAGGTCCCCGCCGAAGGCGCGCTTCGGCCTGAATGGGCACCGATCTTTTCAGAGGCCTTCAGACCCGGCACAAGTATCGAATTCGAGCTCTACGTTCCAAAGACCTATGATCCGTCGAAGCCGGCGGGCATCCTGGTCTATATCAGTCCGTCCCGGTCAGGCGCGATTCCAAACACCTGGAAGCGCGTGATCGACCAGCGCAATCTGATCTGGGTGAGTGTCGACCATTCAGGCAATGACCGGACCGTACAACGCCGCATGGCTGAAGCCCTCGCTTCGGCGGACTATGTCCGCAACCATTACCGCACGGACGAAACCCGCACCTATATCGCTGGTTTCTCCGGGGGTGGCCGGATGGCCAGTATAATCTCCTACTATTTCGCGGATCTGTTTGAGGGCGCGCTGTATATCTGCGGCGTCAACACTTTCCCGGAACAAGACCCGGTCGCCATCGCCCGCATGCGCATGAACCGGTTCGTTTTCCTCACCGGCACAGAAGACTTCAACGAGGACGACACCAGGAGCGTCTTTGATCGCTACAAAGCGGCAGGCATGGACGGTATCAAGATCATGGTCGTGCAGAACCTCCACCACGAACTGCCGCGCGGGAAGGACTTCGACACCGCGATGGACTGGCTCGACCAGCCCCCTGGGCCTTAGCGCTAATCAGCCTTCACCAGCGGACAGGCGATCCAGTGCGCTTGTTCATTGTCCGCGCTGGTCACGAAATCGGCGCAGGTCTCCCGTGTTGCGATCAGGCCCAGCGTATCACGCAAGCCGGCGAAGATGACTGGGATCGACCCCAGCCCGGTCTCCGCGTCAACATCCACCATGACGGCAATGAACGGCCCGTCCGATTCGGATATCCGTTCACGTACCATGCGCTTCAGTTCATGCTCACCCCCATCGGCCCAGGGCTGGGTCTGATTAAATGTGAAGGTCGCCGAAGCCGGCAAGTATGGCGCCAGAAAAGAGGATGGATAAGGCCCGGTGAAGATGACTTCCGCATTCTCGAAATCGATCAATGCCGGCACATCAACCTGAATATACGGGCCCCACATATTCTGCACCGGCAAACGGCGCAAAGGCGTCACATTGGCGCCAATGACACAGATGATCAGGATGCTGCCAAAGCACAGGAATGTCCGAAGCCCCTGCTCTATTGCTGGCCATACAAGAATCAGAACCGCCCCGAACAGGACCGGCGCGATCATCCAGACCGCGATGGCATAGCGACCGACCATGAACATCGGAAACCAGACGGCCAGCGTAGCGATCATCGCGCCGAACAGCATCACCAGAACACGTGACGGCGGTCGGGCGAGCGACATCGGTGCAGTCTTCCAGGCGCGATAGAGGACGTATCCCATCAGAACAATGCCGATATAGAGCATGCCTATGGGCAGGTCTTGCATCCAGGTTTTCCCATATTCGTTATAAGGCCTGAAAGCCGCGTTCACGGGAAAGAACAACACGTCCCAGATGGAGTCCGGCACGGTGCGCAAGTCACGGAAATTTTCCGGCAATCCATAAGGCGATTTGAACAGGCCGTTCCCCATCGGGAAGACCGGATTGCCGACCACGGTCCAAAGGCGCCACATCCACCAGCCGCCGGTCAGAAGGATACCAGCCAGACCGGCGAGCCCAGCGGCGATCACGGCCTCGATCCGCGCGCGAACGCCCGGCACCATAATCAGGATAGCGGCCGCAATACCAGCGGCCTGAACGATTGCGGTGAGCTTCATACCCGCCGCCATGCCGACGAGTAACGCGGCCAGGCCTGCACGTCGCCACGTCACTGTGCGCCCGTCTTCCGGCATGAGGATCAACAGCCCGGCAAGAAACGGCGCCGCGACCCAGTGGTCGATCCGGATGCTGGCCGTGACCGTCATCATCGAATAATTGAAGAAACCCGCCAACGCCAGCAGCAGGGCGCTGACCCGGCTTTCATGTCCGATGGATGTCAGGACCCGCCGGCAAATAAGGTAAATAAGGATCAAGATCGACGCCTGTACCGCGCCCAGCAGGAAGGTCACCCCCGCAGCTGGCAGCGTGCGGATCATCAATTCGGTGACCATATGCGTCAGCGGGTTGAAGTAGGAATGCATGCCCGAAGGCGCGAGATCGCGCGTCAGTCGCCCGTTCAGCGCCGACCAGCCGTCCTGAATGTGATAGTGCAGCACATCGAAGCCCAGCTCGATGGGCGTGAAGACGCAGAATAGCGACCAGCCGAAAACCCAGAAGAGCGCCCAGCGCAGCGCCCAGCGGTCCAGCGACATCTCAAGAAGCGCCATTCGCATCCCCCCCCCTCCTTTGCGTATTTTTCTCTACCCACACAGCTGCCAAGGAAGGGTAAACCCGCCTCAATTCGCGAACAGGTCTTGACCATCGTCCCTCAGCCGTGACGAAGTCTGATCAGGCACGAGGGGAGACGCGCCATGCTGGACTTCATCAAGTACATATCGGTCGCATTCACGGCTCTGTCGCTCGCGTTCACGGGCTGGCTGCAATACGAGAAGTTCCGGCTGGACGGCGAGTGGCAGATCGACACCTGCACCGAGCAGGCAGACTTCACGCGCTATGAAGGCCTGCACCTGGCCTGGCGGGTATTCCTGTCGGATGACCCGCTGTCTGCGCCGGTCGTGGGCGACGGCGAGAAGACCGAGGAAGCCTTCACCCCGATCCCCGCGTCAGCTCGTTTCCCGGTTCGCCTCGTGGGCACGAAGGAGATCAATTCGGTCTCGCTGACCGGACGGTTCGAAGGCGCCAAACGCGCCTCAACGGGCCGGTTCGAGTTGCACCCGACGCTCTCAAAACGACTCCTGTCCGGCTACATCCCCTTCTACCAACGCAATGTTGACGTGCTGGACGGCACCTTCGCCTTCACCGCCGGCAACGCCCGTGGCACAGCCCGGGCGGTGCGTTTGACCAATGGCAAGGAACCGGAAGGCGTCGCGCTTTTTGTGTGCAATGGCGTCAGCGCCGCAACCGCGCTTGAGCCTGCCTGAAGGATCATCTGATCCCTTTCCCCAACCTGCAAACCCGCCTATCCAGACACCATGGCTAAAACTGCAACCACCGCCTTTGTCTGCCAGTCCTGCGGGGAAGTGCACTCCAAGTGGAGCGGCAAGTGCGTCGGCTGCGGGGAATGGAACACCCTCGTCGAGGAAGCCGTCGCTGGCGTGCCGGGCGGGCTTGCGGCGCCCAAGACCGGATCCAAACGCTCCAACAAGGTGGATTTCGTCGCCCTCAACGACACGGCGGAAGCGCCCGCGCGCATCATCATGGGCGTCGATGAGCTGGACCGCGTGTTCGGCGGCGGCATCGTGCCTTCTTCCGCGACACTGATCGGGGGCGACCCAGGTATCGGCAAGTCGACCCTGTTGCTGCAGGTCGCCGCGCGTCTCGCCCGCAATGGGATGAAGACCGTCTATGTCTCCGGCGAGGAAGCCGCCGCACAGATCCAGGATCGCGCCCGTCGCCTGAAAGTGGCCGAAAGCCCCGTCCAGCTCGCAACCGAAACAGACCTGCGCAAAATCCTCTCGGCCCTCAAGGCGGCTGAACCGGACTTTGTCGTAATCGACTCGATCCAGACGCTCTGGTCGGACAGCCTGGAAGCGGCCCCCGGCTCTGTCTCGCAAGTCCGCGCCTGTGCGCAGGAACTGACCCGCTGGGCAAAGAAGTCCGGCGCCGCTGTCGTCCTGGTTGGCCACGTCACCAAGGAAGGCAACATAGCCGGCCCGCGCGTGGTGGAGCACATGGTCGACGCCGTCTTCTATTTCGAGGGCGAGCGCGGCCACCAGTTCCGCATCCTGCGCGCGGTCAAGAACCGGTTCGGGCCAACGGACGAGATTGGCATCTTCGAAATGCACCAGTATGGCCTCGCCCCGGCCAAGGAGCCCTCGGCCCTGTTCCTCAGCGCTGACGGCGAATCCGAAGGCGGCGCGGCTGTGTTCGCAGCGATGGAGGGCTCCCGCCCGGTTCTGGCCGAAGTACAGGCGCTCGTCGCCAAGAGCGCCTATGGCACCCCCCGGCGCAGCGTCGTCGGCTGGGATTCCGGCCGCCTTGCCATGTTGCTGGCCGTGCTGGAAGCGCGCTGCGGTATGTCGCTGGCCAGCATGGACGTCTACCTCTCCGTGGCCGGAGGGTACAAGATCATGGAGCCTGCCGGAGACCTCTCCGCCGCTGCCGCGCTGCTGACGTCCCTGTCGGCCAATGCAGCGCCAGAGCGCAGCGTATTCTTCGGCGAAGTTTCTCTCTCTGGCGCGGTCAGGCCTGTCGCCCGGATGGAACAGCGCCTGAAAGAGGCCGCGCGGCTCGGATTTGAACGCGCGTTCGTGCCCGAAGGGGCGCCAAGCGCAGTGGACGGCTTGACCGTCACTCCGATTAAACGACTAATCGACCTCGTAGAGTTACTCGCGCCGGACGCTCTGAATGCCTGATTCAATTACAGCTTTCGACGGTATCGCCTTGGCGGTTGTGGTGATTTCCGGGATCATGGGCTTCGCCCGTGGATTTCTGAGAGAACTGGCAACCCTTGGTGCCTTTATCGGCGCTTTGGCGGCCGCTTATTATGCCCGCGTCTTTTTCCACGATGATCTGGCCGCCCTACTGCCGCCGGACCTGGCCTCCTGGTCGGCCGACCTGATTCTGCTGATCGTCGCCTTCATCATCGTTTATGTGCTGATCGCCTGGCTCGGGCAGCGTCTTTCAAAGAATATTCACGGCGCCGAAGGCATCGGCATGTTCGATCATGTCGCGGGCGCCGTTTTCGGCGTGCTGCGCGGGTTCGTAGCCCTTGTTTTCTTTGTGGTCATTCTGGGTCTCGTGCTCGAACAGAACCGCATTCCCAGCTTCATTCAGAACGGTTTGACCTATCCGTCACTGCGCAAAGTGGCCGATTATGTGAACATCGAAGCTGCAAAGGTCGGAAAAGAAGTGCAGGAGCCCCTTTCCTCCGAGGAGGAAACCGGGCAATAGGCCCATGTCGCAAGTCTGTCATGCAGGAGCATGTCTCGTATGGTCCATTTTGATCACGATGATGACAAACCCCGTGAAGAGTGCGGCGTCTTCGGAATTTTCGGAAATCATGAAGCCAGCCTTCTGACGGCGCTCGGCCTGCACGCCTTGCAGCACCGTGGCCAGGAAGCCTGCGGCATCACCTCCTTTGACGGCAAACGGTTCCCGTCCGAGCGCCATATGGGCATGGTCGGCGAGCATTTTGGCGGCGACCTGCGCGCCCGCCTGCCGGGTCATGCCGCGATCGGTCACAATCGTTATTCCACGCAAGGCCGGCCGATGCTTCGCAACATCCAGCCGATCTTTGCGGACCTTGCCGGCGGCGGCTTTGCCGTGGCGCACAATGGCAACCTGACCAATGCGCGTGAGCTGCGCCACAAACTGGTTCAGGACGGCTCGATCTTCCAGTCTACCATGGACACGGAGGTGATCCTTCACCTCGTCGCGCGCTCCACACGTCCACGCTTCCTCGACCGCCTGATCGACGCCCTTCAGAAGATTGAAGGCGGCTACGCCCTCGTCGGCCTGACCGGCAAGAAGCTGATCGGCGCCCGCGACCCTGTCGGCCTGCGCCCGCTGGTGCTTGGCCGCCTCGGCGACGCCTATGTCCTGGCGTCAGAAACCTGCGCGCTGGACATTATCGGCGCTGAATTCGTGCGTGAGATCGAGAATGGCGAGATCGTCGTCATCTCCGACAAGGGCATCGAATCCCATCGATTTGCCCAGGCCCGCCCGGCGAGCCCCTGCATCTTCGAATATGTCTACTTTGCGCGCCCTGACAGTATTGTTCAGGGCCGTTCCATTTATGAAGTCCGCCGCCGCATGGGCCATCAGCTCGCCGCTGAGACCCTGTGCGATGCCGACGTCGTGGTGCCTGTGCCGGATTCCGGCGTGCCGGCCGCGCTTGGCTTCTCGGAGGCCTCCGGCATCCCCTTCCAGATGGGCATCATCCGGAACCACTATGTCGGCCGGACCTTCATCCAGCCGACCCAGGTTGGCCGCCAGAGCGCCATTTCCAAGAAACACAGCCCCAACAAGGCCGTTCTGGAAGGCAAGCGCGTCGTGCTGGTGGATGATTCCATCGTACGCGGCAACACGTCCAAGAAAATCGTCCAGATGGTGAAAGACGCCGGCGCCAAGGAAGTTCACTTCCGTTCGGCCAGCCCGCCCATCATCAACCCCGATTTCTATGGCATCGACATGGCCGCCAAGTCGGAACTGTTCGCCGCCATCCACACGCATGAAGAAATGGTGCGTGAGCTGAAAGTCGACTCGCTCGGCTTCCTCTCCGTCCCTGGCCTCTACAAGGCCATCGGCGAGCCGCTGCGCAATAACATGCTGCCGCAATTCGCCGACCATTGCTTCACGGGTGAGTACCCGACCCCGCTGGTCGATTACGGCCATGACGAGAGCGACAAGGAGCGTCAGCTCTCCCTGCTGGACGACGCGTAAGCCCTGCGCTAGACGCGCGACATGACCCAACCACGCCTCATTCTTGTCACCGGCGCCTCCCGCGGCATTGGCCGTGCCGCAGCGCTGCATCTCGCCCGCCAGGGCGACATCGTCATCGCTGTCGCCCGCTCGAAGCTCGCGCTCGAAAAGCTCGACGATGAGATCCGCGCCATGGGCAATGAAGCGATCCTCGTGCCCATGGACCTGAAAGACGCCAAGGGCATCGACACGCTGGGCAAGGTGATCGCGGACAAGTTCGGCCGCCTCGATGGATTTGTCGCCAATGCCGGTATTCTCGGAACGCTGGGCCCGCTGGAATCAGCCGGGCCGCGCAGCTTCGAGGAAACGATCGAGGTCAACCTCACAGCCAATTGGCGCCTCATCTCGGTCCTGTCGCCTTCTCTGCGCAAAGCGCCCGCGCCGCGCGTCGTGTTTGTCACATCCAGCGTGGCCACCAAGCCCATTGCTTTCTGGGGGCCCTACCAAGCGTCGAAAGCGGGCCTTGAAGCCATGGTGATGGGCTGGGCGGACGAGACCGAAAACATGAGCCTGCGGGTCAACATTTTCGATCCCGGCGGCACGCGCACCGACATGCGCGCCAAGGCCAAGCCCGGCGAAGACCCGATGACCCTGCCCTCACCGGATGACGTCGCCGCCGAACTGGTCAAGCTGGTCAGCGCAGATGAGACGCGCACAGGCCAGTTGATCAGATATCGTGATCTCGTTGCCGCCCGATAGAAAGCCGGCCATGTTGAAAGACAGACTGTTCCTCCTGAACGCCCCGTTTGAGGACCCGGCCTATCCCGGCGCAGTCTTCTACTGTGAACATTGCCTCCTGATGGAGGGGCTGATAGCGGGTTGGCCTGAGCTGAACCAGCGCATCGACATCCAACGGATTGACTGGCCTCGTCCGCGTCCGGAACTTGTCGATCTGTTGGGGAGTGAGAACCAGTCCTGCCCGGTTCTGATATTGTCCGACAGCGGTGCGGGCTGTTCCGGCGTGCAAGTGCACGGCGATGTCATTTTCATCAATGAGAAAGATGCGATCCTTCAGGCGCTCGCCCATCGGCACCGCTTGCCGGTGCCCCATCCGTGACGGTCGACTGGTCCGTGAACAGAAGCTTCTGCCTATGCCTGATAGACCCGCCCCGTCCCCCACAGTCCGCTCCGCCACGCGCGATGACTTGCCGGTCCTGAAGGAATTCGAGCAAGGCATCATCACGGCAGAACGGCCATATGACCACACGCTCAAGCCTGACCCGATCAGCTATTACGACATTGGCGAACGGATCGATTCCGAAGACGCCGAAGTTGCTGTCATAGAGATTGACGGTGAGATCGTCGCCTCCGGCTATGCCGAGAAGAAGCGCTCCCGGCATTATATCCAGCATGAACACCACGCCTTCCTGGGCTTCATGTTTGTGCTTCCGGAGTTTCGCGGGCGCGGCCTCAACAAGCTGCTGATCGACCATCTCACCGGGTGGGCAAAAACGAACGGCCTTAGCGAAATCCGCCTCACCGTCTATTCGACCAACGAACCCGCTATCCGCGCCTATGAGAAAGCCGGCTTCGCGCCTTACATCACCGAAATGCGCCTCAATCTGGACGAGTAGATTTGCGGCAACGCTCTGCTTCGCGCACCGCTTCCCAGCGCTTGCGCAGGCGGGCCACCCGTTCAGGAAAGCGCTTGTCCAGCATCTGCACACTGCGCACGCGATCGGTCCGGAAGTGCCGGAAATCCTGACGCATCTCGCACCAGGCGCACATCATCCGGATCGCATCGGAATAGACAATCAGAAACGGCCACACCGTGCGCTGTGTCACATTCCCCACCTCATCGGCATAGCCAAGCTCAAGTTTCTTCTGTGTCCGGATTGCCTCGCGTACCGTGCCCACATCGAAAGAATCCTCCGAATGCTTTCGAAAGCTGATCGGCACCAGGCCTGCATCCATGATGACGGGCTGAAGGTCCAGCGGCACGGCGGCTGAGAGTTTGGCGATCAGGTCCTCGGCGCCGCGTGCCAGCTGCGCATCTCCTCTGGCCGCGACCCAGCGCGCGCCGAGCACGGCGGCCTCAAGCTCATCGGTCGTCAGCATCAGGGGCGGCATGTCATAGCCCGCCTCAAGCACATAGCCGGTGCCCGCCTCCCCGCGGATCGGCACACGCTGCGCAATCAGCTCTGCCATATCGCGATAAAGCGTGCGCAGGCTGGTTTCGAGTTCCTCGGCCAGCTCGCGCCCGGTCACCGGCGCATTGCGGCGCCGGAGGATCTGAATGATCTGGAACAATCGTTCGGTGCGTCTCATGAAATCCAGCCTACTGCCACGCTGCTGACATCATGCTGTCAGCAGCCCTCCGGTATCAAGCCTCCATCGCAACCCGAACCAGGAGAAAGACGATGATTACGCTTTACGGATGGGGGCCAATGTTTGACTGCCCCTCGCCCAGCCCCTTTGTCATGAAAGCCGACATCCAGCTACAGATGCTGGGCGTCGACTTCACCCGCGCCATCGCCGATCTCGAGAGTGTGCCAAAGCACAAGGCGCCCTATGTCATCGATGACGGCCAGCTGATCGAGGACAGCAATTTCATCCGCCAGCATTTCGAGAAGAAGCTCGGCAAGCCACTCTATGCGGGCCTCAGTGGCAAGGACATCGCCGCCAGCTGGGCGCTGGAACGGATGGCCGAACAGCAACTGTCGAAGATCATGTCATGCGAGCGCTGGCTGATTGATGCGAACTTCGAGAAAGGCCCGTCGCAATTCTTCTCCGACGCGCCCCCGGCCGCCCGCGCAACCGTGATCCGCGAAGCTCGCAAGGGTGTCGCAACGACGATGCTGGGTGAAGGCACAGGGCGCTTCAGTGATGAGGAACGGATGCAGCTCGCCACCTGGGATATTGGCGCCATCGCCATGCATCTCGGCGATCAGCCTTTCCTGTTCGGAGACGCCCCGACCTGCGCGGATGCCAGCGTCGCCGCCGTCCTGATCGCATGCGCAACGGAATTCTTCGACACGCCGCTGACCGGCATCGTCCGTGAACATGTGAATCTGGTCAGCTATATGGACCGGATGAAGGCGCGCTATTTCGCCTCTGTCGTCTGGCCGAACTGGCCCGTCATGGAGCAGGAACCCGCCTGACACGCACTCATTCGCTTCACTCCGGAGTTACGGCTCCGGGGTGAAGACCGTATTGTGCTCCAGCGCCTCGAAGGGGATGATCTCGTGTGACTGGATACTGCGCGCAACATAATTGCGTGCACGGAAAAAATCGCCCAGTTGCTCCACCGTCGTTCCGAAGCGGCTTTCACGATCTTCGACTTCGCAGAGGATCACCGGACGGTGCTTGGCAATCGTCTTGTCCGCACCACGCAACACGCCAAGTTCGCCGCCTTCCACATCGATCTTGATGAAGGATATCGGACCGACATCGAAATGTTCCAGCACACTATCCAGCGTCGTCAGTGACACCAGCTCCTTCTTCACATCAAAGCGGGTGCTGAAGTCACTCTCGTCACCAATGTGGGCAAGGCCGACACCGATATTGCGCGACTTCTTGATTGGCACTTTCAGCATCACCATGCCCTCATGGTCGCCGAGCGCCAGAGGCAGCACCATGATCTGGGACTGGCGCCGGAAGAAACCCGCCATGGTCATCACCGAACGCGGCAAAGATTGCGGCTCGAATGCCAGAACCAGCCCGCCGTCTGAAAGTTCTGACAAGCGGCGCGAAAAGTCTCCGACATTGGCGCCGATATCAATCGTTGTGCTTCCGGCGGGGATGTATTCCCTCAGCATGGCCAATTCCGCCGTGCCGGCATTCATCCATGCCTTGTGGTTCATGAATGTTGCTTTGAAAAGCTTCTCGACAGCCGTCTTGTGGCGCCCGAGAAAAAAGCCGTTTTCGGAGTTAATGATCACGCCCATCGCCCATTGTGAAAAATCAGATTCTCATGACTAGTATTGTACGCATCGTAAGTAATTCAAAATTGCATGTGTTGCGCAAGTTTCACATATTTGGATCATGAACTGGTCTGGGCAAAGCCAGATGGAAACCACTCACCCTACGGCTTACACCCGAAAGTGCTTGGACAATTTCAGGCCCTGGCCCTGATAGTTTGAGCCCTTGCCGCCATAGAGCGCGGCCGGCTTGCCCAGCATGGGTTCGTAGACCAGTTTCGCCACTGGCTGGCCGTGCTCCAGAATGAACGGCACATCGCGCGAGCGCACTTCCAGCACGGCGCGGCTGCCGCCCGTATTGGTGCCGAAACCCGGATCGAAGAAGCCGGCATAATGGGCGCGGAACTCGCCCAGCTCCGGTGCGATGGGCGCCATCTCAGCGGCCTCATTCGGACCGACCTTCACCGTCTCGCGGGAGACGAGAATGTAGAACTCTTCCGGGTTCAGCACGATCCGCCCGTCGCGGGGATAGACCGGCTCCCAGAATTGCGCCGCCTCATGCGCGCCAAGACCGCGCAGGTCCACGACCCCTGAGTGATGCTTGGCGCGATAGCCTGCCGGCTGACCTGCCGGGGGCTCGAGGTCGATGGAGACGATCTTCTCCTTGATCACCTCAGGCTTTCTCTTCTTGAACCGGATCTGCGCCAGCCTGTCGCCGGGGCGCACCATGATCGGGAAGGTGCGCGGGCTCACTTCCAGATAGAGCGGCCCGGAATAGCCCGTCGGCACTTCATCGAACGCGCGCGAGCGGTTCGTGACGAGGCGGGTAAACACGTCGATCCGGCCAGTGGAGCTTTTCGGATTGGCCCGCGCCGCAATGCCGGGCGGCAGGCGCAGGTGCTCCTGCAGCGGCACGAGATAGACGCAGCCGGTCTCCAGCACCGCGCCTTCCTGGGTCAGGTCGATCCGGTGCAGGTGGATGCCCCGCTCCTGAAGCATCTCGGCGACGGTGCGGTCCTTACCCGGCAGGAAACTGGCGCGCAGGCGGTAGGCATCTTCGGCAAGCCGCAGGTCGAGGCTGGCCGGTTGAACCTGCCCCTCGTCCAGCGGCGTGTCGGTACGGATGGCGCCGGAAGCCACCAGCGCCTCGATTTCCCGGTCGGGAAGAACACCTGTATCCTGTGCCATCTCTTGCACCCCTCGCCCTCTCAGGCATAAGGGCGAAAGCTGGAAACACAAGGAATTTGCTGCCATGGCAGACGCATCTGACGGAGACGCCAAAAAAGGTTGGAAACCGGCAACCCAGGCGGTGCGCGGCGGCCTCATGCGCTCAGAGCATGGAGAAATCTCTGAAGCCCTCTATCTGACCTCCGGATATGCCTATGACAGCGCCGAACAGGCGATGCGCCGCATGGCGGGCGAAGAACCGGGCTTTGTCTATTCCCGCTATGGCAGCCCGACCTGCGAGATGCTGCAGCAGCGCCTCGCTCTGATCGAAGGCGCCGAAACCTGCCGTGTGACGGGCTCCGGCATGGGCGCGATTTCCTCGGCGATTCTCGCGCCGCTGAAGTCGGGTGATCGCGTCGTGGCGGCCAAGGCCCTGTTCGGCTCCTGCCGCTGGATCATTGCCAACCAGATGCCGAAATACGGCATCGAGACCACGTTCGTGGACGGCGCCGACATGGACGCCTGGGAACGCGAACTGGCCAAGGGCTGCCAACTTGTCCTGATCGAGAGCCCGGCCAATCCCCTGCTCGACGGCGTGGACATCGCCGCCGTTGCCGCCCTCTGCAAGAAGGCCGGTGCCCTGCTCGTGGTGGACAATGTGTTCGCCACGCCCGTCCTTCAGAAGCCGCTGGAACTCGGCGCCGACGTCGTCGTCTATTCCGCCACCAAGCACATGGACGGCCAGGGCCGTGTCATGGCCGGCGCCATTCTCTGCGACAGCGCCCTGATGGAAGCGACATTCGATCCCTGGCTGCGCCATATGGGTCCGGCGGCCTCACCGTTTAACGCCTGGGTCGTGCTGAAGGGCCTTGAGACAATGCAACTGCGCGTCGAGGCCCAGTCCCACGCCGCCGCGCGTATTGCCGATGCGATCGCAGACCACCCTTCCATTGCGGCTGTGCGCTATCCGCACCGCAAGGATCACCCGCACTACGAGATCCACAAGAAGCAGATGCGCATGGGCGGCACGATGATGGCGCTGTCGGTCAAGGGCGGACAGGAGGCGGCGTTCCGTTTCCTCAACGCATTGGAACTGGTCGATATCTGCAACAATCTCGGTGACACGAAATCGCTGGCCTGCCACCCGTCGACCACGACGCACCGCGCGCTCAGCGATGAGGAACAGGCCACGATGGGCCTCGACCGATCGTGGATCCGTTTTTCGGTCGGCCTCGAAGACGCGGGCGACCTTGAAGCCGACGTCATCCAGGCCCTTAACAGGGCGTAAACAAAGTCGGGGCAATTTCACCGAATGGCTCGCAGGTCGCCCCCTCCACAATATGAGCAGGTCACCGATGGTGTGCGCATCCGCGTGCGCCCGAAATTCATGTACGACGAATCAGAACCCGCCTCTGGCCGGTTCATGTGGTCCTACACGGTGGATGTGGAGAATGAGAGCGACCGGACCTGGACGATCATCCGCCGCCACTGGGAGATTATCGACGCGCTCGGTCACCTTCAGGCTGTCGATGGCGAGGGCGTGATCGGCCAGACGCCGACGCTCGGCCCCGGTGAGCGGTTCAGCTATACGTCAGGCGCGCCGCTTGCTGCGCCCTCAGGCATGATGCGCGGAACGTATGACCTCATAGACGATGAAGGCGGCGAACTGGTTGCCCAGATCCCCGCCTTTTCACTTGATAGTCCCTACGATACGTCGCGGCCAATCTGACCGCAGCGCGGTCAGCCCTTCAAGGCAGCTTCGATGGCTTTCTCGATCCCGTTCTGATCGGCGCCTTCAATGGCGGTGTCACCGATATAGAAGCCGGGCGTGCCGCCAAGGTTCAGCGTGTGACCCAGCCGCTGCATCTCATCGAGCTGTTTCTTGAGGGCGGTGGATTTCATGTCCGCGCGCATCTTGCGCACATCGATGCCAGCCGCAGTGGCCAGCTCGTCGATCTTCTTGTCGGTCAGCTCGTCATTCGACTTCAGGCCCATCAGGGCCTTGTGCATTTCGTTGTACTTGCCCTGATTGCCGGCAGCGAGCGCTGCAAGGGCGGCGTCTTCGCTGATGCCACCAAAGATCGGGTATTCCTTGAAGACAACTCGCACCTTGTTGTCATACTGCGCCGGCAGGCCCTGAACGTAATCCATCGAGCGTTTGCAGTAACCGCAGCGGTAATCGAAGAACTCCACCACGGTGACCGGGGCATCGGCAGGACCGATGAAATGATCCGTATCAAGATTGTAGAGCGCGTCCTTGTTTTTCGCGATCACGGCCCGTGCTGCCGCAGCAGCGTCGGCCTTGTCACGGGCATTCAGGGCGATGATCGCTTCTTCGATCACTTCCGGATGCGTCACGATATATTCGTGAATAATCGTCTCGAGCTCGGCGCGCTCCATCGTAACCGGCGACTTGGAGCCGTCAGCACAGGCGGGCGTCATGGCGACCATGGCGAAAGCGGCGGTCGCAAGCAGAGGGCGGATCATCAGCATTACCTTTCTGGGGCCCGTCAGGGCACAATCTCTTTGCGCTGGAACTATAATGGCAACGGCCGGGCCGTCCATCAGTCCTGACAGAAAGTTGAACAGAGTCAGTGCGCGCTGGTCGTAATCGAGAACTGGTTCACACCCCGCCGGGCCATGCGATTATAGAAATCGCGATTGTCCGGATTGTTCGGGTCGGTGATCAGCAGGATGTCGTCAGCGCGGCGGTAATCCACCGTGTTGCGCTCCAGCTGGTCCAGTGCGCGGTGGGCGAAGATGTTGGCACGTTCCAGGTCACCCACAGCATAGGCCGACTCGGCGGTGGCGAGTTGCGCTTCGGCCCTGTGGCCCTGTTTTTCCAGCGTAATGGCAAGCTGCTGCCACGCGAAGGCATTGTCCGGCTCTGCGATCAGGGCATCCCGCAGGGCTGCTTCTGCCAGCTCGACATCGCCAGGCTCGCCGCGCGCGTTCAGCGAGCGGGCATAGTTGATCAGCAGCAGAGGCTGGCCAGGCTTGAACTCAAGCGACTTGCGGTGCGGCTCGACGGATTCGGCGGTACGCCCCGCTTCAAACAGGATCTGACCTTTCAGCTCCCAGAAGTAGGGATTTTCCGGCTCTTCGACGAGCAGCGAGTCAATCTCTGTCAGGGCAACCTGAATGTCAGATGCCTGCATGGCAGCGATGGACCGGGCATACCGGGCCGGCTCGCTCTGGTCGGTGTCCGGGTATTCGCGGCGCACCTTGCCGGCCGTATCGAGGAAGCCGATCAGCTTGGCCCGCATCATTTCGTACTGGTGCTGTTCGCGGTCGGTGGGGGCCACATCCCGCGTCGGCGATTCATCGGCCAGCATGCGCACATTCCGGATCCGGTCGGAGGCCAGCGGGTGCGAGCGGAAATACGGATAGCGCCGGGCCTGCGAGATCACTTCCTGAGCGCGGAATTTCTCGAAGAATTGCACGATCCCTTCCGGCGACTCGCCCAGCTGGGTGAGGTAGGAGACTGCGGCCGTGTCGGCCATCGACTCTTCCGTCCGCGTGTGGACGTAGAAATTCAGGGCGGCGAATTGCTGCGAGGAACCGATCAGGGCTGCGCCTGCGCCCCCTTCTCCGGCGGCAATGGCGAGGATGCCGAGACCGATCGAGATCAGCGCGGGCCGCGCGGCAACACCTGCAGCGCGGCTACGACTAACCGTATGACCGCAGGCAATGTGGCAAGTCTCGTGCGCCAACACGCCTTTGATCTGCAGCGAAGAATCCGCCGCGATGATCAGGCCGGTATGGATATGGATGTTCTGGCCATTGGCGACAAACGCGTTCAGCGACGGGTCGTTGATGACGTAAAGCCCGACATCTTTCGGGTCGAGTCCGGCGACCTGGATGATCGGATTGGTCCATTCGCGCAGGGTTTCCTCGATCTCGGCATCCCGGATCAGGCCCTGTGCAGAAGCAGACACCGCTACGGTCAGCGAGGCCGCTGCCATCGCAATATATCGCAGGAAAGTTCGCGCCATGAAGGCCTGTCTCCGTTCGCCGCCTATCCCGCTGAAACTACGGGCCCCAGCCTGCCATGGCGAGGGGAAAGGTACACAATAACAGAAATGTCAGGCTTTTGCTGAGGGGAAGATGAACGAAAGCGCCGGATCGAGCCGGATTCCCGCTTTTTCACCGGCTTTCGGGGCCACATCGCGCGGCACCAGCGCCACGAGGCGATGCCCGCTCACGTCCAGAACCAGCCGGTTCATCGCCCCGGTGACTTGGCTGGCCAGCACGTTTGCCTGCACCGGAGAGGCCGCATCCAGCACGATGCCTTCCGGGCGTACAACCAGTTCCGATCCCGCCGGAACCTCAGCCAGTCCTGCCGGAACCTCTCCCGCGAGCAGCCGGTTCACCGGGCCGAGCGCCGCAGCGACATCCGCGCTGGTGGGCTTCAGATAGATATCCGCCGCTGGGCCTTCCTGACGAAGCTTGCCGCCTCGCAGGATCGCGACATGATCCGCCGCCTCCAGTGCTTCGACAGGGTCATGTGTCACCAACAAAGCCGGGATGCCTGCCTCACGCACGGCTTCCAGCGCGGCATCGCGCACGCTGGCGCGCAGGGCTGGGTCGAGACCGGAGAACGGTTCGTCCATCAGGATGGCGGCAGGCTTGGGTGCCAGGGCGCGCGCAATCGCGACGCGCTGCTGTTCCCCGCCGGAGAGTTCGTGCGGATAGGCCTCGGCCCGCTCTGTCAGGCCCAGCTGGGCGAGCCAGGCAAGCGCCTCAACCCTGGCAGCCTCCTTGCCCAGCGACTTCAGACCGAACGCAACGTTCTGAACCGTGTTCAGATGCGGAAAGAGCGCGAAGTCCTGAAAGATCAGGCCAATACGGCGCTTGTCCGGCGCGAGGGTCACGCTGGTGGACGACAAGACCCGCTCACCGAGGCAAATTTCGCCAGCGTCGACCGGCTCCAGCCCAGCGAACAGGCGCAGCAGCGTCGACTTGCCCGCGCCCGACCCACCGAGCAGCGCCGTGATCGCGCCGGGCTTCAGCGTCAGCGAGACATCATCAACCACGCGCACACCGTGATACGCGCGGCTGACCCCAATGGCGGACAGGCTCTTATTCATGCGTGTGCTCTCCTGGCCGCGAATGCGACAGGCGCCACGACAGAAGGATGACAGGAATGAGACCCGCCGCCGTGATCAGCAGGGACGGCAGCGCCGCCGCCGCGAGGCGCTCATCGGTGGCATAGGCATTCGCGCGCACCGCCAGCGTGTCCCAGTTGAACGGGCGCAGCATCAGCGTGGCGGGAAGTTCCTTCAGCGATTCCACGAACAGGATCAGCGCCCCGGCGCTCGCACCCGACAGGGCAATTGGCAGGTCCACTTCCCAGGCCCGGCGCAGGGGCGAGGCGCCAAGGCTTTGCGCGGCATGGCCGAGCGAGGCGGGCGCTCTCGCAAGCGCGGCGACCATGGGTTCAGCGCCGG
>LADW01000003.1 GCA_000961695.1 Hyphomonadaceae bacterium BRH_c29
GGCGGCAGGCATCGCGGTCGCCCCCTTCCGGCCCTCCAATTGCGGCTTCACGGTGGACTGGTCCGAGCGGATGCTGGCGCAGCATGCCGGGGCTCCGGTGAAGGGCGTGCGCCTGTCCGCAGGCGGGCAGGAGACGCGGGAAGAGTTCGCCATCACGTCGCGGGGCGTTGAGAGCGGCGGCGTCTACACGCTGTCCGCGCCGTTGCGCGACGAGATCGAGGCGAAGGGCACGGCCACGCTCTGGCTGGACCTGCTGCCGGATATGGATGTGGGCGAGATCACCCGGCGGCTGGCGGCGGCCCCGGCCAGGCAATCCCTCTCGAACCGGCTGCGCAAGGCGCTGAACCTCTCCGGCGTGAAGACGGCGCTGCTGCACGAGTGCGCGGACCGGGATGCGATGGCGGATGCAGGCAAGCTGGCCGCGGCGATCAAGGCCCTGCCGCTGACACTGACCGGCACGGTGCCGCTGGACGAGGCGATCTCCACGGCGGGCGGCGTCCGCTGGGACGCGCTGGATGCGCGGCTGATGCTGAAAGCAAAGCCCGGCAGTTTCTGCGCAGGCGAAATGGTGGACTGGGACGCGCCGACGGGCGGCTATCTGATCACGGCGTGTCTGGCGACGGGGAAGGCTGCGGGGCGCGGCGTACTGGAGTGGTTGGCGGCTACACTTTTGGAGGGGAATTAGCCCCCCGTATGTCGCGGAGAAGCCGGGCTAATTCGCTCATAGTAGAGTAGTGAAAGGGGGGAAGGTCCGATTTTGGGTGCTCGGTCATCGAGTTCTCCATTCAGGGTTTATGGGCGTTTGTTCCCGTCATTTATTTAGACCATCCTGACATTTTTCGACTTGATCCTGCTGCATTTATGTCCTGACCCATTCACCCAAGCTTTCGCTTGGATAAGTGGGTTTCCAGAGACATGATATGCTTCGTGCCCTTCGCTTGCGCTCCGGGCCGTCTCGGGGAAATCGATCCACTGGATCGATTTCTGATCCCTCAACGCCCCTTCCAGACCGGGGCGCGTTTTTCGATGAAGGCTTTCGGGCCTTCCCGGAAGTCTTCGGTGCCGACGATGCCGGCGAAGGCTTTGCCGCTGTCCTTCCAGAGTTCGTCATCGGTCTTGGACGTGGCCTCGATGGCGACCGAGCGGCTGGCGGCGACGGCGAGCGGGGCGTTGGCGGTGATGCGGGCGGCGAGCTTTTCGGCTTCGGCCATCACGTCCGCCTCTGGCACGACCTTGTTGACCATGCCGAGTTCATAGGCGCGCTGGGCCGGCAGTGGGTCGCCGGTCAGGATGACTTCGAGCGCCATCGCCTTGCCGATCACGCGCGGCAGGCGGAACAGGCCGCCCGCACCGGCAACCAGCGAGCGCTTCACTTCCGGCAGGCCGAAATTCGTGTCGTCGGCGCAGATGATCATGTCGCAGGAGAGGGCGACTTCCGTGCCGCCAGCCAGCGCCGAGCCTGTGATCGCGGCGATCAGCGGCTTGGTGCGCTCGCGGCGGGCGATGCCTGCAAAGCCGCCTTTCTTTGTTGAAAGGGCGGCGCCGTTGCCGGCGGAGATTTCTTTCAGGTCCGCCCCGGCGCAGAAGGCCTTGCCGACGGCGGTGAGGATGCCAACCCAGACTTCCGGATCGGATTCCATCTGGTCGAGCGCGGCTTCCATTGTGGCGGCCATCTCGCCATTGATGGCATTGCGGGCTTCCGGGCGGTTCATGGTGATGACCGCAACGTGGCCGTTCTTGACGTATTCGACGGGCATGGGGCTTCCTCCTATGGGATTGTTTCCCAAGAGCTAGAAGGCTTTCCCCAACGTCGCGCAAGTCTCCCTCTTGCCGGACCTTGGGGCAGGGTCTTGTAATGGGGGCATGGAACTTGATCTCAGCCCCGAATACGAAGCCTTCCGCAAGGACGTGAACCGTGTCCTGACGGAAAATGCCCATCTTGCGCCCGGACCGGAAGACAAGGGGTATAAAAACCCCAAACGGCTCGCCTGGCAGAAATTCCTGATCGAACAGGGCCTCACGGCCCGAACGATCCCGAAGGAATATGGCGGCTATGGCGCCGAGCCGGACTTGCTCAAGTCACGCATCATTGCGGAGGAGTTTGCCCGAACCGGCGTGCCACGCGCGCTGGCCGGGCAGGGCATCTCGATGCTGGTGCCGACCCTGCTGGAACTGGGCACGCCAGAGCAGAAAGAGGCGTATATCCGCCCGACGCTGCATGGCGAGATGATCTGGTGTCAGGGCTATTCCGAGCCGGGCGCGGGCTCTGACCTCGCCGCCCTGCGCACGACGGCGGAGGAGGATGGCGACGACTTCGTCATCAATGGCCAGAAGATCTGGACCTCCACCGCCAAACAGGCCGACATGATTTTCTGCCTTGTGCGGACCGATCCGAACGCGAAGAAGCATCACGGCATCTCCTACATCCTGTTCCCGATGGACACGCCGGGCATCGATGTGCGCCCGCTGGTCGACATGACAGAGAATGCGAACTTCAACGAAGTCTTCTTCACCAATGTGCGCGTGCCGAAAAGCGGCATCGTGTTCGAGGTGAACAAGGGCTGGCAGGTGGCGAATGCCACGCTGACGCATGAGCGCGGCATGCTGGGCGACCCGAACGCGACCAAGGCGCGGTTCCTGGAACTGGTTGAGCTGTTCAGGACCGAGACGCTGAACTGCGAGCGGCTGATGGACAATCCGCTGATGCGTGACCGCCTGATGAAGCTGCAGGCGGAAGTCTATGCGATGCAGGCGAACGGCCTGCGCGTGACGACGGCGAGCCTGAAGAAGGAAAGCGCTGGCCTGGCTGGCCTCATCGTGAAACTGATGGGGTGTGAGCTGAACCACCAGATCGCGGGCCTTGCCATCGATGCGCTGGGCGAGCTTGGCATCCTCTATGGCGAGGGGGACCATCTGAGGGCGGATGGGTCGTGGCAGTGGCGCTACATGTACGATCTCGGCCTGATCATTGGCGGCGGCACGGCGCAGATCCAGAAGAACATCATTTCCGAACGCGGCCTCGACATGCCGCGCGAACCCAAGCCGGCGAGGGCGTAAGGCGATGGAATTTGCACTCTCAGAAGACCAGCGCCTGCTGCAGGATTCAATTTCGGGCTTCCTGAAGGACGCCGCCCCGCTGGATGTGATCCGCAAGATCGCCGATGGCGATGCGGAGGCTGCGGCTGCGCTGGATGCCGGGATCGCGGAAATGGGCATTGCGGGCCTGCATGTGCCTGAAGCGGTCGGTGGTTCCGGACTTGGCTTGCTGGAGGCCTGCCTCGTGCAGGAGGCGCTCGGCTATGCGGTCGCGCCGTCCGGCTTCATGGCAGCAACTGTTGCGGCGCACTTGTTTGCGCAGGCCGGGTCTGAATATGCCGGGGGCATTGCGACTGGCGACATGGTGTTCGGCCTTGCGCTGACGGAGCTTGTCTCCCGGCGCGATGGCGCGGGCGTGATGTCTACGGGAGACCTGCTGTCAGGCCGGTCCTTGCTGGCCATGGTGCCAGAGGGTGCCACGCATGTGCTGACAGCGGATGGGGATGGCGTGTTCCATGTCGTCGATGACTGGTCTGCCGCGCCCATGCGGACGATTGACCGGACGCGGATGTTTCAGGAGCTCGTCTTTGATCGCGTAGAGAGTCGCAGTGAGGTGATGGGGGACGATGGCGTGCTTGCGGCCGCGCGCCTGCTCGTCGCTGCGGACACGCTAGGCGCCGCGCAGGCCATGCTCGACAAGGCTGTGGCCTATGCGAAGGAGCGCAAACAGTTCGGCCGGGTGATCGGCTCGTTCCAGGCGGTCAAGCATATGTGCGCCGAGATGGCCGCGAAGCTGGAACCGGCCCGCGCGCTCGTCTGGCATGCGGCCTATGCGATGGACACGGGCGATCCGGAAGCGTTCGCGATGGCGAACCTCGCCAAGGCGCACCTTGCGGAGGTTGGCACGTTTGTCGCCAAGATTTCCACGGAAGTGCATGGCGGCATGGGCTTCACCGACCTTGTGGGCCTGCACTACTGGTTCAAGCGGATCGGCGTGAACCGGCAGCTGTTCGGCAGTCCGGAACAGGCACGCAAGACAGCGGCAGAACTGCAGGGGTTCGTAGAGGCTTAGGCCTGACGGCGAATGGGTGCCGGTTGATCTGCACGCAGGGCCTGTAGCGGGTTTTGCCGGAAGCAGGTGTTTTGCTCTGCGTCCAGGAGGCCGCGCAACCAGTCCAGCACGGCGGCGCAGCGTTCCAGCCGCTTTGTGCGTTCCGGGAACGAGATCCAGATGTCTGACCGCACTTCAGGGATCGGGCAGATGCGCTGAATGTCCGTCTGCGTGCTTTCGATGAAGGTCGGCAGGGCGCAGAGGGCTGCGCCTGTCCGGCACTCGGCCAGCGCGGCGGCCAGGCTGTTGGAGACGGGCGAACGCTCGCAGAACTGCCGAAGCGGATCAGATGGCTGCTGGGCGGCTGTGATCATGTTGGCCAGTGGTTGCGGGAACAGGCAGCGCGCGGAATAGATCGCAGCCAGCTGCGACAGGCCACCGGATGCCGCCGGATGCGACGGGATCGCGTAGATCGCGTAATGCACCTTGCCCAGCCTGCGGGTGATCAGGTCTGACTGGACCGGGCGTTCCAGGGTGAGGAAAATGTCTGCGACGCCGGAATTGTCAGCCGTTGGGTGGACCCAGGCGCTGGCGCGCAGGTCAATGTCCGGCTTGGCTTTCAGGAAGTCCGCGATCCGTGGCGCGATCCAGTAGGCCAGTAGCGCCTCGTCCGCATCCAGCTGTACCCGGCCGATGTCGGTGCTTTCCTGGTCGGCCACATCGACCTGAACCGCTTCCATCACATCCGCCATGACATTGGCGTGGCGTAGCAGGATCTGACCGGCGTCGGTGAGTTCAATGCCCCGGGTCGAGCGATGGAAGAGCCTCGTATTGAGGTCTGCTTCAAGGTCAGACATCCGTCGGCTGATGGTGGGGACGGAGCCACCCAGCCGGGCGGCCGCCGCACTCATGCTGCCTAGAAAAGCGACCGCCCGGAACACCCGGATCTTGTCCCAGTCAAACAGCTCAGCCTGCATCCCATCCCCTTGCAGGGCTGAAAAGCCCTCTTTCTCTCACGGCTAAAGCCCCAACCAGAGAAAACTGAAAAACTCTATCTCAGCGTGTAGGGGAGAGTTAACGTGAACGCAACGAGAAATAGTATTTTATCCACAATGCACGTAGACATTGTCCGCGTCGAACAGCGGGCGCGGGACTTCGGGTTCCGCCATGCGGGCCTTGCTGATCTGACAGCAGGCATAGAGATGGCCGAATCGCTGATGGGGTCCGCCATTGCAACGGCTGAGGCCGTGATGCGGATGGATGTGGTCACCGGCATGACCGCCTGGGTGACCGGAGACCCCGTCGACGGCATCTTCTTCGTGCTGCCGCTGTCACCCGCCGGCGAACAGGCCGTGCGGGATGGCAGCTACCACCCGGCAGACCCCGCGCCCACACATCTTGCCTGGCAGGGCCGGGACGTGGCGGGTGTCTATATCGGCGTCTATGCTGGCGCCACGAAAGAGGCGCGCCGCGCGGTGATGACCGCCGCCGCCGTGATGCGGGTCGAACTGTTCGCCCCTGTGCCGAGCTTTGCGCGCGGCGCCACGGAGGACGGCAAGCGCTCCATGGCGTCGCTTGGCTTTTCGCCGCTGGAAGGCGGCCTTCCGGATCTTTGGGTGCAGGAAGCGCTGTCCACCGGATCGGAGGCCGCGTGATGGGGCGCCCCTGGATTGGCCTGCAGGGACTTTGCCGTTCGGTGCCTGATGAGGCCTGGGGCCGCTACCGCGCTCGCCCGGTGCGTACACTGGACGAGCTTCAGATGGTGGCGGCCATCCGCGCGGCGGTGTTCATGTCGGAACAGGCCTGTCCGTATAAGGAGGAGTATGATGGCAACGATCTTTGCGCCACGCACTTTCTTCTGTTCGACGGGAAGGAGCCTGTCGGCACGCTGCGAGTGCGCTGGTTCGCGGATTTCGCGAAGCTGGAGCGGATCGCCCTGTTGCCGCGAGAGCGGGGGCGGATGGGGCTGCGCGTCCTGCTGGCCGAGATGTTCGAACTGGTCGCGCGCAAAGGCTATTCCCGCATGCTGGGCCAGATACAGGCGCGCCTCTGGCCGGTCTGGTCACGCACGTTCAATTGCCGCCTGCTGCCGGGACGCGGGCCGTTCTGGTTCTCTGACTATGAGTATCGCGAGATCGAGATTTTCGTGCCGGCTCACCCAAGGGCGCTGCCAATGGAAGCAGACCCCTACGTCATCATCCGCCCCGAAGGCAGCTGGGACACACCGGGCGTGCTCGACGCCTCCGCCGGGCGTTCGCCGGGGCATGAAGAAGCGGCGTAAGCCTATCATTTGATTGCTAGGAAGTCTGGAAGGGGCCCCGAGGGCTGTGCTGTAGTCTCCTCGTCGCGTACGGTCTGATTCGATAGCAATTCTCGTGGAGACCGCAATGTTGTGTTTTGTAGCTCAGCCGTTCCGCGATCCGTATGATCAGCGGTTTAAAGATGTTTACGCGCCAGCATTGCGTGAAGCGGGCTTAGAACCTTACCGCGTTGATACAGACCCGGGCGTCAGCATTATCATCGATACTATAGAAGAGAAAATTCGTGAGGCTGATTTTGTCTTCGCCGACATTACGGAAGACAATCCCAGCGTGTACTTTGAAGTCGGATACGCGCGATCACAGAACAAGCCTTTGATTTTGGTGAGGGAGCGACGACCTAGGAGGCGCCTTCCATTCGACATTCAACACCGGTTGGTAATCTATTATGGCACTGGCTCCCCAACAGCCTACGAAGACTTGAGATCTAAGATCACAGCACGAGCAAATGCCCTAAAGAAGGAAATTAAGCCGCGGACACGCAGTCAAAGCGTCGAGGCCTACTTGGAACGGGTCATTGCAGAAAATGTGACGCTCCATGCATCTATGGCCACACTTGAAACCGAGTTAAAGAGTTGGGCGGCGAGTGAATCGTCAGCGCGCGCGATGTTGGAAATGCAACTTGAGGAACGAAAGCCAGAAAATACGGTTGCGGCGGCAATATATGGTCAAGGGCCTTTTGCTACGGCAACGGTAGCGGAGGCAAAGGCATTACTTGGATTAGACTAATTCCAATTGTGCGCCTGTTTGATTTGAAATGGTGCCCGGGGGCGGAATCGTGATGGCTCTCAATGCCTTGTATTAACTGCACAAATCAAGTTGTTGGCATTTGCCCATGCCATGAATTCTGCCAACAAGAGGAATTCGCAAATGGTTTGATTCCGAATTCCACAAGAAATGAGTACTGAAGTCATCCATGTGTCCCCGAACGGGGGCGAGTGCCAAGGTCTGGACTGACTCTTGAGGACTTTTTTTCACAGCCTCTTAAGTCATCTAATATTTGGAGAGGTCGTTGCCCACTCGCCGCGGCTCAGATTGGTGAACTCCTTGCTAGTGCGCTGCTTGAGTCCAAAAAGAGCTGTTCTGAGTTTCTGAATCGAGTCTCGAAGCGGGTGCCATACTTGAGCGAATTCATTGACATAGAAAGGCGGTTCACGCCGCTGCTTGAAGACGAACCCTTCGACGCTTTGCTGTCGGCGCGCTGCAGCGTCATTCTCGGTATGCAGGGATCAGGAAAGACGACTGAGCTCCGCCGCGCGCGCGAGAGATTGCGGCTTGCCGGCAAGGCCTGTTTCCTGGTGCGCCTAGAGACGCTCGAGAGGCTCGGACTGAGAGACAGCTTTGATCCGGAAGACAGAGATGCCCGCAGGCGTTTTGACCTCTGGCTCCTTTCGAAGACACCTGGCATCTTTCTACTGGACGCCCTTGATGAAGCGACACTTCCGGCGGGGGCAGGCGCCGAGGTGCTGACCGGCGCGATGAGAGCGTTTGAACAAGGCGTCGGCGAGGCTGGCGGGAGATGTACGCTCGTCATCACTTCCCGGGGAAGTGAATGGGACCACGAAACGGATCGCCGTCTGCTCATGGCATTGATGAGCGATCTCGTGGGTGAGACTTTTGACAAGCTGCCCCGCGAGAAGGCGCTCAACGTGTACGCCCTTGCGGCGCTGAGCCGGCAACAGGTGGCAGCGCTCGCGACAGCCCGTGACATCGAAGGCGGCGCCTTTGTCAAAGCGATCCTCGACAATCGCTGCCAGGCGCTCGCCCGAACCCCGCTGGAAGTTGGCTACCTGTGTGATGTCTGGAAAGAGGATCTCGCGAGCGGACGTGCGTCGGCGGACAGTTTTTCGACACGGGCAAAACTCTTCGAAAGAGCAACCGAGTACAAGCTGCGTCCTCCTGCACAAGGATCAAGGCGGTCTAACTTGCCGAGGGACGCTGTCCTTGAGGGGGTTGAGGCGCTCGCAGCGGCGACGATCATCTGTGGTGTGAACGACATCTCACTGAACATGCAGACCGGTCGGGTCATCGATCCGGGAGATGTGCTGTCCGGCACGACACGAAGCTGGGCGGAATCCGAATTGCGCCAGCTCCTCAGTTTCGGATTTTTTGCGGCGGAGATTGCAGGCAGGGTCCGGTTCGCTCACCGTGAAATGCGCGACTTTCTGGCTGCGCGTTATTTCGATCACCTGATAACGCAATCCGGAGGGGCGCTCGATTGTATTGCGCCTTTGATCGCACGGTTCGGGCAGTATGAGACCATTCCCGGCGGGTTGTACAATTTCTTTGGATGGCTTGCGACGTTCAACGCCGCCGCCAGAAGAAGGGTAATCGCCCTGTATCCGACATTGATCATGGAAACGGGCGACCCTCGTAAAATATCGCCAGACGACCGTGCCAGGGCGCTCCGGGCGCATGCCGCGGCGTACCGAGACCGGGTGTCGCGTGGTCATTATTTCTACGATGCCGATCTTGTGGCTTTTTCAACGCCCGATCTGGCGCCAACACTCGCTGAACTGTTGCGGGATGCCACATCGCCAGAACTGTTGATGCATCTCCTCGAGATCGCGAGATGCGGGCGGTTCGTCGATCTCGCCGAACCGGTCTGTCTCCTCGCCTGCGATCAGAGTCAAAAACTCAGTGTACGTACTGAAGCGCTCGCGGCGCTGCACGAGACCGGAAATGATATGGCCACTGGAAGGGCGCTCGACGCGGTCCGGCAGACCATCGCGTCCGGGGGGATCGTCTCACCGGACAGTGCCGGCCGCTGGAACGAATTCCTGATCATGGCCGCCAGATTGGCGACCGCCGGAGGCGGGCAGGTGGATTGCGCTCGCGAGTTTCTGGCGCCGTTAGCGCGCGAACGGCGTAACGGCTCTGCGATGGCTGGAAGCGTGGCAAAGACCATGGTCGACACCGATGATCCTCAGCGCCGGAACGACTGGATCGCTCTGCTGATACCGTTAATTCTGTCTGGCCGCTCCGACGATCACGGTCGCGCACCAAAGTACGTCGTGGAGCGCCTTTGCCTGCTGCCGGCTGCAGCCTCACTCCTGGCTGATCGGCTGACTTGGACCGACGATGCGGCCGTCACGCCAGAATTACTGTACCTTGCAGAAGGCTTGTGCAGCCTGACTTACGAACAGGCGCCCTACCGGTATGCCGGTGACATAAAGGGATTTGCCAAGGGCTTGGCAAAGCGATGTGACATCAAAGCCGAGATGCTGGCCAGCCGGTGGTCATCCCTTGAAGGCGATGCCCGCGGAAAGTCCTGGGATGTGATACATTATCTGGGGACGGATCGAACTGGATCGGACGAAGCCATCTGGCACGCCGGAGATGTTATCGAACAGCTGGAGCGCGCCAAGAAGGCTCAGAGCGAAGAAGACAAGGCCGCCCATTTTCACATCGCCCGGCAAATCGTCTCTGAACTGCGAAGCGATGCCGGGCGGACCGAAGCCTACGAAGCGCTTGTGGCGTTTGCGCGCCAAAGCGGCAGGAAGGATTTCAGGCGCCTTGTTGTCATGCGATGGCCTCGCCCCTTCTGGTCCTGGTGGAACCAGAACAGCTATATATTCAGATACGACCATGTAAAACGGGTTTGGCCGAGGCGGGTCAGGGACATTTGCACGCGCAGCAGGCGGCGCATCTATGATCGCTGGTACAGATTGCGACATGCGAAAAAAACAGCGCGGGGCGAAGCTGGGAACGTACTCGCTTGGGCAGGGCGGCAGCATCGGCGAGACCATGAAGACAAGGGCGTTGCTGTCAATCTCGATGTGCTCGCCAAACGATATGGCCGCACTTTCGCCCGGCGCGCAGAGGCCGGATACCGTGCGCTCTGGCGGAAGGTTCAGCCGGGCCTGCCCCTCAACTGGGGAGAGCCACTCATCGAGGCGGCGGCGCTTGGGCTGGAGCGCGATCTACAGCACGGCGGTACCCTGCAACCGGGTGAATCAGCGAAGGCAGCGACGATAATATTCTCCCTCTGGGGCGGCGCGCCTGACTGGGCGGGCGGCTGTCTGCCCGCGTATGCCGAGACCTTCCAGACCATTGCCCGCCCGGCCATCCGGGCGGAACTGCGACTTCCGGACGGAGATGCGCCGCGAAGCAACGGCACAATTTCAACCATCGCCTACGGGCCGCTCCCATTCCAGGTTTTCCTTGCCAACACGCTCGTTGAGGAGCTGGTGGCATTCCCGGACGCTGCCCATGAAACGCTTCGGCAGATACTTTCGCTGGCGTTGCATCATCAGGCGGGCGTACTCATTCCAACCGAATTCATACGGCGAATGGCGGGCGCACTCCTGGCAGAAGGCCGGTTCGAAAAAGCCTTTCTGTGGGTCGAATTCTGGCTGAGACAGGATCCGGAGGCAACCTGGGAATGGCTCGAGCCGTGGTTCGGTCTCTGGGGCCGAACCAGTGACAGTCCTTACAGGTTCTTTCTGGCAAGCTACGGAGCCCTCGGGCAGAAGAGCCCGGGCGATCCCGAACCCAGAGAAGAATTCAGGACCTGCCCAATAGTTCTGGCTGGCTTGCTGAAGGCTGCCTATCAAGTTGCCGATCCGCGCACGGACAATATCTACGAAGACGGCTATACACCCAACAGACGCGACAACTGCGCAGAGACCCGGCGCAATTGGCGGGAGAGATTGGGGGCGATGCAGTCGCCAGAGGCCCATTCGGCGCTTCTGGCGCTCGCCGGAGATCCGGATCTGTCGGATCATTGCAGCGATTTTCTCTATCATGCCGACCGGCTCGCTCTGGCTGCAGCGCGGCACTTCCCTATTCCAGTCGGGGAGGTACGCCATTGGCTGGCCGGGCATTCGCCGGTGCCGCACGATCGGGCGAGTTATGCGGCTTATGTTTTCCGGCTCGCCGGCGCCCTGCTCGAGCGGTTTGCACATTCCGACCATGACGAAGCCCGGCCTTTCCGGCGGCTAAGCCGGCAGGACATCACATCGAGAGATGAAGCGGATGCCCGGAACTGGCTGAGCGCCCGTCTTGCTGAGGCCGGCGTGAGGGTTTTCGAGCCTGTCCGGGAGGCAGAAGTGGCGGAAGGCAATCGCACGGACATCCATTTGATTGCGCGGGATTCGGCGCTCGGAAAAGTCGTTCTGGAGGTAAAACTGGCAGACCGGCGACATTGGACCGGGGATATCCTAGTTTCGACTGTGGAGCTTCAGCTTCGGGACCAGTATCTCAGGGAGAATCATGCCCATGCTGGAGGGATTGTCCTTATCAATACGCGGCGGGATGGATTTGCGAAGGAGGTTGCAGGGCAGACCGTCGACTTTGATGGCCTCTGCCGCGCCATCAAAGCCCGAATAGATGGCCTTGATGACGGTAAAACCTACCGCTTGCTGGCCATTACACTTTAGAAATTCTGGATCCGAAGTGTTGCAATAATCAAACGTAAACCTATTTCATGTTTGATAAATGCGACACAGGAGCAGGTTGATGGCAAAGCAGACCCGAACCTATGCGGCGATGACGAAAGATGCGCTCATCCTGATGGGTAAGCAGATTCAGCTTGCCCGAAAGGCACGGCACATGTCTGCCGCCGAACTGGCAGAACGCGTCGGCGTCGCGCGCTCCACTCTCTGGCGTATCGAACAGGGGGAGCCTGGTGTCGAGATCGGACTGGTCTTTGAAGCGGCAATCCTGGCCGGTGTTCCGCTCTTCGAGAAGGCGAGTGGACAACTGACAGCCGAAATCGAACGGCTGAACGACAAGCTCGCACTGCTTCCGGCATCCATTCGCGACCGCTCTGCGGAGTTGAAAGATGACTTCTGAGGTGGCCGCTCCAGGTGAAGCTTTTGTATGGATATGGCTCCCCGGCGCGCTGGAGCCTGTTGTGGCGGGCCGGATTGCGCGGGACGGACAGCTGTTTGTTTTCAACTATGGTCAGTCCTACCTGAACCGCACGGATGCGATCTCCCTGTTACCGAACGAACTCCCGCTCCAGGCCGGGCTGCAGCGCCCGCTGGCGCCGCTCACCATGGCCGGCTGCCTGAGGGATGCGTCACCGGATGCCTGGGGGCGCCGGGTCATCATCAATCGGCTTACCGGCTTGAAGGGGCAGGCTGCCGGCGCGGTGGAACTGGGCGAGCTGACCTATCTGCTCGAATCCGGATCGGACCGGATTGGCGGACTGGATTTCCAGGCGCAGGCGGATGCGTACATTCCGAGAGGCGGGCGTGAAGCGACGCTCGAAGAGCTCCAGGCCTCGGCCGAAAAGGTACTCGCAGGTGAGCCGCTTCATCCTGAAATCGACCGTGCCCTGCATCATGGAAGTTCGATAGGCGGGGCGCGGCCAAAGGCGCTCCTGACTAATGGCGACAAGAAGCTGATCGCGAAATTCTCGGCTTCGTCGGATACCTACAGCGTGGTGAAGGCTGAATTCATCGCCATGCGCCTGGCAGCCCGGTGCGGCATCGATGCCGCACCCGTCGAACTCGTCTCGGTGTCCGGCAAGGATATCCTCCTTGTCGAGCGGTTCGACCGCGTCGCGCATGCCGGGCAATGGTCGCGCAGGATGATGATTTCTGCGCTGACGCTGTTCGGGCTCGACGAGCTTGCGGCGCGCCATGCCTCCTATGAGGATCTTGCTGAAATCATCCGGACACGGTTTACCGCGCCTCGCGACACCTTGCACAACCTGTTCCGCCGGCTCGTGTTCAACATTCTCGTGGGCAATACGGATGATCACGCCCGCAATCATGCGGCCTTCTGGGATGGCCAGGCGCTGAGCCTGACACCGGCTTATGACATCTGTCCTCAGGCGCGCACCGGGCGTGAAGCCAATCAGGCCATGAAGGTCCACCGCGAAACGCGCCAGAGCCAGCTTGTGACAGCCCTTCGCCTCGCGCCAGCCTGCCTGCTGGATGAAGCCGAGGCGGCTCGGATCATCACTTACCTTGTCGAGGGTATTGCCGCGATGTGGACGGAAGTTGTCGATGAAGCTGAGCTGTCCGATGTCGACAGGCGGCTGTTCTGGCGGCGCCAGTTCCTGCACCCCTATGCATTCGAGGGCGTTGAAGGCCCACTGAGTGGCCTGGCGTGTTGGGTGGAGTAAGGACCATGGACGATGATCGCATCGGCACGATCGGGCAGAATGAATTCTTCAGCCTGTGCGAACGCGAACGCCTGTATGCGTCCCGGCCCGAACCAGACCGCACCGGAAAGGATTTTATTGTCGAGTGGAAACCTGACGAAGGGAATGGATTTGATACACGGCCACCGCCGCGCAAATGCCTGGTTCAGGTCAAATCGACCCGGCTCGGATCAAGACAGGTCCGCGTGAAACTCAGCGCGGCAGAATGGCTGGCCAAGGATCTCAGTCCCGCTTTCTTTATATGTGCGGTTATTGATGAGGCGGAGACAGTCGATCACTATGTCGGATACCATATCGCGAATGTCTGGCTGGAACGCATACTGGCATGATTGCGCAAGGCGGCAGTGGAGCGCAAAAACCCGAGTAATCTCTCCGTCACGCTGACATTGTCCAAGGGGCACGCGTTGCCGCCGCCCAAGGTTCGGGACTGGCTGGAGGAGGTATGCGGCGCGGATATGGCTCTCTATTCAGCCGAAAAATCTCTCGCGCTGAAAACGCTGGGATACGACGATGATGGCCCTGAATATGTCATGACGTTTTCGGCGAGTAGCGTAGACGAAATCGTTGAATGCCTCCTGGGCCAGCGTGAACTGGATGCGTCTTTCGGGCCGCCGCTTCGCAGCCGGTTCGGGGTCAAGGCCGAGGCGCCGGACGAACTTGTTCTTCCGCCTGCAGGCCGGGTTTCTGCTACGCCGCGCGATTGCGACCCGTGGGTAGCGGAGGTCCTCGACGAGGCTGGCGCTCCGCAGGCCTCCATTGAACTGAACGGTCAGACAATCGCGTTTGAAGGTCTGCCGCGAGAGCATTGGCGGTCCGAAGCGACCAACGATCTCATTCGGATTTCGATCCTGAGGCAGTCGGTAACCGTGAAATTTCTCGCCGCACAGTTGCTGGACAGGACGCACAGTCTCGACCGGTTGATCAGGAGTGTCGAATTCTGGCTGTCATTGGTATCGTGCGGGGGCCGGTTCAGAATTCTGAAGCTGAACAGATACTCTCCGGATATGCAGATCAAGGGCATGACAAGCAATCTTGATCCCGTGCTCGAACGCGGTCTTGACCTCCTGAAGGCGGCGCGGACCCTGTATGCTTATTGTCAGATTGATAGCCCGACAATCAGTTACGAGTCTCTCACAGAGAGGGCACGTCAAATCATCCATGCTGCCCAACAGCTCGACTTGCGTCAGGCCGCGGACTCCTGGGTTATCTGCGAGTGTCGACCTGAAAATGTAGAGGAACTTGCCGAACGGCTTTCTGGCGGCGTGACCCTACTGATGACCTTTCCTGTAGATTTGGGCGACGACATACTCGCCTTTTCGGTTGCTTATGCGGTCCGGCCCGAATGGAGGGGAGCGACGCTGAAACTCCATGCCACGAGCCGGTTTCCACTTCGAGGTTGCAGGCTCGAGCGAAATGATCCCGTCAAGGACTATGAGTCTTTTGTCGCCGGGATTCGGGGGGAGGTGTCTCCGGCCTTGCACGCACATATCCCTTTGATCGTGATAGACGCTGAGCCAACTGCTGAGGCAGAGAGCTGATCGAGGGCGGGAGCGGCGGCGCTGAACCCGGATCCTGACGTCGGATACCGGAGCCGTCTGGCAACTTCAGGAGCGGCGCGCCTTAGCGAGCAGCTACCGGCTTGTGCTGGACCACCGCGAAATTGCGGCGCCAGTCATAGATTGTCTACGTTGCCCAACCGTCCGATGCTTCTGCCTCAATCGCAAGCTGCCGACTCCAAGCTATGATAACGAAAGTCGAGTGAGTGACGTCCAACTACCTGGCAGCAATTGCCGGGCTTCCAGCGGATAATCGGACGTAGTTGGCGACTAATTGACGGGTTGTGTGAGGCAATCGGTACCTTCTGTTGCTGTGTTGCAGATGGACGTGATGCGAAAGGACCCGTCGCGACCTCGCTTGACCATGAAAGACACCGCGTCTCCTTCTGCGAACCCCGACAGGTCGATATCATCCAGAATGCCGAATCCCATGGTCATGGCGCCCATGTCGATGCCGTTAAACGGACCGTGCTCGATGGTCAGGAAGTCGCCGTTCTGACCAATAGACCTGATTGTGCCTGTGGCCTGACCTGAACCATTTCCCGCAGCTTCGCTGACTGCCGCAGCGTCGGGGCTGCTGCCTTCAGTTGGCATGTCGGCTGCCGCCTTTGTCGCCGGCGCCTCCGGAAAAGGTGCTTCCTGTGCTTTACCGCAGGCAGTCAGGCCGAAGGCCAGCAGGCTGGCTGCAAGATAGTTGAGGGCTTTCATGGCGTTTGTCCTTCGTTTGTTGCGGGATTGATTGCTTGTCTCGGGATTGGTTGCGGGGCCGACTTTGAAAGCTGGGCTCCGACCCGGATATAATAGATCGCCGGTATGACAATGAGCGTCAGGACCAGAGTTGATGCCATCCCGCCGAGCATGGGTAGCGCGATGCGGCGCATCACGTCCGATCCGAGACCGTCGGTCAAGAAGATCGGCGCCAGTCCGACCAGCAGTGTAAAGACGGTCATCAGTTTCGGGCGGACACGCATGGCTGCGCCCCGGCCGATGGCTGCGAACAGTTCGGCGTGTGTCTGCGGGCGCGCCTTGCGCACTTCGGCGTCTATGTAGAGCAGCATGACGATCGCCGTTTCTGCGGCGATGCCGCCCAGCGCAATGAAGCCTACGGCGACGGCAACCGACAGGTTGTATCCGGCAAGCCAGACAGCCCAGAACCCACCAATCAAGGCAAAAGGCAGGCTGGCCATGATGATCAACGTACGATCAAGCCGCCCGAAATGCAGCATCAGGAGGAGAAAGATAAGGGCAACGGCGGCCGGGATGGCAATTGCCAGTCGGGCATTGGCCTCTTCCAACTGCTCGTACTGTCCCGAGAAGGCGACGGCATACCCGGGAGGCAGATCGACGCCAGCGGCGACGGCTTGGCGTGCCTCAGCGACGAAGCCCCCCATGTCGCGGCCCGCAATATCGACGAACACCCACCCCGTGAGGCGTGCATTTTCAGAGCGGATCATCGGCGGACCCTCAGCATACAGAATTGTAGCGAGTTCGCCGAGCGGGATATGTGCGCCGGTTGGCGTCGGAACGAGAATGGCTTCCAGATCCTGCGGAGCCTCGCGAAACGGCCGGTCATAGCGCAGGATGATGTCGTAGCGTTCGCGGCCCTGGACCGACTGTGAAAGACGCATGCCGCCCAACGCGCTCTGCACGACGGACTGGAATGTGCCCATGTCTATGTTCCGCCGGGCTAGCTCGGCGCGGTCAGGTGTGATCTCGAGGTATTTTCCGCCGAGCACCCGATCGGCAAAAGCCGAGCGCGTGCCTGGGATATCCGCCACGACACCTTCCACTTCGCGGGCAATGCGCTCGATTTCCGAAAGGCTGTCACCGGTGACCTTGACGCCGATGGGGGTACGCACGCCAGTGGAGACCATGTCCATGCGTATCTTGATCGGATAGCCCCAGGAGTTGACCAGTCCGGGCATTTTGAGGCGCTGGTCGAGTTCGTCCGTGATATCGTCGATGGTGACGCCCGGGCGCCAGTCTTTCTTTGGCTTCAGGCGTATCCAGGTCTCGATCATGGTCAGGGGCGCAGGGTCGGTTGCGGTGTCGGCGCGTCCGGCCTTGCCGAACACACGTTCGACTTCCGGAACCGTCATGATCACGCGATTGGTCTGACCAAGGATCTCGCGCATCTTGGTCGAGGACACGCCGGGTAGGGTCGTCGGCATGTAGAGCAATTCGCCTTCATACAGGGCCGGCATGAATTCGGATCCGATCCGCTGAACGGGGATTAAGACACTGGCGGTGAGCGCTAGGGAGATCGCGACGGTGATCCATTTGAAGCGAAGCGCAAGGTTGAGGACCGGCTTGTACGCCCAGATAAAAAAAGCGTTGATCGGATTGGCTTCCTCGCGCCGGAACCGTCCCCGCATCAGGTACAGCATGAGCACCGGTACGAGGGTCACCGACAGAAGCGCCGCAAAGGCCATGGCATAGGTCTTGGTGAATGCCAGCGGGCTGAACAGGCGGTAACTTTCGCCGGTGAGAGCAAAGACGGGCAGGAACGAGACCGTAATGATCAGCAGGGAGAAGAAAATGCCGGGTCCGACTTCCTGCGCCGCTTCGAGGAGGGCGGCGCGGCGGGTCTGCGCATCAATCCTGTCTCCGAGCTCCGACAACCGCCGACTGGCGTTTTCCACGAGTACGATGGAGGCATCGACCATAGCGCCGATCGCAATGGCGATGCCGCCAAGGCTCATGATGTTCGCCGTTACGCCCTGGAGCGACATGATGAGAAATGCCCCCAGAACCCCGAGCGGCAGGGTGATGATCGCGACCAGTGAAGAGCGGACGTGAAGAAGAAAAACCAGGATCACGAGCGCGACCACGAGACCCTCTTCGAACAGCTTTTCCTTCAAATAATCGACCGCGCCTTCGATCAACGGCGCGCGGTCATAAACCGTCACGATCTCGACTCCTTCCGGCAACCCGCGCTGGAGCTCGGCCAGCTTGGCTTTGACCCGGTCGATCACCTGAAGCGCATTCTCGCCGTCGCGCATGACGACAATGCCGGCGACTGTCTCGCCCTCTCCGTTCAGTTCAACGACGCCCCGGCGGAGCGAAGGCCCTTCCACTATGCGGGCAACATCGCGCAGGAGGACGGGTGTTCCGCCTTCGGCGTAGATGACCACCTCTTCAAGGTCTGCAAGTTCGTCGACATAGCCAGACGACCGGATCACGAATTCGGTTTCGGCCTGTTCCAGGACACGTCCGCCGACTTCACTCGAGGCTGCGCGGACGGCGTCGCCGATCCGCGCGATCGGGATATCGTAGCTGCGTAGAGCATTGGGGTCGATCAGAATCTGATATTCTCGCACGAAACCGCCGACAGACGCGACCTCCGCGACACCTTCGACGCCCGCGAGTTCGAGTTTCAGGAACCAGTCCTGAAGGGAGCGAAGTTGCGCAAGGTCGGTGTTTCCCGACTTGTCGACCAGTGCATACTGGTAGACCCAGCCGACGCCGGTCGCGTCCGGTCCGATCCGCGGCACGACACCTTCAGGCAGGGCCGAGCCCAGACGAGACAGCGCCTCCAGGACACGCGAGCGCGCCCAGTAGAGATCGACATCATTCTCGAATATGACATAGACAAAGCTCGTGCCGAACATCGAACTGGCGCGCACGTCTTTCGTCCGGGGTAGGCCCAGGAGATTGGCCGACAGCGGATACGTGACGAGGTCTTCGACAATCTGCGGGCTCTGTCCCGGAAAATCGGTCCGGATGATGACCTGTGTGTCCGTCAAATCGGGTACGGCATCCAACGGCGTGCGCTCCACGGCGAGCCAGCCGGCCACTGCCAGCGCGCCGGCGAGAACCAGCACAATCAGCTGATTTCTGACCGACCAGGATATGAGGCCTGCGACCCAGGAGCGGGACGGGTCGCGGCCGGAAAGGTCGTCCTGCGTGCTCATGGCTGCAGACCTGCCTCGGGGGCGGGCCAGGGCACGCGTTCCGTCTCGCCGTCGCCATAGGGGTTTAGCGGAGCAGTTCCCTCTTGTAGCCAGAGACGCCCGGTTTCGGTATCGCTGAACAAGCTCAGGCCGGCCTCGCGGTAGTGCACCGGCGCGCCGCCGAGTAGCCAAGGCTCGAGCGCGCTCATCAGCCGGGCGAGTTCGCCCGCGAGGGCACCGGCGTCGTCCGCCTCCTTCGCTGCGCGCAGGGCCGCTTCCGCCTCTTCAAGGATCGGCACAAGCACCGTGTCAGCAAGGCGGGTACGGAGCGCTTCGCCGAGGCCGAGCGCCGGGTCAACGAAACGCGGATCGATCCGGTAGCCGTCGATGAGGGCTTCATGGAAATAGAGCGCCATGTCTGTGAAGTGATCAATTTCGGCGAGAGTCGCCGCTTCGATCGGTAAGTCCGACAGTGGCGTTTCTGGCCCGGCTGTCATCACGGCCGGTGCCGTCAGCTTGGCGAGGCCTTCGCGAAGATTGGCTTCACTGTCCAGAAGGAACTGGCCGCTGGCGACGACCTGGTCACCGGCAACCAGGCCGGTGACCACTTCGGTTCGTCCGCCCGCGCGGACCCCTGTCGTGATCTTGCGACCTGCGAACCGGCCACCGCCCAGTGCAACAATCACGTGTGCGCCGTCGCTGTCGCGCAGCACGGCTTCACTGGGCACCGACAGCCGGGCTTCGTCGGCAATGTCGATCGCTATGTCGGCATAGGCGCCCGGGCGAAGATATCCCGAGCGATTGTCGACTTCGATCCGTACCTGCGCGGTACGGGTTTCGGGCTCTATGGTCGGGTAGATATAGTCGATCACACCTTGCCCCGGCGCTTCCGGCGCACTCGGATAGTCGAGCCTGACTCCAAGCCCGCTTCTGATCAGAGGCAGGTCGGTCTCCGGAATGGATGCGATGATCCAGACTCCGGAATAGGATTGCAGGCGAAGGATCGGGGTGCCTGGTTTTACATAGTCGCCCTCCCTGACCTGTAGCTCTGCAACGGTGCCGCCCGTCTCGGCATAGACCGGCACACGGTCGATGATCGCACGGGTCTCAACCAAGCGGTCAATCACCCGGTCCTGCATGCCGAGCGAGCGTAGCCGCTGGCGAACCGCCGAGATGCGGGTTGCATTGCCAATGGTCAAAGATGCCAGCATGTCCTTCTGCGCGGCGATCAGGTCCGGGCTATATACCCGGTAGAGGCGTGAGCCGGGGCGAACACTGTCGCCTTCGGCACGAACCGTAAGATCCTCGATCCAGCCTTCAAGGCGGGCAACCGAGACAGTTTCCAGGCGCTCATTGGTCTCGACGACGCCAAATGCACGCAGGGATCTGCCGAAGGCCGCGACCTCTACGGCGGCGGTTCGAATGCCCATCGTCTGGATCATTTCGGACGCAACAATGACGCCGGCTCCGGCGTCCGGCTCCGCGTAGACGGGTATGTAGTCCATGCCCATCGAGTCCTTCTTGGGAACGGGCGAGGTGTCGGGTTGGCCCATCGGATGCTTGTAGTAAAGGATATCGCGGGCCGCGCCTTCAGCGGGCGCGCCGCCTGAACCTGTGACCGGGACAAGGTCCATGCCGCAGATCGGGCAGGTTCCGTTCGGGTCCGTCGAAATATAGTGCGGGTGCATCGGACAGGTATATTGAGCGGCTTCCTGTCCCGCGGCGGTCTGTCCGGAAGGGGCGGCACCTGCGGTGGCCGGGACCTTCGGGTTGCCGCATGCCGAAAGGAGTATAGCGGCCACGGGGATCGCGAGGAGGATGAGGCGGTTCATGGTTGCACCAGAAGCGCATTCATGCGTGCCGCTGCACCGGCCATGCGCGCCTCCTCGGCAGCAATGTCCGCGCGAAGCTTCAGGATCGAAATATCGCCATCGACGATGGGCGCATAGCTACCCGTGCCGGATTCATAGAGGTTCAGCTGGCTGGCAACGGCGTCTTCGACGGCGATGATATTATCAGACAGTACAATGATTGCCTCCTTCGCTGCCGTCCAGCTTGCCGCTTCCGCAGCATACCGGGCCGCAGCGCTCCGGGCAGATGCCTGATAGCGCATTTTGGCGCTTGCCCGGTCTGCCTGGGCGGCGCGCAGGCGCGGCTCCTGGCTACGCCTGGACCAGAGCGGGACGGTGAACGTGACCATGCCCGATACCCAGTCATCGCCCGCAAACATCGCGCCGGACTCGCGCTGCTGGTAGGTCAGCTGCGCCCCCCAATTGGGCTTCCATGCAGCTTCCGCTCCGTCTACGGATGAGTTGGCGATCTCTATCGCTGAATCGGCAACAAGGACAGCGTGAAAATCAGGTGCCTGGCCAGACCACTCAATGGGAGCAATCGCCGGCGCCTCAGTCTCGGGCACAATCCCGACAAGGTCAATCAGCCGGGCATCAATGCCAGCCTCGTCGCGCTGAAGATCAACGAGCACACGTGCAACATCGGCGCGCTCGATATCGATTTCGGCGAGGCGGAACACTGCCGGGCGCCCGGCATCAATCTCCGCTTCGAAGACCCTCGTCAGTTCGTCATATTTGTCGCTGCGCACCCGGGCCAGGTCTCGCTGCCGGGCGATGCGCGTCTTATCATGCAGCAGGGCAATCAACTCTGCGCGCAGCGTCGCGCACTGCGCGGCGCGGACCCGGTCAATCTGCTCGGCCATTGCCTGCGCTTCGTCTGACCGGGCCTGCCGTCCGGCACGACTGGGAAAGGACTGGCTGATCCCCACGGCTTTATTGGTGGGCAGGTAGCTGGAGAAAGATGGGTCAAAAACGGGAAAATTGTTGACCCCGAGCGAGACGACCGGGTCGGGCAGAGCGGTTGCGGCGACGCTGCGTTCGCGGTTCGCGTCGGCCTGGTATGTGAGGGCGACCAGTGACGGATGATCCGCGAGACGTGTTTCGAGCACGTCGAAGCTCTGGGCGGACGCCGCTGCACCCAGCAGCGATGCCGCCAAGGTCGCGCAAAACACGCGGAAAGTCAAATGGGGGAGCATGGGAAGAGCACCTTGTTGAAATGAAACCGATTGTCGCGGGCGCGCATGGTGCGCGGCGCGGCCGTATCAGATCAACAGGCGCTGCTTGAGTGTGAGAGGGGTGACAGGGGTCTTGGGCGGGCCAGCCGGCGGACCGGTTGTCAGGATGAGGGGGGGAGGCAAATGCCCCGGGTACTGTGCAGCAGTGACGGCAAGAGCCCCTTCCGGCGCCGGCTGCGGCAGTACAGACATGTCACCGGAAACTTGTCCCTGCATTGCCGGCAGGTTGCAGTCAGGACATCCCGGACAGGCATCTGCGTCTGGCATCGACCTATGATCGCTATCCGCGCGAATGGCGCCGTCTGCGTCATCATTGTGGCATGGCGGGGCGTCCATCTCCGCCATTTCGACGACTGGAGCCGCATGCCCGGTGACACAGCACGCCATGACCGGTTGGGCCACCATAAAGGCGATGGTCATCAGGGTTAGAAGGCGCGAAACCACAAACATCTGGCCTGTCTAACCCGGAACGACAAATAAATATATACGATGCGGGGGTATCACCAGATTGTGAAGCCAGGCTTTGGACATGGATGCAACCTGTGCTTTGATCTAGGTTCTGGCGGTTAGGCACTCTAGTGAGCACTGCTTTCCTGGTCGCCAGTCACGGACGCGTCCGGCCGCTCTTCGAACGGGGGGACAGGACGCGCGCGGGCCTCGGCTTCACTAAGTGCCGGGCCGTTCGCCTCGATATCCTTGATTAGCCACTCCATCTCGCTGATTTCGCGCCGCTGCGCAGCGATGATCCCGTCCGCAAGTTTGCGGACACGGACATCCTCGATTCCCGCGCGCTCGCTGGTCAGAATGGCAATGGAGTGGTGAGGGATCATCGCCATCATGTAGCTGCGATCCCCCACAGTGCTTTGACTGCGTACCAGCCACAGCGCCAGTGCGAAAACGACCGCTGCGCCACCGAGGACGGCGAGGTTGACCTTTTTGTCTGGATACATTTTCCACATGAATCCCATCATCACGACTGCCATCGCAGCCCCCATGAAGAGAGTCATGTAGACCCTTGTCTCACTCCAGTGGACGTGGTCCCACGCATACGTGTTGAGATACATCAAAGTGAACATCACGACTGTGGATGTCGCAATCATTGCGGCAAACCGCAGGTAGCTGTTCTTCGACTCCATGCGTAATTCCTCGGATGTGCAGCGGTCGTTGACTGACTCAACGCAGCGCAGACTACAAGGTTCCCTCGCCGGATTTCACGCGTAAAAGACATCGCGCCGAGCCGGCTAGCGTCATTCACGCCCGAGGCTCGACGATCATACTGACCCCGGTAACCCCATGAGAGTATGACCTTGCCGGGAGAAAGGGAACGGAAGCTTTTCTAGGCGGCGCGGTTCAGCCGCAGCGAATTGGCAATCACTGATACGGAAGACAGGGCCATCGCGGCGGCTGCGATCATGGGAGAGAGCAGAGCGCCGGTGATGGGATAGAGCACACCGGCGGCGATGGGGATCCCGGCAGCGTTATAGGCGAATGCAAAGAAGAGATTCTGGCGGATATTCCGCATGGTTGCCCGCGAGATCGTCCTTGCCCGAACGATGCCGACCAGATCACCCTTGAGCAGCGTGACGCCGGCACTTTCGATGGCGACGTCTGTGCCTGTCCCCATGGCAACGCCGACATCGGCGGCCGCCAGGGCAGGCGCATCGTTGACGCCGTCACCCGCCATCGCGACGACCCGGCCTTCTGCGATCAGGCGTTTTACGATATCGGCCTTCTGCGCCGGCAGAACTTCGGCTTCGACGGATTCGATGCCAAGCGAACGGGCAATGGCTTCGGCCGTCGTGCGATTGTCGCCCGTCGCCATGACGATGTGAAGACCAGCTTCCCGCAGGGCGTTCAAGGCATCGGGCGTGGAGTCCTTGACCGGATCGGCAATGGCAAATACCGCCCGCACGCCGTCGTCAACGGCAAGGTAGATGGCCGTCGCACCGTCGGCCCGGCGGCGTTCCGCGAGCCTGCGAAGTGTGGATGTGTCGATCGCAAGCTCGTCCATGAACCGTTCGGCGCCCAGCGCTATCTTTTGTCCCTCGATGATGCCGACGACGCCTTTTCCGGTTGGAGAGTCGAAGTCCGACGGTTCGGCGAGTGAAAGCCCTTTCGCATTGGCTGCCGATACGATGGCATCGGCCAGGGGATGCTCGCTACGGCTTTCGAGACTTGCCGCAATGCGCAAGGCATCGGATTCATCCGTACCGGGAGCGAGATCGATGCCGACAAGGGCGGGTTTGCCTTCGGTCAGGGTTCCGGTCTTGTCGATCAGCAACGTATCCACTTTTTCCATACGCTCGAGCGCTTCGGCATTCCGGATCAGAACGCCGGCGCGCGCCCCGGCTCCGACTCCGGTCATGATCGACATCGGCGTGGCAAGGCCAAGCGCGCAGGGGCAAGCGATGATCAGTACTGACACGGCGGTTATGAGACCGTACGAGAAGGCAGGTTCCGGGCCGAACATCAGCCAGCCGAAGAAGGCCGCGATGGCTATAACGATCACCGCTGGAACAAACCAACCCGACACCTGGTCGGCAAGGCGCTGGATTGGCGCGCGGCTGCGCTGCGCCTCTGCCACGAGATGGACGATCTGCGAGAGCATGGTCTCGCTGCCGACGCGTTGCGCCTCGACAACGAGGCTCCCGGTCTGGTTGACCGTTGCCCCGATCACCCGGTCATTCACCGATTTGGTTACCGGCATGGATTCGCCTGTCACCATCGACTCGTCTATGGAGGAGCGTCCTTCAAGGACGACACCGTCGGCCGGGATCTTTTCTCCCGGGCGCACGCGCAGTCTGTCACCGGCGACGATTGTCTCGAGCGGCACATCTTCCTCGCTGCCGTCGGCATGGATGCGGCGGGCAGTCTTCGGCGCAAGATCAAGGAGTGCCCGTATGGCGCCGCCCGTCGCCTCGCGGGCCTGAAGTTCGAGCACCTGTCCAAGCAGCACCAGCGTGATGATGACCGCTGCGGCTTCGAAATAGACAGGTACGGTGCCATGTATCGAGCGCAGTTCGGCCGGGAAAAGGCCGGGCGAAATAGCCGCGATCATGCTGTAGCCCCAGGCCGCACCTGTTCCGAGCGCAATCAGCGAAAACATGTTGAGACTGCGATTCCGGACGGAGGCTATCCCCCTTGCAAAGAATGGCCAGCCTGCCCAAAGCACGACGGGTGTCGCCAGAGCCATCTGGACCCAGGGATTGAGCGTGGGCGGAATGATACGGTCGATTCCAAAAACATGACCGCCCATTTCGATGACGAGCAGCGGCAAGGACAGGACAAGCCCGACCACGAAGCGCTGCTTCATGTCACGCAGCTCGGGATTGGGACCGTCGCTCGCGCTCGGAGTCATTGGTTCAAGGGCCATGCCGCAGATCGGACAATCACCCGGGCCGTCGCGCACGATTTCCGGGTGCATGGGGCAGGTCCATTGGCTGCCCGCCGCCGCCTCTTTCCGAGCAGGCGCGCCATGCGAGGCATGTGAGCAGGCTGCATGGTCCTTATGGCCGGACATCTCCGGAGAGTCGGTGCCATCTCCATGTACTGGAAAGGCAGTGGGGTCGGCTTCGAACTTGCCCTTGCAGCCTGCGCTGCAGAACACGATTTCGGCGCCGTCATGGACCAGACGATGCGGGCTGTCTGATTTTGGCGTCATGCCGCAGACGGGATCACGTATGGCTTTCGCTTCGGCGGATTCGGGGGTTTCGGAGATTGGCATTACAGGCTCCTGTACCATCTATTCGATCCGAGTTGGCTATACCCCTACGTGGTAAATGTCAATTACCCCATGGGGGTATATATTGCGCTGCCGCTCGGGTCAGCCGCCGCGCCGGAACGGCCTGATCAGCTGACTAATATAGGATGATGGGTAGGCGGGCTGATTATCGATGCCGAGATCACCGGGAAAGAACCGGCGGTCTGCATCAAAGCGGGCTGTTCCCAAAATATGATCCCAGATTGTAGTGAACAGACCAAAGTTGACATTGCCCTCAGTCGAAGACTTGAGGTGATGAAACCTGTGAACGGGCGCAAGCGCGAGCAGACGGCGCAACGCGCCAATTTGCATGTCGGCATTGGAATGCTGAAGGAGTAGCTGGATAGCTACTGCGAAAGCAAGCAGCACGGCGATATCAAGCGGCATGCCTGCGAGAATGAGCGGCGCGGTCCCTGCGAATAGCTCGATCGCCTGATGGAATGGATGCTTCATGAGGCCGTTGAAGCCGTACATCCGTGTTACGCTGTGATGTACGGCATGGAAACGCCAGAGGAATTCGTTTCGGTGGCTCGCCCAATGAATGAGAGTGATCCCGGCGTCGGCTAATAGGATTGCAATCAGCAACTGCGTCCAGAGTGGCCAGCTTTCAGGCCAGATTGTGGGGAAGGGTGTGAGGGCAGCCAAAAGCGGGATCAAAAGCACAGACATGACTATAGAGCTTTCATTGACGAGGGCGTGAAGACCGTCTCTCAAAGTATCGCCCTTTGGGTGGTTCCAGTCCTCCTGGTACGGAATATACTGCTCAGCAAGGAATGACATCGCGATTGCCGCAAGCAACAGCCCGGCAAGACTGACTTTGGGTGCATCTGAATGTACAAGTGCGATTGCAGCGCCATTGAAGGTCAGCAGCATCAGGGGCGCATAGGTCCACCTGGTGATCTGTTTTAGAATGGGCATGGGGGCTCCGTTTGACTGCGAGCAGGCAAGTGTCGCCTCATTTGATCGCAGGGTAACGGGCGCAGCCCCGCCGTCTTGAACGATTCAACAGCCTTGCCGCATCGGGGCAATCCGGACTTCCAGGCCAGAAAGGCCTGCGCCGGGCGAGACACCGAACCAGCGGCGCATGCGGCGCGTGAAATGGGATTGATCGGAAAAGCCGCCGGCCTCAGCCGCCTCGGCCAGACTTGCGTTGTCTGAAAGGGCGCGCGCTGCGCGTTGCAACTGCCGCCATTGCAGAACGTCTGAGATGGGCGCCCCGAATGTTGCATGTGATATCTGGCGCAAGCGACTGGGCGACACTCCAAGGTCGTGAGCAATCGAGGCTGGCGTGGCGGAGACAGGGGCGTCATCAAGCAGCTGTGTCAGCGATCTCTTTTGCTGTGCGGATTGTTCTCCAATTGCGAATGCACCCATCAGGCTAGCCGGCGAGCCGGTTTCGTTCAGCGCATCCAATGCGGCTGACAGGTGCGAATCTGCAAGGTTAAAGCCGCGTCCGTGACCCGATCCCTTTGGGGCAGCCCTTGCGCGGTCAAAGTAGATGCTTCGCAACCTTGTCTCGATCGGACCGATGGCATGTGCACATCCCGACGGTATGACCACGTACTGCCGCGGCGGGATGATCTGGAGTCTGCCGAAGCACTCGACTTCAAGCGGACCATCAATCCCCGCAGTCAGCTGGTGAGCGAGATGGGTATGAGGCGCGTTGGCGCCCGCCACGCCTTCCAGAATCGCCCATCCGTCTCCGATGGTGAGCGAGCCACGCCAGCGCTTTGCCTGATTCAATGTTTTTCGTCCTCGGAGATCTTGGCCGAAGACCAGTGAATGTGGACAATCTTCCAGTCGCCATGAGTCTGTTGGAGAACCATGGTCTCCATCAGACGGCTGTTAACGGGCTTTCCCCGAAACGTGCCGGTCGACACAGCTTCAGTCATGATCGTTACCAGACCTGCGCCTTCGTAGACCCGCCGGTCGAGCACGGTTGTTTCGACCGCCTTGGAGAATTCGATGTCGGCGCTCATGTGATGGGAGCGGTATTCTTCAAACGAGCGCTCGAGGCCGCCACTTTCGGCGATTTGGACATCTGAGGCGAGCAGGCGCGCGAGGGTTGCCGTATCACCGGCATCAAGCGCCGCGCCAAAGGCGGTCACAACCGCCACAGGCGAGCTTCCCTCCGTCTCAGGATGGGATCCTTCATGCGCCAGCGCAGGGTTTGCAAGGGCGACCATCGCGGCCGTCGTCAGGCTGAACAGGATGGATTTCATGTGAGTCTCCTTACTCGGTTGGACCAGAAAATGTTGTGGCGGCGGCAATCAGCACGAGGATGACCGCAAAAAGGATGGTGTCGATCCGGAGCGTGGACCGGAGCGCTGCGCGTCCTCGGGCCGGATCGGAGATGAGCTGGCGGGTGATGAGCGTCATGTTGAGCGCGCCGAGCCCGAGGATAATTGTTGCCAGCACGAGCTTGGCGGCAAGGAGCCGTCCGTATCCGGTGGTCAGGGCGGCCTCGAAGCCGCCATTTATCCGCCAGAAGAGATAGACTCCAGAGGCGAAGAGAAGGGGAACGAACAGGCGGGCAATGCGGCTGAAGCCTTCGGTGCGGCTCAGAACCTCTGCATCCGCCGTCGTGGTCATGGGCCAGAGCGTGGCGGGCGCACCCAGCCAGAAGCCTGCGATCAGAATGTGGCCCGCCACGACCCAAGGGGCAAATCCCGGCGACGCGAGCCCCGCCGTGTGCCCTGTCAACGCGAAGGCTGCACTGATACTTCCGGCGGCCAGGAGCGGTACGGCGCGATTTTTTGACCCGGCCGACATAACCAGGAGGACGGCGCCTGCGAACAAAACGAGGGCGGGGCGTCCCCCGCCTGCCCAGGTCCACCCGAATTGGTCTAAGGAAAAGGCGGAAGCCAGGCTGCCGCCCATCTGTGCGTTCAGGACGACAAGCCGCAGCGCCGCGGCGCCGGCCACGAGTGCGGCAATCCAGAGATAGGCGCGGCGGCTGGAGTGCAACCCCAGCGCTCCATGGAGCGCCGCAGCGATGCCGCCGAGGCTGGCTGCATAGAGCAGGACCTTGGTCGTGAAGTTTGCGGCGTCCAGGAGGAGCATGGGTTGAAGCCCCTATTTCAATTCAAAAGCCGATTTGCCCGTCATCGGATGGCCGTCCTTGGACATCGTGCGCCATTCCAGGGTGTAGTGGCCAGGCGCGAGATCCGGCAAAGGAATGGTGAACGTGTCGGACCTGTCCTTTGGCGGCGTGAAGCCCGTGTCGACCGTCTTGCCCGCGTCTGTGCGGATCGTGAACGCGACCAGGCCAACGGGCTGGCTGAAGCTGAATGAAAAGTCTGCAGGCAGCGTATCGATGACAGCGGCGTCTTCGATACTGGTCGTCTTTACACTGACATGGGCAAAGGCCGGGGCGGCGGCGATGGCCAGGGCCAGAACGGTCACGCTGATGAGTCTGGAGAAGTGCATTTGAAGTCCTTTCAAGAGAGATGTTCAGAGGTTTGGGTTCAGAACCAGAGCCGGATGCCGGTAACGAAGGAAAGGGATTCTGTGTCGTCGCCCCGGGCGCGAATATAGTCTGCCGTTTCGCCGGCCGATGTTTTCCAGTTGACCCCGACATAGGGCGCGAACTGGCGATCGATCTCATAACGCAGGCGAAGGCCGGCTTCGGCCGTCGAAATCCCCGCGCCGGTTTCAAGTTCCGGCACATCCTGAGCCGCGAGGTTCAGTTCCGCGCGAGGCTGCAGGATGAGGCGCTGCGTCAGACGGAATTCATACTCGGCTTCGAGACGGCCGGACAGGTCGCCTTTCTCACTCAGGAATACGGCACCGTCGACTTCGAACCAGTAGGGCGCCAGTCCTTGAACGCCCAGGACGGCGTAGGTGCGGGACGGTCCGGGTTTGAAGTCGTGGCGCAGACCCGCCTGGACATCGAAGTACCGGGCAATGGGTCGTGACCAGAGTGTCTGGATTTCGGCGTCTTCAAAGCGTCCGGCGTCCAGGTCGTAGTCAATCTCGGACTTGATCCAGAGCCGGTTCTCGTCCGTTCCCCACCATCCCTGGCCTCCGAGAAACAGGGCAGGCAAGCCTTCATTTGTCTGGTATTCGAACCGGTCGGCCAGAAGGAACAGTGTCGAGCCGCCGCCGTGCTCCTCCTTCAGGGCATCTTGCGACGCCTTGAATGCGTCCTTGTCCCAATAGGCTTCGGCCTGGGACCCTGGGATCGGCGCGTCTTGCGCCTTGGCGTATCCTGCCATCCCCAGCGAAAGCACGAGAAAGGCCGCGAGGTAATGCGTTCTGTTCATCTGCGGTGTCCTTCGTGTTGCTTGTCCACCTGGACGTAAGGTTGGGCGCGTTCTTCCGACGGCTGAGCAGGCGCCGGCGCATCTGCCGTGTGCCCGGTGTCAGCAATGTCTGACGCCCCGCGTGGCAGGACCGAGACGACCTGCATCATCCCGGCATGCATATGAAAGAGGAGGTGGCAGTGAAACGCCCAGTCGCCGACATGATCTGCCGTTACGTCGAAGGAGAGGCGTTCGGCTGGCTTGACGATTACGGTATGCTTGCGCGGCTTGTGATCGGTATTGTCGACGACGAGATCGAAAAACATGCCGTGCAAGTGGATCGGGTGGGTCATCATCGTATCGTTCACAAGGGTGACGCGCAGGCGTTCACCTTCATGGAATATGATCGGGCTTGTGATCTCGCTGAGCTTCACACCGTCGAAGGACCACATATAGCGTTCCATGTTGCCGGTGAGGTGGATCTCCATTTCGCGACCCGGCGCGCGCGTGTCGGGGTTGGACACCAGGCTGCGCAACTGAGAATAGCTGAGCGCCCGGTGGGGGACGGATTCGAGCCCCAGGCCCGGCTCGTCGATCCGGCTGACACGCACCATCGCGACATTGTCGACACCGACGCCCATCCTATGGTCATGGGTCTGGGCAACCGGGTCGGATATGGTCATGCTGCCATGGTCCATACCGGCCATACTGCCGTGATCCATTCCGGCCATGGAGCCGTGATCCATCGATGACATGTCCATGCCCATGTCTCGGTGCGTCAGAACCGGCGGTTCGCGAAGCAGGGGGGCGGTTGCGACGAGACCCGTTTCGGGCGCCAGGGTGGCGACAACCTGACCGGACCGTTCCATGGATTCCGCGACAAGGGCAAAGGCCCGGGCACGCGTCGGGGTGACGAGCACGTCGTAGGTTTCGGCCACTCCGATCTGGAACTCGTCAGTTTCAACGGGCTGGACATGAAGTCCGTCGGCCGCAACTACGGTCATGGGCAGTCCCGGTATGCGGAAATTGAAGATCGTCATGGCCGAGGCATTGATGATCCGCAAGCGGATGCGTTCGCCGGAGTTGAAGATCGCGGTCCAGTTGTCTTCGGTCGCGTGACCGTTGATGAGGTAGGTATAGGCTGCGGCTGTGACGTCTGAAATATCGGTTGGCGACATACGCATGGCGCCCCAGGAGGCGCGGTCCGACAGCGTCGGGCCGAGACCGTTGTCTCGCGCGTCCCTGACGAAGTCACCCACGGTCCGCTGCTGGAAATTGTAGACCGCCGCATCTTTCTTCAAACGGGCATATACCTTGTGCGGATGTTCGAAGCTCCAGTCGGACAGGACCAGCACATACTCACGGTCTGCCTGGACCGGATCGGCATCCGCAGGATCGATGATCAACGGCGCGTAATGGCCTTGCTGCTCCTGGAGGCCTGAATGGGAATGGTACCAGTAGGTGCCGCTCTGTGGGACGGCGAATTCATAGGTGAAGCTCGATTTCGGCTTGATGCCGGGGAAGGATATCCCGGGGACTCCGTCCATATGGAAAGGCACCAGAAGCCCGTGCCAGTGGATGGATGTGTCTTCATCAAGTGTATTATTGACCTTGAGGGTCACCTTCTCGCCTTCGCGGAACCGGATGAGCGGCCCGGGAAGCGTCCCGTTGAGTGTGATCGCGTGACCCGTGTGTCCCGCGATGTTCACGGCGCTGTGCCCGATGGTGAGATCGAACGCGGTGCCGCGGGATTCGAATATGCCGGTATTGCCTGCATTGGCGCTGCGGGCCCAGGCAGGCAGGAGCGCTGCAGACGCGGTCATCACGCTGCCGGCGGCAGCGGTCCGCAGAAGATGTCGTCGAGTGAACATGGAGAATGCCTTTTTCAATTGCGCGGACGTCCCTGCGCGGCGGGGGGCCACGCAGGGGGCAACCGCATCAGTGCTGGCTGTGATCGCCCGAGATCTTTTCGGTTTCGGACGGTTTTGTCGCCTGGTCCGTCTTCATTCCGGGCATCTGGCTATGGTCCATGCTCTTCATGGCGCTATGGTCCATTTCAGGCATTGAGCCATGATCCATGCCGCTCATCTCGCAGGCTTTCCCGCTCTTTGCGGTTATCGCCATGGCGGTTTCGTGCATCTTGCCCATGCAAGCTTCGTACAGGCCTTCTGATGCATCGAGTGCGCAGATGGCCTCAATCCGGTAGGAGGCCGACTTTGTATCTTCGACGAACAGGATGTGGACGCGGTCGCCTTCAGCAAAAGCCGAAAGGTCGATACCCTTCGCCACCTTGAAGTCCATTGCCATCGCATCCCAGCCGAGCGCGGCGATGGGGCCATGATTCAGTGTGACTTTCGACGCTTTGACGTCGAGGCCGGCGACTTTGCCTTCGCCCATTGGCAGGCCGCAAGCTCCGGAATGGTCCATTTCTGCGGCCATGTTGTTGGATTCAAGCGCCAAGGCAGGCGCGGCTGAAAACCCGAAGGCTGCCGCGATGATCAGATGTGAGAGTTTCATGGGAAGAATGTCCTATGGAATTGATCGATGAGGAAGCGGGCGGTTATTGCGCGCACCTCCGATTGATGAAATTGGCGGCGCTGCCCGTGAGGCGTGCGCACAGGTCATCAGGGATCAATTCTGCAGGCGGATCTTCAGTGTCACGAGGGACGGCCGGGACCGGGGAGGACCTCTGGCTGGTTCGATTCTCTGGTCGGCGAGTCTGAAAAGATTGGCAGGTGTCGTCTCCGGCCTCGATGGCAGGATGGCGATAGCGGCCGGCGAAGGGGGGCCAGCCATGGCCAGAGCCTCGGCCGGAAGTGCATTGACTGCGCAAGGGGGGCAATCATGGCGCTGATCTTCGCAACCTTGATCACCGTGCGCGTCTTGCGTGGCGTCCGGCTGTACAGCGTGATCGGTGTGGCCGACTGTCACCGACAGTACAGCATCTCGCCCCGTCTGCGCACCCGCGACGGCCGCGCAGGCGCACGCAGCATGTCCGGCGCCCAGTGCAAGCAGGGCGAGAGCGACAATGGTGCGGCGAAGGGAGTCCAGCATGGAGCGTTGACCAACCAATCTCGAGTCGCTATTTATACCCTATGGAGGTATATGTCAAATGCATCAATCCCAACCTAAATCGGTTGTAACGCGGCTCAAAAGAATAGAAGGCCAGGTGCGGGGCGTTGCCGGCATGGTCGAGGGAGGCCGGTACTGCATGGATATCCTCACCCAGGTCCAGGCCATCAAGGCCGCGCTCGGCAAGGTTGAAGATGAACTCCTGAAAAACCATGCCGCGCACTGCGTGGAAGAAGCGATCCGCGACGGTGATGCCGAAAGCCAGAGGCAGAAATTTTCCGAACTCGTGGACCTCTTCGGGAAGTACAGGAGCTGAATAAGAGGTCGAAGTAGTCTACCCGGCCCTGGGTGCGCATCAAATCAAAAAAGCCGCCAGGCAAGGACAACGGTCGCGGCGAGGGCGATCCGCACGCTGATCACCTGCAGGCGATTTCGCGACGGGATCAGATTTTTCAGCGTCTGAGGTACCGACATCGGCTTGAAAGCCGAGACATTGGCGCCGCCGGTATTTCCCACGGGCACCCAACCGAAGATGAAGGCTGGGACGGTGGCGGCCAGCCGGTTGATTTGACCAATGATCTCGCGCTTGTCACTGCGAGCGATCCCCACGCGCAGCATCCAGAGGTGAACCGTGACATGAGGCAGCAGGTACTGCTGTCCGAGAATGTGTGCGGTCTCCAGTTCGGAGAAAGCTGCGACGAAATTCTTCATCTGAAAATGGGTCCTGGCGGCCAAGAGCCTTTCATGGAAAGCGGACCGGAGTTCGGGGGTCAATTTGCACCTGTCTCATGCTCGGCGATCGCCGACGCTGCTCTGGCTTTGCAGGACCGGTAAAGCACAAGCCGCGATGCCCGGAAAGATCTCACCCGGCCGGCAGGTCTGGGGCCGCAGGCTTTCGTCGTTTGCACGATTTCAGACGCTTTGACCGGTTTGGTCGGCCCGGCAGAACTGGCACATGCGGTCAGAGCGAGGATAGCGGCGAAAAGGATGATGGGTTTCATGAAGTCGTCCTTGTTTCCGGATTGCAGCACAGGCACGAAATGGTCATTAGGGCGGGATGGATATGCGCGAGACGTTTCTTGTGTATGTGGGTGCGGCGGCGGCTGAGATCGTCGGCTGTTTTGCGTTTTTGGGCCTGGTTGAGGCTCGGCAAGTCGGTGCGCTTGGCGTTGCCGGGCGCTGCTTGCCTGATCGTCTTCGCCTGGCTGCTGACACGGGTCGAAACGGCTGCGGCGGGATGCGCCTATGCGGCTTATGGCGGAGTCTACATTACGAGATCCATTGTCTGGCTCTGGACTGTCGAAGGCGTGCGCCCTGACCGCTGAGATGGTCTGGGCGCCGCGTTCTGCCTCCTTGGCGCAGCGTTCATTCTTCAGGGGACACGGGCGCCGGGCTGTTCCCCTACGCATCGCGGTAGACCAGTAGTCTCAGAGCGTTGGCGACGACGATCAGTGTTGATCCTTCGTGCAGCAGAATGGCCGGGCCTATCCCCAGACCGAACAATGTCGCCGGAACAAGTATGGCGACGACGCCAAGACTGACCCAGAGGTTCTGTCGAATGTTGCGGCTCGTTGCGCGGCTCAGCCCGACAGCAAAAGGGAGTGTGTCGAGGTTGTCCGCCATCAGGGCTATGTCGGCGGTTTCCAGAGCGACGTCAGAGCCCGCTGCGCCCATTGCAATTCCGACATTCGCATTCGCCATAGCCGGGGCATCGTTGACGCCGTCGCCAACCATCGCGACGCCGCCTTGCTGTCTCAGCTCCTTGATCTTTGCTACCTTGTCGTCCGGCATCAGGTCTCCGAACGCATCGTCCAGTCCGAGATCGCGGGCGATGGCGTTGGCGACACGGTGATTGTCGCCGGAGATCATCATCATCCGCGTGATTCCGAGCTTGTGTATCTGCGCGATCACACGTTTTGCGGCGGGACGCGGCGTGTCCATCAGGCCGATGGCGCCCAGGAAGCGGCCGCCCTGCGCGACCACCATCATGGTGCGGCCCTTATCGAACAGGGCGTCTACCTCCCGCGCGAGCGTTTCGGGCATGACAGGACCGCTTTCGCCGTCAAACATCGCAGGCTTGCCGATCAGGACGACTTCGCCTCCGACCATCGCGCTGACGCCCTTGCCGGTAAGGCTTTGGAACTCTTCCGCTTCCGGACCTTTCGGAAGATCCTTCTGGCGTGCCGCCTCCACGATAGCACGCGCGAGGGGATGATCGCTGAAGGCCTCCACAGCGGCGGCGGTCCCCAGCAGCGCGCGCTCGTCGGTCACTTCGAAGGCGACGATATCCACGACTTTGGGCTCGCCAATGGTCAAGGTGCCGGTTTTGTCGAACGCGATTGCGTTCAACCGGCCAAGCGCCTCCAGCGGCGCACCGCCCTTGATCAGTACACCGCCATTTGCTGCCCGGGCGATACCGCTGAGGATCGCGCTCGGAGTAGCAATGGCCAACGCGCAGGGGCTTGCTGCAACCAGAACGGCCATCGCGCGATAGAAGCTTTCCGAGGGTGCCTCGTCCAGGAAAAGCCATGAAAACCCTGTGAGCACCGCGAGGGCGATGACCAGCGGCACAAAGATCTTCTCGAAGCGCTTGATGAACGTCTGTGTCGGGGACTGTCGAGTTTCGGCTTCAGAAACGAGTTTGACAACGCGGGCGAGCGCAGACTCTGACGAGAGCCGCGTGACGTAAATGTCGAGACTGCCGCTCCCGTTGATTGATCCGGCGAAGACCTTGTGTTCCGGCCCGGCTGCCTTGATCTCGGCAGCCGATGTGCCGGATAGAGGACGTTTGTCGACCGGAGCACTTTCACCGGTAATCGGCGCCTGGTTGACGCTGCTTTCGCCGGCGGTAACGACCCCGTCCACCGGAAGGCGCTCGTTGGACCGCACGACAACGATGTCGCCAAGCTGAATATTTTCGATGCGTATCTCGACGGTCTCGCCATTGCGTCTGACGAGGGCCGAGTCAGGGGCGAGGTCTGCCAGCGCCTGAATGGCCCGCGTCGCGCGGCCCATCGCATAGTGCTCCAGAGCATGCCCGAGACTGAAGAGGAAGAGCAGGAGCGCTCCTTCCGCCCACGCACCAAGGATTGCGGCGCCGGCCGCCGCAACAAGCATCAGGAAGTCAATCTCGAACTTTCTGTCGGCAAACTTTTCGGCGGCCTCACGCAGCGCGAAGAACCCGCCAAAGAAGTAGGCCCCGACGAGCATTGTCAGGGAAAGCCATCCTGGCATGATTTCCAGCCTGGGCCCAAGCCATCCGGCGACCAGCAACACGCCGCATGTCAGAGAGAAGATTAGCTCGAGATTGTCGGACTTGCCATGATCATGCTCTTTCGCGGTCAATGGCTTAAGCTTCGGATTTTCGGTCGACATCATGGCCAATCCTCATTGGTTTGACTTTTGTTATTGCGACCGGGGCGGCACCAACGGCGCCGCCCCTTGCCAATCCCTATTCCGCCGGAACGGCAGGGTGCTCGTGCTTTGCCTCGACCAGCGAGTGATGCCCGTCCGGTCTCGGCGCAAACCAGCGATGGAGCGCCGGCACCACGAGCAGGGTCAGCACGGTCGAAGACACCAGGCCGCCGATCACCACGGTGGCCAGCGGGCGTTGCACTTCTGCGCCGACGCCGGTGGCGAAGAGGAGCGGGGCGAGCCCGAGCGCCGTTGTTGCGGCTGTCATCAGCACCGGCAGTGCTCGCAGTCCCGCGGCCTCAATGGCGAGTTCCTCGAGATTGCGGCCTGCCCTCGCAAAGTCATCCATGAAGCTGACCAGCACCATGCCATTGCCAAGGGCGATGCCGAACAGGGCGATGAACCCCACTGTCGCGGGAACGGAGACAGGTAGCCCTGCGATCCAGAGTGCCAACGCCCCGCCGGTCAGAGCCAACGGAATGTTGAGCAGGATGAGCACCGCCGACATCAGCCGCCCGAATGTCAGGAGGAGGATCAGGAAGACGATGCCGAGCGTGATCGGGATCACGACAGCGAAGCGAGCATTAGCTTGCTGTTGCAGTTCGTATTGTCCGCCCCACTCGACACGGTACCCGGCCGGTAGGTCGAGTCCCGCCGTCACGGTCGCCTGAGCTTCCTCGACATAGCTGCCGATGTCGCGATCCCGCACATTGAGCTGCACAGTGATAAATCGCTCACCATTCTCGCGCGTGATTTGCCGGGGTCCCACGATCTCCCGGATATCCGCAATGCTCTCCAGGGGGATGCGGGCCCCGCTGGACGACTCGAGGATGATGCGCCCGATGGCTGCGGGCGTGTCGCGGTCGGCTTCGTCGTAACGCACGACAACCGGAAACTGCCGGACCCCCTCGAAGACGACACCGGCCTCGGCACCGCCGACGCCCGACCGCAAAGCCTCGAGCGCCTCCTTGACGCTGAGTCCATAGCGGCCAAGCGCAACCCGGTCGAGCGACACGACAAGCTGCGGCGCGCCGGTAATCTGGTCGGCCTGGACGTCGCTCGCGCCTGTAACCTCCTGAAGGATGGATTGAAGGGCTTGCGAGCTTTCTAGCAGGACTTCCGAGTCCGGCCCAAAAATCTTTACGGCGAGTTGTGCCTTGGTGCCGGTCAGGAGTTCGTCAATCGACATGGCAATCGGTTGCCCGATATTGACCCGCACCCCGGGGAACTCCGCAAGATTGTCCGAAATCGCCTCACGCAACTCTTCCGGACTGATCCCCTTGCGCCACTCCTTTCTGGGCTTCAGCGCAACAAATGCTTCGATGCTGTTGACCGGGTCGGCATGGGCGCCGACTTCGCCTCGCCCGATCCGGCTGACGATGGAATCGATTTCGGGAAACGCTTCCATAAGCCGCTTCTCGACACGGGTTGATGTTGCGCTGGCTTCCGTAAGCGAGATCGACGGTGCCATGGCTACTCTCAGCAAGATATCACCCTCTTCGAGCGCGGGTGTGAACTCCGACCCCAGACGCGTTGCTGCGAGGCCGCCAGCGACCAGCAGCAAGCCTGCTAGGGCAAGAGCAGCAATCCGTTGTCGGACGAAAAATGCGGCGAACGGCTTGACGATGCGCGTCAGGCGGCTGTCGCCCGTGTTCTGTGTGGAGCGTGACGGCCGCATCAGGCCCAGTGCCATTGCCGGTGCAATCAGCGCTGCGTAGATGAGCGATCCGGTCATTGCGAGCGCTGCCGAGGCCGCCAGCGGCCGGAAGGTCTTGCCTTCGGTGCCCTGCAGCGAGAACAGTGGCAGGAACACGATAATGACCACTGCCACGGCCGCAATCAGCGGCGCGATCACTTCTGCGCTCGAACGCGCAACTGTCGTTCGGTTGTCCTCGCCCTCCTGTCTTTCTCGGAAGCCGCGCGCGACGTTCTCTGCGATCACGATTGCGCCGTCGACCATCATGCCGATGGCAATGGCGACCCCACCGAGCGTCATCAGATTGGCGCCGATACCGAAAACACTCATCGCGATGAATGCAAATCCCACCGAGAAGGGAATCGAGAGCACGACGACCAGGCTCGGACGCCAGCCGCCAAGGAACAAGAACACCACGATCGCAACCAGCAGACCACCCTGCCAGAGCGCTGTCGTCACCGTCGCAGCCGCTTTCTCCACTAGGGTGCCCTGGTCGTAGTAGGGTATTGCGCGGACGCCGTCCGGCAGGGAGGTGTTGATCTCGACAAAGCGCGCCTTGGCGTTCTCAATGACGTCGGAGGTGTTGCTGCCATACAGTTTGAGAACAAGGCCTGCAACGACTTCGCCTTCGCCATTCGCCGTGGCCATACCCTGGCGAACAGCGCCGCCGATGACGACGTCTCCAAGGTCGCCAACCCGTACCGTTCGTCCGTCGACGGTCTTGACCGGTGTTTCCATGAGATCTGCAATGGTCGTTGCCAGACCAACACCGCGAACGGTGTATTGCTCTGCGCCTAGCTCGATGAACTGTGCACCCGCCGTTCTGTTGGCGCTTTTCAGGGCGTCAATCACCTCCCCGACCTGGATGTCCTGAGCAAGCAGCGCATCGGGGTCGAGATTGACCTGGTATTGCTTTTCATAGCCGCCAAGCGCCAGGACTTCGGTGATGCCTTCGACGGACTGGAGCGGGTACTTGATCATCCAGTCTGCAATCTCGCGCAGCTCGATCAGCGAGCGGGTGCCGGATTCGTCAACGAGCCGGAAGTACATGATGATACCGAGGCCGGTCGAAATCGGTCCCATCTTGGGCGTACCAAAACCTTCGGGAATGGATTCGGCGGCTTCTCCGAGCCGCTCACCTACCACCTGGCGGGCAAAATAAACGTCGGTCCCATCTTCGAAATAGATGTTGACGACGGATAATCCGAAGTTCGATGTCGACCGCATTTCGCTGACCTTGGGCAGGCCAGACATCGCTGTTTCAATCGGAAAGCTCACATAGCGTTCGACCTCCTCAGGGGAGAGGCCTTCGGTCTCGGTGAAGATCTGGACCAGCGCGGGCGACGGATCGGGAAAAGCGTCGACCGGCAGACTGCGAAAGGCAAACAGGCCGCCCAGGGTCATTGCGATGACAGCTATCGCTGCCAGCAGGCGTCCGCCTGCAATTCTGTGCATGAGGTTCAGCATGGAGTGAGGTGTCCTTAGTGGGCGTGGCCGTCGCCGAAAGCGTCTTTTTCAAGCTGCGCTTTCAGGGTGAAGGCACCGGACGAGACAAAGCTTTCGCCTTGCTCCAGCCCGTCGAGGATTTCAGTTAGACCCGCGCTTGCGCGGCCCGGCTTGACAGGCCGGGGCGCAAAACCGCCCTCGACCGGGACAAATACCGACGGCTTGTCCTCGACAACCACGACGGCATCGGACGGGACATGCAGTGTGCGGCCGGATTCGCCGACCGAGATTTCGGCTGTAACGAACTGGCCTGGGCGCAGGCGGCTGTCCGGATTGTCTACGATTACGCGCGCTGTACTGGTGCGGGTCGTTTCACTGATGACAGGAAGTATCAGGGCGATCGTGCCACGGGCTGCTGCCGAGCCATCACGGGTGCGCAGAATGACCGGCTGGCCGGTTTCAATCGCGCCGGCATCATCCTTGTAGACCGCAATATCGGCCCAGAGTTGGCTGTCGTCGACAATGATGAACAAAGCCTCGCCGCCTGCCTCAACGCTTGAGCCGATCGATACACTCCGTGATATGACGGTTCCGCCCAGAGGGGCCACGAGCGCTGCGCTCGCCAGAGAGCCATCCTGTGCCTGGCCGAGCCCGTTGAGCACGCTATCGCTGATGCCGACGGCGTGGAGTTTGTTCTCCATCGCTTCCCGTTCAGCACGGGCGCTGATAAGCGCCGCTTTGGCGGCATCCAGATCAGCCTGCGAAGTAATCTTGTCGGCAAACAGGCGCTCTTCACGAGCAAACTGCGACGCGGCTAGGTTCTCGGCGGATTTTGCCGTCAGGAAGTCCGCCTTCAGTCCGGCGAGTTCGCGGCTGGACAACACCGCGAGGCGTTCGCCGCGCTTGACCTTGTCGCCTTCGCCTTTGTCAAGTCTCGAGACCAGACCGCTCACGGGAGCAGCAACCTGCGCCACACGGTCCGCATCGAAACGAAGTTCCGCTGGCAATGACAGGGTTTCACTGAGCGGTCCCGTTTCAGCCGGTGACAGGGCGATCCCGGCTTCAGCCGCAGCAGCCTTGTCGAGCAGTACAACGTCGCCGTTCGCTTCGTCGCCATGCTCATCATGGCCTTCCTCTTCGCCGTCGGCATGGCCTTCCTCTTCGGGATGGCCGCCTTCTCCTTCGCCGTGATCGTCATGATCGGCGTGCTCGTCGGCTGTCGCTCCGGCGACCGCCGCGGAACCTGCACTGGCAGTTTCACTTGCGCCGCCGCAGCCGGCGAGCGTGATGGCCAGCACCAGTGCCAGCCCAGTCAGCTTGGGATCAATCATTGTGTGTCTCCGTCAAAGGGGGCCGCGCCGATCAGGCTACGGAGCAAGAGGTCCGCCGCGCGCGCATCGCGCCGAGCGGCAATGGTGGCCTGGCGCACGTCGATCAGGGCAGCGTGCGCCTGGAGGGTGGTAGTGAGGTCGAACCGGCCGATCGCGTAACCCTGGTCAGCCGCATCGAAAGCGGCTTCGGCCTCTGGCAACGCCTCTTCCGTGAGGATTGAAAGCCGCATGTTCGCGGCGCGGGCGGTGGCGGTGGCTGCCGCCTGTTCAGCCCTCAGCCGCGCCTCGACGGCTTCGGCAGAAACCTTCGCGGCGTCGCCGCGAAAGCGGGTCGCCCGAACGGCATCACGACCGCGATCAAACAGCGGCAAGGGCAGGCTCAGCCCGGCAACGAAGGCGTTATCGCCTGTCGCTTCAAACCGGCGAACACCCCCCGAAAGCGTGATATCAGGAATGGCAGCAGCCCGGGCGCGTCTGAGTTCGGCCTCTTTTGCGTCCACCGCAGCCTTTGCGGCGGCCAGGCTTGGATGAGGCGCTGTGTCAGATTGAGCGGTTGCAATAATCTCGTACTCTGCCGGAACGGCGAACTGCAGATCGGCTCCACCCCACAGACTCGCGAGCGCATAGGCGCGCGCCTCGACCACGCCCTGGGTCAGAGCAGCCTCGGCACGCAGGCTCGCTGCGTCTGCTCGGGCGCGGGCGAGCTCAGGAGGTGCAGCGGCGCCGGCCTCGACTCTTTTGCTGACGGTTTCTGCGAGGGTTGAGCTGAGACTTGCTGCCTCATCGGCCAGCTTTGCTGCTTCCGACGCCGCGACCAGATCAGCATAAGCAAGCGCTGCCTCGCGTTCTGCTTCGCGCAGGATGACCGCGCATTCAGCGGTCCCGAGCGCCGCCCGGGCACGGGCCGCGCGTTCGTCAAGGCCCCGCTTGTTGCCCAGCCGGAAAGTTTGCGCGACACCGAATGTTGTCTCGGACTGGTCGATGCCGGACAGGGCGCCCCCGCCGGAGAAGTTCTCGAAATCTGCGCTGAGAGTCGGATTGAGCCACCTACCAGCCTGGTCCGCATCGGCATTAAGCGCGCGGGCTTCAAGTCCGGCGGCCCGTATATCCGGAGACGTGTTGCGGATTTCATTTAGCGCCGCCCCGAGCGTCAGGGGCGCGTCTGGAGAGAGCGCGCTCGGCGCGGCAACATGGTCTGGCATGCAAGGGCTTGCAGAGGCGCTGCCTGCCGCAAAAAATGCGGCCAAGGTGAACGCCGGGGCGGCAAGGACGCCCCGAAATGGAAATGACATTGTAACAATTAATCCTCAGGCTGATGTCTCGGCAGGTATCGGTCGAGCAGGTCGCTCTCCGATGATGGCAGACGAGATTCAGGCCCGGGGGGGACGCAGGAGTTCGTAGGGCGGAGCGTTCAGCAACGCGTTGTCAGGCACGAGAAAATAGCGGGCAGCGACCTTGGGCAATCCGAGCGGCTGCAACTCATCGGTCCGCCAGACATATTGATGGCAAGTTCCGCAATGATGCACTGCGTGCTCGTGCCCGCCCGAACGGTCCCTGTCTGCCGGGGCGGCAGCATCCGTACCGTGATCCGCGTAGCAAATCTCAGGAGTTTCTGCAGCGTGAGCGTTTTCCGCCAATGGCGACGCCACAAAGGCCAGCGCGACGAGCGCGGCCAATAACATCCGGATCCAGAAAGGAGCAGAACTGGGCATCATTGAAATCAGATAGCATCAAACGGTTGCAGATGCATGAAAAAATTACCTCGAGCAATTTTGTCGCAGACATCAGCTCCGCCTGTTGACAGTGTAACACATCGGGGCGTTCGAAACGTCCGGCCCGGCCAATGCCTACAGAACTCAAGCATTCAGTAGCTTGAACTGGAGGAAGACGGGACGGAATCAATTGCACATCAGTGGCGCTGTCGCCGCAGTGGAACGCTTCGCCGCCGCTACAAGTGGGGGTAAGCCGACTCCGTTCAGAGCGCACATTGCTGGTACTAGAGGAGTGTCTCTGCCGACAATCGGATCGCGCATCCCTTCAACGAAGCAAGTCGGCAATCTGGCTGCTGCGAGAGTAAAAGTCCGGCCATTGAAAACATCATCAGGAGTTTCTCGTTGATACATCCTTCTGCTGACTATGCAGTGCCGACTGCAGATCTGATTGCACGGGAGCGAATGGTGATGAACTTCGGACTCAAGAGGCAGTTTCACAGCAGCTTCCATCAATCCAGAGGCTTAGGAGATTTCAAGCAATGGGGAATCATCAGAACGACGAAAGCTGCAATTCCGGCTCCCGCCAGAAAGGTTGTGGTGGCACCGAACGTCGTCCACAGCAATCCGGCGAGCAAACTTGCCCCCAACAACGAGAGCCCGGAACACAGATTGAACAGTCCAAAAGCCGATGCACGTAGATGCGGCGGCGCACGATCGGCGACGAGCTTCGATAGCAGGCCCTGGCTGAGCGCCATGTGTGAGCCCCAAAGGGTAATTCCGGAAAAGACGCCGATCACGGAGTCAAAAAGAGCAAGGCACAGATCGGCGGCGATCAGGGCGAGCAGGGAGAAGGTAAGCAGCCGCGAAGAGGAGACACGATCGGACAGCATCCCGGCCGGATAGGCGCCGGCAGAATAAACAAGATTCATGGCAACCAGGACAAGCGGTGCAAGATACAGGGGTAGACCAAGCTGATGTGCCCGTAAGATCAGAAAGGCCTCGCTGAAGCGCGCGAGCATGAATACTACCCCAAGGGCAACAATTTGCCAGAAAGGCGTGCGAAGCGATTTCAGGTCTTGAAGTCGGATAGGCGGAGGAGCTGCTTCGACGTCATTGGCGTCCAGATCGTCCACGCGGAACACGACAAGCAGAACGGCAATTAGACCGGGGATCAGAGCCAGCCAGAAGATGACGCGCATATTGTTTGCCAGAAGCGCCATCAGCCCGATCGCACAAAGCGGCCCGATGAACGCGCCCGCCGTGTCGAGGCTTTGTCTCAGCCCAAAGGCGCGTCCGCGCAGGATGGCTGGCGTCACATCGGCGATGAGGGCATCGCGCGGCGCGCCGCGAATGCCTTTGCCGATCCGGTCGGTAAACCTCGCTGCGAGGACCATGCCGGGCGCGCCTGCGATGGCAAACAGGGGTTTCGACAAGGCTCCCAGCGCGTAACCCAGCAGGATCAAAGGCTTGCGGCGCCCGATCCGATCAGAGACATAGCCGGAGAAAACCTTCACTATGGAGGCAGCTGCTTCGCCGATGCCTTCGATCGCGCCGACGACCAGCACAGACGCGCCGAGCGTGCCAGTGAGGAACAGCGGAAGCAGCGCATGGACCATTTCCGAGGAAACATCCATGAATAGGCTGACAAGCCCTAGCGCCCATACCGTGCGCGGGAGGACGGGGCCGGCGCGGGCGTGATTCGCGGTCATGCAGGGCGCGGTGACTTTTGGGCAAGTGCCGCATGGATAAGCGGGGCAGCAATCAGGACGAGCGGCGCACCGATAATCAGTCCAGAGATGATGGCTGTCGCCATGGGAGCAAGCAACGCAGATCCTTGGCCCAGTTTCAGTGCAAGCGGTGACAGGGCTAGGATGGCAATGAGCGCTGACATCAAGATCGGTCTCAGGCGCGCCTTGCCGGCTTCGATCTTGCTTTCATGGCTGGCGGCATCGCCCTCTATTTCCGCGAAGTAGAAGATGCCGAGCTCGGCGATGATGCCGATGACCATTGTCAGTCCCATCATCGCGGCAATGTTGAGTTCGGTTCCTGTTAGGTAAAGCCCTGACAGGACGCCTGCGACCGATAAGCCGACGACGGAAAGAATGGATGCGGCTTGTGCGAGGCTGCGGAACAGGAAGACGAGTAACAGTCCGGACAGCAAAAATGCGGCGGCGAACACCGTCACCAAGTCCGCAAAGGATTTCTGTTGTTCTGCATAAAGTCCTCCGAATGCATAACGGACGCCTGCCGGCAGGGCCACTGAGCCCATGGCTTTGCGAACATCAACCATCGCTGAGCCCATATCCCGCCCTTCAAGGCGTCCGGTGACAGCTGTCATGGGTTGCAGGTTTTCACGGCTTGACTGGGCCTGGCCAGATACAATCTCGACCTTTGCGATCCGTTCCACGGGTACGAGGTGCCCGTCCAGGGCCCGCAGCATGAGATCTTCAAGCTGGGGAACGCGTTGGCGCAGGCCTTCCGGAGACCAGAGGCGAATATTCAGGCTGCGCTGACCATCAAGGATCGTGCCGGCTGTCCGCCCACCGACAAGGGTTTCGATCTGGGTGCTGACGCTGGCCGGATCGAGACCGTCCAAAGCCATTGCCGTCCTGTTGAGTGTGATGACAATCGCATCGCCCGCCGTGCGATCGGACTTCCGGACCTCGACGACGCCGCGCACCGTTTCGAGCGCGGCGAGCGCCTGATCTGCGGCGCGGGATAGGGACGCAGCGTCATTGCCAAACAGCTTGACCTCGATGGGCTGCGGGACGGCCGTCAGGTCACCGATAACATCGCCGATCAACTGAATCGTTTCGATCTCCAGTCCCGGCACGGTCTCGGAAACCTGTCGGCGGAGATCCGCCATCACATCCTCGATGGGGCGCCGCGGAAAAGGCTTCAGGCGAATGAACAGATCGCCCTCATTGGCTTCGGTCAGTCCGCCGCCCAACTGCAAGCCGGTACGCCGGGAATAGCTGGCAACATCGGGGTTGGACTGAATAATGGCTTCCATCTGCGTCACCAGACGATCGGTCTCGGTCAGTGAGAGACCGGCCGGGGCGACATAGTCGAGAACAAAGCCGCCCTCATCCATCTGTGGCATGAAGCCGGATGCAATCCGGCTCGACGAGAAGAGCCCGGCTCCGAGTGCGACGGCGACCAGCGCCAGCGACGCAACGCGGGCGTGTTGGAGCAGAGGTTTCATCAGGACGCCATAGGCATTGGCTATCCTGTCCAGCCAGCCGCCGGCGCGTTCGGCGCGCTCGGCGTCCTGCTGCCGGGTCAGGAAGCGCGCCAAAACCGGCACCACAGTCATTGCGAAAATCATCGAGAAAACGAGACTGGACGCCATGGTGATGGCCAGAGCCTTGAAGAAGCCGCCCGTGACGCCGGAGAGAAAGGCAAGCGGCGTGAAAACGACGATCGTGGCAAGTGAAGATCCGATCAGGGGGCGGATCATTTCGCTGGACGCGTCCAGAACGGTTTTTGTTCCCTCTGACAGCCGCCGGGCGATGTGTTCCAGCATCACGACAATATCATCAACGATCAGTCCGACCGCGGCTGCCATGCCGCCGAGGGTCATGATATTCAGGCTCTGTCCCAGCGCCATCAATAGAAGCGCTGTCGCCGCAAGCACTGATGGCAACAGGATGGCGACGATCAGGACAAGTCTCAGGCTGCGCAGGAACAGGAAAAGGACGAGTCCGGCAAGAAGGGTCCCGATCAGAATGGCATCGCGCACGCTTCCAGCGGCCGACACGACAAGGTCGGACTGGTCGTAATAGGGGGTGATCGTCAGGTCCTTGGGAAAGCCGGACGTCTCCCTCGCCAGCGCCGCCTTGACGCCAGAGGTTAGAGCAAGGGAATTGGCATCGGGTGCCTGCCTTATGTTGACCAGTACGGCGCTTCGGCCATCCGCTGTGACGCGCGTCCAGCTTGGCGTAGTCGACAGGGCTACTTCCCCCACATCCGCCACGTTGATGACGCCTCCGCCGGGAAGACTTCGGAGGACGATTTCCTCGATATCCCGAGTACCCGAGAGTTGGTCGTCAACAATCGTCAGATAGAGGCGTGAGCGGTCCTCCAGGCGGCCAGAGGCGGAGACGATGTTGGAGGCGGAAATGGCAGATTCGACGTCAGCGACGGACAGTCCCCGGGCCTGCAGCCTCGCTGGGTCGACAAGGACTTCGAATTCCGCTTCATGCCCGCCAAGCACCGAGACATCCACAACGCCGTCAATTGCTGCCAGCAGCGGCCGCAGCGTGTATTGGGCAAAGGTTCTGAGTTCGACCTGGGACAGCGTGTTCGACGTCAGGGAATAGCCCATGACGGGGAAGATTGTCGGGTCCATCCGGCGAACGTTGAAATAGAATCCGGCTGGCAGTGAAGGTGCCAGTCGGGCGAGTTCCGATTCAGACTGAAGAGCGGCCGTGACAATGTCGGCGCCCCAGTCGAACGTTACGGAGACTTCGGCCGATCCGCGGCTGGTTTGCGACCGGATATTGCGTACGCCGGGCACGGCACGCAGGGCATCCTCGACTGGCCGCGTGACCGTGGCTTCCATCTGATCGACGGGCCGGTCGCCCGCCTCAAGAGCCACGGCTATGCGGGGAAACTGGATCGTCGGGAAAAGGCTGACCGGCAAATGCGTCAGTGCGAAGGCTCCACCGGCGCTGAGGAGCAGGAAAGCGGCAAGAATGAAACGTGCCTGCAGGCCCAGCCAATGGCTCATTTACCGTCTCCCGATGGAGTTTGTGCGGCCGGTGAAGTGTTCAGTTTCATGCCATCGGACAGGATCGCACCGCCCTCGGTTACGACGTGATCTCCGTCCGATATGCCCGAGAAGATTTCCACCAGATCACTGCTGGACGGGCCGGTCTTGACCCGGCGGCGAGCCGCCGTTCCGTTCATGTCGACAAAGACAAAGGCGCCTTGTTCGTCGGTGAATATGGACTTCAGCGGAACCAGGAGTGCATTTTTCCGGATCTCCGCAACGGCCGCGGCGCGGACTGCTTCTCCGGGCAGGAATCCGTTTCCGGGCGGAACCGGCACGAGGATCGCGGTCATTCGTGTCTGGGGATCAACCCGCAGGTCGATAGTCGTGATTGTCGCATCAGCAATCTGGCTTCCCCCATCGAGTCCTTCAAGGTGGACGGGGTCGCCGGGCGACAGCCGGGTTGCATCTTCGAGTTCCAGGTTGATGCGGGTCAGGATCGCATCGGGTGCGGAGACGCGAACCAGCGGGCTGCCGGACGCAACCACGTCGCCAGCCGAAACCATGATCGTGTCGACAATGCCTTCGCGAGGCGCCCGCACCTCCCGGATGGCGCCGGCATTCTGGTTGAGCGTTCCGACCTGTGCCGCGAGGTCCCTCGCGGCCAGCTGCGCCCGCTCGACATCAGCGTCACTTGAAAGACCGTCATCGCGTAGGCGTTTCTGTCGTTGGAGTTCTGCCTCAGCGGCATTGGCATCGGTCCGTGCGCGGGAAAGATCGAGGCCAGAGGCGGATGACGGGGTAAGCCGGACCAGAACCGTTCCCTGTTCAACGCGCGCGCCGGGCTGGACAAGAATATCCGTCACGCGGGCTTCGATCTGGGTCGCCAGGACCTGCTGGCGCGCCGGATCAAATTCGACTGTGCCAAAACCGTTCACCGTGATCGGCAGATCGCCGCGTTCGGCCGGTGTTGTGACGACCCGCGCGACCGGTTCGGGTGCGGCTGGTTCAGGTGTTTTGGAACACGCAGAAATTAACAGCAAGGCCGCCGCAGGCAGCATCCGGGCAAGAGCTTTGTTCATTCAAATATCTCCATTGGCCGGCCGATTGCCGTTTCGAGCGCGATCGCAGATTCTGCTGCGGCGAGCGCGAGTGAATCCGCGAGAATTTCTTTGTCGAGTGCGGTCAGCCGAGTCGCGGCTGCGGACGTCTCCGACACATCTCCGCGTCGGGCAGCTATTTCGGCCCGGGCGGCCTGATCGGAAATGCCGGCCAGATCCTGGACGACGTCGGCGCGCTGGCGCCGGGCAATGCTTACAGCGGTCAAAGCAGCGCCGATATCTGCCCGAACTGTTTCGGCACGGGCCTGATACTGAGCCTCCAGCACCTGGAGATTTGTCTGCGCTACAGCCTGATCGCTGCGCGCCCGGTTCCAGACTGGCAGGGTGAAGCTTACAGCCGGCCCCAGTGTTCGGAGGTTGCCGGTGTCCCTTCCGGCATTGAGCGAAATGCCGGGCAGGGGAAAGCGCGAAGCGTCTGCGACTGCCCGTCCGGCATTTGCGGCGGCAAGTCCTTCGCGCAGGCCTTGCAAATCCGCCCGAGCATCCAAGGCTGTCTTGAAGAGTGATTCTGCAGCTGGCATGCCAGCCTCCGTGGCGGACGGCGCCTGCAGGCGGATGATTTCGTCTGGTGCAATGCCAAGTAGGCGGTTGAGATCAAGCCGTGCGGCGGCGAGCTGGTTTTCTGCAGAGCGGTCACGGTCCGAAGCGTCGGCAGCGGCAAGCCGGCGCGCATCCACTTCAATTGCCGCGATATCGCCGCGCGCAGCCGCAGCGATGGCCCGGTCAAGATCCTGATCGGCGATTTGCCGATAGCTTGTCGTTTTGAGTTTGATGCCTTCCAGCCAGGAAATTCGGGTGGCCAGAAGTTTGGCATTCTGGCGGGTCAACCACTCCGTCCACAGAACGTCCTGCCTGACGCTTGCGGCGTTGGCTTTCGCTGCGTCGACGCGGGCGGGCCGTGTCGATAGGGCTGCCAGATCGAGCCCCAGTGATGAGGTAAGAGCAATCACTGTGTTGACACCGTTGATCGGGAAATCGGCGCCAAGACCAAGAGTGGGATCTGGTAGAAGCCCGGCGGCAAACAATTGCGCCCCGGCGAGACCTTCCTGCGCGCGAACGACCTTGAGATCAGGATTGCTCAGGATCGCGATACTCGCGAGGTCGTAGGCTGAAAGCGGATGCGCGATGTCGACAACGCCTTCTGGGCCCGCGGCCTGCGCGAGTAAAGCGCCTGAAATCGCAATGTCAGGCGGGGAATAGGGCGTTGGCTGAATCGCGCAGGCCGATGCGGCAACCAGCATCGGGATCATCGTCACGAATTTCATGTTGATGTCCTCACTCTTGAAATCAGGGCGTCGCACCGGATCGCTCCAGCTGTCATCAGATGAGCCGGGCGGTCAACGTGCATCGGACCTGAGGGCTTCATCAAACCTGGCGAAGTCAACGCGAACCAGAAGGCCCGGATTCGCATTGCTGAGGCGGAGCGATGCACCATGCAAGTCAGCGATGGCCTCCACCAGGGCAAGCCCGAGGCCGGAGCCGGGTGTGTGGCGGGATTTGTCCAGCCGGTAGAAGCGCCCAAGCACCCGTTCATGTTCTTCCGGCGGGATCCCCGGGCCGTTGTCGCCAACACTCATCCAGACGCCATTGTGCCCGGAGCCGGTCTCAAGCCAGATTTTGGCGCCTGGCCCTGCATGCCGGATGGCGTTCTCTATCAGATTGGCCCCCAGCTGGATGAGCAGATCCCGATCTCCGAACACGAGCGTATCGGTATTGGCAAAAGTGGATACCGACAGAACCTGATCGGAATCCTCGGCGACGGCAGTGTACACGTCGCTGAGTGCAGCAGCCACCTCTGAAAGCGGCACCGCCCGAAACTTGGCCTTTCGCGCGCCGGCTTCGATCTGAGAGATTCTCAGAAGTGCATCAAAGGTCGCGGTAATCTGTCGAATCTCGTCGGTCACCAGATCAAGATGCGCCTCAAGATTGGGATACGATTCCGATTCACTCCGTAGACGTTCAATCTGGATACCGAGCCGGTTTATGGGCGTTCGCAGATCGTGGGCTATGTCGGCGCTGACCTGTCTGATACCCGATACCGTGGCCTCCAGTTGGCCGAGCGCTTCGTTGATACGCTCAGACAGTAAGCCAAGATCGTCCTGATGTCCTCTGGTGTCTATCCGGCGCTTCATGTCGCCAGAGGCGACCTTGCGCAGAACGCTCGAAATACGATCAATTCGGGCGCGCCCATTGCGGGACAGGACTATGGCGGCCAGTCCGGCAAGCGCTGACACAAAGAAAGTTGCGCCGCCAAAGGCTTTCAGGATCGTGCTTGCGATGTCGTCGGTTTCTTCATAGCTTCTGGCGGTGATCAGCCGGAGATCGTCAAACCGTCTGCTGATCAGCAGGTAGGTGTCATCATCGTCCTGACCCAGACGGGTTCCTGTAACATCGCCGTCGCCAAGCGCGCCGGGATCCGGGAGGGGGTGTCCGGCCAAGTATGTCCCATCGGACCTGCCGAGCCAGACAATGTCGTCTTCCGGGTCCAGGCTTGCGGCACGCGCTTCGACATCTGCCAGTAGCGCGTCTTGGCCATCCGCCTCATAGGTATCCAGGACTTGCGCCGACATGAGTGCGGCAGCCTGTTCGACACGGCCGTCGAGGTCATGATGAATCGATTGGAAGGCAATCCAGCCTGCGACAAGGTTCGACAGCACGAACAGGCTAGTCAGTGCGAGGGCGAACCTGAAATATGTGCCGCGCAAAAGGTCCATACTAAGCACGAAGTGTATATCCCACATTCTTGATCGTGTGCAGGAGCTCCGTCTCGAACGGCTTGTCGATCTTGGCTCTCAACCTGCTGATATGCGTTTCGACGACAGAGGTCTGCGGATCGAAATTGAAATCCCAGACATGTTCCAAAAGCATCGTCTTGCTCAGGACACGCCCTTCGGACCGCATAAAATATTCCAGCAAGGCGAACTCCTTGGCGAGGAGCTCGATCCGGATTCCGCCGCGCATCACTGCCCGCCGTACGAGGTCCATTTCGAGGTCTCCGACGGTGAGCTTTGTCTGTTCGGTCATCCGGGCAGGCCGCCGCGCGATAGCGGCGAGCCGCGCGGCGAGTTCCGAGAACGCAAACGGCTTGACAAGGTAGTCATCGGCGCCCGCTTCCAGGCCTTCTACCCTGTCATCTATGCCGCCAATGGCTGTGAGAAACAGGACAGGCGCAATACTGCCGGCTGCCCGGATGGCCTTCAGAATGGCCAGTCCGTCCATCCCTGGCAGCATCCGGTCAAGAATGATAGCGCCATAGCTGCCTCGCGCTGCGAGGGTCAGACCATCGACCCCGTCGGCGGTCGCATCAACAAGATGTCCTGCGCCGATGAGGCCGGATTCCACATAGTCACGGGTGACAACATCGTCTTCGACGAGCAGAATTTTCATGATGCCGTTTCGCTCTTATGTCGGAAATCTGGGCGGGACTCGTCGAACCTACTTGGCCTCACCCGTGCTGTCGCGATCTTCAAGTTCGACAGACAGCACCGCGGCGGTCTCGGGATCGATGTGGACTTCAAGTTCGCCGCCGTTGGCGTCCAGAAGTTCGACAGTGAACGTCCACGCTCCATCCTCGTCTTCAAATTCAGCCGCGATTGCCTTTGCGCTTGTTTCCGCTTCTGCAGCCGCGATCGCCTGAGTCAGGCTGACAGGGGAGGCGCGTAACGCTGTAGCTTCTGCGAGATCGTCGTTATCGGGGCGGGCTTCAGCAATTGCCACGCCCATCGCGCCCAGCGTCAGGGCAGCCACCGCTGCGAATGAAAGTGTCATCATCTGTTTGTTCATGTCGGGTCTCCTGATTGTGACATATAGGTGCGACCGAACGGCACCTTCCGCCTTTAGACACGACTGATCTGCCCCTGATCCGTCGGCTAGTTTACAAATATGTACACTTTCGATTGGCTGGCGGAGCGTTGCCAGTGGGCGGACATGCAGCACACGCCGACGTCTGCTTGTAAGGCGCGCCTTTGGGCAGACCGTCAGCTTGGCGCATGTCCTCAAGTTGGCAATATACAAATTTGTACAATGGCCACCATCTTGATTTAAGTGGCGGGCGAGAAGGATGATGCTTCCAAACCGGAGATCTCCATGCGCCGAATTGCTGCACTTCTCCTGCTGTTCGTTCAGTTTCCGCTTTCCGCCATCGCCAACCCCCAAGCCGAGGAACACGTTCAGGCCGTCGTCCAATCGATCCACGCCGAGCAGGACGGAGCGCTCGCAGCAGCGCTCGTTGAAGAAATCGACATCAGCCGTACGTCGCGGTTTGTTCTCGGGCGGCACCTGCGCGACGCGACGCCGGCACAGATCGAGGCATTCGAGAGCCGGTTCAGGGCTTATCTGGTCAGCTTCCTGTCCGGTCGGACGGATGAGCTCGCACAGGCAAAGATCGAGATTGTCGGATCGAGTGATCGAAATCCAGGCGATTCGATCGTGACCACGCGCGTCTCCTCACCTTTCCGGGAGCCGATGATCATGCGTTGGCGCCTTATCGAGCGAGAGAACGCATGGAGGCTGGTGGATGTCGAAGTTCACGGGATATGGCTGGCAATTGAACAGCGTGCGCAGATTGCATCGCTTCTCGACCGAAAGGACGTTGGAATCGGCGACCTCTATTCCGGGCAGGAGGTTCGGTGAAGCCGCGCAGGTTTTGGCCTGGAGGCGGGCAACCTTGACGTCCGAACCGCGCTTCGAACCCGTGTATCGACCCAGAAAAATGCTCAAGCCATAAGGAGCAAAATTGGCTATGAGAGTGCGCATGGACCGACCCGCTCCGATTCTTCGGACCACCGTTACTTCGGGAGAGCGACCAATTGGCGTGCGTCTGCGAGATGTCATTTTCCAAGCATCGACCCGATCTCGTTTTCCACACACACCATTTATTGTGTGGCAAACGCTGAGATCAACTCAGATAACCCTTCTGACTTGGGAGTATGCGCCTTTGGTGCGGAGTGTCACGTCTACGGCAACACCACTCCGGTTGCGCCAGTACCAGCCGTGGGCGCCGTCGAACGCGGCGGTAAATTCGCCAGAATCTTCGGTTGCAGACCGGCCCTTGCTATAGCTTGTAAACGATTCATTTGCGCCGTCTGCGTGAAGGTCAAAGTTCACATGACCAGGCGCAGCGGTCCATTCGTAGATTGCTACTTCACCCTGTTTCATAGTGAGTTTGATTTCAGCCGCCTCATCGGGCGCAAGGGTCAAAGTGACTGTGTCACGCCATGAGGAGCGCACGGAATCTTGCGAAGCGCCGCCGGGTGAGGGGACTACATTGACAGCTTCATCGGAGATCTCGGCGACCAGGAACGGCGGCGCTTCGCCTGTTGCCGTGGTAGCGTCTGAATCCGCTTCGGCGATCAGCTGCTGCTTGATTTCGCCCATCTGGGCAAGACCGAGCACCCGTCCTATGCCGGTGGGATCAAACCCATACTCAGACGGCAGAACGACGGTGACAAGAAGAGCGGATGCAGTAGCAACTGCAATTGCGGTCGAGCGCAGGAGTTGGGGTGTCGTGGGAAGTTCGGCGCGCGTTGGCATGTCAGTGTTGTACATTTTCAGGTCCTCCTAAGAGACAAAATAGCCGGTGAGCTGGTAGCCGATCAGCAGGAAACCTGCGGCCATCATCGCCACGTTTGCGGTATAGGCGTGTTTCAGGAATGAGGGCGTGCGCCGCCAGAATCCCATGACGATCAGGATGGCGCCGAGGGCGAGCAGCTGGCCGATCTCGACGCCCACATTGAAGGCTAGGAGATTCGGCAAAAGGCCGTCCGGTGAAATCTCATAGTCGAGGATTTTCGAGGAGAGGCCGAAGCCGTGGCAGAAGCCGAAGATTAGCGTTGCCGCTTTCGTGTCCGGCTGGAAACCGAACCAGCGTTGGTAGGCGCCCATATTGTCGAGCGCCTTGTAGACAATCGACAGGCCGATGATCGCATCGATGATGTAGCTGTTGATGCCAAAGTTGAAGAAGACGCCAGTCAGCATCGTGGTTGAATGCCCGATGGCAAACAGGCTGACATAGATGCCGATATCCTTCATCCGGTAAAGGAAGAAAATCACGCCGAGCAGGAAGAGGATGTGATCGTATCCGGTCACCATGTGCTTGGCGCCGAGATAGAGGAAGGACATCAGGTGGACGCCTGAAATCTCCTGGATATAGCCCTTGTCGCCTTCAGCAACGCCATGGGCCGCGGCCACTCCCGGCAAGGCGCATGCCAAGAACAAGAGCACCAGACTGATGTCCGGCCGCAAGCCGGCGCGGCGCGTTCCCCGCCGAGTGGGTCTGAAGCGTTTCAGCATTGAAGAATTCCTTTGATCTGGGAAGGTTGGTCAGTCGGTCCGTCCGTCTTTCATCGTTGCGAGGAAGTCTCAGCGTGTCGGCGATGGCCAGCGGCGGTGTAGATCGTCGATCACGAAGGCGTGCGCGGACTGTCCTTCCTTATGGTGATCAGTGAGGTGGGGATGATCCGGCGGCAAATCGGGATGCTGATGTGCCGCTTCGCCGTCAGCCGAAGTGGGCCAGAGCCACCAGGCAAACAGCACTCCGATGACGGCAAGCCCTGCAGAGGCTGCAAATGCTGCTGACAGTCCAAACTGGCTGCCTGTCCAACCCGCAAGCGGATAGGCAAGCAGCCAGCAGATGTGGCTCAAGGAAAACTGCGCGGCGAAGATGGCCGGACGTCCGTCAGCGGAAGAAGACCGGCGAAGCAGGCGCCCACTCGGTGTAACAGCCATGGAATAAGCTGCGCCGAGTATCAGCCAACCCACCAGAATGATCGGCCAACTCATGCCGCCCGGCACAAAAAAGGAAAGGCCGCTCAACACGATGAGCGTTGCCGACAGAGCGGCCGCAGCGGTCATCATCGCACTCCGGTCGCTCAGTCTTTCAAGCAGTTTGGGCAAAATGAACGCCACCGCCATAGAGCCTGCGCCGTAGGCGGCAAGGGTCATTGCATAGGCCTGGGTACCGAGCCCCAGCTGCTCGCGAACAATGACGACTGTGTTGACGATCACCATGGCGCTCGCGGCGGCGGCCGAGAGCGTGACCGCCAGCATTCCGCGCAGGCGCGGAGTGCCGAGGTATTGCCGCATTCCCCGCGTCAGGCGCACCAGAACCTTCTCCTTTCGCCCAGATGAAATTGCCGGGGAAGGCAAGGTCGTTGCAAAGACCAGAAGTGCCGAGGCCAGGAAGCCAATAGCCGTGCCGCTGAAAAGCGCGTGAAAATTCATCACCAGCAACAATAGTCCGGCCAACAAGGGGCTCGTGAGGTTCTCCATATCGTAAGCGAGGCGCGAGAGTGACAGGGCGCGCGTATAGTCACGCTCATCCGGCAGAACATCAGGAATGGTCGCTTGGAATGTTGGCGTAAACGCCGCAGAGGCCGATTGCAGGACAAAGATGAGCACAAACACCTGCCAGACCTGATCCACGAAGGGCAGGCAAAGCGCGACGCCCGTTCGCAAGAGGTCCATGGCAATCAGGAATGCCCGGCGCGGCAACGAATTGGCAAATGCCCCGACGATCGGAGCGATGACAATATAAGCCCCCATCTTGATTGCGAGCGCTGTGCCAAGGACGGCGCCTGCATCTGCACCCGCGAGATCGTGCGCCAGCAGGCCCAGTGCAACCGTGGCGAGGCCCGTGCCAATGAGCGCAATCACCTGCGCTGAAAACAAATTCCGGTAAGTCCGGTTTGACAGTATCTTCAACATGATGGTTCAATTCCCTTCCAGCGGGCACCTGCTATTGATCTGCACTCGTTGCGACCGGACTCGCCGCTGCCGGCGAACGAACTGGCAGGCGGCCATGCACGATGCGATAGAGCGCGGGTAGAACAAGCAACGTAAGCAGCGTGGCCGAAAAAATCCCGCCGATTACGACTGTTGCGAGTGGGCGTTGAACCTCGCTGCCCAGCCCCACGTTGAGTGCCATCGGCACAAAGCCAAGGCTTGCAACCAGCGCGGTCATCAACACAGGCCGAAGGCGTTGAAGCGCGCCTTCAAAGATTGCGGTTTCCAGTTCCTCACCTGCCTCACGCCTTTGTTTGATGAACGTCATCATGACGACGCCGTTGAGCACAGCCACACCGGACAGCGCGATAAAACCGACGCCGGCGGAAATCGAGAATGGCAATCCCGTGAGCGCAAGGGCCGCGACACCGCCTGTCAAAGCAAGCGGCACGCCGGAGAATACGATCCCGGCGTCCCTGAAGGTGCCAAACAGCATCAGCAAAAGCCCGAAAATCATCAGAAGCGAGACCGGCACCACAATCGCAAGCCGCTGGCTTGCCGAAACAAGTTGCTCCCATGTGCCGCCGTATTCGATCCAGTATCCCTCCGGCAGTTCGGCGCCCCCTCGCATTTCCGCCTGAAGCTCCGCGATGAAGGACCCGAGGTCGCGGTCGCGGACGTTCGCCGTAACCGTCAACTTGCGTTTGCCGTTTTCCCGGCTGACCTGGTTGGGGCCAGGCGCGATCTCGACGCGCGCGACTTCAGAAAGCGGAACAAACATGACGCCGCCATCGCCGCTCCGGGTCTCCGGAAGAGGAATAGGCAGGCGTTCAATCGCAGAAACATCCGTGCGCAGATATTCCGGGAAGCGAACGACGATATCAAATCGCCGGTCGCCTTCGAAATACTGCCCGGCTGTTTCGCCGCCAAGAGCTATGCCTGCTACGCGCTGCACATCGTCCACATCAAGACCGTATCGCGCCAGTGCGTCGCGGTCGGGATGGATAGACAGGATAGGCAGGCCGGTAACTTGCTCGGACTGCACATCGACAGCGCCGGGGATGCTTGAAACAATCCCCTCAATCGCTTCCGCAAGTTCGGCCAGTTGATCGAGATCATCGCCGTACAGTTTGATGGCAACATCGGCCCGCACGCCTGAAATCAGTTCATTGAACCGCATTTCGATGGGCTGAGTGATTTCATACTTACTGCCGGGGATTTCCTCGACGGCGCTCTGAAGTTCAGCAACGAATTGCGGCTTTGGCTTCCGGGGATCGGGCCATTCGGAGCGCGGCTTCAGGATGATGAATGTATCGGCCACGCTGGGCGGCACGGGATCAGTCGCAATTTCCGGCGTTCCGATTTTTGCAAAGACGCGTTCCACCTCCGACAGCTGTGTGATGCGCCGTTCCAGCGCTTCCTGCATTTCGACGGCTTGTGTCAGGCTGGTGCCAGGAATGCGCAACGCATGCAGGGCAATGTCGCCTTCATCAAGATTGGGGATGAACTCTGATCCGAGCCGTGTAGCGCCCCAACCGGTCAGACCGACAAGCACAAGTGCCGCGACCACGACCGCATAGCGGGCGCGGATCGCAAAGCTCAGGGCTGGTCTGTAGATTTGCTGGGCACCTCTCATGAGCCAGCTATCGGTCTCCTTGATCTTGCCGCGAACCAGGAGTGCAACCGCCGCTGGCACGAAAGTAAGGGAGAGGATCAGAGCGGACGTGAGCGCGAGGACAACCGTGAAGGCCATCGGGTGGAACATCTTCCCTTCGATACCCGTCAGGGCAAAGATGGGGAGGTAGACCACGGTAATGATGATGACCCCGAAGATGGAAGGCTTGATCACTTCGCTGGAAGCCTTTGCCGCCAGGGAGAAGCGTTCATCGCGCGTCAGCAATCGGCCAAGCTGATGCTGGGCTTCCCCGAAACGGCGCAGACAGTTTTCGACAATGATAACCGCGCCGTCCACGATCAAACCAAAATCCAGCGCGCCGAGGCTCATTAGGTTGCCGGAAACCTTGTTCTCGACCATGCCGGTGATCGTCATCAGCATCGCCAGCGGAATGACGGCGGCTGTCAGAATGGCGGCGCGAATGTTGCCGAGCAAAAGGAACAGCACCACGACAACCAAGAGCGCGCCTTCAAGAAGGTTCTTTTCGACGGTCTTGATGGTAGCATCGACCAGATTGGACCGGTTGTAGACCGGCGTGATGGTGACGCCTGCCGGCAGTCCGGGCCGGATGATCTCAACCTTCTCGTCAACGGCAATCGAAACAGTCCGGCTGTTCTCGCCAACAAGCATGAAGGCCGTGCCGAGCACGATCTCCTCGCCGTTCTGGGTTGCCGCGCCGGTGCGCAGCTCTTCGCCTTCGCGCACTTCGGCAACATCGGAGAGACGTACACTGACTGTCCCTGTATCCTTGACCACGATGTTGCGCAGATCGTCCAGGCTGTCGGCCTGGCCGGGAATTCGTATCAGGTTCTGTTCGCCGTTGCGTTCAATGTACCCGGCGCCTGTATTTGCGTTGTTGCGGGCGACGGCCTCAAGAACATCGTTCAAGGTGAGGCCGAAGCCCATGAGGGCAGACGGCTCGGGAAGAATGTGAATCTCTTTCTTGAAACCGCCGATCGTATTGACTTCGGTGACGCCTTCGACGGTCCGGAGTTGCGGCAGCACGACCCAGTCATTGAGGGTTCGCAGGTCCATTGCGGACCAGGGGGTGCCGTCCTCTTTCGTCGCGCCGGGTTCAGCGGCGAGGATGTACATGTAGATTTCGCCAAGCCCGGTGGAGATCGGTCCCGGTGTGGGGGAGACGCCTGGTGGGAGAACGCCTTGTACGGACTGCACACGCTCGCTCACAAGTTGGCGCGCGCGGTAGATGTCTGTGCCATCGTCGAAAACAACGGTGACCTGGCTCAAGCCGTACCGGGATACTGACCGCGTGTAGTTGAGTCCTGGCAATCCGGAGATCGCGGTCTCTACCGGGAACGTAATGCGTTGCTCTGTTTCAAGCGGCGAGAAGCCCGGTGCTTCCGTATTGATCTGTACTTGGACGTTCGTGATGTCCGGCACCGCATCAATCGGCAGCCGGTTGAAGTTCCATATCCCGAGGCCAGCGAGCCCGAGAACCAAGACCATCACGAGCCAGCGTTGCCGGATCGAGAATTCAATGATGCGTTCAAGCATGGCTATGTCCTAGTGATCGTGGCTTGCGCCGGACTTGTCGATGTCGGCCTTGATAAGGAACGAATTCTCTGTGACGTAGATTTCGCCGGGCCTGAGCCCGCCAAGCACTTCGACATACTCGCCATCACGGCGCCCAAGTTCGAGCATCCGGACCTCGTAGGTTTCATCCACCTTGGCATAGACGACCGTGAAATCGCGGAAGCTCTGAAGACCGGTTTCCTTGACAGCGAGCGGCACTTCAGCAGCGTCCGTCTGGACTTCCGCCATTAGGCGCATCCCCGGTTGTAGACCGGCATCGGCCGGAATCTTGGCGACCGCGATCCGGGTCTGCGAGTTGGCGCCGGTTACCGGAAGGAACCGCGAAATCGTTGTCTCAACAGAGAAGTCGCCGCCCGCAATTCCGAGGCGGACGGGCTGGCCTGCTTTCACGCGCCCTGCGTCGCGTGGGAAGACATGCAGATAGGCCTCCAGTTGGTTCAAGTCCGCGATCACGAACAGGGGATCAGTTCCCGCCACGTCGCCTACATTTGTCAGCCGCTCCAGAACGGCCCCGCTTATCGGTGCAGCCACCGAATATTCCTGGAGACTGCTGGACGACTCTATTCGGGCAAGTGTCTGGCCCCGGCGCACGGTGTCGCCAACCGTGATCGAGACGGACTTCACGGCACCTGGATATGTCGCGCCAACTTGAGCGGTAGCTGATGGCGCAAGTGTGGATTCACCGGAGAGCGCCAGGATGTCCTTGATCGCTGCGGCGCCTGCGGGTTCCACGGCGACTCCGGTTTCAAGGGCTATTTCGTCCGGGATCGTCGTGCGGCCCTCGAACGAGTCGTAGCGCCAGCTGTACGTCTTGCCATCATGGCGAGCCTCCACAACGACTTCGAAAGAGTGAGGCTCGGTGACAACACCGTCTCCCATCAGATAATCCTGACGCGGAGTGAATGCGAATGTGTCAGTAATATCGCCAAGACGGTTCAGCCGCACCGTGAGGTCAACCTTTGAGGGGTCCAATGGGGCGCCGTCCAGGGTGGGATACACCCGGTACTGCGGCGGCACACCCGTTTCGAAGATTGTCATTTCGACAGCGAAGGGTCCCTCCTGAAGCAGGCGCCCGCCATGACTACCTTTCGGATATTCATCGGCGGCGGCTTCCGTCTCGCCGTGAACCCCGGCATTTGGATTCGAGGGCGAGTTACCGCCGCAAGAAGCCAGAAGGCCAGCTACCAAGAGCGCAGCAATCGCTCGGGCATTGTTTCGGATAGGCGATTTCATTGTTCTGTCTCCTGGCGCGCGCTGGACGGGTCATTCTGACCGGTCAAACGGGCGAGTGCGGCATCGTTGAGGACATAAGTGCGGACATGATCGAGGCGCGCTTCGCGCAGCGCGGTCAGCGCGCGCTGAGCATCGAACACGTCGAGATAGGTGAAGGCGCCGCGTGCATAACCGTCCTCGGCGAGCGCGAGTGCGCGCGTGGCTTCGGGCAGCAAATCCGAGTCGATTGCCTTGATCGCATCGGCGGCGCTCAAGGCGGCGCGCTGGTACACAAGCGCCTGCCGGATCAGCTGTTGCCGGACGGCCTCGGACTGGAGTTCGATCTGTTTGCGGGCAGCGCTCGCGCGCGCGGCGCCTGCTTCGCTGCGACCCGCCGAACCGAGTGGTATAGAGGCGCCGCCGGTTACGGCGACATCATCTTCAATGCCGAACTTCCGTACACCAACGGACCAGGTAATGTCCGGAACCGCCTGAGCCTTTTCAAGTTCGATCTGCGCTGATGCACGAAGTCGTTCTGCTTCCAGCCGGTCGAGTTCAGGCGACTTTATTGCTGAGAAGTCATAGGCGCGTGGTGAAAGCCGCCGGTCAAGGAACTCCGGATCAAGTTGCGGCGCCTCGGCTGCGTTCCAATAGCTGCCGAGCGCCGCCTTCAGATTCTGTGCGTCCTGATCCTCTCGCCGGGCATCGGCAATCGCGACCGCGAGATCAGTAGATGCGCGCGCGCCCGCAAGCAGGGGATCGCGCGCCGCTTCCACGCGCCGGTCAACGGCGGACTGAAGCGACATAACCGTCTCAACCCGCTCGCAAGCCAGCAAGGCGCGCCGCTCGGCAAGAGCGGCCTCAATGTAGAGCGTCTCAACTTCTGTCAGGATTTCGATTTGCGCCGCTTGTCGTTCGGTTTCAGCAACATCGACACCGCGGCGGGCAAGCACGGTGCGAGCATCTTGTTTTCCGCCGCGTTCCCAGACCCGTGAAAATTGGCCTGTGACCTGAAGGTTGTCGATTTCACTCGCCAGTCCGATTCCGGGGAAGTCTTCGATCTCGAGTGAGACAGTATCCGCAGGACGAAGTGCGGCGATGGCCTGTTCGGTTCGCGCTGCGGCAATGCCTGCATCCGCGACCTCCGGCCGAAGATCGGCGGCAGCAGCGAGTTCTACCGCTTGTGTCAGGGATAGGATTGCGCCGGTTTCGGCAGGCCTGCCACACGGACCGGCCCCCTCCTGCGCGAGGGCAGCGGGAGAGACCATCGCCAGCGCGAGGCCCAGAATTTTGAGAGACATGAAACAAAGACCTCGTGACCATGAACAATTGACTGGTCTGCATTATGCAAACCAGCGACGCTCAGGGTCAGGCGCGGTCAGGGTCCGGTTCTGGGGGAATAATAGCCGATGGGTAGTGCAGATCGCCGAAGTAAAATTTCTCGGCTGTTAAAGGCCCCGGTGAACTGACGCCTGCGACTTCGAGACAAAGTGCAATGCCGTGAAGTTCTGCGCCGTGGTCTCCGGCATGCCCGTTAAATGATCCATACTCATCGCCGGAGTCGTGGTCCAATTGCGCTGCCGCAAAGTCATGATCATGATGGTGAGAGTGCCCGGTGTCATGATCGGCAACATCAGCGATGGCCGCGTCAGCATGCGCCAGCGAATGCTTCGCCGGAACCAGCGAACCCCACATCGAGAAGCCGATGCAAAACAGGACAATCCAAAATTTGCGCACATTACCGGATACCATGAGGGAGTTAAAAAGCAAATAATGTAGAACGAGGCGCCGGTGCTCAAAATCAACAGGCCTCTGAAGGGCTCAGTCGCCAGCCATCATATAGTTCCCCGGAATTCTCATATTCCTTCCGATCAGCTGAAAACACACTAGTTTGCGGCTGAGGTTGGAACCGGAATTTCCTCGCGCTCCTGGTTGGAGCGTCCTTACGCCATGCTGTTTTCCCGGGGCAGCCCGGAAACAAGACGCCAAATGAATTGTACGCAGCAGCGCGCTACAAGAGTGAACTGTAGTGCCAAACATCACGGACGCGCTGTAGCCAGAACCGCCCGCATATAGTCATCGACTTCTTGCTCTACCCAGACGCTGCGACGACCGATGTGAAGGGGCGTCGGGAATGGCTGGACCGGATCCTTGATCAACTCGTAGAGGAGTGACCGGCTGATTGTCAGTCGGTCAAGTACATCGCGAAGTGAAAGAAACCGTATTCCGACCTGACGGTTCCTCACGTCGGGCCCAAGCGCGGACGTCTGCGGTCCTGCAGCGTCCAGTTCTGCGGCCATGCGAATAAACGCGCGTGGAGGAAACTGGCTCATTTGGGTCGGTTCCAGACCATGACGCCGGTGCCTTCGGCTTCATTTTCGAAGAAGGCCGCGCGCATCGGCTTGGCAAAACTCGGGTCATCGAGTTTCACGGCGAGGTACGGCGTTTCACCATCCTTGGAGTCCTGGCGCCAGGCTGCGCCGAGTTCTGCGCCGCCGGCGTATAGCCGGAAGTCTGGCGTGTCCTTGCTCTTTCCCTTTTCCTTGTTGGGAACAAGCTGAGCTTTGACATTAATGGTCATGGTACGGATGGTCCCGGTCCAGGTTCCGTCCTTCAGGGTAAATGCGCCGATCTGTGCCATGGGTCAGTCTCCTTTGCTGGCAGTGGTGGGCAGGGCCTTCCGGGCCCGTCTGAACCCGGCATCTGACGCCAGGAACATCTCGATCATGGCGGCGGCAAGCGTTTCGCTTCGCTCGGCTTCGCCATAAGTCTCTTGGTAGACCGCCGCATAGTCCTGCAGCGCGGCCGCAGTGTCGGGATCAAGTGCGAGGGTGAGTCTGACCGGCGTGCGATCAGCGAGTTTTCCGAGGCGGAGGTTCATTGGGCTGTCTCCTGAAAGGGACGAAGGACGAGATCCTTGGTCACGATGACACGGACGGGCCAGCCGGGGCGGATGGTGATCGAAGGCTGGACGCTGAGACTGCGATCAACGGCCCGCTGGCCCACTTCGTTGATCGTGTCGGTTGTCCCTCGGCGGATGGCGCGCTCGATGTCGCCGTCGTCCCCGGGCCCGAGTTCAGCACCGATGCCGAGCAGGGTGGCGAGACCGGCCGCTGCGAACACCTTGTCCCAGTGGTGATCGGTCCGGTCTTTGAGGCCCGCATAGCCGGAGGCATCGCTGCCCGGTTCAGAGATCGTGATCGAGCTGCCATCGGGCATCAGGATCCGGTCCCAGACGACGAGTGCGCGGTCCTGGCCGAACGAGACCTCCGACTGGTAGCGCCCGATCAGGCGGCTTCCTTGCGGGATCAGGAGGTGCTGGCCGCGCACGGTATCGTAGACGTTCTGCGTGACCTGCGCGATGACCGTGCCTGGAAGGTCCGAGTTGATACCCGTGATGAGGCTCGCGGGGATCAGGGAGCCTGCCATCAGCTGGTAAGGCGAAAGCGGGTCCTGCACGCGGTCCGGATTGTAGACCGGGCTGGAGGCCGGCTCACGGGCAAACGCGGCCTTGCGGGACTGGAGGTTCGGGTCGGGCTCGGCGCCTGATGTGGCGTTCGGGGATTGCCGCGTGAGAGCCAGGAGCTCTGACGACAGGTCGAAGCCGGATTCCGGTGTGCGCTGCGCTGAAGTTGGCGGCGCACCGGTCCCGCTAAGGCGGAACAGGATTGGCGCGCGGGCAGCCTCTTCAGCCTGGGCGGCGGTTTCAAGCCGCGCGGTGCGGACAGCTTCGTCTTCCGGACGCGTGCGAAAATCCGTCCGATACTCGGTCTGGAATTCTGCTTCTATACCGTAGGCCTGTTCGGCCGCGAGAATGGTAGAGCCGAGATCACCGGCCAACGGCGCCCCTAGCACGGGCACATCTGTGAGCGCCGTATAATCCGCTGGCAACGCCGAGAATCCATCGGGCTTGCGCTTGCCGGCCGTGACCAACTCTTCCTGCTGGGCGGCCTTTGCGGGGCGCGGCGGCGCAAGTGCAATTGAGGTTGCCGCAAAGAGGCCTAGCGCGCCGAGGCCTGCACCGGCCATCAGCAGTTTGCGGTTGATCCGTGTGGCGGGTTTCGGCGCCGAGCGGATCTGCAGCTGCCGGGCAGCTTCCTTGAACGGGGGAGGCTCGGTCATCGGCTCAGCCCCCGAACCAACGCGACCTTTGCGCCGCGCTTACTTTCGAAATCCGCACGACTGTCTGGGGCCTTGTCCCGTGGCGCAGCTCGGCCGCGCCAAAGAGTCGGTCGGCAATGTAGTAGTTCCCGCGGACCCGGTAGTTGACGAGTTCAGCCTCTCCAGCAGCAGACAGGACAAAGAGCGGCGGCATCTCGGAGGCGGAGATCGACGCCGGCATCTGGATGAACACCTGGCGCCCGTCATCGAACACGCGGACCGGTTTCCAGTACGGCGTGTCGCCGGTTACGCGGTAGTCGAAGTTCAGGGTCTCGAGGCTCAGGCCGCGTTCGATCGAGACGGCGTCCTCTGCAGCGGCGATCGTGTTGCGGGCCGTCAGGCCCGCCAGTTCATCCTGCGGATAGCGCCATGAGAGTGCGGCCATGTAAGTCGAGGCGGTTGATTCCAATTCGAGGTGATAGGTCCGCCGGTCGGTCGCGATCATCAGGTTGGTGCGCAGGCCCGTGGCCACCGGTTTGACCAGGATATGCGCCCGCGCGCTGCTGCCGGAACCGGACGCGGTGTCTCCGACCACCCAGCGCACCGTGTCACCCGCCGACACCGACACCAGCGTCTCTCCCGGCTGGAGCGCGATATCCGTCACCTGGCCGGGGCTCGCGTAGAGGCGGTAGAGCGCGCCTTCCGTATAAGGATAGATCTGGACGGCGTTGACGAAACCTTCCGAGGAAGGCTCGATCACGGCACCGGCGCGGCCTTCCCTGATGGTGGCTGCCGGGCTTTGTGGGGGCTTTGTTTCAGCTTCCGGCGGGGTCGGCTTGAGCTGGCCGGGCAGCGGCAGCGCGATCGCTGTTTCGACAATCTCGACGCGTTCGGGCTTCGGCTCTTCCAATGGAATTGCCGCGATGAAACTGCCGGTGTCGATGACCGGCTCTGTTGGCAGCGGGGTAGCGCAGGCCGCGAGCAGCGCGGTTGCCGATGAGGCAAGCAGGAACCGGGTCATTGTCTTTCTCCTGTGACAAGATCTTCGCTCCAGCTGAGCGAGCGGACATAGAGGCCGAGGGGGTTGGCGCGCAGGGTCTCAGCATCTTTCGGGGTTTGGAGCGTCAGGGTGAAAACCCCTGTGAACCGCTTTGCGCCGGTCAGCGCGCCGCCTTCATAGGTCTTCTCGATCCAGCGGCCCTGGAAGCTTTCCTCACTGACGCGCACAATGCTGACGACATCCACCGTGCGCGAGCGCCGGCCAATCGCCGCAAACGGATCATTCTCGCGGGCGTATTCCGAAAGCGTGGTGGCGGCTGCAGGTCCGGCAAAGGTGTAGGCTGTGAGCCAGTTCTCGCGGACAACAACCGGATCGATCGACAGGCTACGCACAAAGGTGATGAAGCCGGCGAGATGATGCGCAATCTGCGCGTCAGACGGCGTGTAGGGCTCGCTGGCCGGACCCACGGCCTTCGCCGCGCCCGTCTCGTCCACTTCGACAATGTAAGGCGTCACGGTCGACTGCAGGCTCCGCCATATCAGCGCGCCGGACGTGGCGAACGAGAGCGCGAGGCAACCGAGTGCCATCAACCGCCAGTTCTTCGCCTGGACCCGGGCCGAGCCGATCCGCTCGTCCCAGACCTGTCCGGCCTTCTGGTAGGGCGTCTCAGGGTAGGGCGAGGTGCCATAGTGAGCGGTGGGGCGTTTGAAGCGCATGGGGTTATTCGTCCTTGTTGTTCAGGGAGGGGGCGGCGCCTGAAGAGCCGCGATCGCCGTCGCGCAGGCTATGCATAGCGAGCTGGCGGGCCTCGCCGAGGCGCTGCGAGGCGCGCATGCCGCGCGCCCAGCC
>LADW01000034.1 GCA_000961695.1 Hyphomonadaceae bacterium BRH_c29
GGCCATCCGCAGCAGAATGGCCGGCATGAGCGCATGCACCTGACCCTGAAGCAGGAAACCACCCGGCCGGCCTGCGAAAATCACCTGCAACAGCAGGTGCGCTTCGATGACTTCGTCAGGGAATACAACACCGAACGCCCGCATGAAGGCCTCGCCATGGCGACCCCTGCAGAGATCTACACGCCGTCATCCCGCATCTATGACGGCCTGCCGGACATCGATTATCCCTTCCATGATCGCGAGGTGCTGATAACCGCCTGCGGCCGGATCTGCATGCACCGAAAGAAAATCAATATCTCCACCGTGCTCGCGGGGCAGCGCGTTGGAATCAAGGAAGTCGATGACGGAATCTGGCTCGTCACTTTCATGCACTATGACCTCGGATACATTGACCTCGAGCAGAGGACCCTGCAAACAATCGACAACCCGTTCGGAGCAAAAGTGTAACCCATCTCTCCGGTACAAAGTGGTACCTATGTCTCCGGGTCGGACACAGTTTGAGTGGTGCGGGTAGAGGGACTCGAACCCCCACGCCTTGCGACACGAGAACCTAAATCTCGCACGTCTACCAATTCCGTCATACCCGCACATTGGAAGCAGCGCTGCTTGCCATACATCGTGGCTCGTACCAAGCCCGCCAGGTGCAGCCGCGACACATAACGTGGCGATTTATGTTTTGCTCAAGCAGCAAGTGCAAGGTCGCTCTTACCTGCCACTCGTAGCTTCTGTTGAATTCGTTACAGGATCGGATGCGTGCCACACGATTTATATGCGAGGTCGCACCAAACTGGTTATGCTACCTAAATCCAGTGCGTCTACCAGTTCCGCCACATCCGCGTTCCGGGCAGACACTTAGGCGAGGTTGCGCGGGGGCACAACGGGTCTCATCACGTGTTCGGGCGCAACCCGCTCCCAGAGGCGCTTTATAGTGTGCTTACACGGTGTTTATGTCGTGTTTTATACGGTCCCGAGGGGCACTTATCCAACACTTCGAGGCGGGGCGATTTCGCCGTGCAGCAGGCTCAGGATGCCCGGGATCTGGGTCTCCAGGTCTTCCGAGATGAGCCCGGCTCCGATCCTGCGGCCGGCCTCTCCGTGCAGCCAGGTCGCCATGCTCGCCGCGACCAGGGTGTCGACGCCCTGCGCCATAAGGCCTCCGCAGAAGCCCGCCAGAACGTCGCCCGAGCCCGCCGTGGCGAGCCAGCGCGTGGCGTGAATGTTCACGACAGCGCCGCCGTCCGGGTTGGCGATGACGGTGTCCGGGCCTTTGAGGAGAACGGTGCAGCCGGTCTTCACAGCGGCCTGCCGTACGGCTTCAACCTTGTTGGTCGAGGTTTCCAGAAGGTCTCCAAAGAGACGGTTGAACTCGCCGATATGGGGCGTGATCAGGTCACCTGCCCGAAGGCGGCGGAACAGCTGGTCCTGCTGTGTTTCAAACACGGTCAGCGCGTCGGCATCGAGCACGGCCCGGCCCGGTCCGGACAGGATCGCCTCAACGTTCGCACGCGTTGCCGGCGTGATGCCCGCCCCCGGTCCGGCGAGGACGACAGAAGCATCCGCAATTGCTTTGGTGACATCGTCCGCCCCGTCGACGGACTTCACCATGACTGCGGTCAGCTGGCCCGCATTGACCATCAGCGCCGAAGGCGGGCTCAGCAGCGTCGCCAGTCCGGCGCCTATGCGCAGACCCGCTCGCACGGCCAGCCGCGCTGCGCCAGTCGAGGAAACGCCCCCACTCAGTACTTTCAGATGGCCGCGCTGGTGCTTGTGGGTCGCCATGCCCGGCTGTGGCAGCAGGCGCAGCCACAGCGCCGGACTGTTCTCCATCAGCCGCGTCTGCACCGGCACGCCGATATCCGCAACGAATACGAACCCGCAAAAAGCCGATGCTGGCCGCAGGACATGCGCAGGGCGCAAGGCTGCGAAGGTGATTGTGCCCTCGGCAGAAAAACATGGCCCAAGCGGCTTGGCCTGCACTCCGCATATGCCAGACGGCACATCCACAGAGATCACCCGCCCGCCACGCTGGGCCAGCTGAGCCGGCGTGCCCTCCAGCGAACGCGAAAGACCGCCACCGAAAAGCGCATCCAGAACAAGGTCATGCGGCGCCTCCAGCGCCTCTTCCAACGTGCCGACGGGACCTTCCCAGAGCTTGGCCGCCTTGGCCGCATCGCCCTTCAGTTCAGCGACCGGTACGGCGCAAAACACCGTCACTTCGCGCCACAGCTTCGCCAGTTTGGACGCCGCAACGAAGCCGTCGCCGCCATTGCCGCCGGGCCCGCACAGGACCTGAATTGTGCCCTCCGGCCAGTTGGCGTGCACGAACTCTGCGACCGCGTCGCCTGCCCGTTGCATCAGCTCGAAACTGTCGAGTCCCTGCGCAATAACCGCCTCTTCAGCGGCTTGCATTTCTTTCGGTGTAAGTATCGGTCTGCCCATGGCGGGCTCATAGCACGCGAGTCGCGGCCTGGCTTCCGTATTCCACGATACGCGGCACAGCGCCGCTGAAATCGACCTTCGTAATCGAGCAATGCCCCGGCTTGAAAACGGTCGTGCGCGCGTCCTGGTCGATCAGGCTGACAACGGCGTTGATCGCGACGAAATGAGAGAACACGGCAGTGTTGTCGGGCAGCAGAGACAAAGTCTCGGCGATCTTGCGGCGCCAGGCCTCATGGGAAGCGCCTTCCTTCTCCCAGCTGCCTTCCATATAAGCCCGCAGCCAGACCACCCGGTCGTCAACGTCACCTGGCGTTTCGATCTCCGAGACCACCGGCTCAACCAGAGCCTTGACGCCCGCCAGCCGCTCAAACGCCGCCGCCGTTTCGCGGCAACGCTGCATGGGGCTGCACACGGCGGAACGGGCCCCCAGGTCGACCAGCTGGGCCGCTGCGGCCTCTGCCTGTCTGTGACCAAGTTCGCTGAGACCGGGGTCCGGATGATCGCCCCAGCTCGCAGCCGCTTCACCATGGCGGATCAGATATATCATGCGGCTGCCTTCGTATTATTGAGCGCCGGTTTGCCAGGATTGATGTCCGACGCGGCGATGCCGCCTTCAGCGCACACCTTCAAGGCATTGAGATAGGCAACCGGCCTGCGGATGTTAAGGCGTTTGCGTGCATCCTCGATCGGTTCGTGCAGTAGCGCGATAACGTCCTCCCGCACGATCTTCGACGCGAGTTTGCCATTGCGCTTGCCCTCCCACAGGCAATCCATGACACGCGCCTCTTTCGGCAGATTTTTGGTCAGCTGCCGGGCGGCCATGTAGGCAATGAAGATCACGCCACGACCGGGGTTCTGGCTGTAGGTGAACCCCAGCAGACAGGCCTCACCCAAAGCGTCACGGCTATAACCGGAGAGCACATGGAACAGGTCATGCGTGTCGCGCAGACGGTGACCGAACCATTGCAGGTCGTCATCAAAGCGCGAACCGGCGCGGCCCATCTTCTCGCTTTCCTCGACCAGGCCCCGCGCGGTGAGGCCTTCACGTTCCATGAAGTCCACATAGGCCCGGCCGACCGTGCCTTCAGGCAGAACCCGGATCCAGGAATGATCGTCGAGCAGAGGCGGCAGATGCTCCCGGCGCTTCAGCAGGTGCCGGCCTGCCTCGATGCTGGCGAACGCCTGAAGGTTGGCGACCTGAGAGCGGCCATTCAGCGCTTCGATGATCTGGAACACCTGTTCGGTGTCCTCTTTGTTCGCGATCAGCTTCTGCATGTGTGACCACGCCTTGAGCGGGCGAAAGCGCGGCCTGGGTCGATCTGGATGAATGTAGACGTTAGCCATGAGAGTCGCCGGATGCAGGAAGGTTTGGGAAATTGCAGGTCGCTGGCATAACCAGCTTGCCATACAAATATGACGCCTGCGTCACCAAATTGCAAACAAGGCCGAGAAGTGGTTGATCATTTTTTTGGCAACGCTGTCCAATTATTGACCACGCCCCTATAGGACAGGGTCAGAGGCGCATGAATTTCTCGCCTAGACCCGGGAAGCCGCCTACCGGAGTCTACAAACAGACACTTAGCGGCTGGGAGAACACGGGCCATGAAAAAAATCGAGGCAATCATCAAGCCATTCAAACTGGACGATGTGAAAGAGGCGCTGCAGGAAATCGGCCTGCAGGGCATGACCGTGATCGAAGCCAAAGGCTTCGGTCGTCAACGCGGCCACACAGAACTTTATCGCGGCGCCGAATATGTCGTCGACTTCCTGCCGAAGCTGAAGATCGAAATCGTCCTGGCCGACAGCGCCGTCGACGCGGCCGTCGAAGCGATCAAGAAGGCCGCTCACACCGACAAGATCGGCGATGGTAAAATCTTCGTTTCCGATATTATTGACGCTGTGCGGATTCGTACCGGCGAAACCGGCGACTCTGCGCTCTAATATTGCGCACCACCCAACAAGATTCAGCAATCATAACTATGGAGGGCATTTCCAATGGCTGAAAACCTCATGAAAATCATGAAGGATGAAGACGTTCAGTACGTCGACCTTCGCTTCACCGACCCGCGCGGCAAGATGCAACACGTGTCTTTCCACAAGGGCATGGTGGACCAGGCATTCTTCGAAGACGGCCAGATGTTCGACGGTTCGTCCGTTGCAGGCTGGAAGGCCATCAACGAGTCGGACATGCTTCTGATGCCGGACACCTCGTCCGCCATCATCGACCCGTTCTTCCAGCAGACCACGCTGGCCGTCATGTGTGACGTCCTGGATCCGATCACCGGTCAGGCCTACAATCGCGACCCGCGGATGACCGCCAAGAAGGCAGAAGCCTACGTCAAATCTTCGGGCGTCGGCGACACAGTGTTCTTCGGCCCGGAAGCCGAATTCTTCGTGTTCGATGACGTGCGCTGGAGCGTTGAGCCCCACAATACCGGCTACTCCTTCGACTCGACCGAGCTGCCGATCAACACCGGCAAAGAGTACCCGATGGGCAACATGGGTCACCGCCCTGGCCCCAAGGGTGGCTATTTCCCGGTCCCGCCGATCGACTCCGAGCAGGACATGCGCGGCGAGATGCTGTCCATCATGGGCGACATCGGCCTCGACCCGGAAAAACACCACCACGAAGTGGCCCCCGCCCAGCACGAACTTGGCCTCAAGTTCTCAACGCTGACCGTGATGGCTGACCGCCTTCAGCTCTACAAATACGTGATCCACAACGTCGCTGCCTCGTACGGCAAAACGGCAACCTTCATGCCGAAGCCGATGTACAAGGACAACGGCTCGGGCATGCACGTGCACCAGTCGATCTGGAGCGGCGGCAAACCGCTGTTCGCAGGCGACAAGTATGCCGGCCTCTCCGAGACCTGCCTCTACTACATCGGCGGCATCATCAAGCACGCCAAGGCCCTGAACGCGATCACCAACCCGTCGACCAATAGCTACAAGCGTCTGGTGCCGGGCTACGAAGCACCGGTCATGCTGGCCTACTCGGCACGCAACCGTTCGGCTTCGATCCGTATTCCTTTCGGCGACAACCCGAAGGCCAAGCGCATCGAAACCCGTTTCCCGGACCCGATGGCGAACCCCTACCTCGCCTTCGCCGCGCTGCTCATGGCCGGCCTCGACGGTATCGAGAACAAGATCTATCCTGGCGATGCCATGGACAAGGACCTCTACGACCTGCCGCCGGAAGAAGCGAAAGCCATTCCGCAAGTCTGCGGCTCGCTGCGTGAGGCCCTCGGCGCCCTCGATGCTGACCGCGAATTCCTCAAGAAGGGCGGCGTGTTCGACGACGACCAGATCGATGCTTACATCGAGCTAAAAATGCAGGAAAACATGACCTACGAACTCCACCCGCACCCGGTCGAGTTCGACATGTACTACAAATACTGATCGCTCAATCCGATCAGATGACCCGATAACGGGGGAAGGCCGGGCCGGTGTCGCAAGACACCGGCCCAATTCTTTGGGGCCGAAAAAAAACGCCAGTGGCATTCCCCTGCCCCCAAATGCAAACGCCCCGGCACGAGGGCCGGGGCGTCAGAACTTTAGAAAACCAGATCGTGCCGGAAATCAGCCAGCTTCGTTCTGCTGGGTCTTCTTGGCGTGCACGTAGAGCGGCTCGGCTTTGCCATCCACCACTTCGGCACTGATCACGACTTCTTCGACACCGCGTAGATTTGGGAGTTCGAACATGGTGTCGAGCAGGATGCTCTCCATGATCGAGCGCAGGCCGCGTGCGCCGGTCTTGCGTGTGATGGCCCGACGAGCAACGGCGATCAGCGCTTCCGGCGTAAAGGTCAGCTGCACGTTCTCCATGTCGAAGAGGCGCTGGTACTGCTTGAGCAGAGCGTTCTTCGGCTCGGTGAGAATCTGGATCAGGGCCTTCTCGTCGAGGTCTTCCAGGGTCGCGATCACCGGCAGACGACCGATGAATTCCGGGATGAGACCGAAACGCTGAAGGTCTTCAGGCTCCACGTCGCGCAGGACTTCACCCACACCGCGGGCCTCAGGGTCCTTCACAGCGGCGCCGAAGCCGATGGAAGCGGCCTCACCGCGTGCGGAGATGATCTTGTCGAGGCCCGCAAAGGCACCACCCACGATGAACAAGATGTTCGTAGTGTCCACCTGCAGGAATTCCTGCTGCGGATGCTTGCGGCCACCTTGCGGCGGAACCGCTGCCACGGTGCCTTCCATGATCTTCAGAAGCGCCTGCTGGACACCCTCGCCCGACACGTCTCGCGTGATGGACGGGTTATCCGACTTGCGGGAAATCTTGTCGATCTCGTCGATATACACGATGCCGCGCTGCGCGCGTTCCACGTTGTAATCGGCGGACTGAAGCAGCTTCAGCACGATATTCTCGACATCCTCGCCAACATAGCCGGCTTCGGTCAGCGTCGTGGCATCTGCCATGGTGAAAGGCACGTCCAGGATTCGCGCCAGCGTCTGGGCCAGCAGCGTCTTACCGCAGCCCGTCGGCCCGACCAGCATGATGTTGGACTTGGACAGCTCCACCCCATCAGCCTTCCCGGCATGGGAAAGGCGTTTGTAGTGGTTATGCACCGCCACAGACAGGATGCGTTTCGCGTACACTTGGCCAATGACGTAATCGTCGAGCACGTCGCAGATTTCCTGCGGTGTCGGCACGCCTTCGCGCGAGCGCACGAGCGAGGTTTTGTTTTCCTCGCGGATGATATCCATGCAGAGTTCAACGCATTCATCGCAGATGAACACCGTTGGTCCAGCAATGAGCTTTTTCACCTCATGCTGGCTTTTGCCGCAGAACGAGCAGTAAAGCGTGTTCTTCGAGTCGCCTGAGCCGGTTTGTTTGGTCATGCCGTCCTCAATGCCGATTAAGGCTTAACGTGGATTTAAACGCCCAATCCCAGTTCCTTAACAGAACAATATGGGCATTGGCCTGCACTGCAAGTGGCAGGCCGCAATACGCGGGTTTGCGCCGACTATTTGTCATCCTCGACAGCCCGGCGTTCAAACACCTTGTCTACAATGCCAAATTCGCAGGCTTCCTCAGCCGTGAGGAAAGTATCCCGATCCAGCTTCCGCTCGATCGCGTCGTACTCCTGACCGGTATGTTTGACGTAAATCTGGTTCAGGCGCCGCTTAAGATCAATGATTTCCTCAGCGTGGCGCTCGATATCGGTGGCAACGCCCTGATAGCCGCCAGAAGGCTGGTGAAGCATTACGCGCGCATTCGGCAAGGCATAGCGCACACCCGGCTCACCGGACGCCAACAACAGAGACCCCATGGAAGCCGCCTGACCGACGCACACCGTAGACACCGGGCAGCGGATGAACTGCATCGTGTCGTAGATCGCCAGGCCCGACGAGACATATCCGCCGGGGCTGTTGATATACATCGCGATTTCTTTCTTCGGGTTCTCCGATTCGAGGAACAGAAGCTGCGCCGTGATCAGCGCGGCCATGCCGTCATCGATACCGCCCGTCACGAAGATGATCCGCTCCTTCAGGAGGCGCGAGAAGATGTCGAACGCCCGCTCGCCACGGCTTGTCTGCTCCACCACCATGGGGACCAGGTTGAGGGCAGTCTGATACGGATTGGACATAAATCGGGCCTCGGGCATCGGAAAAAGGAATCTCTATTCTGCCAGAACTGGCAGAATGCCTGATATTTGTCCACGCAGGCATGGCTGCAAGAGGTGATGCGCTGTGGAAAGCGCTAGCGGAACGGCCATTCAGGCGCCCCGCTGGGCATCTGGGCCTCCGGGTCCAGCATGAAAGCCAGATAATCGTCGTGCACCCTGCCGGCCTGCAGGTCTCGCAGCAGCATGTGATAGCCCTGCTCATAGTACACCGTCCGGATATGAGACGGCAGGACTTTGGCAGTCCGCTTCACACCTTCGACAGGCACCACATAGTCATTCGCGCCGTAGGACATCAGCGTTGGCAGGCGCGCCGGCAAGCTCGGCGCCCGCTTGTGCGCCGTCTCCATGAGAGAAACGAGCCCATAGACCTGATCGATCCGGTTAGACGGCATCATCAGGGGGTCAGCCCAGCTGCGCTGCAACATCTCGATATTGTCGGAAGGCTCGATCCGCACGAAACGCCGTGGCGGGCGAACGATCCAGCCGGGTCGGACGTGCGCTGACAGCCACAAACTGGCCCGGTAGGCAGGATTCATCGCCCCCCACCCGCGCAGGCCGGGTCCAGAGGCAATGAAATTGTCCGCTTCCGGTGGACGGACCGACCCAAAGGCCGAGATCGCCACCGCGGCCCCCATCGAAATGCCGACGACCGTTACGGTCGCATCCGGGTGCCGCTGGCGGGCGATGCCTACGGCAGTGCGCAGATCCTCGCGCATCAGCTCTTCCTCGGGCCAGATTCCCCTCTCAGGCGAACGGCCGAAGCCCCGCTGGTCGTAAGCGTACACCGTGACACCCTGGTCAGCCCAATACGGTGCCGCCATGTGGAACGCATTGGCATAGTCGCTCATGCCATGCAGGCCGACAACGACATGCCCCTTGGCGGGACCGTCCTTCCCTGCCCAGGTCGTCAAACCCAGCTGGGCACCGTCGAAGGAGATGAACGTATTCTGCTCGACCTGGAATTCGGGCGTTACGGCTCGCGTCATGGACTTTGGTTCCTGAACCATCGGGGTTGCGCAGGCGCTGACAACCAGCGCCATCCACACAGTCAGCTTCCGGACAAGGCCGAGCGAACCGCGTACCTGAGTTCCGGCAGCACATCTGCCTCGAACCAGGGATTGCGTTTCAGCCATGCGGTGTTCCTCCAGCTTGGGTGCGGAATAGTGAACATACGCTCACTTGAATAGGATTTCCAGTTCGAAACTGTCTCCGTCAGTGTTTTTCCCATTCGCGGCCCAAGATGCCAGCGCTGGGCATAGCCACCGATCAGAAGAATGACATCAATGCCCGGCATCTGGTTCAGAACACGCTGGCGCCAGACATCTGCACAACGCTTCATCGGCGGCAGGTCCCCGCCCTTGGCGTCATAGCCCGGAAAGCACAGCCCCATGGGCAATATCGCCACCCTGGAGGCGTCATAGAACTCCTCCCGTGTCACACCCATCCAGTCGCGCAGGCGATCACCGGATGGATCGTTGAAAGGCACCCCTGTCGTATCCGCCAGATTGCCCGGCGCCTGCCCCGCCACGAGCACTTTCGACGTTTCCGACAATTGGAAAACGGGGTTTGGCGCGCGCTGCATCTCCGCTTCGCACAACCGGCACTGCCGCATCTCCGCAATCAGGGTCTGGAGATCATCGCTCATCTCGTCATAGTTGAGCGCAAATAAGGTCAGGAAAAGGAGTCATCGGCATGAGCGACGCAATCTCGCGGATAATTGAACCACGCGCGCATGATCTTGGCGGCGGTTTCCGCGTGCGCCGGGTCCTGCCGTTTCATGCGCAACGCATGGTGGGCCCCTTCATCTTCTTCGACCATTTCGGCCCAGCCGAGTATGCCCCCGGCGAAGGCTTTGACGTGCGGCCGCATCCGCATATCGGCCTTTCGACCGTGACCTACCTGTTCGAGGGCTCCATTGAACACCGGGACTCGCTGGGAACAGACGCGGTCATCCGGCCGGGCGCCGTGAACTGGATGACGGCAGGCCACGGCATCGTCCACTCCGAACGCACACCGCCCCCGGAACGCACCGCAGGGCAGAGCATGCACGGCCTGCAGACATGGGTGGCCCTGCCCAAGACGCACGAAGGCATGCCCCCGGCTTTCGATCATCATCCGGCAGATACGCTGCCTGAGTTCGATCATCGCGGTGCCCGGATGCGCGTGCTGGCTGGAACCGCCTTTGGGCACACCTCCCCCGTGCAGTTCCCCTGGCCCATCCTCTACGTCGCGTTCGAGGCTGACGAGGGCGCCAACCTCATCCTGCCGCAGGACATCGTCCAGGAGCGCGCCCTCTACCTTGTCACAGGCAAGGCGGTGATTGACGGCGAGGAGATCGGCGAAGGCCAGATGGTGGTATTTTTCGAAGGGGCCGATGTCGCAATCCGGCTGGAACCCGGCACGAAGGGCGTCTTCTGCGGCGGCGCGGCGATGGATGGTCCCCGCAAGATCGAATGGAACTTCGTCGCAAGCGACTCTGCGCTCATCGAACAAGCCAAGGAAGACTGGACACATGCGGCTGACGCGGGCGGAGCGGAACGGTTTCCGCTGGTTCCGGGAGACACGGCAGAGTGGATTCCTCTGCCCTGATCCGGATGCTTGCCCCCCGTCCGAGCCCGTGCAACACCCATTGCAACAGGAAACACTACGGAGAATCCCATGAAGAAGCTGTTCCTGGCAGCCTCCCTGCTCGCGTTGACCGCGTGCGGTGAAAAGGCTGTCACGCCAGAAGCAGAGACTGACGTCGCTGCAGCGCCTGCCCCCGAACTCCTGATGCCATTGCCCGAAGGCACGGTGCCCGCGATCACAGCAGAAGACCTCGCTGTCCGCATCAAGACGCTCGCCGACGACACGTTCGAAGGCCGCGGGCCAGGCTCAGTCACGGGTGAAGCGGCAGCGGACTGGATCGGCGCTGAAATGGCGCGCATCGGCCTTCAGCCGGGCGGCGACAACGGCTCCTATCTTCAGGAAGTGAAGATGGTGAACCAGACCATCGATCCGGCAGCCTCCTACCTGACCTTCGTCGAGGATGACGGCACCGAGATCCCGACGAGGCTGAAAGACGATGCCGTGATCTGGACCAAGCACCAGAATGCGACGGAACTCTCTTTCGACCCAAGCGATGTGGTCTTCGTCGGATACGGCGCTGTGGCACCGGAATATGGCTGGGATGACTATGCTGGCCTGGATGTCACCGGCAAGACAGTGGTGATCCTCATCAACGATCCGGGCTTTGCCACGCAAGACCCGGAACTCTTCAACGGCAAGGCCATGACCTATTATGGCCGCTGGACCTACAAGTTTGAAGAAGCCGCTCGCCAAGGCGCTGCAGCCGCAATCATCGTGCACGAAACGGCGCCAGCCGCGTACGGTTGGGGAGTCGTAGCAGGCTCCTGGTCTGGCGCTCAATCTGACCTCGTCCGCGCCAATGGCGGAGTCGACCGCACGACCATGGAAGGCTGGATCACCCACGAAAAAGCCGAAGAATTGTTCAAGGCCGCCGGGCTCGACTATCAGACCCTGAAAGATGCCGCCAAGGAACGCGGCTTCAAGGCAGTTCCGCTGACAGGCCTGAAGGCCAAAGGCGAAATCACCCAGAAGATCGAACCGCTGACCAGCCACAACGTCATCGGCATTCTCCCCGGCAAAAAGACCTCGGACGAGTACGTCCTCTATACGGCACACTGGGATCACCTCGGCAAGAAACCTACCGAGAAAACCGGCGCACCGGGCGAGGACTTCTACCAGGATCAGATCTTCAATGGCGCAGTAGACAACGCGACCGGCGCAAGCTCGCTGCTGGAAATCGCCGAGGCCATGGCAAAGCAGGACCTCGACCGCTCCGTCATGTTCCTGTCGGTTACGCTGGAAGAATCCGGCCTGTTGGGCTCGGAATATTTCGCACAGCACCCGACGGTTCCACTGAACAAGATCGTCGCCGGCATCAACATGGATGGTTCGCTGCCTCTCGGCCGCACGCATGACATGGTCGTGGTCGGCTACGGCGCGTCCGAACTGGAAGACATGCTGGTCGAATACCTCGCCACACAGGACCGCGTCGTTAAGCCTGACCCGAAACCAGAGGCTGGCTCGTTCTACCGCTCGGACCACATCTCGCTCGCCAAGCGCGGCGTGCCGATGCTCTATGCTGATGGTGGCGAAGACAAACTGGATGGCGGCATCGCGGCCGGCAAGGCAATTGCCCAAGCCTATAACGAGCAGCGCTACCACAAGCCGATGGACGAATATTCTGACAGCTGGGACCTCTCCGGCAACGTGGAAGACATCACCGCACTGTACACGATTGGCCTGGAGATTGCCCAATCTGACGCCTGGCCAACCTGGTATCCGGGGAACGAGTTCGAGGCAGCCCGCAAGGAAAGCCTCGGCCAGCAATAATCCCATTACCACCCGCCGGAGCGATCCGGCGGGTGGTCTCCATTCAAACGGAGCCTTTCAGGCATGCTGTCCTACCAGCACGGATTTCACGCAGGCAATCGCGCGGACGTGCTCAAGCATGCCGTGCTGCACGCCATTCTCGGCGCTGTGGCGAAAGAAACACCCGGCGCACTTTATGTCGAAACACATTCCGGACGCGGACGGTACGACCTGACCGGCGCGCAAGCCACCAAAGGTGGTGAGGCTGAAGACGGTGTCTTGTCTCTGTTGAATGACGGCTGCCCAAAGCCGTTGCGTCCGTGGCTGGACTTCGTTCGTGAGCGCGGCACTGCAGACTATCCCGGCTCACCGGCGCTGGCGCGGGGCCTGCTGCCAGCCAGCTCCAGGATGATCTTCTTCGAAAAACATCCGACCGAGCACAAGGAACTTGTAAAGGCTGTTGGACAGGACGACCGTGTGCAGGTCAAGCACGCCGATGGCTATTCCGGCGCTCTGAAGCTGACGCCCCGCGGCGGCGAGAAAATGGTCTGCTTCGTCGACCCAAGCTACGAAACCAGCCGGGACATCGACGCCCTCGCTCTCTGGACGCCTCGCGCTCTGAAGCGTTGGCCAAAAGGGATCGTGATCCTTTGGCTACCGCTGTTCAAGGACGGGCGGGAAGCCGAATTCGGCGAATACCTGACAACGCTCGATGACTGTTTCGTCGCAGGCGCGCGCTGGCCGATGGATCCGCTGGACGAAGGCGCGCTCGAAGGGTCCGCCATTGTCGCTTACGGAGCGCCTGCCGCGTCGCGGGCCGCCTCTCTCGCCATTGCCAGCGCATTGCAATCCTGGTGGGCGCGCTGAGCGCTCAGACGCGCCATATCCTGCTCGCCGGTGGCGGGCATGCTCATGCCGTTGCCCTGCGCCTGCTCTCTGAAAGGCCACCGAAGACGCCCCTCAGGCTCACGGTTGTCGCGCCAGATACGCAAAACCTCTATAGCGGCGCCCTGCCGGGTGTCATTGCGGGACATTGGCCCGTTGACGCCATCAGCGTGCCCCTGCAGCCGCTCTGCAAGGCGGCTGGTGCGCGTTTCGTGCAGGACGCTGTGATAGCACTGGATGAAGATAAGCGAATTGCTCGCCTCGCCTCTGGCGAAGATATCGTATTTGATACGCTAAGTCTCGACATCGGGTCCGGCATCCGGCAACTCGGCATTCCGGACCCGGATGAAATAGCGGTCCCGATCCGCCCGATTAAAACCTTCCTCTCGCGCTGGCAGGACGCAATCCAACAGATGGAGTCCGGCGCAGCCCCACCTGCTGTCGTTATCATTGGCGCAGGCCTGGCTGGCATAGAAGTCTGCCTCGCCATTCGTCACCGCTTGCAGACGGCTCTGACAAAACCTGCGCGCGTCTGCCTTATTGACGCGAGTGACGAGATCGCCGCCGCCAACCACCCCGCCCTTCGCCGAACGCTGGCAACAGCCCTGACTCGCGCCGGTGTCCAGGTGTTGACCGGAACCCGGCTCACCGCATGCGAAAATGGCGCGGCTGAACTATCATCCGGAGACAGGATTCCGGTTGCTCTTGTTGTGAACTGCGCCGGATCAGCACCTCATCCATGGGTTTCCGAAACCGGGCTAAAAACGGAGCGCGGACGTGTGGAAGTCGATGCCTGCCTGCGATCGACCAGCCATCCGCATGTTTGGGCGGCAGGTGACACCTCGTACTTCACGCCTCACCCTTTGGAACCCGCAGGCGTATTCGCTGTTCGCGCAGGTCCCGTGATTGCCAAAAATATTCGCCGCTTGGCAAGTGGCGAACCGCTTACAGAGTTCCATCCGCAATCTGATTACCTGAAACTGGTGAGTCTTGGCGGCAAGCGCGCCGTCGCGGAAAAATACGGCCTGACCGTCACAGGGAGCCTGGTCTGGCGCCTCAAGAAATCGATCGACTTCTCATTCCTCAGCGCGCACCGCCTCACCACGGGCGATTGACACGATTGCGTCTGCGGAAATTTCTGCAGAAGACCGGCCCTTTCCCTGCATGCGCGCCAAAGCCTTTCGTTGGGCCTCGCTTTGCGTCGCCAGAAGTTGGGGATCTTTCAGCCAGCTTATTGCGGTATCCGCGATCAGTTCCGGTGTCTGCCGCGTCTGGATAAACTCGGGAACGATCTCCTGATCATCAGACACGATGTTCAGCAGGGTGATATGCTTCTTTTTGTAGAGGAAGCCCCGCGCCAGAGCCCAGGTCAACCAGCCTGTACGATAAGCGACAATCATGGGCGTGTCCTGCATCGCCACTTCGCTTGTGACAGTACCGGAACAGGCCAGCGCGAGATCCGCCGCTGCCATGGCGTCATATCGCTCTTCCGGCGTACGCAGCACTTCTGCCCAGCCGGACACATCCGGAAATGCCTCATCAAAAGCTTCAAGCATATTGCCTGCCGGCGACACGACAATCCGTGCACCCGGCACGGCATCTGCGACCCTCTTTGCCGCGTCCAGGAGCGCGGGCGCGACCTTGGCGAGTTCGCTACGACGGCTGCCCGGCAGGACAAGGCACATCTTGTCCTGCGGGTCGATGCCATGTGCCGCGCGAAACGCGACTCCGTCGCCAACAATATTACGCGACAAAGCCGGGTTCCCGATGACCGTTACCGGCAGGCCATAGGGCGCATAGTGGGGCACTTCCATGTCGTGCATACAGAGGAGATAATCGACGGTCGCAGCCAGCGTCTTTGCCCGTCCGGCCCGGCTCGCCCAGACTTGCGGGCCGATCAGTTTGATAAGTTTGATTTCCGGCGCCCGGGCACGAACGCGCTGAGCGACCCGGAGCATAAAACCCCAGGAGTCCACCAGAACAACCGCGTCGGGCTTGAAGGCAACAATCGCGTCGGCAGCCGCGTCCGCCAGCTTCACGACGGTGCCATAGGCGCGGATACCTTCCGCAAAGCCAAGCACCGATAGCGGAGAAATATCGAACGGGGAGTCTATTCCAATAGCCGCGAGTTCCCGGCCGCCAATACCGGCAAACTCGACATCATCCGTCTTTAGGCGGATTGCCTGCACCACTTCCCGCGCCAACAGGTCTCCGGATGCTTCACCTGCGACCATGAACAGACGCAGGGCGCTCACGAAATTCCACCCGGATCAAAGCCGTAGATGAAAACACCAAGGCGTTCAGCTGCCGCCTGCATCTCTGCCCGGCGCAACAGCAAAGCTCCGCCCGCTTCGACAGCGAGACCGGCAAGCCCGGCCGCCGCCACCAGTTCTACTGTCGAGACTCCGGTCGTCGGCAGGTCAACCCGGCGCTCCTGGTCGGGCTTCGGACGCTTGGCAAGCACGCCTCGGCGAGCACCTGGAGTGCCACGTATCGCTTCCGGTAATGCGGCGCAGCGCCTCAACATCTCGTCCGTGCCTTCCTGTGCTTCCACAGCGAGAACCAGACCATCGCAGACAACACAGCCCTGACCGATATCGAGCGAGCCTGTGGCTGCAGCAACCTTCGCCGCGTGCCGGATATCAGCAAGGTTCGCTTCACTTGGCGCCGGTCCGGCGATCAGGCTAGCTGGCGCCAGAAGGGCTTTGTTAGCCTCTTCCGTACCAATCACGTTGAAGCCATGCTTCTCGAATTCGGCAACCAGAACCTTGAGCAACGCGTCGTCACCTTTGCGCGCCTCCGAGATGACCTTCGGCAGGAGCATCGCACCGCGCATATCCAGCTTGAGGTCCTTGAAATTCGGACGCTTCACGATACCCGCGAAAACGAGGTCCCTGCAGCCAGCCGCCTTCAGGCGATCAATTCCGCCGCCGATCTCCCCAAGGCCAACCACATCGCCCGGATATTCCGCTAGCGCCGGCTCCTCGAAGCCTTTCAAACGCAGTACATAGACACCCTGTCCGCTTGCCACAGCGTGGCTCGCAATCGCGACCGGTAATTCGCCCAGTCCAGCAATCAATCCAAGCGGTGACGGCATGGCCTAAGCCGGCTTACAGATTGGTCGGTCTCCACCGACCTGGATAAATTTGATGAGCTCCATGGCGAGCGGCTTCTCGGCGAAGTCAATTGCCGCTTGAGCCAGACGATCCTTGAACAGACCTTCGCCAAAGAACACTGCCTTATAGGCACTGCGGATCTGCATCAGCTGGCTCTTGTCGAAACCGCGCCGCTTCAGCCCCACCATGTTAAGGCCTGAGAGTTTCGCATGGTTTCCAACAACCGAACCAAACGGGATAACGTCTTCCACCAGAATCGCACCGCCACCAATGAACGCGTTCCGTCCAATTCGGGTGAACTGGTGCACTGCCGCAAGGCCGCCGAACCAGACGTGGTCACCCACTTCGATATGGCCTGCCAGAGCCACATTGTTCGCCATCACAACATGATTTCCGATCTGGCCATCGTGCGCGACGTGAGCTCCGACCATCATATAGCAGTGATCGCCGATTTTGGTCAGACCGCCAAATTTGGGCATGCCGGTATGAACTGTCACGTATTCTCGGAAGGTGCAGTTCTCACCCACTTCCAGCCGCGACTCCGGATCGCTCTGGAACCCAATGACCTGCGGATTGCAACCGAGTGTCGCATGAGGATACAGCACGCTGTTGCAGCCGATCGTCGTGTGGCCGGTAACAACGGAATGCGTTTGCAGAACGCACCCGTCTCCGATCACAGCATGCGCGCCAATATGGCAGAACGGGCCAATGGAGACGTCCGTGCCCAGCTCGGCCCCGTCTTCGACAAAAGCGGATGGATGAATTTGTGTCGGCATATGAACGTCTCTGCACTCTGGCGCGGTACGTGCGCCGATCAGCTGTTTTTCTTTTGGTTTGCCTGCTTCTGCAACCAGGCGATTTCCCGCATCCACTGGCGGAGAGGCTTTGCTGGAGTGCCGCCCCAGGTTTCACCTCCATCGATATCACGGAACACGCCTGATGACGCGGCAAGACTGACGCCTTCTCCGATCCGGACATGATCTGCAATGCCGACCCGGCCACCCAGCATGGCATTATCTCCAACGCGGACGGAGCCAGAAATGCCACCGAAAGCAGCCATGACCACAGACCGCCCAAAAACGACGTTGTGGGCAATCTGGCTAAGATTATCGATCTTTGTGCGCTCGCCCAGGATCGTGTCCTCGAAAACCCCGCGGTCGACGCAGGTATTCGCGCCGATTGACACATGATCCTGAAGGATCACACGGCCGAAATGCGGGGCGTCGCGCTGCCCATCCGGAGCTGCCATCACACCAAAGCCGGTTTCTCCGATGCGAGCCCCGGACAACAAGGTGACGTGGTCACCAAGCAAAGCGCAAAAGATGCTGACATTCGCGCCGATCTGACAGTTTCGTCCGATCTGGACGCCTGGACCAACGGACGCGTTTGGACCGATCCAGGTGCCTTCACCAATCGTCGCGCCAGGCCCGATCACTGCGCCGGGAGAAATCCGTGCGCCGTCATGAACATTCGCATCAGATGAAATGCGTTCATCACTGGCCCAATCCAGATGCCGGGTCCGGAACATGGCAAGAGCGGCAGTGGCATGGGCAAAACGCGGGAACCGCGTAACCAGTTTCGAAGCCCCCTCCGGCACGTGCCGGAGGTTGGCTTCGTTGGTAACAAAAAGCCGCGCAGTTGGAGAAATCGACGGCGTGGCCTTGCCGTCGCCATCCAGGAAAACGAGATCGCCCTCCTGCGCATTGGCCGCAGATGCGATACCGAATACCGGAATGGCACCATCCCCGTCGAGCGTCGCGTCGGTCAATTCCGCTATCTGCCCGAGCGTCAAAGCCCCCAATGGCGCATAGAACCGCGGATCAACCGTCACGATGAACTCCGATTACTGAGGGGCTGGTTGGTCAGGAATCTTCTGACGCGTCACGGTCAGGGTCGGCGTAGCTGCGTCGAGTTTCTGGATGAGCAGAGCACTCGCATCAATCGTGTCCGCTGAATAGATCACCGAGCTTTTCGAAACGACGAGCTGGGCGTTCTTTTCCTGAATGACCTGAAGCAGGACTGGCTCAAGCGCCTTGTTGAAGTTGCCCAGGGCAACACGCTCGGTCAGCGAGAATTCTTGCGAGGCTTTCTGTGCCTTTGCAGCAAAGGCGTTCGCCTTGGCCTGGTAGTTGTTGAGTTCGGTCACGAGGGCTGCGTCAGCGTTCACCTGAGCGCGGGTCTTGCCAGCCAGTTTGGCATCGAGTGCCTTGCCTTCGGTCTGCAGCGTTGTGCGTTCCGGGTTCAGCTCGTTGTTCATCTGGGTTTCGATATTGTCGAGCTTGGTCGCCATATCTTTACCGGCCTTGCTTTCGCGCAGGATTTTGACTTCGTCGATGGCGACGATCGTGCTGCCTTGTGCGACCGCTGCCGGTGCTGTGACTGCCGCGCTGCTGATCAGGATAGCGAACGCGAACAAGAGTTTCTTGAGGTGGGACATGCCAGTCTCCATTCTGGGGGCTTGCGTTTAAAAGCGGGTTGAAGTCGAGAACCGGAACGTCTCTGTCCGGTCATAGTCCTCGCTGCGGAGGATTTGAGAGAAGTCGAAGCGGATCGGGCCAAACGGCGAGTTCCAGAACACGCTGAGACCAGCGGCCGCGCGCAAAGAAGCCGCTTCCTTGGTTAGCTGCGCTGCTGGCAGGCCCGACACCGGGTCTGTCGTGTAGAAGCTCGGTGCCTTGTCCGGTCCGCGAAGCGTGCCAAGGGAACCAGCATCGACGAACAGGGCACTCTTGATGCCATACTCTTCCGGAAAGACGTTCGGCAGGCTGAGTTCGAACGTTCCCTGGTAATAGAGGTTACCCCCCTGGGCATTCAGACGGCGTGTGGCGACAATCTCGCCAGTCGCCGGGTCGACGACCTGCAGGATTTCGCGCGGGCCGAGACCCGCCACATCAAAGCCCCGGAAGGTGGAGCCACCACGGAAGAAGCGGTTGTTGATCCGAACGCCTTCCCCATTTTCCAGCGGGAATATATAGCCGCCCGAGAACCGTGCGCTTGCCACGACACCTTTCCAGATGCCGCGATAGAAGGAGGTTCGCGTTTCCGTACGCAGATAATGGACGTCTCCCCCAATACCGGCCAGATCCTGGCTGAGTTGGAAGTCGAAGCCGCGTGTCGGTGTAATCGGATCGTTGGTGCGATCCCAATAGAGCTGGTAGCCGATAATGCTCGACAAGTCCTGACGTTCGGACCGGCAAAGCGTTTCGCGGTAGAGATAAGAAGGATCACAGCGGTCCAGAACGGTCTCCGTTGCCGCATCCAGCTCGCTGACCGTTGCATACCGATACGTGTCGTCTGACGCATCAGTTGGCGTATCCGTACCGCCAACCTGGCGGATCGCCCGCGTTCCGCTCGCCACATCGATGACATACGGAATGTCGGTAACCTGAATATCGTCGTATTGCAGGCGATAGCTCAGGCCCAGTTGCATGCGCTCCGTCAGCGGGAAACCGACCCGAACGCCGGCACCATAGGTGTCGCTGGTGAAGTAGGAAATGTCGGCAAAGTCCTGGCGTGTCGCAAATACGTCGACACCGGCCGAGAGGTTCCGGTCAAGGAAACGCGGCTCCGTAAAGCGCAGGTCGACGATCTGTTGGCGGCTGGATGAGGAGACACGCGCCACGACGGTCTGGCCACGTCCGCGCAGATTGCGCTGGCTGGCAGACAAATCGATCAGATAGGAGTCGACTGACGAGAAGCCGGCGGCGAAGGAAAGCTCGCCAGTCGGCTGCTCCTGCACCGTAACGTTCACAGCCGTCCGGTCAGGCTCGTCAGTAGGGACCTCTTCGATCTCAACTTCCTTGAAGTAGCCCAGCGCACGCACACGGTTCTTCGAACGGTCCAGCAGGATGCGGTTGAACGCGTCGCCTTCGGAGATACGGAGTTCGCGGCGGATCACGCGGTCGAGCGTCTGCGTATTGCCGACAATGTTGATCCGGTCGATGTAGACGCGCGGCCCCTCGTCGACCACGAATGTCACATCGATCCGTCCAGTATCGGGATTGACGTCAAGCTGTGGACGGATGTCCACAAAAGCGTAACCGGCGATACCTGCGGCATAAGTCAGGGAGTCGATCGTGGTTTCGATCAGGTCACCCTGGAACAGTGCGCCTTCCTTAATCGGAACGGCCGCACGCAACGCATTGGCATTGAGCTTCTCGAGCGCCGTCTCGACCTTCACTTCACCGAAATCATACTGACGGCCTTCATCGACCGTCATCGTGATATAGAAGTCTTTCTGGTCCGGCGTAAGTTCGGCGACGGCTGAGGTCACGCGGAAATCATAGTAGCCATTGTTCTGATAGAACTGGCGCAGCTTGTCGCGGTCATATTCGAGACGACCGGGATCGTAGTTGTCGTTGGAGCTGAAGAAGCGCCACATCCGCGACTGCTTGGTCACAATTTCACTACGCAGACGCGAGTCCGAATAGGCATCGTTGCCGATGAAATTGATCGAGCGAACGCCGGTAACCGGACCTTCCGTGATCTGGAAGATCAGATCGACGCGGTTTTGCTCCAATGGTTTGTATTGCGGCTCGACCTTTGCGGCGAAGCGGCCGGACTGGCGGTAGAGTTCCAGAATACGTTGCACGTCGCTCTGCACGCGCGCTGCTGTAAAGATCCCGCGGGGTTCCGCCTGGATTTCTTCTTTCAGCTTGTCTTCCTTGAGGGCGCGATTGCCCTCGAAGATAACGCGGTTGATGATCGGGTTTTCGACGACGCGGACAACAAGGTCATCCCCGCGGCGGTCAATCGAAACGTCGGCGAACAGATTGGTCGCGAAAAGCGTCTTCAGGGACAGGTCGATCCGGTTCGGATCAAACGAGTCACCGGGTTCCAGCAGCAAATAGGACTGCACCGTCCGCGCCTCAATGCGCTTGTTGCCCTCGACCACCACTGAACGGATTGTACCGCCGTACCGGTCATCTTCTTGCGCCTGTGCAGAGCCAGCGTCACCGATCACGCCCGAAAGCGCAAAGACACTGGTCGCCATGAAGGTCGCTGCAAGAAACTTACGCATCGTCGAATAAACTCTCTGACTAGTCCCTGGTCCGGTCGGCTCAGCCGACGCCGCCGCCAAATAGGCCGGTTTCTATGATGTCGCCCCAAGTGATGACAACCACCATCCCCAATAACAGGATCAGGCCAAATGTCAGGCTCACCTCCTGCACTTTTTCCGGCAGGTGACGGCCGGTCAGGGCTTCGTATGCATTAAATACAAGGTGTCCGCCATCCAGCACCGGCAGCGGCAACAAGTTGAAAAAGCCGATGCCGACTGAAATCGACGCGCACATGCCGAGAAGCATCCAGAAGAGCTCTGACACACGTGTGCCGACGGACACATTTTCCTGGCTCCAGACCTCATTCACGATACGGCGTGACACATCCCCGATCCCGACAGGGCCGGACATCGTATGGACCGACATCCGTCCGGTAATGATCCGGCTCAGCATCGTGACTGTCTGCTCGATGGTTTTACCCGTCTGAACAACACCCTGACCCAACGCCTCGACGGGATTGTACTTCGTCGGCGCCAGGACGCTCACTTTGTCCAGCGCCACGCCGATGGTTGCCTGGGGCACCATCTGGCCCAGCTCGTTTTTCCGGACGGCTTCATCCGGCGTCACGGTGAGCGTCTTTTCTGCATCCGCCCGCCGCACAACAAATGTCATGGGCGTGTGGGGGTTGAGGATCACCTCGAGTTGCACATCACCTGGACTTTTTATGGCCTTGCCATTGGCCGATACGAATATGTCGCCAGCTTCCAGTCCACCAGCTGCGGCCGGAGAGTCCGCTGCGACTGAGATAACGCCGACTTCGATATTCGGACGACCGAACGTGCCGAGCATGAGGGCGAAAATCAGGCTGGCGAGGACGAAATTGGCCATCGGGCCAGCAAGGCTCACAATGGAGCGCTGGCCCACGCTGAGTTCCGGATAGGGCTTTCCGGTGAGGCCACTTTCGAGTTTGCCGACATCGCCCGCAGTCTGAGATTCACCTGCGAATTTCACAAAACCGCCCAGCGGGATCCAGTTGATCCGCCAGCGCGTTCCTCGACGATCCTTGCGTTCGAAGATTGGCTTGCCGAAACCGACAGAGAAGGATTCCACTGCAGCCCCGAAAGCGCGTCCGGCGAGGTAATGGCCGTATTCGTGAACGACTACCACGATGCCCATCATGAAGATGAGGCAAGCCAGAAACAATGGACCTTGGCTTAGCAACTCACCCAAGCGTTCTATCCTCCACCCCACCACCCGGGACTCGCTTCAAGACATCTTCAGCCGCATTTCGCGCGTACCGGTCCAAAAAGCCGATCTCTTCTAGCGAATTACATGCCATTCCGGACATATTCCCGGACAGGAAGCGACTCAACACTTCCTTTACCACCAAGCTTATGTCCAGAAATCCGCAATGGCCCGCAATAAATGCAGAAACCGCTGATTCATTAGCACAATTTAATACCGTCGTGGCGGCGGGTCCTCCAGCAATCGCCTCGCGGGCGAGTTGAATTGCCGGGAATTTTTCGACGTCAATCGCCTCGAAATCGAGCTGGCCGAGCCTGACCAGATCAAGGCGCTCCACCAAAGTCGGTACCCGGTCCGGCCAACCCAGCGCATAGGCAATCGGTGTGCGCATATCCGGCGCGCCGAGCTGGGCGATCACGGAGCCGTCGGTGAAGTGGGCCATTCCATGAATAATGGACTGCTTATGAATGATTACGTCGATCACGCTGGCTGGCACATCAAACAGATAGGCCGCTTCGATGAATTCCAGCGCTTTGTTCATGAGCGTGGCGCTGTCGATGGAATTCTTGATACCCATGGACCAATTTGGGTGAGCTGCAGCCTCAGCGGGCGTCGCGCGGCGCATTTCCTCAAGGGTCGCGGTCCGGAACGGCCCTCCAGAGGCCGTTATCGTCAGGCGCTCCAATTGTCGGCCATCCCCAAGGCATTGGTGGATCGCACTATGCTCGGAATCAACTGGCAGCACGCGAACGCCGGCCTTCTTCGCCTCTTCGAGGATCAGACGGCCACCACAGACGACGCTTTCCTTATTGGCGATGGCGACATCATTGCCTGCCTGAACGGCTGCAAGCGTCGATTCAAGGCCCGCAGCACCAACAATGGCGGCGAGGACGCGACCTGCGGGCCGCGTCGCAGCTTCGACGACGGCCTTTGGCCCGCCTGCGGCTTCAATTCCGCTTCCTTCCAGACGCGCCCGAAGATCTGGCAACTGGCGCTCGTCGGCGATGACAGCCACTTGTGGCCGGAATTCTAGCGCCTGAGCGGCCAGCTTTTCTGCGCTGCTGCCAGCAGTCAGAGCGACGACGTCAAACCCGTTATCGTCATCCTTGTTGGCCTGCCGGATCACATCGAGTGCACTGCAGCCGATGGAGCCGGTCGACCCCATAATCGAAACTGAACGACGCCCTGTCATCCCTGAAGGCCCAGCATAGCCGGCAGGTCCGGGACAACGTGAAAAGCCAGAACAGACACAAACGCGACCGCACCGAGACCGTCCACGCGGTCCATGACGCCGCCATGGCCCGGCAGGATCGTGCCGGAATCCTTGACCCGGAATCGCCGCTTCAGTCCGCTTTCGAACAGGTCACCGACCTGTGCGACGACAGAGATGGCGATCCCGGTAACAATCCAAGTGACGAATGGCACCCGTTCGATATCCGCAACCGCGACACCGCAGAAGACACAGGCCGCAACCGCACCGAGCGCCCCGCTCCAGGTCTTGTTCGGGCTTTCTTTCGGCAACAGGCGCGGTCCGCCAAGCCCACGTCCGGTGAAGTAAGCGGCAGCGTCCGACGCCCAGACAAAGGACATGAAATACAAGGCGGCCGCGCGTCCGTCCCATGGGCCATCTCTCAACAACCACAGCGACGCAGGCAGCAAAGTCACATAGATGAGCCCAAACACGGCGCTACCGCGATAGTTCCAGCCGCCTTTTGCGATAATCGAGGCAAACACAGCACCGGCTGCCAGCACCGCAAGGGGAGCAGCCGACATGCCCAATGGTAATGCCAGACACGTCAACGCAGCGAAAACCACCAGAACCATCGGCTTTGAAAAGCCGCTAATGTGGCTCCACTCCCAGGCCATGATCCCTGCTGCAGCGGCGCAAGCGACAGCCAGCCCCCAGCCGCCCGACCAAACCGCTGCCAACCCGAGCGGGATCAGTATCGCCGAGGAGATCAGCCGAAGCCCGAGATTGGAGAATCTGAGTTCCTGAGGCGTCCAGTCCCCCATCAGCGCGCCCCCGATGGCACGGCACCGAACCGGCGTTCCCGGCTCTGAAAATCAGTGATCGCTTGCTGCAGCGCCGACTTGTCGAAATCCGGCCAGAGCACATCGGTGAAGACGAGTTCTGAATAGGCCGCTTGCCAGAGAAGAAAATTGGACAAGCGATACTCTCCGCTGGTGCGGATCAACAGGTCCGGATCCGGGATGTCGATCGTATCGAGGAAGCCCTCGAAGGCACGTTCGTCTATTGCTTCCAGCGACAGGTCCCCTCGCTGGACCGCTTCTGCAAGTCTCGAAGCAGCGCGAACGATTTCCTCGCGGCCACCATAATTAAAGGCGATATTGAGAAAGAAATCCGAATTCTCTTCCGTCTCGCGTTCCGCCTTGTCTACCAGATCCGCGATATCCGCAGGCAAGCCTTCGCGGCGGCCAATCACGCGGATACGGACGCCTTCCTTCTTGAGACGGCCAAGATCGCGCTGAACGTAGGCTTTCAGCAGGCCGAACAGCGCGCTGACTTCCGCCGCCGGACGGCGCCAGTTCTCAGTGGAGAAAGAAAATACGGTCAGATAGCGGATGCCCAGCTCAGGCGCGGCCTCGACCGTCCGACGCAGGGCCTCAACCCCGCGTTCATGCCCAGCTGCGCGCGGCAAACCTCTGGCTTTCGCCCAGCGGCCGTTGCCATCCATGATGATAGCAACGTGCTGCGGCCCCGGAAGCCGCTCTGCCCCGGCGCCCTCAGATGCGGGGGCGGGTGCGTGGGACATCAGACCAGCATGATCTCCGCTTCTTTGGATTTCAGCGCTTCATCGATTTTGGAAACATAAGTGTCCGTCAGCTTCTGGACTTCCTCGGACAGGGACCGGTGGCGATCTTCACTGATCTCGCCGTCCTTCTCCATCGCCTTGAGGCTATCCATGCCGTCACGGCGGATATTGCGGATCGCGACGCGCGCCGCTTCCGCATATTTACCGGCGACCTTCTGGAGCTCCTTGCGGCGCTCTTCGTTGAGTGGCGGAATCGGCAGGCGCAGGTTCTGGCCGTCGACGACCGGATTGAGGCCCAGACCTGATTCGCGAATCGCACGATCTGCAGCGCCCACAACAGACTTGTCCCAGACATTAACCGACAGCATGCGGGAATCAGTGACGGTCACCGAGGCGACCTGGGAAAGCGGAACGGTCGAACCGTAGGCTGGCACCATGATGGAATCGAGCAGGTTCACCGAGGCGCGGCCCGTGCGCAGGCCACTGAATTCGCTCGAAAGTGATGACAGGGCGCCTTCCATACGGCGCTCAAGGTCCTTCTTTTCATAGCTCATCTGGCAGGCGCTCCCATATTCGTAATCGTTGTAGACGTTCCCTGACCGTGCAGCACTTTGCGCAGAGATCCCTCTTCCTTCAGAGAGAACACCACGATCGGGATGTTGTTGTCACGCATCAGACTGACAGCCGAAGAATCCATCACGCGCAGATCCTTCACCAGCAACTCCTGATAGGACACGTCTTCATACCGGGTTGCGGTGGCGTCAAGCTTGGGATCTGCGGTGTAAACACCGTCAACCTGCGTCCCCTTCAGGAGCGCGTCGCAGTTCATTTCGATCGCGCGGAGTGCGGCTCCGGTGTCCGTGGTAAAGAACGGGTTGCCGATGCCGGCGGCGAAGATCACGACCCGGCCTTTCTCCATATGACGCTGCGCGCGGCGGCGGATATAGGGCTCACAGATCGCTTCCATATGGATGGCAGACAGGACGCGCGTCGGCACGTCCATATTCTCAAGCACGCTCTGCATGGCGAGGGCGTTCATCACGGTGGCCAGCATGCCCATGGAGTCGGCCTGAGCACGCTCCATGCCCTTGGCAGCGCCTGCAACACCGCGAAAGATGTTGCCGCCCCCGATCACAAGGCAAATCTCAGCCCCGTCGTCGCGGGCTTCCTTGATGGCCTTGGCAAATTTCTCGCAGGTTGGAATGTCTATGCCGAACTGGCCGGGGCCCATCAGGGCCTCTCCCGAAAGCTTCAATAGTACGCGTTTGTACTTGAGCGTGCGTGTTTCGGAGTCCTCGCTCGGCATTGTCACGTTTCCTCCGCTGAAGGCCTTACAGCCTCCTAAAAGATTCCCGGCCGCCTGTCATGGGCGACCGGGATGTTCAAAGCCCCTTGCGGGCGGAAAGGCAAGCCTGATCAGGCGCCTTTTGTCATGGAGGCAACTTCGTCAGCGAAGTTGTCCGCTTCCTTCTCGATGCCTTCACCGAGTTTGAAGTGGACGAAGCCGTTCAGCGTAGCGCCCTCACCCTTCAGGAACTCACCGACCGTCTGATCGGGGTTCATGACGAAGGGCTGCTCCAGCAGCACGACTTCCTTGTAGAACTTCTGCATGCGGCCGACGATCATCTTCTCGATGACGCTGTCCGGCTTGCCGCTTTCGCGGGCTTGCTCGGTCAGGACGCGCTTTTCGGATTCGATCAGCGCCGGATCCAGTTCGGCAGTCGTTGCAGCAGCTGGCGACGTCGCAGCAATGTGCATCGCAACCTTGCGGCCAACTTCGTCCAGATCGCCAGAACCGTCGAGCGCAACCAGCACGCCCACTTTGCCCATGCCTGCGGCTTCGGCGTTGTGGATGTAGGATGCGACTTTACCGCCAGCCACAACCTTGGCCGAACGGCGCAGGGTCATGTTTTCGCCAACCGTGGCGATCAGGCGTTTGATCAGGTCGTCAACGGAACCCTCACCATCCGGCGAAGGCGCGGCGGCCAGAGCTTCGACGGAACCGTCAGTGCTCAGGGCGGCGGCGGCGATACCAGCCAATGCCTTCTGAAAGGTCTCGTTGCGGGCAACGAAGTCCGTTTCAGCGTTCAGTTCGACAATAGCGCCGGTTTTGCCGTCGTCAGAGACCTTCACAGCCACCAGGCCATCGGCAGCCGTACGGCCCGACTTCTTGGCAGCCTTGGACAGGCCCTTCGCACGCAGCCAGTCAATGGCTGCGGCTTCATCGCCATTGTTTTCGACGAGCGCCTTTTTGGCGTCCATCATGCCAGCGCCCGTTTTTTCACGGAGCGCTTTCACAAGCGCAGCTGTAATCTCAGCCATAGCTTTATTCCCTCAGTTCGATTGTATGCGACGCGGATTATGCGCCAGCTTCGTCAGCGGTTTGATCTGCAGCAGCAACGTCAGCTTCCACAACACCCGTAACGTCTTCCAGGGCGCCCAGATCGACACCGAAGCCGGCGCTGGATTCGGCGAGGCCGTCGAGGACGGCATCGGCGAACAGGTTGCAGTAGAGCGAGATGGCGCGTGCAGCGTCGTCGTTGCCCGGGAAGCCATAGTCGGCGTCTGACGGGTCGCAGTTCGTATCAAGGACAGCCACGACCGGGATACCCAGCTTGCGGGCTTCCTGGACAGCGATGGCTTCCTTGTTGGTGTCGATCACGATCATGGCAGACGGCAGGCCGCCCATGTCAGCAATACCGCCGAGCGACTTTTGCAGCTTCTCGCGGCGACGCTCCAGATCGAGCAGTTCTTTCTTCGTCAGACCGCTGCCGCCACCGCTTTCAAACATGGCGTTCAGTTCGCGCAGTTGTTTGATCGAGTTGGACACGGTCGACCAGTTGGTCAGCGTGCCGCCGAGCCAGCGGTGATTCATATAATACTGGGCGCAACGGTGTGCGGCTTCAGCCACAGGATCCTGAGCCTGACGCTTGGTGCCGACGAACAGGACGCGGCCACCCTTGGCGACGGTTTCGCGCACAAACAGCAATGCCTGGTGCAGCGAAGGTACAGTCTTGGACAGGTCCATGATGTGGATGCCGGAGCGCTCGCCGTAGATGTACGGCTTCATGCGTGGGTTCCAGCGGTGGGTCTGGTGACCGAAGTGAACGCCGGCTTCGAGCAGCTGACGCATTGTGAAATCAGGTAGGGCCATAGATTTTCTCCATCCGGTTGGCCGTCACAGGTGGAACTTTGGACCAACATGGCCCGCAGCACCGGATGCACCCGTGAACTGGTTTAAGATGAGGCGGCTTATACAGATATTCCCTTGCCCGGCAAGCACTCTGGAGCCTGTTTTGGCAGGACCTGGCGTGACCCATTCATGACGATACCGGACCTGCAGATGCCCTGCATTGCCTGAACCGGACCAATCCGGACCATCAAGCCGCCTTTAGGGGCTCCACCCGCTCAACGCCGGGCACATCTTTCAGGGCCCTCTGGGCCCTCAGATTGATTGTATAGGTCGCCGGCAGCTTAAGGATCACAAGGCGCCCGTCTTCGAGCGGAACCTCGACCAGGATCTCCCCCCGTTCAGAATCGGGCAGCTTGGCGAGGTGCTGGATCACGCCGGCAATCTCGCCCGGATTGGCGCCCACAGCGAGACGCACTTTCAGCGCGCCCATTCCATTGCTGAGGCGCGCTGCTTCCAGCGGCAGGACCCGCTCGGCATTGAGGCGGATCTCTTCCCCGTTGCGCTTGACCCCCACGGTGACCGCAACCGCATTGCCGACCTGCAGCAGGTCATAGTTCTGAGACAGGGTCTCCGGAAACACCATCATCTCCACTTCCCCGGTCGGGTCGGAGAGCGTGAGGAAGGCGAACTTGCCTCCATTCCGGGCCGGTTTGTCCGAACGCAGGCGCACGATGCCGATCATCTCGATCGGCTTGCCGTCGGCAGCGCGTTCCTCGATCTCCATCGCCAGCGTCACGCGCTCCCGGTCGATACCGGTCAGGACATCGTCCAGCGGGTGACCGGAGAAATAGAAGCCGATGGAGCGGAATTCCTCGTCCAGTTTCTGCTGGCCGTTCCAGGCTTTGACCGTGGGCAGCGCAGGCCGCAGTGCAGGTTCTGCCTCGCCGAACAGGCCGCCCTGCCCGCCCATCCGGTCTTCGGCGGCGCTGGCCGCCATCTGCGCCAGCATCGGCGCACCCGCGAGCACACGGGCGCGGTTCTTGTCGAAACTGTCGAGCGCCCCGGCCTTGGCGAGGGATTCGAACGCTTTCTTGTTCACATGTTTCGGATCAACCCGCTCGGCGAAATCGTAGATGTCCTTGAACGGGCCATCCTGTTCGCGGATGGCCACGACATGTTTCATGGCTTCGAGGCCCACGCCCTTCAGCGCGCCGAGGGCATAGACGATCGCACCATCGCGCACATCGAAATCAGCGGACGAGGCATTCACGTCCGGCGCCAGCACCGGAATCTTCAGCCGTTTGGCCTCCTGGAAGAAGGCCGCGAGCTTGTCTGTGTTGCCGAGATCGAGGCTCATCGAGGCGGCCAGGAACTCAACCGGGAAATGGCGCTTCAGATAGCCGGTATGATAGCCGATCAGCGCATAGGCCGCCGCGTGAGACTTGTTGAAGCCGTAACCCGCGAACTTCTCCATCGTGTCGAAGATGTCGTTCGCAAGCGGGGCTTCCATGCCCTTGTTCGCCGCGGCACCTTCCACGAAGCGCTGGCGCTGAGCGATCATCTCCTCAAGCTTCTTCTTACCCATGGCGCGACGGAGCAAATCAGCATCGCCGAGCGAATAACCGGCGATCTCCTGCGCCATCCGCATGACCTGCTCCTGATAGACCGGCACGCCATAGGTGGCTTCCAGCACTGGTTTCAGGTCGGGGTGGGCATACCGAACGCCTTCGGGGTTCTCCTTACCTTCAATATAGACAGGGATGTTCTCCATCGGGCCCGGACGGTAGAGCGAGATGATGGCGATCACGTCTTCGAGGCTGTGCGGGCGCACCTTCTTCAGCGTGTCGCGCATGCCTGCGCCCTCCAGCTGGAACACGCCCAGCGTGTCGCCACTGGCCATCAGGTCATACGTCGCCTTGTCGTCCAGGCTGCGCCATTCGGGACCGACATCACGCCCGTCACGCCGGATGAATTTCAGCGCCCGGTCAATCACCGTAAGCGTTTTCAGGCCGAGGAAGTCAAACTTCACAAGTCCGGCTGTCTCGGCATATTTCATGTTGAACTGGGTCGCCGGAAGATCTGCGCGCGGATCATTGTACAGCGGCACCAGTTCCACCAGAGGCCGGTCACCGATCACCACACCAGCTGCGTGCGTACCCGCGTTGCGGTATTTACCTTCCAGCGCCAGTGCTATCTTGAGGAGTTCGCCGACGCGCTCGTCGGCGTCCATTTCCTCATAGAATTTCGGCTCGTCGTCGATGGCTTCCTGAAGCTTTGGCGGATTGGCCGGATTGAACGGGATCAGCTTTGCCAACCGGTCCACCTGGCCGTAGGGCATCTGCATCACGCGGCCCACATCGCGCACCACAGCCTTTGCCTGCAGCGTACCGAAAGTGATGATCATGGCCACCGAGTCTGCGCCATACTTGTCGCGAACATAGCGGATCACTTCACTTCGGCGCTCCTGGCAGAAGTCGATATCGAAGTCTGGCATCGAGACGCGTTCGGGGTTCAGGAAGCGTTCGAACAGGAGGTCAAAGCGGAGCGGGTCCAAGTCTGTAATCAACAGCACCCAGGCGACGAGCGAACCTGCACCCGAGCCCCGGCCCGGCCCGACCGGAATCCCATGTTCCTTGGCCCATTTGATGAAGTCCGAAACGATCAGGAAGTAACCGGGGAACCCCATCCGTTCGATGATGCCGAGTTCATAGTCCAGTCGTTCGAAATAGGTCTCCCGCTCGGCATAGAGCTGGTCGGCTTCGGTGAGGCGGAACTCAAGCCCCTCCAGCGCCTGCTTGCGCAATTCCTCCGACTCCGAACGGCCTTCATTCGAGAAGTTGGGCAGGATGGGCTTGTGGGTCTCGGCCTTGATGGAACAGCGCCGGGCAATCTCGACCGTATTCTCGATGGCTTCGGGAAGGTCTGCAAACAGCAGCTTCATTTCCGACGGCGTCTTCAGATATTGCTGCGGGCTGACGCGCTTGCGGTCCGGCTGGCCGAGATACTGGCCGTTGGCGATACACATCATGGCGTCGTGCGCCTGTGCATCGGTTGGCTTCAGGAAGCGGGCATCGTGCGTGGCGACCAGTGGCAGCTCAAGATCATAGGCGAGGTCAATCAGGCCTTCCTCGACCGCGCGTTCCTCTGGTGTGCCGTGGCGTGTGATCTCGACATAGCAACGCCCCGGATAGGCGCTGGCCAGCGTGGAAAGTTCTGTTCGGGCATCGGCGATGCGGCCCTTCTGCAGGTGCTTGGCCACCTCGCCCTCGGCGCCGCCCGTCAGCACGATGAGGCCATCGGTCTGCTCCAGCGCCAGCGAACGCTTGAGCTTCGGCACGCCGTCGGCGGCATCAAGATAGGCCCGCGAAGACAGGAACATCAGGCGGCGATAGCCGGTCTCGTTCTGGGCGTAGATCGTCAGGCGCGACGGCTCGGCCCGCGGTACGTCTTCCACGACATCGAAACAACAGGCCATGATCGGCTGGATGCCCGCGCCCGACAGGGTCAGCGAGGTTTCGAGTGCGCCGAACAGGTTATTTCTGTCCGCAATCGCCACGGCCGGCATGCCATGATCTAGGCACCAGGACTTCAGGTCCTTGGGCGAAATCATGCTCTCCAGCAGGGAATAGCTGGATCGGACGGCAAGATGGATGAAGGGCGACTCGGACACGGGATCTCTCCTGAGGGGAGAGTAAACTGCCCGGCCCGCCCCCGCCAGACCAGTCAACAATACCCGGTTTTCACAGCTTATTCCGGTTCGTAGGGAACCAGCTTGCCGTCTTCCAGCGTCAAAACGCGGTCCATATGGGTCGTCAGGGCGTGATTGTGGGTCGCCACAAGAACCGCGGCGCCCTCTTCCCGGGCCATCTTGATGAAGGTGGCGAAGACGCGCTCAGTCGTGGTCGGGTCGAGGTTTCCGGTTGGCTCATCCGCGATCACGAGGCGTGGATTGTTGGCCAGCGCCCGGGCGATGGCGACGCGCTGCTGCTCGCCGCCGGACATCTGGCCCGGCTGGTGATCGGCGCGGTGGTCGAGGCCCATTTCGGCCAGGAGTTCGGCAGCCTTCTCGCGCGCAGCTTTGCGGCCGACACCCGCGATCATCAGCGGCATGGCGACATTGTCGGCCGCGTTGAACTCAGGAAGCAGGTGGTGGAACTGGTAGACGAAGCCGATCTTGGACCGGCGCATCGCGGTGCGGCCCTTGTCGTCCAGCTTCAGACACTCGATGCCATCCAGCAGCACGCTGCCGGACTCAGGCTTCTCAAGCAGGCCAGCCGTATGCAGCAGGGTCGATTTGCCGGAACCGGACGGACCCACCAGGCCGACCAGCTCGCCGGCTTCCAGTTTCAAGTTCGCGCCCGACAGCACGTTCAGCGCGCCCGCCGCCGTGCGGTAGACGCGGTCAATGCCGGACAGTTCAAGCACAGGCACGGTCATCACTCGAACCTCAGAGCGCCGACCGGATCCTGGCGGGACGCCCACCAAGCCGGAATGAGAGAGACACCCGCCGACATGCCGAGCGCGTAGAAGCCGGTGCTGAACACATCGCCCCAATCAAGGATCGCCGGCAGATGGGCAAGCCCGTAGGTCTCCGCATCGAAGACCTTCCCGCCATCCATGAACAGGTTGATGAAGGATTCGATGGCGCCAATGTTCAGGATGAACAGAACGCCCACAGTCATCCCCAGGATCGCGCCAAGCGAGCCAAGAACGGTGCCGACCATCAGGAACACACGCAGCACCCCGCCCCGGCCAAGGCCGATGGTGCGCAGGATGGCGATGTCGCGGGTCTTATTCTTCACCAGCATCACAACACCAACGATGATGTTCAGCGTCGCGATACCCATGATCACCATCACAAGCAGACGCACCATGGTACGCTCCACTTTCAGGGCATTGAGATAAGCCGCTCGCTGGCTTTTCCAGTCATAGAGATAAACCGCATTGCCTGTTGCTTCGCGGATCGCCTTCATCGCGTCTTCGGTCTTGTCGGGGTCCTTCAGGCGTATGTCGAGCATCTGGTAGTGATCCTTCGACTGGAACAGGATCTGCGCCTGGTCCATCGGCATGAAGATGTAAGCCATGTCGAGTTCGACGCTGCCGGTGGAGAAGACCTCGCCCACATTATAGGCCTTGGAGCGGGGTGTGGCGCCCATCACGCTCGAATTGGTGCCGGTGGTGATGATCTCCACCTTGTCGCCCAGCATGACACCAAGTCCTTCCCGGCCAGCGGCCAAGAAGGAGCCCATCATGATCGTATTGCCGCCGTTCTTGCCTTCGCCGAACCCGGCCTCAATCGCCGCTTCGCCGCCATCCTTGAGGAAAGGCAAGGTCGCGAGGTCTTCGGTTCGCAGTCCGCGCACCACAGCGCCGGTCTTGCGGTTGTTCGCGGTGACCAGGACGTATTCCTCGATATAGGGCGACGCGCTGGTCACACCGGGCACGGTCTTGATCGAGTTCGATAGAGCTTCTGCTTCAGCCTCGGAAAATTGATTGACCACAGCATAGACATGCGGCTGGCCGCCCAGCAGCGCGTCCAGCAGGGTCGCGCGGAAGCCGCTCATGATCGACATGGTGATGATCAGCGCCGCCACGGCGAAGAAGATGCCGACAAAGGAAATGATCGAGATCAGGCTGGCGCCGCCATGCTCCCGCTTGGCACGCAGGTAGCGCCACGCAAGCGTGCGCTCCAGCTTGCCGAAGGGGGCGGCGACATGGCTCATGCAGGCTTCACTTTTGCGATCACCTCATCGAACGGCAGCTCAATCTTCTCGCCGGTCTTGCGGTTCTTGACTTCAATCACGCCTTTTTCGAGGCCTTTTGGTCCGATCACCAATTGCCACGGCAGGCCGATCAATTCCATCCTGGCAAACTTGGCGCCGGCACGGTCATCGGTATCGTCATAGAGGGTCTCGATGCCGGCTGCTTCGAGCTTTTCGTAAAGCTCGCCGCAAGCCTTGTCGCAGCCTTCATCGCCGACACGCATGTTGATCAGGCCGACCTGGAAAGGCGCAACCGATTCCGGCCACACAATGCCGTTCTCGTCATGGCAGGCCTCGATGATACCGCCGACCAGGCGCGAAACGCCGATGCCATAGCTGCCCATCTGGACCGGCACCATCTGGCCATCCGGCCCTTGCACGACGGCATTCATCGGCTTGGAATATTTGGTGCCGAAGCTGAAGATGTGACCAACTTCGATACCGCGCGCCGAGACCTTGCGGTCTTCAGGCAGCGCGTTGAAAGCGGCTTCGTCATGCATCTCTTCAGTCGCCGCATAATACTGCGTGCGCTTTTCAACTTCCGCCGTCAGGTCAGAGTCGAAATCCAGATCTAGGCCCGGCGCCGGCAGGTCGAGCAGTTTCCGGTCGCAGAACACAGCGCTTTCCCCCGTGTCAGCCAGAATGATGAATTCGTGGCTGAGGTCGCCGCCAATCGGTCCCGTATCCGCGCGCATCGGAACGGCCGTCAGGCCCATCCGATTGAAAGCGTTGAGATAGGCACAGAACATCTTGAAGTAGGAGACGCGCGCGCCCTCTTCCGTCAGATCGAAGGAATAGGCATCCTTCATCATGAATTCACGACCACGCATCACGCCGAAACGGGGGCGCACTTCATCGCGGAACTTCCACTGCTGGTGATACAGGTTCAGCGGCAGCTGCTTGTAGCTTTTCACGTAAGAGCGGAACACATCCGTGATCAGCTCCTCATTGGTCGGGCCGTAGAGCATTTCGCGGTCATGGCGGTCCTTGATGCGCAGCATCTCCTTGCCATAATCCTCGTACCGGCCGGATTCCCGCCAGAGATCCGCCTGCTGCAGCGTCGGCATCAGCAGTTCGACGGCGCCTGCCCGGTCCATCTCTTCCCGTACGATCTGTTCGATCTTGTTCAGGACGCGAAGGCCCAGCGGCAGCCATGTGTAAATGCCGGCACCGTTCTGGCGCACCATTCCGGTGCGCAGCATCAGCTGGTGTGAGACAATAGCCGCGTCTGCCGGCGCTTCCTTGGAAACGGGCAGGAAGTATCTGGAAAGCCGCATCGAATCCTCGGGGACTGGTGTGTAAATCGCGGCTCACCTAGCCGCAGCGACCCCTATTGCGCAAGCAGCCGTGGCACGACGACCGCCGCGATGGCCGTGATCACGCTCGCGGCGATCGTGGCCCAGAGCGCCTTCTTGCGAAGCATCGGTTCCTTGGGGGCGGCCTCTTCCGTGCCTTCGACAGTCGTGCCGTCTTCCCACTGGCTCTGAACGCCAATGGGAAGGACGATGAAGAAGCAAACCCACCAGGCGATCGTGAAAACGACCAGCCCGCTCATGAACTGCATTAGTGGTGGCCTTTCGGGGTTTCCATCAACTCGATCAGAACGCCGTTGGAGTTCTTCGGGTGGACAAAAATGATCAGGGTGCCGTGCGCGCCAATACGCGGTTTGCCCAGCACGGTTGCCCCGCGCTTGCCCATCTCCTCGACGGCCTCGTGGATGTCGTCCACTTCGAAGCACATATGGTGCTGGCCGCCATTGGGGTTCTTCTGAATGAAATTATGGATCGGGGACTGTTCGTTGAGCGGCTCGATCAGCTCGATCTGGCTGTTCGGCAGGTTCACGAAGCAGACTTTCACACCTTGCTCGGGCATGTCGAACGGGGTCGTAATGTCTGTCGCCCCATAAAGCGTGCGATAGGTTTCGCAGGCGGCCTCAAGGTCCGGCACGGCGACGCCGACATGGTTCAACGGTCCGATCTTGAATTCACTCATAGGTCTCAGGTCCTCAAAACAACAACTTCGATCATCGGGCGCAGGCCGTAGACTGTCTCTGCGGCCTTTCGAAGCGCGCGGCCGATGGCCCGCTCGACCGCTTCATCATCCAGGCGGTCCTTGCGCTTCATGCCGGTCACGGCCTTTTCGGCCACTTCATCCAGCACTTCCAGCCCTTCATCCGCCAGCCGGCCATCCGGCTCGGAAAAGCCTTTTACCACAATTACCGGCCCATCCACGAGATTGGCGTGCGTATCGATGGAGACGGTCGCGAAGATAATGCCGCTCCAGGACAGTTTGCGGCGCTCCTGCAGCCCCTGTGCCCCTTCCGGGACCAGCTGGTTGCCATCCAGAAACAGGCGCCCGGCGGGCACGTGGTCGATGATCTCGGCGGGGCCCGGCGCGAGGCGGATCAGGCTGCCGTTTCTCGGCGTGACGGCTTCTGCCACCTGCAGCGAGCGGGCATAGGCCGCGTGCTCCATGATGTGGCGGCGCTCGCCATGCACCGGCACGGAAATCTTTGGACGCACCCATTGGTACATCCGGCGCAACTCGTCCCGGCACGGGTGTCCGGAGACGTGAATTTTCTGCGGCACCATGCGCGGGGTGATGACGCGGATGCCTTGTTCCGCCAGTCCGTTCTGGAGTGCGAAGATGCCGCGCTCATTGCCGGGGATCTGACGCGAGGAGAAAATCACAGTGTCCCCTTCGCGCAAAGTAACGTTGCGATGGTCACCCTTGGCAATCCGGGACAGAGCCGCGCGTGGCTCACCCTGACTGCCTGTGCACAGATAGAGGATATGCTCCGGCGGGAAATGTCCCGCTTCGCTCTCATCCACGAATTCGAGCCTGGGCGGGAGGATGCCAACAGCTTTGGCCGCGTTGGTGATCTTGTGCATGCTGCGCCCGACAAGGCAGACATGCCGGTCGGCCTGCGTGGCAGCATCGACGATGGATTTCACGCGGGCAACATTGGACGCAAACGTCGTGACAGCGACAGCGCCAGTCTTCTGCGCCGCGATCAGCTCAATCAGCCCCTGCCGAACCGTTTCTTCAGACCCGGACTCGCCTTCTTCGAAAACGTTCGTGGAGTCGCACACCATGGCGAGCACGCCGGCGTCCCCAATCGCGGTAAGGCCTGCAATGTCCGTGGAGGAGCCGATCTGCGGATCCGGATCAATCTTCCAGTCGCCCGTATGCATGATCATGCCTGCAGGCGTGCGGATGGCGAGCGCGTTCGGTTCCGGAATGGAATGAGTCAGCGTGACATAAGTCACTTCAAACGGACCAGCCTGTATGGTGGAGCCCATTGAGATGGTCTTCAGCGCCGCCGTATCGACACCTCGCTCATTCATCTTCGAACGAACGAGCTCCGCCGTGAAGGGCGTCGCATAGATCGGAGCTTTGGTCTGCAGACGCGGATAGATGAGGCCAATGGCACCGATATGGTCTTCATGCGCGTGCGTCAGGAAGACCGCATCGATATGCTCACCGATCAGGTAATCCGGATCCGGACAGATCAGATCGATGCCCGGTGTATCGTCATTCCCGAAGGTGACGCCAACGTCTGCCAGGATCCAGCGGCGTGCCTCCGGCGGGCCGTAGCCATAGGCGTTGAGGTTCATGCCGATTTCGCCGCAGCCACCGAGCGGCAGGAATACGAGTTCGTCCTGAGTTTGGGATGAATCGGCCATGAGGTCCTATTTGTTGAGTCTGTAGATTTCCAGGAGTCCCCGGATGAGGAGGTCCTGGTCGTAATGGTCGATGGTCTCGCTGGCGCCTTCGAACAGCGACGCGACACCCCCGGTGGCCACCACGCTCATCGGCTTCCCATATTCTGCCTTGATGCGGTTCACGAGGCCGTCGATCAAATCGATATAGCCCCAGAACACGCCGGATTGCATGGCCGAGATCGTGTCCTGACCAATCACCTGCGCCGGGCGCTGGATCGCGATACGCGGCAGCTGGGCAGCCGCTTCGTGCAGCGCCTTGACGGACAAGTTGACACCCGGCGAGATGATGCCGCCTTCGAAGGCGCCATCCTCTGCAACCACGTCAAACGTCGTGGCCGTGCCGCTATCGATAACGATCAGATTGCCCGGATATTTCCTGTGCGCACCCAGCGCGCTGACGATCCGGTCCGCGCCCACCTGTTCAGGGCGACGGATGCGGATCTCCATGCCGGTCTTCAGGCCCGGATCGCCTATGAACATTGGTTCAACGTGCAAATAGCGGCGGGCAAGGTTGCGGAAGTTGAACACGGCTTGCGGCACCACGGTAGAGATCACGCAGCCATTGATCTGGCTGAGATCCGCGCCGTGAATGTCCGCGAGGCGCCAGAGCCAGGCGGCATGATCATCAGCGGTTTTGGTCGGATCCGTGGCGCTACGCCACTGGTTCACCCATGTCTTGTCGTCATGGATACCAAAAACCGTGTTTGTGTTGCCAACGTCGATCGCGAGCAGCATGCGGGGTCAGACCTCTCCAATAAGATGTACGTCGCCAGCCCTTATGGTCTGTTGCGACCCGTCCGGCAATCTGAGGATAAGAGCCCCATCTGCGGCCATATCCTCGAATACGCCTTCGATGGGTACGCCGCCGGGGGAAACGCGAACCTGTTTGCCGAGGCCTTCGGCGCGCGCCAGCCAATCCTGCCGAACCGTCTCGAATCCTGATCGGGCTTGCTCGATGCGCGCAATAAAATAGCGGGCTAACACACCAAATACTTCAATGCGATCAATGCTCTTATTTTGTGCAAGGTCCGCGATACAGGTTGCCGCCTGTCCAGCCCCCGGTGGAACTTCAGCGACATTGATCCCCATGCCAGCTGCGACCCAGAGCCCCTGTTCATCTCTGCCTGTCTCGACAAGAATGCCGGAAAGCTTTGCACCGCCCACGCGAACATCATTGGGCCATTTGAGGCGGACATCTGCATTGGGCGCAAATTCCAGTGCAGTATCGCTGATGGCGAGCGCTGCCGCGAAGGGAATTCGCGTCGCTGTTGGAATGCCGCCCGGCTCACGGAACAAGGCCGTACTGAATAGGTTCCCCTTCGGCGAGACCCATTCCCGCTGCAGCCTGCCCCGACCGGCGGTCTGTTCGTCAGCGATGATCCAGCAATCCTCGAAGCCACCGGCCTGCGCGCGGCGGCGGGCTTCGGTATTGGTGCTGTCTATCGTGCCGAAGTGATGGACGGGCCAGACTTGGCTCAAGCCGTAATCCCCAACGCAGCCTGTCCGGTCCAACCGCCAAGTACGAAGAAGAAGACCATGAACACGACCACAAACAGGGCCGAAGTCAGCACAACAAGCATGACGGAGCTGTCGATGGACTCGAACCGCTCAGTCGGCTCATCAAACCACATGATCTTGATCAGGCGGAGATAGTAGCCAAGCGACACGACCGATGAGAGCACCAGGATAATCGCCAGCGGGTAAAGCCCGGCGCCGATGCCGGCTTCCAGAACGACCCATTTGCCGAGGAAGCCACCAAACGGCGGCAGGCCGGCAACGGACCAGATCAGAACTGACAGCGCGATGGTCAGCCACGGGCGCTTGCTCATCAGACCACCAAGCTCGGAGATACCCTCTACCATACCGCCCTGGCGGCGCATGGTGAGAACGGCTGCGAAGAGGCCGATGGAGCTGACCACATAGAGGGTCATGAAGGTAAGCAGCGGGCCAGCGCCGAGATCCTTGCCTGCGGCCACAGCGACGAGCGCATAGCCAACGTTGGCGATCGAGGAATACCCCAGAAGGCGCTTGATATTGGTCTGCGTCAGGCCGCCGAAGGCGCCAATCAGCATGGAAAGACCGGCGATGATCGAAACGATCAGCTGCCACTGGTCCATCGAATTGCCGAAGACCTGGAACATGACGTTTGCGAAGACAACCATGGACGCCATTTTCGGCGCCGCACCGAAGAAGGCACCAACCGGCGTCGGGGCGCCTTCATAGACGTCCGGGGTCCAGACGTGCATCGGCGCCGCCGAAACCTTGAAAGCCAGGCCGACGATCATGAGCACCATGCCGAACATCAGGCCGACAGATGGTTCTGCCGCAGCGATACCCGCATAGTCAGTCGTGCCAGAGAAACCGTAGACCAGCGACGAGCCGTAGAGCAGCATACCGGAGGCCAGTGCGCCGAGAACGAAGTACTTCAGACCGGCTTCCGAAGAGCGTGCAGAGTCACGGTGGAACGCAGCCAGCACATAGGATGAGAGGCTCAGCGTCTCGATGCCCATATAGAGCGTCATCAGGTTCGCTGCCGACAGGATCATGCCCATGCCGAGCGAGGCAAAGATGGTCAGCAGCGCGTATTCATAGCGGGCCGTTTCGTGGCGCTTCAGGAAGCCTTCGGACATGACCAGCGCAAGACCGCCGACCACGTAGGATACGATCTTCGCATAGTTCACGAACGTATTCGTCTCAACGAGGCCGCCAAAGGCCTCGCCGCCCTGATAGAACACGGCGGCAATACCGGCCGCAACGAACAGGACGAGCGCCCCGAACTTGAACGACAGTCCGTTGAAATTATCCTTGAGCAACGCGCCAAGCAGCACGCCAACAAGACCTGCGGCAGCGAGCCAGAGTTCCGGCCCGATCGCCAGCGTCATGGCAGTGAAGTCGAGCATGGGCGATCAGCCTCCAGCCATCATCGAGAGAATGCGAAGCGCAGCGCCCTCGGTCAGGTTTAAGATCAGGTTGGGTGCGACGCCGAACAGCAGCGTCAGCAGCGCCAACGGGACGATTGTAATGAGTTCGATCCGGTTCATGTCCTTGATGTCGTTCAGGGCCGGATTGGTGATCTCGCCAAACACGGTGCGCCGGTAGAGCGTCAGCATGTAGACAGCCGAGAAGATCACGCCAAGCGCGGCGCCACCTGCAGCCCATGTCGAGGCCTGGAAGCCACCGATCATGGAAAGGATCTCACCAATGAAACCCGATGTGCCCGGCAGGCCAACGTTCGCCATGGTGAACAGCATGAAGATGGCCGCGTAGATCGGCATCCGGTGCACGAGGCCCCCATAGGCTGCGATCTCGCGGGTATGCATACGGTCATAAACGACACCGACGATCAGGAAGAGCGCGCTGGCGATGAAGCCGTGGCTGATCATCTGGAAGATCGCGCCCTGCACACCGACTTCGGTGAACGAGAAGATGCCCAGCGTCACAAAGCCCATGTGCGCAACCGAGGAATAGGCGATCAGCTTCTTCATGTCGGTTTGGCGCCAGGCAACCAGCGACGTGTAGATGATGGCGGCCACAGCCAGTGCGAACATGAACGGCTGGAACAGGTGGCTCGCATCCGGGAACATCGGCAGCGAGAAGCGCAGCATGCCGTAGCCGCCCATCTTCAGCAGCACGCCGGCCAGCACGACTGAACCCGCCGTCGGGGCCTGAACGTGCGCGTCCGGAAGCCAGGTATGGACCGGCCACATTGGCAGCTTCACCGCGAAGGACGCCATGAAGGCCAGCCAGAGCCAGGTCTGCGCATGCGGTGTGAAGGCGAATTTCTCCAGCACTTCAAAGTCCGAGCTGCCTGCTGTGATGTACATGTACACCACGGCGACCAGCATCAGCAGCGAGCCGAGCAGCGTGTAGAGGAAGAACTTGAACGAGGCGTAGATCTTGTCCTTGCCGCCCCAGATGCCGATGATGAGGAACATCGGGATCAGGCCAGCTTCGAAGAAGATGTAGAACAGGACCAGATCGAGCGAGGTGAACACGCCGATCATGAAGGTCTCAAGCACCAGGAAGGCGACGACGTATTCCGTCACGCGCTTATGGATCGAGTTCAGGCTGGCCAGAAGGCAGATCGGCGTCAGGAAGGTCGTCAGCAGGATCAGCGGCAGCGAGAGGCCGTCAACGCCCAGCTTGTAGCTGATCGACTGGTACCAGACATGTTGTTCGACGAGCTGGTAGCCCGGCGTCGACGGGTCATAATACAGGAACGCCGCCACAGACACGATGAAGGTCGCGACAGAGATCACGAGGCCCGCCATGAGCGCGGTGCGCCCGTCATTGGCCTTGTTGGCCACAGAGCTGCTGCCAGACGTGGCAGAGCGCACGGCCATGATGATCAATGCGCCGACCATCGGCAGGAAAGTCAGTGCCGAAAGGATGGGAAACCCGCCCATTAGTGTGCCCCTCCGACGTTCAGCCACATCAGTGCCCCGAAGATGAGCGCTGCGCCAATAATTACGAATGCATAGTGATAGAGACGGCCGGTGTGCAGAGCCGACAGGCGGCGGGCGCTGAACAGGGTCAGGGCCGTCATGCCGTCGGCGCCGGCGCCGTCGATGATCTTCTTGTCGGCTTTCCAGAACACGTTGCCGAGGAAGGCTGCGCCGCGAATGATCGTCGCTTGGTAGATCTCGTCAAAGTACCACTTGTTGTAGAACAGCGAGTAGAGCGGACCGCCACTCTCGGCGATGCGTTTGCCGACGCCGCGATTGAAGAAGTAGGTCATCGTGGCCAGCAGAAGGCCGCCCAGCGTGACGATCAGCGGCGCATAGATCACCCAGTCCGGCACTTCGTGGCGGGCATGCAGAACGTGGTTCTCAGAGGCGCGATAGATGGCGCCTGCCCAGAAGGCCTCGTTCGAGTGGTCGACGAAATAGTCGTAGAAGTAGAAGCCGGCGAAGATGGCTCCGAGGCTCAGCAAGCCAAGCGGAATCAGCATGACCAGCGGGCTCTCATGCGGCGTGTGATCGTGACCATGGCCATGATCATCGTGACCGGCAGCGTGATCGTCATGCGCGTGACCGTGATCCTCATGTGCTTCTTGTGACGCCATAGGGCCGTGGAAGGTCATGTAGATGAGACGCCAGGAATAGAAGCTGGTCAGGAAGGCGGCGACGATGCCGAACCAGAAGGCCATCTGCGCGAAGGAGACATTCTCCAGTCCGCCAGCGAACGCGCTTTCCAGGATCGCGTCTTTCGAGAAGAAGCCGGAGAAGCCGAGCTTCGTGTGCGGCACACCCAGACCGATGATGGCGATCGTGCCGATCATCATGGCCGCATAGGTCAGCGGCATGAACCTGGCGAGGCCGCCCATTTTCCGCATGTCCTGCTCATGGTGCATGCCGTGGATGACCGAGCCGGCCCCAAGGAACAGGAGCGCCTTGAAGAAGGCGTGCGTGAAGAGGTGGAACATCGCCGCCTCATACGCGCCGACACCGGCGGCGAAGAACATGTAGCCGAGCTGCGAACAGGTCGAATAGGCGATGACGCGCTTGATGTCGTTCTGCGCCATGCCGACGGTGGCCGCGTAGAGCGCCGTGACAGCACCGATCAGCGTGATCATGCCTGCGGCGACGACCGTGTATTCATAAAGCGGCGACATCAGGCAGACGAGGTAGACACCTGCGGTCACCATGGTCGCGGCGTGGATCAGGGCGGAGACCGGCGTCGGGCCTTCCATGGCGTCCGGCAGCCAGACGTGCAGGAAGAACTGGGCCGACTTGCCCATCGCGCCGATGAACAGCAGCACGCCGATCACTTCGACAGCCCACACACGGTGGCCCATGAATGTCATGATGACTTCGCGGGCCGGGGCCGGATCGGCAAAGGCCAGCGGGGTGACGACCGAGTTCTCGCGCAGCGCTTCCATGAAGGGCGCGAACTCGACCGTGCGGAAGATGCAGAATACGGCCATGATGCCGAGCGCGAGGCCGAAATCCCCGACGCGGTTGGTGACGAATGCCTTGATCGATGCGTCGTTCGGCGCCTTGTTCTGATACCAGAAGCCGATCAGCAGGTAGGAGGCGAGACCAACACCTTCCCAGCCGAAGAAGAGCTGGAGGAAGTTGTCTGCCGTCACCAGCATCAGCATCGTGAACGTGAACAGCGACAGATAGGAGAAGAACCGCGCCTTGTGCGGATCTTCGCTCATATAGCCCCAGGAATAGAGGTGAACGAGGCCGGAGACGCCGGTGATCACCGCCATCATGACGATGGAGAGCGTGTCGACGCGGATGGCCCAGTTGGCCTGGAACTCACCGACATGGATCCACGGCATCAGCGTGATGATGTGCTGCGTGATCGCTGCGCCGTGTTCAGCCCCATGCGCTGCCGTTTCGGCATGCCCGCCAACACCGGCGGCATAGGCAAACAGCTGGAACAGCGACAGTGCACCGGCCGCCAGCACGACGCCGGTGGTGGAGAACATGACGATCTTGTCGCCGATGATCTTGTGGAACAGGCCCGTCAGCGCCACGAGACCGGGCGCCAGGACGATGAAGAGAAGAAGTGCGTCTGAAAGCATGTCCGCCTAGCCCTTCATCAGATCTACGTTCTCGACCGAGATATCACCGCGGTTTCGGAAGTAGACGACCAGGATGGCAAGGCCGACTGCGGCCTCGGCGGCGGCAACCGTCAGCACGAGCATCGCGAAGATCTGCCCGGCAATGGTGCCGGAGAAGACCGAAAACGCGATCAGGTTGAGGTTCACCGAAAGCAGGATCAGCTCGATCGCCATCAGGATGACGATGATGTTCTTCCGGTTCACGAAGATGCCGACCACACCAATCGTGAACAGGGCGGCTGAGACCGCGAGATAATGTGAAAGACCGAGTTCCATCTGTATCAGATCCCCTGCCCCGGCTTGGGGTCCTTCAGTTCATAGGCATCGCTGCGACGGCGCGACGTCTGCTTGGCAATGTTCTGGCGCTTCACGTGCGGGCGATGGCGCAGTGTCAGAACGATGGCACCGATCATGGCGATCAGCAGGACGATACCGGCCATCTGGAACAGCAGCAGGTATTGCGTGTACATCACCTGACCGATGGCTTCGGCATTGGTGTCGGCGCCCGGCGCAGCGTCGAACGCATCCGGCCGCGCATGCACGCCCAGCACAGATGCCAGCACGATCTCGGCGGCGAACACGATGCCGACCAGCATGGCAAACGGCCAATATCGGAGCGTGCCGTCTTTCAGCTCAACAAAGTCCACGTCCAGCATCATCACGACGAACAGGAACAGCACCGCGACGGCGCCGACATAAACGACGACCAGAAGCATGGCGAGGAATTCCGCCCCGATCAGGACCAGAAGGCCTGCGGACGAGAAGAAGGCCAGGATCAGCCACAGCACGGAGTGAACGGGGTTCCGCGCCATAATGACCATCAACGCTGACACGAGTGTCACCGTAGCCATCAGGTAGAATGCGATCAGTGCCACAGCCCTCTGACCCCTCTTGTGTTTGGTGCGCGCAGTGCGCCCCGGTTACTCACTAACGGCACGCCCTAGCGATAGGGTGCGTCCAGTTCCAAATTCTTCGCGATCAGGCGTTCCCAACGGTCGCCGTTCGCAAGCAGCCGGTCCTTGTCATAGAACAGCTCTTCACGGGTTTCGGTCGCGAACTCGAAGTTCGGACCTTCGACGATGGCATCTACCGGACAGGCTTCCTGACAGAAGCCGCAATAGATGCACTTCACCATGTCGATGTCGTAGCGGGTCGTGCGGCGCGCGCCGTCTTCGCGCGGCTCGGCCTCAATCGTGATGGCCTGGGCCGGGCAGATGGCTTCGCAGAGTTTGCACGCGATGCAGCGCTCTTCGCCGGACGCATAGCGGCGCAGCGCATGCTCACCGCGGAAACGCGGTGACAGCGGGTTCTTTTCGAACGGATAGTTCACGGTCGCCTTGCGGCGGAACATTTCCACTGTGGCCAGCCAGAAGGCGCCGAGGAAATCGGTCAGCAGGGCGCCGCGAATGGTCTGCGCAAGGCTCATGATTGCACTCCCATGTAAGCGACATAGCCACCGACAACGAGGACAGCGAAGAGCGCGGTCGGCAGGAAGATTTTCCAGCCAAGACGCATCAGCTGGTCATAGCGGTAGCGCGGCACAATGGCTTTCACCATCGCGAAGAGGAAGAAGAAGAAGAGGATCTTGAACATGAACCAGAAGAGGCCCGCGAAGCTGGTCATGAACGGATGGTCGCGGACGAAGTCCTCACCCAGGGCGATCGGGCCATGCCAGCCGCCGAAGAACAGGATCGTCATCATCGCGCACATCAGAACGATGTTCAGGTATTCGCCCAGCATGAAGAGGAGGTACGGCGTGGAGCCGTATTCCACCTGATAGCCGGCGACGAGTTCGGATTCCGCTTCCGGAAGGTCAAACGGCGGACGGTTGGTTTCCGCCAGCGCCGAGACGAAGAAGATCACGAACATCGGCAGCATGACCACGACAAGCGGGAAGTTCTGGAAGCTCAGCACGTGCCAGTTCCAGAAGCCGCCCTCCTGATTGTTCACGATGTCGGCGAGGTTCATCGAACCGCACTGCAGGATCACCGTGATGATCACGAGGCCGATAGACACTTCGTAGGACACCATCTGCGCAGCCGAACGCAGCGCGCCGAGGAAGGGGTATTTCGAGTTGGAGGCCCAGCCGCCCATGATGATGCCGTAGACACCGAGCGAGCTGATGGCGAAGAGGTAAAGCACGCCGACATTCAGGTTCGAGATCACCCAGGTGCTGCCGCTGATCGTGCCGGGCGCAACCGGGATTGCGGCCCAGGCTGTAAAGGCCAGCGTACAGGTCAGGATCGGGGCGAACAGGAAGACGAACTTGTTCGCGCCCGCCGGAATGACGATCTCTTTCAGCAGGAACTTGCCAAAGTCCGCGAAGGACTGAAGCAGGCCGAACGGGCCGACAACGTTCGGGCCTTTGCGCATCATCACGCCTGCCCAGATCTTGCGATCCAGCAGCAGGAGGAATGCGATCGAGAGAAGCAGGACCAGCGTGAAGAGGCCGATCTGGCCGAGGACCAGCAGTGGCCCCCAAAGCTGACCCAAAGACTCGACGTAGTTGCTCATGGCGCCCGCCCTACTCCGCTGCCACAGGCGTGTCCAGCGCTGTCGCCAGCGCTGAGCATTCCGCCATGGTTTTCGATGCACGGGCGATCGGATTGGTCAGGTAGAAGTCCCCGATCACCGCCTTGAACGGCGCGCCAGACAGACTGCCTGCGCCTTCCGGAATGGCCTTCAGCGCTTCAGCGCCAGCCGCGCCCGGCGCGTAGCCGATGCCCGCAAAGACCGTGTTTTCACGCAGGCTCTCGCGCAGCGCGTCGACTGTGTCGTACGGCAATGTCTTGCCCATCACGTCCGACAGTGCGCGGAAGATGGCCCAGCCCTCGCGGGCCTCGCCCTTCGGCTGCACGGCCTTCGACGTGACCTGAACGCGGCCTTCGGTGTTGACGAAGGTTGCCGCCATTTCGGTATAGGCCGCCGACGGCAGGATAATGTCTGCGCGGGAGGCGCCGGCATCGCCGTGCGAGCCGACATAGATGACCGTGGCCGAGCCAAGCTTGGACAGGTCCAGCTCGTCTGCGCCCAGCAGGACAACCGTGTCCATGCCGCCGCCGAGGATGGCCGCCGTTGCTGCGCCGCCCTCGCCCGGCACAAAGCCGGTGTCGAGCGCGCCAACGCGGCCCGCCGCATTGTGCAGCACGCCGAAGCCAGCCCAATCATCGGCGACCGCGCCGGTGTCATTCGCCAGCTTCAGGGCCGCTGCCAGAACGGCCGCGCCATCTGGGCCGGTCAGGGCGCCTTCGCCGAGAACGATCATCGGGCGCTTGGCGCCTTTCAGGAAGTCTGCGGTCTCAGCCTTGGCCAGCGCATCGGCGCTGTTACCGAGGTGGGTGTATTCATAAGTGAGGTTTGCGGCCTCACCGATCACGCCGACTTTCAGGTTCGCCCAGAGCCAGATCTTGCGGATACGGGCGTTCCAGACGGCGGCTTCGACGCGCGGATTGGTGCCGACGAGCAACAGCGCGTCAGCCTCTTCCACGCCAGCCAGCGTCGGGTTGAGAATATAGTGCTCGCGCACGCCATCAGCGCCGTACTGCGCGCCAGCCGGGCGACAGTCTGTGTTCTGGACGCCAAGCGAGCGGAACAGGTCCAGCGCGGCTTTCGCCTGTTCGACCTCGATCAGGTCACCCGCGACAACGCCGATCTTGTCAGCAGGCTTGGACAGCGCAGCTTTGACGGCCGCGAAGGCTTCGCCCCAGGTGGCAGGCTTCAGGCGGCCATCGACGCGGACATAAGGCTTGTCGAGGCGCTGGCGGGCCAGACCATCCCACACGAAGCGGGATTTGTCGGACAGCCACTCTTCGTTCACGTCCTCATTCACTTCCGGCATGATACGCATCACGCCGTCGCCCTTGGCATCGACGCGGATCGCGGCGCCCATGGCGTCCATCACGTCGATGGAGGAGGTCTTGCGCAGCTCCCACGGGCGCGCATTGAAGGCGTAGGGCTTCGACGTCAGCGCGCCGACCGGGCAAAGGTCGATCACGTTGCCGGAAAGCTCAGACGTCAGATTTTTCTCAAGATAGGTCGTGATCTCGGCGCTCTCGCCGCGCGAGATCATGCCGATCTCTTCCACACCGGCCACTTCGGCCACGAAACGGACGCAGCGCGTGCACTGGATGCAGCGGGTCATGATCGTCTTGACCAGCGGCCCCATGTTCTTGTCTTCGACGGCGCGCTTGTTTTCTTCGTAGCGGCTGCCGGAACGGCCATAGGCCACGGCCTGGTCCTGCAGGTCGCACTCACCGCCCTGGTCGCAGATCGGGCAATCCAGCGGGTGGTTGATGAGCAGGAACTCCATCACCCCGTTGCGGGCCTTCTCGACATAAGGGCCTTTGGTGCGGATGTTCGGCGCAGAACCATCGCGGTTCGGGCGCATGTCGCCGACGGTCTGGGCGCACGACGCAATCGGCTTCGGCGCACCTTCCCACTCGACGAGGCACATGCGGCAGTTACCGGCCACAGACAGGCGCTCGTGATAGCAAAAGCGCGGGATCTCGGCGCCGGCTTCCTCACACGCCTGCATCAGCGTGTAGGACTTCGGAACCTCGACTTCGACGCCGTCGACATTGACTTTGAACAGATCGGACATGGTCCCCTACTCCGCCGCGATGACTGCGCCCTGCACCATGGCGCGCGGCAGTCTGTACTGGTTGATGCGGTCTTCGATTTCTGGCCGGAAGTGACGGATCAGGCCCTGGATCGGCCAGGCGGCTGCGTCGCCAAGGGCGCAGATCGTGTGACCTTCCACCTGCTTGGTCACGTCCAGCAGCGTGTCGATCTCGTCATGCTCGGCTTCGCCCTTGGCCATCCGCTCCATGACGCGCCACATCCAGCCGGTGCCTTCACGGCAGGGCGTGCACTGGCCGCAGGATTCGTGCTTGTAGAAGTAAGCAAGGCGGGCAATCGCGCGGATCAGGTCCGTGTCCTTGTCCATCACGATGACGGCCGCTGTGCCGAGACCGGACTTCAGATCACGCAGCGTGTCGAAGTCCATATAGGCGTCCATGATCTGCTCAGCCGGCACCATCGGAACCGATGACCCGCCGGGGATCACGGCCTTCAGGTTTTCCCAGCCGCCGCGGATACCGCCGCAATGGGTGTCGATCAGATCACGGAACGTGATCGACATCTCTTCTTCGACATTGCACGGATTGTTAACGTGGCCGGAGATGCAGAACAGCTTGGTGCCGGTATTGTTCGGACGGCCAAAGCCGGCGAACCATTCGGCGCCGCGGCGCAGGATCGTGCCGGCAACGGCAATCGATTCCACATTGTTCACCGTCGTCGGGCAACCATAGAGACCGGCATTCGCGGGGAATGGCGGCTTCAGGCGCGGCTGGCCCTTCTTGCCCTCGAGGCTTTCGAGCAGCGCCGTTTCCTCGCCGCAGATATACGCGCCTGCGCCGTGGTGAACATAGAGATCGAAATCCCAGCCGTTCAGGTTGTTCTGGCCGATCAGCTTCGCCTCATAGGCTTCCTTGACGGCTTTCTCGAGCGCGTGGCGCTCATTGATGTATTCGCCGCGAATGTAGACGTAGCATTTGTGCGCCCGCATCGCGCGCGAGGCGATCATGCAGCCTTCGATCAGCAGGTGCGGATCGTGGCGCATAATTTCGCGGTCTTTGCACGTGCCAGGCTCGGACTCATCGGCATTGACGACGAGATAGTGCGGACGGTCCCGCACTTCCTTCGGCATGAAGGTCCACTTCAGACCCGTCGGGAAGCCAGCGCCGCCACGGCCACGCAGGCCGGACGCTTTCATCTGGTCACAGATCCAGTCCGGACCCTGATCCAGGATTTCCTTGGTCAGGTGCCATGCACCGCGCTTCTTCGCCGCGTCGAGTTCGGGCGAATGAAGACCGTACAGGTTTGTGAAGATGCGATCCTTGTCCTGCAACATGGCCTAGTCCTCATCATCCTGGCTGGAGGGCACATCGCCCGCATCCACCCGTTTGGAGAATTCCGTTTCACCGCCATCAGCGAGCGTCTTCGCCTGGGCGATCCAGTCTTCGCGCTCGATACGCCCGGGGAAGCTCATGAAGTCTTCGACCCAGTCGACATTTTCCGGCGTCCAGGCGGCGATCTGCTTGAACGTGTAGACACCCAGCTCGTTGAGCGCGCTTTCGTTCTTCGGGCCGATGCCCTTGATACGCTTCAGGTCGTCATAAGAAGCCGGGTCGATGGTGACAGACTCCGGACGAGCACCCGTCGCGGCTTTCTTGTTCGCATCGATCAGCGTTGTCTTGGCTGGCTCTTCGCGTTTGGTATTGGTCGGCGGCGCAGCATCGGGCTTGCCCGTGGCTTCCGCCTCGGTCGGCGTGGCCGATGGCAGGTTCGGCAATGTGGCAATCGCGTTCCGGCTGCCATCGAACAGAGACGGCTCGGTCAGAGACGTGGCGCCCCCTTGTGGCGCGCTGTTCACGCGGTCTACTTGCGGGCCCGGATGCACTTCGACGCCGTTCTTCAGCTTGCCGAGGATCTGGGCCAGCGTTTCCGGTGTCAGGTCTTCGTAATAGTCGTCATTGATCTGCACCATCGGCGCATTCACGCAGGCGCCGAGACACTCGACCTCTTCCCACGAAAGACGGCCATCGTCGGTGACATACATGATGTCGCCGATTTCCTGCTTGCAGACGTCCTTCAGTTTATCGGCCCCGCGCAACTGGCACGGCGTCGTGCCGCAAAGCTGGACGTGGTATTTGCCGACCGGCTGAAGGCGGAACATCGTGTAGAAAGTCGCGACTTCGTAGACGCGGATGTAGGGCATTTCCAGCCGGTCCGCGACTTCGCGCATGGCAGGCTCGGACAGCCAGCCAGCATTGTCCTTCTGGGCAAGCCACAGCATCGGGATGACAGCAGAGCGCTGCTTGTCTGCCGGATACTTGTTCCGCCAGAACGCAATCTTCTCTTCCGTCTCCGGCTTGAACGCGAACGTATCGCCCCCAGCCTCAAGGTCAAAACGGCGCAGTGCCACTACTCGCCCTCTCCTGAAAAATATGTATCGATTTCACGCGTGAGCGGATGATCGGCAACGCTCAGACATGCAATGCGGACGGTCGACAAAATCATGTCAGGCATCCCCCCGCGCAAAATTGACCCGCGCGATCTTGCCGTCGCGGATTGTGTAGATAGCGGCCACCTGAAACCGGTCACCACCCGGGCCACGGGTCACATCTTCATGATCGATGACAACCGAGCCCAGATCGATGCGGTTGAGCAGCTTCGCCTGATTTTTCGGGAACTGAAAGAACAGCTCCTCATGGCGCGTGCGGATGGCCTCAATGCCAGTCTGAGTGGCCTCGCCATTCAGCGCGCCCAGCACGGCGTCGTCTGCGTAGCATTCGAGAAATGCCGCAATATCCTGCGCGTTGTAGGCGTCAAGCTGACGCTGGATCAGTTCAGACGACGCGCTCAACGGTCGATCTCCCCGAACACGATGTCGAGCGAGCCGAGGATGGCCGAAACGTCTGCCAGCATGTGACCTTTCGAGAGATGGTCCATTGCCTGGAGGTGCGGATAGCCCGGTGGGCGGATCTTCGCGCGGTAAGGCCGGTTGGTGCCGTCGGAGACCAGGTACACGCCGAACTCGCCCTTCGGCGCCTCGATGGCCGCATAGCATTCGCCAGCCGGAACGTGGAAGCCTTCCGTGTACAGCTTGAAGTGATGGATCAGGGCTTCCATCGAGTTCTTCATCTCTGCGCGGCGCGGCGGCGAGACTTTCGAACTCTTCAGCAGAACAGCGCCGGGGCCTTCGCGGTTCATGATGTCGATGCACTGCTGCATGATTTTCACGGACTCGCGCATCTCTTCCATGCGGCAGACATAGCGGTCGTAATTGTCGCCATTCCGGCCGACCGGAATTTTGAACTCAAGCTCGTTATAGCACTCATAGGGCTGGGCGCGGCGCAGGTCCCAGGCGAAGCCCGACCCGCGCACCATGACGCCGGAAAAGCCCCAGTCCATGATCGTCTTCTCGTCGACAAGGCCGATATCGACGTTGCGCTGCTTGAAGATGCGGTTCTCGGTGACCAGGCCTTCGATCGCGTCGAGCTTTTTCGGGAACTGCTCACACCATTCGGAGAGATCATCCAGCAGGGCCTGCGGCAGGTCCTGGTGGACGCCGCCGGGACGGAAATAAGCTGCGTGCATCCGGCTGCCGGAAGCGCGCTCGTAGAAGACGCAGAGTTTCTCGCGCTCCTCGAAGCCCCAGGTGATCGGGGTCAGGGCGCCACAGTCCAGGATCTGCGTCGTCACGTTCAGAAGGTGCGACATGATCCGGCCGAGCTCCGAATAGAGCACGCGGATCAGGCTGCCACGGCGCGGCACTTCGATGCCAAGCAGCTTCTCGACCGCGAGGCACCAGGCATGTTCCTGGTTCATCGGGGCGCAGTAATCGAGCCGGTCGAAATACGGCATGCCCTGCAGGTAGGTCTTGTACTCGAGCAGCTTCTCGGTGCCGCGGTGCAACAGGCCGATATGGCTGTCGACGCGGGTGACGAGTTCGCCGTCGAGGTCGAGGATCATGCGCAGCACGCCGTGGGCGGCCGGGTGTTGCGGCCCGAAGTTCAGCGTGAACTTGCGGTCATCCATGTCGGAGATGTGAGCGGTGTCGGCCATTGTCTTACGACTCCGTCGCTTTCTCGTCGCCAGGGATCTGGGCAGTCATGCCCTCCCAGGGAGAGAGGAAGTCAAAGTTGCGATATTCTTGAACCAGCTGGACCGGCTCATAGACGACCTTCTTCTCAAGATCGTCGTAGCGGACTTCGTAATGCCCGGTCAGCGGGAAGTCCTTGCGCAGCGGATAGCCCTCAAACCCGTAATCGGTGAGGATGCGGCGCAGATCCGGGTGATCAGCGAACTGGATGCCATACATGTCGAAGGCTTCGCGCTCGAACCAGTTGGCGGCGGGCCAGACGGCGCAGGCGCTCGGCACGGCGGTGTCTTCATCGGTCGAGATACGCACGCGGACGCGGTGGTTCAGGTGCATCGACAGGAGGTGATAGACCACTTCGAAACGCTCGGCGCGCTCGGGATAGTCCACGCCGCAAATGTCGATCATCGTCTCGAAATCGCATTGCGGGTCTTCGCGCAGGAAGCGCAGCAGGCCCACGATATGATCGCGCTCAGCCATCACGACGAGCTCGTCGGTGCTGATATGGAAGCTTTTCACGGCATCCGGGCGGGACGCGGCGATATGTTCGCCGAGATCCTTGAGGGCGTCGATGGCGTCTTTGTCCAACATGTCTTTCCCCTAACGCTCCAGCGAGCCTTCGCGGCGGATCTTCTTCTGCAGCTGCAGGAAGCCGTAGACCAGAGCCTCAGCGGTGGGCGGGCAGCCCGGAATGTAGATGTCGACCGGCACGATCCGGTCACAGCCGCGCACAACGCTGTAGCTGTAGTGATAGTAGCCGCCGCCATTGGCGCAGCTGCCCATCGAGATCACGTATCGCGGCTCAGGCATCTGGTCGTAGACCTTGCGCAGCGCCGGAGCCATCTTGTTGGTCAGCGTGCCAGCGACGATCATCACGTCCGACTGGCGGGGTGACCCGCGCGGCGCCATGCCGAAGCGCTCAAGGTCGTAGCGCGGGTTGCCGGCGTGCATCATTTCCACGGCGCAGCAAGCGAGACCGAAGGTCATCCACATCAGCGAGCCGGTGCGTGCCCAGGCGATCAGGTCATCAGCAGCGGCCGTGAAATAGCCCTTGTCGGCCAGCTGGTCTGACAGGCCGGCATAGAACGGATCGTCCTCGCCGGGCTTGAAGCCGCCTTCAACACCCGTCCGGGCGCCGCCGAGCGCGTATGTCTTGAAGTCGCCAGCCATTATTCCCACTCCAGCGCGCCGCGGCGCCATTCGTAGATGAAGCCCACCGTCAGGACGCCCAGGAAGACGACCATCGACCAGAAACCGAGCAGGCCGATCGTGCCGAGGCTGATCGCCCACGGAAACAGGAAGGCCACTTCCAGGTCAAAGATGATGAACAGGATGGCGACCAGGTAGAACCGGACGTCAAACTTCATGCGGGCATCGTCAAAGGCGGGAAAGCCGCACTCATAGGCGGAGTTCTTCTCCGGATCGGGCGAAGACGGGGCCAGCAGATAGGATCCGACCACGAAAAGGCCCGAAATCACGGCGCCGATCGTCAGGAAGATGATCACCGGAAGATAGTCGAGCGCCAGCCGTTCGATGTCCGACATGAGAGAGGGCCTCCTTGCCTGTGCTGGCGCCGGATTAGGACGGTTTTGCCATCGGCGCAACATATCCACGCCACATAACGGTGAGACTTAGCTTAACGCCTGCATTCAGCCACTTCACGGGCTGTCATGTGCGGCTGTGCGTCACGGTCTGCTTCCGAAACGGACGCTCTGAATGGCCTGTTTTACCTCGAAATTCCGCTAATCAGGTGAAACGCCGAGCGACTCAACCGTGCTGATCGTCAGATAGCCCATCGGAAGGCCGTTCTTTTTCTGCCAGTCTTCCATCGCCGTCAGGGTCGCCGGGCCAAAGACGCCGTCCGCGCCCACTTTGTAGCCTTTGCCGGCCAATGCGCGCTGCACTTCGGCGATTTTCTCCTTCGTGGCGTTCGAGTCGCAGAGGACTTCGCGCCATTCGACGGTGCCCCCTCCGGTGACCGTACGCTTTTCGACTGTTTTGTAGGCTGCCGGGATGACCAGGGTCTCCTGCCGCTCCGGCGTCACGAGGCGTTGGACTTCAACATCCTCATATTCTGCCGGCACGATCTCTTCGACCACGCGGGCCGGAACCTGCAGCACCTTGCGCTCGACGGTGCGATAGCTGGCGGGAATCACTTTGGTTTCAACGCGCTCGGGCGAAATCAGGCGCTTGCGGGTGACCGCATCATACTGCGCCGGCACTTCCACACGGCACAGCAGTTCCCCCGTGGCGAGCGTGATATTGTCCTCAGCCACCTGAGACCGGCCATAAAGACCCGTTCCGGGCTTCCACGTCACATAGGACGGGCGCACGAGCACCTGCTCGGTAAACGTCTCGTACTGCGCCGGTATCACCACCGTCTCCGTCTGCTCGGGCATCACGAGCAGCTGTTCGGTCTCGATTTCGTAGACCGGCTGGACAACCGTGTAGGTGAGCGACTGTTCTTTCACCAGGACACGCTGGATGATCGTCTCATACTCGGCAGGCACGATTCGCGCTTCGGTATGTTCGGGCGTGTCGAGCACCTGCTCGGTCTGAACCTCGTAGGTTTCCGGGATCAGCACCCGCGCATAGCAAGACCCTGGCTCTGCGTTGGGCGGGTAGTTCCCTGCCCCTTGCGCGAAAGCCAGGCCAGCAAGCGCCAGAGAGGCAGCCGACACGGCAAGAAATCTACTCATCTCACGTCCCCTTTTCGCTGTCCGCTCTGTTCTGGATACGGTGAAGCGCCCCTTAACTTAGCGTACACGGCCGCCGCCCGCCAGATTGTTCGCGAAACACTTGTATATTCGGCCTTGAAGCAGAACGGGTTTTCAGCCGCGCCTGCCTCGGGGGGTGGCATTGGAGGCGGTTCGGCGTATTAGGAGCGCGAACAATCAGGAACGCGCCCATGATCCCCCGTTATTCCCGCCCCGAAATGGCTGACATCTGGTCCCCTGAAACCCGCTTCGGTATCTGGCTTGAGATCGAAACGCTCGCCGCTGAAGCCATGGAAGGCCTCGGCATCATTCCCGAAGGCACCAGCGCCGCCGTGCGCGAGAAGGCTGCCTTCGAGGTCGACCGGATCGACGAGATCGAACGGGAAGTGAAGCATGACGTTATCGCCTTCCTGACGAATGTCGCCGAACATGTCGGCGAGCCGGCCCGCTTCCTCCACCTCGGCATGACCTCTTCCGACGTGCTCGACACCTGCCTGAACGTTCAGCTGGTGCGCGCCGCAGACCTGCTGCTCACCGGGCTCGACCGCGTGCTCGCCGCGCTCGAAAAGCGCGCCTTCGAATACAAACTGACGCCCACCATCGGCCGCAGCCACGGCATCCACGCTGAACCAACCACGTTCGGCATCAAGCTCGCGACCTTCCATGCAGAGTTCCAGCGCGCCCGCACGCGCCTCCTGATCGCCCGCGAAGAAGTCGCCACCTGCGCCATCTCGGGCGCTATTGGCACGTTCGCCAATATCGATCCGAAGATCGAAGCCCATGTCGCGGAGAAGCTGGGCCTGCAGGTCGAGCCGGTCTCCACGCAGGTCATCCCGCGGGACCGTCATGCCATGTACTTCGCCGTGCTGGGCGTGATCGCGTCCTCGGTCGAGCGCCTCGCCACCGAAGTACGCCACCTTCAGCGCACGGAAGTCCTGGAAGCGGAAGAATATTTCTCCGCCGGCCAGAAAGGTTCCTCCGCCATGCCGCACAAGCGTAACCCGGTTCTGACGGAAAACCTGACCGGCCTTGCCCGCCTCGTGCGCTCTGCCGTGACGCCTGCGCTGGAGAATGTGGCCCTCTGGCATGAGCGCGACATCTCGCACTCCTCCGTCGAGCGCGGCATCGGCCCGGACGCCACGGTTCATCTGGATTTCGCCCTGCACCGCCTGGCCGGCGTGGTCGAGAATCTCGTCGTCTATCCGGAGCGGATGTTGAAGACGCTGAACTCCATGGGCGGCCTGCACAATTCGCAGCGCGTCCTGCTCGCGCTCGTCGAAGCCGGCAACAGCCGCGAAGACGCCTATCGCATGGTCCAGCGCAACGCGATGAAGACCTGGGGCGGCGAAGGCCCGCTTCTGGATCTGCTGCTGACGGACGAAGACGTGATGGCGAAACTGTCGAAGGAACAGGTCGAAAGCCTGTTCGACCTCGACTATCACTTCAAGCATGTCGACACGATCTTCCAGCGCGTCTTCGGCCGCGCCTAGGATCTATTTCCCGACGGCGCGCAGCGCTGCCTTGGCTTTCTCCGTGATGCCGGCCCAATTGCCGGCGTCCACGTCTGCCTGCGTTGCAATCCATGATCCGCCTACGGCAATAACGTTCGGCAGGGCGAGATAGTCGCCCGCATTGTCCACGCTGACGCCGCCCGTCGGCATGAATTGCAGATGCGGCAACGGACCGGCGAACGCCTTCAGCGCGGGAATGCCCCCGGCGACGCTCGCCGGGAACAGTTTGAGCAATTCAAAGCCTTCTTCGTGACGGCTCATCGCTTCGCTCGCAGTGCCAACGCCTGGAATCATCAGGCGCTTGTGTTCGCCAAGCGCCGCCAGCAGACCGGGGCTCATCCCCGGCGAGACAAGGAAATCCGCCCCGGCATTCAGAGAGTTACGAACATCCTCGCCTGTCAGCACAGTACCCGCACCAACGAGCAGCTCGGGCGCCGCCTTTTTCATCGCTTCAATCGCCGCAATGCCCGCCGGGGTTCGCAGCGTCACTTCAGCAATGGTCAGCCCGCCTTCCAGCAGGGCTTTCGCCAGCGGCGCGGCTTCCTCGACCGAGGCCACAACCAGAACCGGTACAATCGGGGCTTTCGCTGCCGCCAGTTTCAAAGCGGAAAGAGGCGTGGTCATTTGCGGAACTCCTAATCGTAGTAGGCTGCCGCGCCAATCAATGGCGCTTCGGGATCATGCATGAGAACGACGGGACAATCCGCCAGGAAGCCGCTCATCGGGCCCCGTTCGCGAAACCGTTCGACGGCTTCCGGCATGCGCAGAAAATCCACGATCCGCTCCGTGACGCCGCCCGCCAAAACGACGCCGCCGACGGCGCCATTGGCGAGCGCCAGATCCCCCACCGCACCCATCACAGCGCAGGCGCGCACGAGGATCAGATTGAGGTACATCTCGTCGCCCGCATCAGCACGCTTGCGCATCTCTTCGGGTGAAAGGTCTTCAACGGGCCGGCGAAAGATTTCGCAGAAGGCTTCGTGCATGGGCTCAAGCCCCATGCCGGAAGCGATCAGCTCATTTGAGACGTACCCGAACTTGTCGCGTAACATCTTTGTCAACTGAAACTCAAGATCCGTGCGCGGCGCGAAAGCGATGTGCCCGCCCTCTCCGTTCAGCACGTGCCAGTTGCCACATTCGTGAAACAGGGTCGCCACACCAAAGCCGGTCCCCGGACCGGCAACGATAATCGGCGCGCCGTCTTCCGCCGTGCCCGGCAGGATGCTCTCAAACGCGCCCGGATCATGCTCCGGCACCGACCGTGCCATGGCCGTGAAATCATTGATCAGACGGACATCCTCAAAACCGAACCGGGTCTGAAGCTGTGCCTCGGACACATGCCAGCCGCGATTGGTCAGCGTAACCTCGCCATGCTGCACCGGCCCCGCCATGGCAAAGCAGGCCCGGTCAACGCGGGCGTTTGTCTTTTCGAGATAAGCGCTCAGCGCATCATCGAACTTGTCAAAGTCAGCGCCAGCAAGTTTCTCGAAACTTTCTGCAACGATCTTGCCATCCTGCCTGCGGGCGATCGCGAAACGGACATTCGTTCCGCCGACGTCGCCGACCAGTACTTCATCCCCCAAGGATCAATCCTCCGCCGTCACGAAAGCGAACTGGCTGGCGCCGGTGTCCGCCGTTCCGCTCATCTGGCGGAAATAGGAAAACATCTCACGGCCGAGGCCTGAGGCGGAGGCATTGGGCCGGAATTCCGCAGGGGTCCGCGCCGCAAACTCAGCCGCATCAACTTTCAGGTCGAGCGTACCGGATTCAGCGTCGAACACGATCACATCCCCGTCGCGCACACGGGCCAGCGGGCCGCCTCTGGCGGCTTCCGGGCTGACATGGATCGCAGACGGCACCTTGCCGCTCGCGCCCGACATGCGCCCATCTGTGACCAGCGCCACCTTGAAGCCGCGATCCTGCAGCACGCCAAGCGGCGGCGTCAGGCTGTGCAGCTCGGGCATGCCATTGGCCGCTGGTCCCTGGAAACGGACGACGGCCACGAAATCCCGGTCCAGACGCCCGGCTTCGAAAGCCTCTTTCAGCGCTTCCTGAGATTCAAAGACGATAGCCGGGGCTTCCAGGACACGCTTGTCCGGCTTCACGGCAGAGACTTTGGAAACGCCCCGCCCAAGCGGACCCTGCATCAGACGCAATCCGCCATCGGAGGAAAACGGGTCGCTGGCCGGACGGATAATGTCGAGATCACCGCTCTCGATTGGTGCCGGACGCCAGGCAATCTTTTCCCCGTCCAGGAACGGCTCCTGCGAGTAACCCGATATCGGCCCGGCAACACCGTTCGCCTCGCCGTTCAGCAGACCTGCGTCCAGCAGTTCCCGCACAACAAAGCCCATGCCGCCAGCCGCATGGAAATGGTTCACGTCCGCCGGTCCGTTCGGATAGATCCGCGTCAGAAGCGGCGTGACATGGCTGATCTCGGCGAAGTCTTCCAGCGTCACGATCAGGCCCGCCGCGGCGGCCATGGCCGGAATGTGCAGCGCATGATTGGTAGACCCACCCGTTGCCATCAGGCCGACGATCCCGTTCACGATCGAGCGTTCGTCGATCATCTCGCCCGCAGGCACGTAATGCTGGCCCTGCGCCGTAATCTCAGCCGCGCGGTGGGTCGCCGCCCTGGTCAACGCATCGCGCAGCGGCGTGCCGGGATTGGTGAATGCCGCACCGGGCAGGTGGAAGCCCATGACCTCCATCAGCATCTGATTGGAGTTCGCGGTGCCATAGAACGTGCAGGTGCCCTGCGTGTGATAGCTTTCCGCCTCGGCCTTCAGCAGGGCGCTACGGTCAACTTTGCCCTCGGCGAACAATTGCCGGATACGGACCTTCTCAGGATTGGGCAGGCCGGACGGCATAGGCCCGGCGGGCACGAAGATCGACGGGATCCAGCCAAATCGCAGCGCCGCGATTACCAGCCCCGGCACGATCTTGTCGCAGACGCCAAGATGCAAGGCGGCATCGAACACATTATGGCTGAGGCCAATGGCGGACGCCATGGCAATCACGTCGCGTGAAAACAGCGACAGTTCCATACCTTCCTGGCCCTGCGTGACCCCATCGCACATGGCCGGCACGGCGCCAGCGACCTGTGCCACGGCATGCACTTCACGCGCAGCCTCGCGGATCAGCTCAGGATAGTGCTCGAACGGCGCATGCGCCGACAGCATGTCATTATAGGCGGTAATGATGCCGATATTGGGCCACCCGGCGCCCAGCAAGTGCGTCTTCTCGATCACCGCGCACCCGGCGGACGCGTGGGCGAGGTTGCCATCGGTCAGCCGCTGACGCGCAAACCCTTTCGGTCGTCGTGAACGGATCATTTCGAGATAGGCGGCGCGTGGTTCTGCCGATCTCCGGCGGATGCGTTCAGTGACTTCAGCGATCTTCGGGTGGAGTTTGGTCATCTAGGGTGCCCATACAATTGTGAGACGCGGACCGAGCTTGTCGATGGCATGGCGTACCGGCATGTCGAGCGGATCGGCCTTGGATGCGCGTTCCAGAACGTCCAGCTTGTCATTTCCGAACAGCAACATCAACGCCATGCGGGCAGAGGTCACAGCCGGACCGGTCAATGTCAGCCTGTGCACATTGGAACCCGCGCCGGGGCATCCGGTTGCATCAATGGCTGCAATCGTTTCGCCGTTCGGTGCCGCAAGCGCGGCCTCCAGCCCGTTTGAGCCGGGGAACCAGCTGGCCGTGTGACCGTCCCCGCCCATGCCGAGCAGGATGAGATCAATCGGCGCACAATGCGGCGCATAGGCAGCATTCCGGTCTGCCACGGCATCAGCGGGCGAGGCCGCCAGAGTTTTCATCGGAAGGAGCCCGGCCGCCCCCGCCTTGCCGGTCAGCAGCCGCGTGCGGACCAATGCTTCGTTGGAAAAGTCATGCTCCAGCGGCACCCAGCGCTCGTCCACCAGGCCGACGCTGACACTTTCCCATGGCAGATCGACACCTGACAACCGGTCAAAGAGCGGCCCCGGCGTAGAGCCGCCGGACGTCATGAAATCCGCCCGCCCACGATCCGCCACCGCGCTGTCGAGGCTTCCGGCCACGAACTTCGCAGCAAAGTCCAACGCAGCGTCACGCGTTTCGAAGCGGACGAGTTCACGTTTCATCCGGCTACTGCCCTTCCCACCAGGCCCGGCCATCGCGGTCCATCAGCATCGCCGCAGCCAGCGGGCCGTCGCTGCCGGCCGCATAGGCCTCAGGCGCGTCGCCGGACTGTTCCCAGGCTTCAATCAGCCCATCGACCCAGGCCCAGGCCGCCTCGACCTCTTCCTTGCGCATGAACAAGGACAGATTGCCCCGAACCACATCCATCAGCAGGCGCTCATAGGCGTCCGGATAGCGGACCGTGAAGCTCTCGGCATAGGAGAGGTTCAGCGGCATGGATTTCACGCGCAGGCCGCCCGGCCCCGGCTCCTTGATCTGGACGAACAGGCGCACGCCCTCGTCCGGCTGCAGGCGGATGACCAGACGGTTGGCCATGTCATTGCCTTCACCGAACAGGGAATGCGGCGTCTTCTTGAACTGGATCACGATATCCGAATGGCGGTGCGACATGCGCTTGCCTGTGCGCAGGTAGAACGGCACGCCCGCCCAGCGCCAGTTGTCGATGCCGGCCTTGATGGCCACGAAGGTCTCGGTGTTGCTCTTGTCGTCACCGGAGAGCTCATCAGCATAGCCCTTGACCGCCTCGCCACCCTTCACGCCCGCCTTGTACTGGCCGCGAACGGTCAGCTTTTTGGCCGCCTCGCCACTGATCGGCATCAGGGCATTGAGCACCTTGATCTTCTCGGTGCGGACATCATCATCGTCCAGCTGGTTCGGTGGCTCCATCGCTGTGAGACACAGCAATTGCAGCATATGGTTCTGCACCATGTCCCGCAGGGCGCCGGACCGGTCGTAATAGTCCGCCCGCCCTTCCAGACCGAGATCCTCGGCGACGGTGATCTGAACATGGTCGATATAATTGCGCGACCAGAGCGGCTCGAACAGCATGTTGCCGAAGCGCAGCACCATCAGGTTCTGCACCGTCTCCTTGCCGAGATAATGGTCGATCCGGAAAACCTGGCGCTCGGAGAAGACTTCGCCGACGCCCTCATTGATCGCCCGTGCAGATTCGAGATCTGTCCCGATCGGCTTCTCAAGCACGACCCGGGCATTCGCGTGGGCCAGTCCCTCACGGCCGAGCGCGTTACAGATATCGACATAGAGGCTTGGCGCGGTTGCCAGGTAGAAGACGCAGGCGCGGTCCGAATCGCCTTTCAGCTTCGACTTCAGCTGCGGCCAGTCGGCATCGGGACTGGTCGCGTCGATGGAGACGTAGTGGACCAGTTTCTCGAACTTCTTCCACTCCTTGTCGTCCCAGTTTGTCCCGGTTGCCTTCTCGCAGGCCTCCCGCGCCATGGCGCGGTAGCCCTTGTCATCAAGCTCGGAACGGGCCGTGCCGACAATGGTGCAGTTCTCCGGAATCTGGCCGTCGAGCCAGCGGTGAAACAGGGCTGGCAACAGTTTACGGCGCGACAGGTCTCCTGTGCCGCCGAAGATAACAATGTCGAACGGGTCGACCGGTATAAATTTGGCCATGTCGCGCTCCCTTCACGCGGCTTGTATGCGGATGTTTGCTTGTCTTGCTAGGTTATTCCGAACGGACTGAAAAATTTTCGCGGCAAATGAGACCGCTCCCGGATAGTAGTTGCTCAATATGGCGGGCGTTTTGGGCACGGATGTCAGCTTTGCGTACAATGTGGATTTTTTGAGTTCTGAAAATCTTTCATCACCATTTTAGAACCCTCTGGACTTTGCCACGGATTTTGTGACAACGTTGTAAAAAGTATTCTTACCGGGAGGCGGCCTACCATGTCCAGCAGAACTCGCCTGGAAGACCTTGCGGCCATCGCAGGGGTTTCAATTGCCACGGTGTCACGGGCGCTGAACAACAGCCCGGCCGTCAACGACGAAACCAAGCGCCGTGTCTGGAAAATCGCCCGGGAGCAGAACTATCATTTCCGCCCCTCCATGCCCGCGCTCCTGTCCGGCGCAGCGGCCACCATCGCCATCGTCGTGCCGACGCCCTCCGGACGGCCCACCCTGATCTCAGACCCATTCGTCCAGGAACTGATCGGGGGAATCGGCGAAGCCGCGCGCGACTCAGGCTGCGATGTGGTGATCTCCCACCTCTCCCCGAAAAGTCAGGACGACCTCTCCTCGATGATGACGTCCAACCGCGCCGATGGGGTGATCTTCCTCGGTCAGACCTTCCTGCATGAGCGGTTCAATCACTTGGCCGAAAGCGAAAGCCGCTTCATCGTCTGGGGCGGCGAACTGCCCGGCCAGAAATATTGCTCCATTGGATCCGACAATGTGCGTGGGGGCACCCGCGCCGCTTCGCACTTGCTCAACCTTGGCCGTCGCCGGATCGCCTTCTTCGGCGACACGGACGCGCCGGAAGTTCTGCAGCGCTATGAAGGCTATGTCGAAGCCCACCGCCGCGCGGGGCTCGCCGTCGACCCGGAACTGACCGTGCCCTCCAATTTCGAAATCGAATCCGCCGAAGCTGCCGTGGGCACCCTGCTGGAACGCAACATTCCGTTCGACGGCGTCTTTGCCGCCTCCGACCTGATCGCGCTGGGCGCCATGCGCCGCCTGTTGAAAGGTGGCGTTTCCATTCCGGACGATGTGTCTGTTGTCGGTTACGACAATCTCCGGCTCTCGGCCTATTCCCACCCCTCTCTCACGACCGTCTCTCAGGACATGTCGAAAGCGGGCCGCATGATGGTGTCGAAACTGCTCGCCTCGACGGAAACCGGCACGATCCGCTCCGAGCGCCTGCCGACAGAACTGATCGTCCGGGAATCCTGCGGCCTCGGCTGAGTTCAGAGCTTCAGGATCGCAACCGAATAAGGCGGAACCGTACGCCCGGACACGTTCGCGCCCCAGCCGGATTCAATCAGCACATCTCCGGCCAAGTCCACTTCATCAGGCAAGCTTGCTGGCTCGTCACCAAGGTTGAATAGGCAGATCACCGTTTCATCCTGATGCGAGCGGATCAGGATGAGCAGGTCGTCCGCCCCATCCACGAAGCGAACATCGCCCCATCTCAAGGCCTTTGATGCAGACCGCAACCCCAGGAAGCGCTGCGTGAACGCGAGCACAGACTCCAGGTCGCCCGTTTGCACGTCTACAGACAGATCCGGATGATCGCCTCCCACGGGCAACCAGGGCGCCGTCGTGGAGAAACCGGCATAAGGCGCCTCCCGTGACCACGCCATCGGCGTGCGCGCCCCATCCCTGCCCAGTGTGCGGGGCCAGTTGGCGATGGCTTCGGGGTCCTGCAGGGACTCGAACGGCACATCGACCTGCGTCAGGCCAAGTTCTTCGCCCTGATACAGGATCGGATTACCTCTGAGGCAAAACAGGAGCGCATTGGTGAGCTTCGCAAAGCGCGGCCGGTCCGGGCCATCATACCAGCGGCTGACACAGCGCGGCGCGTCATGGTTCGAGAACGCCCAGGACGGCCACCCCTCGCTGAGCGGCCCCATCCAGTTGCCTTGCGCCCGTCGCACGCGCCGCACGGTGAGCGTCGGCGCATAGAGAAAATCAAAGCTGTAGGCTGCGCTCAAATGCGCGTCATCCTGCGTATAGGCGCGCATCACCGGCAAGGGATCATCACTCGCAACTTCCGCCACTGTGAAGATGGCCTCATACTCGTCCGTCAACTGACGCACCCGCGCGAGGAAATCGGGGACTTCAGGCTGCGCCTGATTATAGGTGTGGCGCTGCAGATCGAATGGCCGCGTAATAGTGCGTCCTTCCGGGGGCCATGGTGGATTGTCCCGGAACGCCCGGTCATGCATGGCAAAATTGATCGCATCCAGCCGGAAACCATCGACACCCCGGTCCAGCCAGAAACGCGCCGTTGCCAGCAAGGCATCCTGCACCTCCGGATTGTGGACGTTCAGCTGCGGCTGCTCTGGCAGGAAATTGTGCATGAAATATTGCTGGCGCCGCGCGTCCCAGGTCCAGGCCGCCCCGCCGAACACGGCCTGCCAGTTGTTCGGTGGCGTGCCGTCCGGGTTTGGGTCCTTCCACACATACCAGTCAGCCTTCGGATTATCCCGGCACTGGCGGGATTCCTCAAACCAGGCATGCGCATCAGACGTGTGGGCATAGACCTGATCGATGATGACCTTCAGGCCGCGCACATGGGCCGCCTGCAGCAAGCGGTCGAATTCCTCCAGCGTTCCGAAGATCGGATCCACGGCGCAATAGTCCGACACGTCGTACCCGAAGTCCTTCATCGGCGAGGTGAAGAACGGCGAAATCCATATTCCATCCACGCCCAGCGTAGCAATATAGTCCAGCTTCTGCGTGATGCCGGGCAGGTCGCCGATCCCGTCGCCATTCGTATCCATGTAAGAGCGCGGATAGATCTGATAGAGAACCGCGCCGCGCCACCAGGGGGTGTCTGTTCTGCTCATTGCATCATCTCCCGGGAGACCTTGTCTGCGATCATGATCGTGGGCGTGTTCGTGTTTCCGGACGTGATCGTCGGCATCACGGAGGCGTCGATCACGCGCAGGCCCGCAATGCCGATCACCCGAAGGTCCCTGTCCACAACGGCCATCGGGTCATCGGTGCGGCCCATCTTCGCGGTGCCGACCGGGTGGAAGATCGTTGTGCCGATATCGCCCGCCGCTTTCGCAAGCGCGGCGTCATCGTCACCAACCGACGCCCCCGGCAGCATTTCGTCCGGCGCAAACCGCGCCATGGCGGGTTGCCGCATCAGCCGACGCGTAATGCGGATCGCATCTGCCGCCACCTGACGGTCTTCTTCCGTGGAAAGATAGTGTGGCGCAATCAGCGGCTTTTCCACCGGATCGGCGGAAGGAATGCGCACGTCCCCACGTGAGGTTGGCCGCAGATTGCAAGCGCTGACCGTAATCGCCGGGAAGCGGTGCAACGGATCGCCGAACTTGTCGAGCGACAGCGGCTGAACATGAAACTCGATATTGGCCCGCACCTGCGCGGCATCAGAGCGCGTGAAGATGCCCAGCTGTGACGGCGCCATAGTCAGCGGCCCGCGCCGGCGGAAGGCATAGTCCAGCCCCATCAGGCCGCGCCGGAACAGGTTGTGATAGGTCTCGTTCAGTGTCCGCGCACCGCTCACGCGGTAGATGGCCCGCTGCTGCAAATGATCTTGCAGGTTCCGCCCGACACCCGCGCGCTCAACCTGGGTTTCAACGCCCGCTGCCTGCAACACCTCGCCCGGCCCGATGCCGGAACGCTGCAGCACCTGCACCGAACCAATCGCCCCGGCACAAAGAATGATCTCCCCCCGACACGTCGCACGGCGTCGCATGCCATCCTGCAGGAATTCAACGCCCACGGCCCGGCCATCCTGCAGCACGAGCTTGTCCGTCAGGCACCCGGTCTCGATCCGCAAATTCGCGCGCCCCGCCGCTGGCGTCAGGAAGCCACGCGCGGCAGACAAGCGAAGACCCTTCTTCTGGTTCACGTGGAAATAGGAGGAGCCTTCATTATCCCCTGTGTTGAAGTCCGCCACGGGCTGCACGCCCATTTCCTGCGCGGCGTTTCTCACCGCGTCCAGAATGTCCCAGCGCACGCGCGGCGCCTCGACACGCCACTCCCCGCCTGCGCCGTGAACATCGCTGTCACCCAGGAAATGATCCTCGATCCGGCGGAAGACGGGCAGCACATCGTCCCACCCCCAGCCCGGCAGGCCGAGGCTGTTCCAGTGATCATAGTCGCCCGCCTGCCCGCGCATCGAGATCATGGCATTGATCGCAGATGACCCGCCCAGCACACGCCCGCGCGGATAGTTCAGGCGGCGCCCGTTGAGGCCGGGCTCTGCGACCGTCTCGAACATCCAGTCAGACCGCGGGTTCCCGATGGCGAACAGGTAGCCGACCGGAATATGGAACCAGATCCAGTTATCCCGCCCGCCCGCCTCCAGCAGAAGCACGCGCCGCTTGCCGGATTCCGACAGACGATTGGCAACGACACAGCCGGCAGAGCCTGCGCCCACGATGATGTGGTCGTACTCGCCCTCAAGGTCCGCCATGCCGCTCAAATACACCTCCCATTGCGAAGCGCATTAGGCAACATGGCCGGGGTCGCGTCCACCCTTATCGAAGGGAGGCCAGAACGCCGAACGGACTGTCGGAAAGTTTACGCTCCGGGGCTTTGTCCGCTGTGGCGGGTTTCGAGGCTGCATGTCCGCCGCGCTGCTGCTTCATGCTGAGGCCGATCCGCTTGCGCGCGACGTCCACTTCCATGACGACAACATTCACAACCTGACCGGTCTTCACCACCGTGTGCGGATCTTTTACGAACGTATCGGACAGTTCGGAAATATGAACCAGACCGTCCTGATGGACGCCAATATCCACAAAAGCGCCAAAAGCCGTGACGTTGGTGACCACACCTTCCAGCCGCATACCGGGCTGCAGATCGGTCACCTTTTCCACGCCGTCCTTGAAGGTTGCCGTCTTGAATTCCGGACGCGGATCACGGCCCGGCTTCTCCAGTTCGCTCAGAATGTCCTTCACGGTTGGCACGCCGAACTTGTCGTCAGCGAAGTCTTCCGGCTTCAGCTTCGACAGGAAGGCCTTGTCGCCGATCAGGGCGCTTAGCTTCCGACCGGTCGTCTTCGCGATTCTCTCAACAACAGGATAGGCCTCCGGGTGAACAGAGGAAGCGTCCAGCGGGTTCTTGCCATCCATGATGCGCAGGAAGCCAGCCGCCTGCTCGAACGCTTTCGCGCCGAGGCGTGGCACTTTCTTCAGCTCGCTGCGGGATTTGAACGGCCCATTCTGGTCGCGATAGGCAACGATGTTCGCCGCGATCGTGGCGTTCAGTCCGGCCACGCGCGACAGGAGTGAGGCCGATGCCGTATTCACATCCACGCCCACCGCGTTCACGCAGTCTTCCACCACACCGTCGAGCGATTTCGCCAACTGGCTCTGATCCACATCGTGCTGGTACTGACCAACACCGATAGCCTTCGGTTCGATCTTGACCAACTCCGCCAGCGGGTCCTGTAGGCGCCGCGCGATTGAGACCGCGCCACGAATGCTGACATCCAGATCCGGGAACTCCTTCGCCGCCAGTTCCGAGGCGGAGTAAACCGAAGCCCCGGCTTCCGACACCATCAGGCGCGTCAGGCTGAGGTCCGGCATCTTGTCGGAGAGGTCCGCAACCAGCTTGTCGGTCTCCCGACCTGCCGTGCCGTTGCCGACGCTGACCAGTTCCACCTTGTGCTTCTTGCAAAGCTTCGCCAGCGTCGTCAGGGCGCCTGCCCAATCCTTTTTCGGCTCATGCGGATAGATCGTGGCCGTATCGATCAGCTTGCCGGTCGCATCCACAACCGCCACTTTGCAGCCAGTCCGGATGCCGGGGTCGATCCCCATGACCACTTTGTGCCCGGCTGGCGCAGCCATCAGCAGGTCTTTCATGTTCCGTGAAAAGACCTTGATCGCCTCGCCGTCCGCCGCATCCTTCAGCCGGTTGACCGACTCGCGGGAGCTCGACGGCTCCAGCTTGCCCTTCCAGGCGGCTTCCGCAGTTTCCATCAGCCACTCATCGGCCGCGCGGCCTTTCCTGGAGAAGCCGAATTCCGAGCAGATCTCGCGCACCGCCGGATGGCTGCGCGTATCCGTGTGCGGCACGGCGACCTTGATCCGCAGCACGCCTTCCTTCTGTCCGCGCAGCATGGCGAGCGCGCGGTGGGACGGCATCTTGTCCAGCGCCTCATCGAAATCAAAATAGTCAGAGAACTTCGCGCCTTCGGCTTCCTTGCCCTTCACCAGCGAGGAACCGAGCTTGCCCTGGTTCCAGACCGTCTCGCGGATCTTGCGGGTGAGGCGGGGCGTTTCGGCGATCTTCTCGACAATGATCTCCCGCGCGCCTTCCAGCGCAGCGTCCGGCGTCTCAACGCCTTTTTTCTTCGAAACGAACGCCTTCGCTTCGGCGGCAAGCGACACGGCGGGATTGGCCAGAATGCGCTCGGCCAGCGGCTCAAGGCCTGCTTCCTTGGCGATGGTCGCCTTGGTGCGGCGCTTCTGCTTGTACGGCGCGTAGAGGTCTTCCAGCGCCACCTTGGTCTTCGCGGCCATGATCTCGCGCTCGAGGTCCGGCGTCAGCTTGTCCTGCTGGCGGATGGCCTCAAGGATCGCATCCCGGCGCTTGGCGAGATCTGTCAGGTAGTCGAGCCGCTCGGCAAGGTTGCGCAACTGCGTGTCATCCAGCCCGCCCGTGCGTTCCTTCCGGTATCGCGCAATGAAGGGCACGGTGGCGCCTTCCTCAAGCAGTTCCATGACAGTCAGGACCTGGCGTTCGGCAATGCCGAGTTCCGAAGCAATCAGCTTTGCAATCGACGGGGCAGCAATGGCGGAAGGACTGGATTTGGCGGGCATGAATGGGTCGCCTTCTGGCTGGAATTGACGCTCACGCCGGATGGCGCGCGAACAGATCAATTCACCTGAAATCGTTCACACCTCGTTTACGCCTGCCGCTCGCGACGTGAATAATTGTGGACCGCACACCAAAGGCCATGCCCGGCGCCATGGCGGGCAGTTTTATCTGTGATTTCAGGAAGTGAGCGGCTCGAGACATAGGTGACAGATTGTACCGGACACATGGGTAACACTTTCCGCTTTGACGGGAGGTTGCGATGCCATGGAAGGAACAATCGAAAATGGACGAGAGACTGCGCTTTGTCGCCCGCCGGCTGGAGGGTGAATCGATGACGGATCTTTGCCGGGAGTTCGGAATTTCGCGCAAGACCGGCTACAAGATCTTCAATCGCTACAAGGAAGAGGGGCTGATCGCCCTGGAGGACCGTTCCCGTCGGCCGGTGCGGTATGCCAATCAGCTGCCGGTGCCGATCGAGCAGGCGATCATCGATGCCAAAAAGGACAAGCCCCATTGGGGCGCCCGCAAGATCAGGGAGCTCCTGGTGCGCCGCCTTGCAGGTGACGTGCGCATTCCCGCCCGCTCGACCATCCATGCTGTTCTCGACCGCTACGGCCTTGTGAAACGGGCAGGCAGGAAACGCCAGAGGGCATTGGGAACCTCCCTTTCATCCGGATCGGTTCCCAATGCCCTCTGGTGTGTCGACTTCAAGGGAGAGTTCCGTCTCGG
>LADW01000091.1 GCA_000961695.1 Hyphomonadaceae bacterium BRH_c29
CGCGTGCGCTGCCAGGCCGGGACGCTGGCGATGGTCCGCGAGGGGCGCACGCCCAAGGGCGCGGTGATCACGACGGCCGAGCTTGCGGGGATCATGGCGGCGAAACGCACGCATGAGTTGATCCCGCTCTGCCATCCGCTCGCGCTCAGCAAGATCGCCGTCACCATTGTGATGGATGATGAACTGCCCGGCTTCCGGCTGACAGCCGAAGTGCGCCTGACCGGGCAGACAGGTGTCGAGATGGAAGCACTGACGGCGGTCAGCATTGCAGCATTGACGCTCTATGACATGCTGAAGGCAGTCGACAAGGGTATGGTGATTGAAGCCATCCGCCTTGAGGAGAAGAGCGGCGGCCAGACAGGTGACTGGGTCGCCGGAGTTGAGGCGCCATGATTGAATTCGAGGAGGCACTGGCCCGCGTCATAGCTATAGCGCAGCCACTCGGTTTCGAGACGATCCCGCTCGAGCAGGCATCGGGACGGGTGCTCGCCGAGCCGGTCACGGCCCGCTTTGCCATGCCGCGTACGGATGTGTCGGCCATGGATGGCTATGCCGTGCGCGAGGATGATCTCGGCGATGTGCCGTTCAGCCTGCCGATCGCCGGAGAGGCTGCGGCCGGCGCGTCACCGGGGCAGGTACTGCCAGACCGCTCAGCTTTCCGCATCTTTACCGGCGCGCCGGTCCCGCAAGGCGCGGACCGCGTGATCGTGCAGGAAAACACCGAGCGGGAAGGTGATCGCGTCACCTTTCTTCGCCCGCATGGGCCCGGCCGCAACATCCGGACGGCCGGTTCGGATTTTGAGACGGGTGAAGTTCTCATCCCAGCGGGCGTGCGGCTGTGCTGGCGGGCGCTGACGACGGCGGCGGCAGCCGATCAGGCCGAGCTGTCCGTTTACCGCCAACCGCGCGTTGTGATCCTTGCTACGGGCGATGAACTTGCCGCGCCGGGAGAGGCTCATGCCCGCGCGGGCGCGATCCCAGAGAGCGTTTCGCCGGGCATCGCCACCTTCGTGGGTCTGCAAGACGGCCTTGTGCTGCGCCGCGAGCGATTGCCGGATAGGCCGGACGCGCTGGCAGAAGCTGCTGCGCGCGCGCTTGAGGAGGTTGATCTCACCGTCATGATCGGCGGGGCTTCGGTGGGAGAGCGCGATTACTCGCGCTCCGTGTTCGGCCCGGCCCCCGACTATGTGTTCCCGAAAGTTGCCATCAAGCCGGGCAAACCTGTCTGGCTGGCGCGAGTGGCCGGGCGGCTGGTCATGGGTCTGCCGGGAAATCCGACCTCGGCACTGGTGACTGCGCGCCTGTTCCTCGCGCCGCTGCTTCAGGGACTTGGTGGCGGCGATGCGTCCGGGGCGGTTGTTTTCGAGACAGGGGTCTGCGCCGACCCGCTACCGGCCTGCGGTGATCGGGAAACCTTCCTGCGTGCGCGCCGGACCGACAGGGGGCTCGTCCTCGCAGACTCGCAGGACTCCGGCAGCCAGAGATCGCTCGCCGCCTCGGATGCGCTCATCCGCAGACGGCCGGGCGCGGAAGCGGAGCCGGCCGGTGCAACGGTGGTGTTCGCACCGTTCTGAAACCTTGAACAACAGGAATGAGAGACACTCATGACGGACAACGAACAGACTATCCGGGACTTCATCGCGGCCTGGTCCCGGCTCGATGTCGATGAAATTGTCAGCTACTTTGCGGCCGATGGTGTCTACCACAACATGCCGTTCAAGCCGGTCAATGGCCATGCGGAGCTGAAAGTGTTCATCGCCAATTTCGTCAAGGACTGGACCAGGACGGACTGGGAAATCCTGACCCTGATCAGCGCCGGCGACACAGTGGTGGCCGAGCGGCTGGACCGCACGAAACTTGGCGAGCACTCCGTAGACCTGCCCTGTTGCGGCATCTTCGAAATGCATGATGGCAAGATTCGGGTCTGGCGCGATTATTTCGATATGGCGACCTATACGCGAGCTGCATCAGGTCGTCAGTAAAGTGTGTCTCGTGATTGATCCTTGTCAAATCCGGATGCGGCACTTGTCGGGGCGCGCCAGTGCTCGCGCGCCCTGCGTCACGCCGCACCGAATCACAGAGCCTGATCGTCCTTCCGAAGACCAACGACAAGGATGATTGCCATGCCCTTCGACACGCCGCTCGCTGAAGAAATCTGGGACAAGAAATACCGCTTCCGCTCCGATGCGGGCGAAGATGCCGACCTTGCCGCCACGCTCGACCGCGTTGCTGACGCTGTATCCAAGGCGGAGAAGCCAAGGAACCGTAAGGTCTGGCGGACGCGGTTCCGCGAGGCGTTAGCCGACTTCCGCTTCATTCCCGCCGGGCGCATCCTCGCTGGAGCCGGGACGGCGCGGAATGTCACGCTGTTCAATTGTTTCGTCATGGGAACCATCCCGGACAGCCTGCCAGGCATTTTTGAACATTTGCGCGAAGCCGCCACGACGATGCAACAGGGTGGCGGGGTCGGCATGGATTTCTCCACGATCCGCCCGTCAGGGGCACCGGTCATGGGCGTGGGGGCACAGGCCTCCGGGCCGCTATCCTTCATGGACACCTGGGACGCGATGTGCCGGACCATCATGTCGGCCGGCCAACGGCGCGGGGCGATGATGGGGTGCCTTCGGATCGATCATCCTGACATCGAAGCCTTCATCGATGCCAAGCGAGATGGCGCGCGGTTCCGCAACTTCAACCTGTCGGTGCTGGTGACGGACGCCTTCATGGATGCGCTTGAGGCGGGGAAGGACTGGGTGCTTGCCTTCGAAGGGCAGCCCTATCGCACGATCCCGGCTTCTGAACTCTGGGACCGGCTGATGCAGGCGACATACGATGCTGCCGAGCCGGGCGTCATCTTCATCGACCGGGTCAACGCGCTCAACAATCTGGCAGGCATCGAGACGATTTCCGCGTCCAACCCCTGCGGCGAGCAGATGCTGCCGCCGTATGGGGCCTGCCTCCTGGGCTCGATCAATCTGGCGCAGCTGGTCGCCTCCCCCTTCGAAGCGAACGCCGGAATCGACGAGACCGAACTCGAAGTGCTCACTGAAACCGCAATTCGCTTCCTTGACAATGTGATCGACATTTCCCGCTTTCCACTGGAAGCGCAGGCAGAGGAGGCCCGCGCCAAGCGCCGGATCGGTCTCGGCATAACCGGGCTCGCTGATGCACTGATATTCTGTGGCGCGGCCTACGGATCGGACGCCGCCCTCTCGCTGACCGAGCAGTGGATGGCGGCGATGAAGCGTGCAGCCTATCGCACCTCGGCGCATCTTGCGGCAGAGAAGGGGGCCTATCCGCTCTACGACAAGGCCATTCTGGACCGGCCCAATCTCGTGGGACTTGACGAGGAAACCCGCGCGCTGATCGCGGTGCATGGCCTGCGTAACGGCTGCCTGACTTCGATCGCCCCGACGGGCACGACGTCCCTGCTGGCCGACAATGTCTCCTCAGGCGTCGAGCCTGTTTTCGCTTTTTCGTATTCCCGAAAAGTGCGCCAGGCGGATGGCTCGCATGTTGAGGAGCCCGTCACGGATTATGCGCTTCGGGCCTGGCAGAGGCTTCACGGAGATGCCGCCCCGCCGGAAGACGTATTCGTCAGTGCACAGACCCTGACGCCCCAGGATCATCTGCGCATGCAGGCCTGTGCGCAGCGCTTCATCGACAGCTCGATTTCCAAGACCGTGAACTGCCCCTCCGATATCAGTTTTGAGGATTTCAAGCATGTCTACCACGAGGGCTACAGGCTTGGTTGTAAGGGCCTCACAACGTACAGGCCGAACGCCATTACCGGCTCGGTCCTCTCGGTGGCCGAGACGCAACGCGCGCCGGACCGGCTTGAAGTGCCGCTCGCGCCGCGGGCACGCAGGCTTGAAGGCGCAACCTACAAGCTGAAATGGCCGCAGAGCGCGCATGCCGTCTATGTGACGATCAACGATACAGATGAGGGGCAGGGTATCCGGCCTTTCGAGATTTTCGTGAATTCCAAGAACATGGACCACTATGCCTGGACGCTGGCGCTGACACGGATGATCTCGGCTGTTTTCCGGCGCGGCGGCGATGTCAGCTTCGTCGCCGAAGAGCTTCAGGCCGTATTCGATCCGCAGGGCGGGGCATTTATGGATGGGCGGTACGTGCCCTCGCTGCCGGCCGCCATTGGCCGGATTGTGGCCGAGCATCTTGGCGATCTGGGGGAGACGGACACCACACCTGTCAGCCGCTCCGATGCAGCTTGTTGTCCGAAGTGCGGTCATAAGGCGTTGATCCGAAAGGAGGGCTGCGACACCTGTCTGGACTGCGGTCACTCGAAATGTGGTTAGAAAGCAGAAAGGATGATTGCCATGGCGACCAGTGCTGAACGGATACGTGCCTACAGGGGACCGGCTCTGTTCAGCCTGGGCCTGCGGCCTTTCTTCCTGCTCGGGGCGATCTGGGCGGCGATTGCCGTACCGCTCTGGATCGTCACCTACGCCCTTGGTCCGGGCGCACTGCCCGTGGAGGCGGGCCTTGTGTTCCATGTGCATGAAATGGTGTTCGGCTATGGTTCGGCCATTGTGGCGGGCTTCCTGCTCACCGCCGTGCCGAACTGGACAGGGCGGCTCCCCGTTTGCGGCCCGCCGCTCATGGTGCTGGTGGCGCTCTGGGTCGCGGGGCGCGCCGCCATGTTGTTCCAGCCGGGTCCCGTCTGGCTTCCTGGCGCCATCGAATGCACGTTCCTCGTTGTCTTTGCGGGGCTTGTCTGGCGCGAGGTGATTGCGGGTCAGAACACCCGCAATCTCAAGGTCGCGGGGGTGGTCAGTGTCCTTGCCCTTGCCAATATCGCCTTTCACTGGACGAGCATCACGGCGGGCGGTTTGCCGCAAGGCGCGATCCGGACAGGCTTTGCCTCAATGCTCTTCCTTATATTGCTGATCGGTGGGCGGATCACGCCGAGTTTCACGCGCAACTGGCTCGGCAAGCGGGGCGGGCCGATGCCAGCGCCCTTCGGCCGATATGACGGTGCTACCCTGATCGCCTCGCTTGTGGCATTGGTGGCATGGTCGGTGTTCGATGGCGTGCAGGCGGCATCAGCCTTGCTCCTTGTCGCGGGTGTCATGAACATCGTCCGGCTTGGGCGTTGGCAGATCCAGCGCACGCTGGCCGAGCCGCTCGTGACGATCCTGCATGTGGGCTATGGCTGGGCGGCCCTGGCGCTGCTTCTTCTGGGATTGAGCGGCCTGTTTCCGGCAAGCGTTCCACGCATTTCGGGTGTCCACGCCGTCGGCGCAGGCGCAATCGGGGTGATGACGCTTGCGGTGATGACGCGTGCAAGCCTGGGCCACACGGGGCATGTGCTGAAGGCCGGATGGGGGACGGTGCTGATCTATGCCTTCGTGAACTCCGGCGCACTGGCGCGCGTCGCTGCACCCTTTTTTGAGGCATCGCTTCAGATGCAAGTCAATCACATTGCCAGCGTCCTCTGGGCCGGAGCCTTCGCGCTCTTTGCGATTGTCTATGGTCCGAGACTGTTAGCTCCGAGGCCCGACCGCACCTCTTGACCGGTCGATGCCGGTGACTTGACCACCATCAATCGGCGGCCGCGCGCACATCAAAGACAGGCTACTGCGTGCGCCCATAAGCTTCCACTAATTCGCTCCGAGCCGTTTCGCCTAAAGCGCGTCTTTATCCCAGCGCCATGGCGGCCCGGCCGAGGGTGACGGGGGAAACCCCGCCGCCTCCCGTGCTTGGAAAGGAGCCTTGCGATGACTAATCCCGGCGCGGTCGCGGCGGATGCCTTCGGGCGCAGGTTCCGCTATTTGCGGCTTTCGGTAACGGAAGTCTGTAACTTCCGTTGCACCTATTGCCTCCCCGACGGCTATCGCAAATCCGGCCCGATGGATTTTCTGGCGGCTGACGAGGTTGACAGGCTTGTTCGGGCTTTCGCACAGCTCGGTATCCGCAAAGTACGCCTGACGGGCGGGGAGCCAACAGTCCGCAAGGATCTTGCCCAGTTGATCGCACGTGTCTCTGCACAGCCGGGGATTGAGAAAATTGCGTTGACGACGAATGGCTGGAATTTGTCCCGTCACGTCGATGAATGGGTCCATGCCGGACTGACCAATCTCAATGTCAGCATGGACGCCCTGGACCGGGAGGCTTTTCATCGCATCACCGGGCATGACCGGCTCAATGATGTCCTGGCCGGACTGGGGCGCGCGCAGACGCTTCCCCTGAATGCCGTGAAAGTAAATGCGGTCCTGCTTCGTGACGGACTGAACGAAGATTTTTCATCCTGGACTGGTTTCGTCCGAGAGCGTGCGATTTCCGTACGTTTCATCGAGCTGATGCGGACCAGCGACAACATGGCGTTTTTCGACGCTCAGCACGTCAGCGGGCAGGTATTGCGGCAGTGGCTGGAGGCAAAAGGTTGGAGGCCGGCAGAGCGGGGGGCTGATGATGGTCCGGCAGTCGAGTTCACGCATCCGGATTATAAGGGCCGTATCGGTCTGATCGCGCCTTATGCGCCGGGCTTTTGTGACGGTTGCAACCGCTTGCGTGTGACAGCGCGCGGACAGCTGAGACTTTGCCTGTTCGGGCAAGGCGGACGCCCTTTGCGCGACCTGCTTTGTTCTGATGATCAGATCGGGCTGCTCAAAGACCGCATTGTTGACGCCCTGGCTTTCAAACCTGCCGCGCATGGTTTGCACAATGCAGACCCTGGTGACATCAGAAATCTGGCCCAGATGGGTGGCTAGTCTAGCTCTGGTCGAGCACGCCTTGCTGTCGTTCGGTGTAGGCCTTGCCGAGCGTGTTGCGGTCCTGAGCATAGTGATTGTCGATCAGGGGGCTTGGACGTGCCAGACGTTCAAGAACGGTGACATTGCTGAATCCAACGCGGGCTCCGTCAACACTGACACCCTTGTCGGACAGTTTCGAAAAGGCGCGGGACAGGTTTTCCGGTGTCATCCCGAGAAGAGCAGCGAGAACTCGCTTTTCATGTGGGAGCACAATTTCGTCCTTGCCGCCCTGCCGGGCTCGCTGCGTGAGGAGGTAATTGGCGAGGCGCTCCGTCGAGTCGCGCAGCTTGTGATTCTTGATCGAGCGAACAAGGCCGCGATAGCAACCTGCAAGTTCCTCGGACACCGCATATCCGAAAACGGCATTTTCTTTCATGCCGCGCCGGAGCGAGTCGCCCGGCACCATGAGGATTTCCGACCGTTCCAGTGTGACCGCGCTCATCAGCGCGTCGGACTCGAGCACCACGGCTGCAAGAATGAATGTTGAGACCGGCCGAAGGATGGCCAGCGTTGTGTCCTTGGACTTCCAGCCGGCGCCCAATTCAACGGAGCCTTCCAGCAGGATGTAAAGGAAATCAACGGTGTCACCTTCCATCAACAAGGTTGTGTTGGCAGGAAATCGCTGGAGGAAGGCGCCGTTCATGGCCGTATCGAATGTCGCATCGTCTGCGCTTCGGAAAAATGATGTATTTCGGACGCGTTCGGCATCGGCGTTTCTAATAGGCATGCATTCTCCAGAGACGCTTAGCAGCTTTTACTTATTCAATTCAGCGTCGCTCGTCTCCGCTGACACTCCGCCTCACGCTTAAAGAGAACTTGATTAATGTCAAGCTCAAGCCGGATCCATGTCTGGTCCTTCGCGTGCGCGAGTCATGCCGGAACCACAGCTTCGTCAGTCCTCCGAAGATTGATTTCAAACGGCGCCCCCAGAGAGCATCTGGCAATAGGACACTTTACAAATATCAAGGCAAACCCGCGCACCAGGCGGCAGACATTCTTCTCGTACTAGGGAACTTTTGCCCGAGCGGGGGGCCACATAATGCCACTTTCGACCACAATGCCGGCAAAAGGCGCCAATCGTGCGTTGGGGCTGACCACTGTCGCCTTCACAGCATGCTTTGCCGTCTGGACCATATTTGCCATCCTCGGGCTGCAGATCCAGAAGGATCTCGGGCTTACTGAAACCCAGTTCGGACTGCTCGTCGGCACGCCAATCCTCACAGGATCTTTGTCGCGACTGTTTCTCGGAATCTGGGCCGACCAGTATGGTGGCCGTATCGTCAACCTTGCAGTCATGCTGCTGTCGGCATTGGCAACCTGGCTTCTGACCTTCGCGACGACTTATCCGCAATTCCTCGTTGCCGCGCTTGGTATCGGGATCGCAGGCGGATCGTTTTCGGTCTCGATCACCTATGTTTCGAAATTCTTTCCGCCGGAAAAACAGGGGGCGGCGCTTGGCATTGTTGGCGCCGGGAATGTCGGTGCGGCCGTGACCAAGTTCGCAGCCCCCATTGTCATGGCGTCTTTGGGCTGGCAAGGCGTTGCCAATGTCTGGGCGATCGCCTTGGTCATCGTGGCACTCGTTTTCTTCTTTCTGACCTCGGATGACCCGGAACTCGCTGAACGGCGGCGCAGCGGCGTGAAGCCCCGCAGTTTTGCCTCTCAGTTCGAACCCCTGCGCAATGTGCAGGTCTGGCGTTTTTCTCTCTACTATTTCTTCGTTTTCGGCGCGTTTGTCGCTCTGGCACTTTGGCTGCCGCGCTACCTGATCGGTGTGTACGGCTTTGACATAAAGACAGCCGGCATGCTGGCCGCAGCGTATTCGATCCCTGCTTCGGTCTTCCGGATCTATGGAGGTCAACTGTCTGACCGGGTCGGTGCCCGCACCGTAATGTACTGGACATTTCTGGTCGCGGCCGCAGTCACCTTCTTTCTGGCCTATCCGCCAACCTCCTATGTGGTCGATGGTGTCAGGGGTCCAATCAGCTTCCGCCTCGCCACAGGACCGGTCCCCTTCGTGATTGCGATTTTCATTCTGGGCTTTTTCATGAGCCTCGGCAAGGCAGCGGTCTACAAGCACATTCCTGTCTACTATCCGAAGGATGTGGGGGCAGTTGGGGGCCTGGTCGGCCTTATGGGCGGGCTGGGTGGTTTCATTTTGCCGATCACTTTTGGCCTGCTGAATGACCTGACGGGCGTCTGGACGAGTTGCTTCATGCTGCTTTTCCTCATTGTGTCAGCCTCGTTGATCTGGATGCACCTGGCCATCCGGCATATGGAACGCGAGGCCATGGGCGAGACCCTCGATGCCCTGCCTCAGCTACCGGAAATGCAGCCCATCCATGGCGAGCGGGAAGCGCGCGCTCTTGCGCCGAAGCTGATCCAGGACTGGCGCCCGGAAGATCCAGAATTCTGGGATACGACAGGCAAGAAGATCGCCAGTCGCAACCTCTGGCTCTCGATTCCGGCACTGCTCCTGTCTTTCGCTGTCTGGATGGTCTGGTCGGTCGTTGTCGCGAAGCTTCCGCAGATCGGGTTTGATTATTCAACGGACCAGCTTTTCTGGCTGGCGGCCCTTCCTGGCCTGTCAGGTGCGACACTGCGCATCTTCTACAGCTTCATGGTGCCCGTCTTTGGTGGACGGCTGTGGACCACACTGACGACCTGGTCGCTGCTGGTGCCCGCGCTCGGAATCGGTTTTGCTGTGCAGAACCCGGAAACGCCTTACTGGATCATGCTCGCGCTTGCGCTGCTCTGCGGCTTTGGGGGAGGAAATTTTGCATCCTCAATGTCGAACATCGGATTCTTCTATCCGAAGCGTGAGAAGGGCAATGCACTGGCCATGAATGCCGGGCTCGGCAATCTCGGCGTCAGTGCCATGCAGTTCATCGTACCGCTGGTCATCACGGTTGGCGTGTTCGGCTTTCTGGGCGGCGAGCCGCAGGTGACCGGGGAAGGCGGCGAGCTCTTCCTTCAGAACGCCGGCTTCATCTGGGTGCCGTTCATCATCGCCAGCGCCTTTGCCGCGTGGTTCGGCATGAACGACCTGTCGAGTGCCAAGGCATCCTTCTCGGACCAGGCCATCATTTTCAAGCGCAAGCATAACTGGATCATGTGCTGGCTCTACACGGGCACGTTCGGTTCGTTCATCGGATTCTCAGCGGCTTTCCCGCTTCTGACCAAGACGCAGTTCCCCGAAGTGAACGTCCTGCAGATTGCCTTCCTTGGGCCGCTGGTCGGTGCGTTGTCTCGTTCGTTCACCGGGTGGATCTCGGACCGGTTCGGCGGTGCGCGTGTGACGCTGGGTGTGTTCCTCCTGATGATGGCAGGTACGGTCGGAGTGCTCTACTTCCTCGCCATCAAGGATGCGCCGGGCGCGTTCATCGGCTTCTTCGTCTCTTTCATCGTCCTGTTCTTTGCGACGGGCGTTGGCAATGCGTCGACCTTCCAGATGATCCCCGCGATCATGCGCAAGGAGATCGCCCGGCTGGAGCCGCAGATGAGCGGGGCGGACCGTCTGCGCCAGGCCGAAAAGGAAAGCGCAGCGATCACCGGCTTCACCAGCGCGATCGCCGCCTATGGCGCCTTCTTCATCCCGAAGAGCTTCGGCATGTCGCTGGCCGCCTCCGGCAGCGCCGCGCCCGCCCTCTACGGCTTTCTCGGCTTCTACGTCTCCTGCTTGCTCATCACCTGGTTCGTTTATGCGCGCCCCGGCGGCCTCCTCTTCGATGTCGAGAACGCCAAGCGCACTGAATCAGCGACTGCGACCGCCTAAGAAAGGACCCTCCCAATGAGCCATACTCTCGACAGACTGACCTTCTTCAGGCGGCAGACCGAAACCTTTTCCGAAGGGCACGGGGTTCTCAATGATGAGGACCGGACCTGGGAGGAGGCCTACCGGAACCGCTGGCGGCACGACAAGATCGTACGCTCGACGCATGGCGTGAACTGCACCGGATCCTGCTCCTGGAAGATCTACGTCAAGGGCGGCATCGTAACCTGGGAAACCCAGCAGACCGACTATCCGCGTACGCGCGACGACCTTCCGAACCATGAACCGCGCGGCTGTGCGCGAGGTGCGAGCTATAGCTGGTATCTCTATTCGGCCAACCGGGTGAAATATCCGCTGATCCGTGGACGACTTCTGAAAAGCTGGCGGGAGGCGCGCAAGACGATGCCCCCTGTGGCCGCGTGGAAGTCTATACAAGACGATCCAATCAAGCGCCTGAACTACACTTCCAAACGTGGCATGGGCGGTTTCGTTCGCGCGCGCTGGGACGAGGTGAACGAAATCATTGCGGCCGCCAATTCCCACACGGTGAAGCAATGGGGACCGGACCGCGTCTTCGGCTTTTCGCCGATCCCCGCCATGTCGATGGTGTCCTACGCCGCCGGTGCGCGCTACCTGCAGCTCATCGGCGGTGTGACGGGGTCGTTTTATGATTGGTATTGCGACCTGCCGCCTGCCAGCCCGCAGACCTGGGGCGAACAGACCGACGTTGCTGAAAGCGCCGACTGGTACAACTCCAACTTCCTGATCCTCTGGGGTTCGAACGTGCCCCAGACCCGCACGCCGGATGCGCATTTCTACACCGAAGCGCGCTACAAGGGCGTCAAATCCGTCGTGATCTGCCCGGATTATTCGGAAGCCTCGAAATTCTCCGATCTCTGGCTGGCGGCCAAGCAGGGCACCGATGCCGCTCTCGGCATGGCGTTCGGGCATGTCATCCTGACGGAATATCACCGCGACCGCGAGGTGCCGTACTTCCGCGACTATGTGCGCCAGTACACCGACCTGCCGCTGCTGGTCCGCCTCGTCCCGCAGGAAGACGGATACGTGCCGGAACGCCTCCTGCGCGCCTCCGACTTCGACAAATCCCTCGGCGAAGATGCCAATCCCGACTGGAAGACTGTCGGAATCGACGAGACGACCGGCAAGGTCGTGGTGCCGAATGGCTCCATTGGCTTCCGGTGGGGCGACAAGGGCAAGTGGAATTTGGAGGAGAAGGAGAGCGGCGGCGCCGACACGAAACTCCGGCTCGGCCTGAAAGGCGCTGAGGACGAAGTGGCCAAGGTTCGCTTCCCGTATTTCGCCAACACTGCCTCGAACGGCTTTGCCTCCACAGACCATCCGAGTGTCCTGACCCGGAACATTCCGGTCAAGAAAATGAAACTGGCAGACGGCACCGAGGCGCTGGTGGCCTGCGTCTATGACCTGCTGATGGCCAATTATGGCGTCGATCAGGGCTATGGCGGGGAACATCTCGCCAGCTCCTACGACGACATGGAGCCCTATACGCCCGCCTGGGCCGAGGCGATCACTTCTGTCCCTCGTGCGAACATTATTGCAACGGCGCGGGGCTTCGCCACCAATGCCGAGAAAACCCGTGGCAAGTCCATGGTGATCATCGGCGCCGGGATGAACCACTGGTATCACATGGACATGAACTACCGCGCGGTGATGAACATGCTCATCCTGTGTGGCTGCATCGGACAGTCTGGCGGGGGCTGGTCGCACTATGTCGGGCAGGAAAAACTCCGCCCGCAGACCGGCTGGGCCCCGCTCGCCTTTGCAACCGACTGGGTGCGCCCGCCGCGCCAGCAGAACTCGACGTCCTTCTTCTACGCGCACACAGACCAATGGCGCTACGAGACGGTTCCGGTTGGCGAGATTCTGTCGCCGACCGCCGAAGCAGGCGACTGGGCCGGCAGCTTCATCGACTATAATGCCAAGGCAGAGCGCATGGGCTGGCTGCCATCGGCCCCGGCGCTGAAGACGAACCCGCTAGAGGTGGCTGCGCGCGCCAAGACGGCAGGGCAGGAGCCGAAAGACTATGTCGCGGCGGCGCTGAAGTCTGGCGACCTGGAAATGTCCTGCATGGACCCGGACGATCCGCACAACTGGCCGCGCAACATGTTCGTCTGGCGCTCCAACCTGCTCGGCTCTTCCGGCAAGGGGCATGAGTATTTCCTCAAACACCTCCTCGGCACCGATCACGGCGTGCAGGGCAAGGACCTCGGCGAAATGGGCCATGACAAGCCGCGCGACGTGGCCTGGCATGATGAGGCGCCGCGCGGAAAACTTGACCTGCTCGTGTGCATCGATTTTCGCATGTCCACGACAGCCGTCTATTCCGACATCGTGCTGCCGACGGCCACCTGGTATGAGAAAAACGATCTCAACACCTCCGATATGCACCCCTTCATCCACCCGCTCGGGGCTGCGGTAGACCCGGCCTGGGAAAGCCGCACCGACTGGGAAATCTTCAAGGGGATTGCGAAGACCTTCTCCGAAGTGGCACCGGAAGTTCTGGGTGTCGAAACGGATGTGGTTTTGTACCCCATTCAGCATGACACCGCAGGAGAGATGGCCCAGACCCATGGCGTGAAGGACTGGTACAAGGGCGAGTGCGAACCGATCCCGGGGAAGACCATGCCTACGGTCGTCGCCGTCGAGCGCGACTACAGTCAGATCTACGCCAAGTTCACCTCGCTCGGGCCGCTCATGGACAAGCTCGGCAATGGCGGCAAGGGCATTGGCTGGAACACCCAAGCCGAGGTCGACAAGCTCGCCTCGCTGAACGGCGCGGTGCTTGATGACACGGTCGCGAAAGGGCGTCCGAAGATAGAGACCGACATCGATGCCTGCGAGACCATTCTCATGCTCGCCCCGGAAACCAATGGCGAGGTTGCGGTCAAGGCCTGGGAGGCATTGGAAGTCCAGACCGGGCGCGAGCACACCCATCTCGCCCGTCCGAAGGAAGACGAGAAAATCCGCTTCCGCGACATCGTCGCCCAGCCGCGCAAGATCATCACCTCGCCGATCTGGTCGGGCATCGAAAGCGAGCATGTCAGTTACAATGCCGGCTACACAAACGTCCACGAACTGATTCCCTGGCGCACGCTGACCGGGCGTCAGCAGCTCTATCAGGACCATGACTGGATGCGGGCATTTGGCGAGACGCTGGTGGTCTACAAGCCGCCGGTCGACCTGAAGACGCTGCACGTGAAGGGTGACAAGCCGAACGGCAATCCGGAGATCACGCTCAACTTCATCACGCCGCACCAGAAATGGGGCATCCACTCCACCTATACCGACAACCTCCTGATGCTGACGCTCAACCGGGGCGGCCCGGTGGTGTGGGTGTCGGAGACCGATGCGAAGCGGGCAGGGATTGTCGATAATGACTGGGTCGAGGTCTTCAACGCCAATGGTGCGTTGACGGCGCGCGCGGTCGTCTCACAGCGGATCCGCGAAGGCACGATTTTCATGTACCACGCGCAGGAGAAGATTGTGAATACGCCTGGATCGGAGATCACCGGTAAGCGCGGTGGCATCCACAACTCCGTCACCCGCGCGATCCTCAAACCCACACACATGATCGGCGGCTACGCGCAGCTTGCCTACGGCTTCAACTATTATGGCACTGTCGGATCGAACCGCGACGAGTTCATCATCCTCCGGAAGATGAACAAAGTCGACTGGCTCGATACCCCCGCCGCTCAACTGGAGGGCGCACAATGAAAATCCGTGCACAGATCGGCATGGTCCTGAATCTCGACAAATGTATCGGGTGCCACACTTGTTCGGTGACCTGCAAGAATGTCTGGACCAGTCGCGACGGCGTCGAATACGCCTGGTTCAATAATGTTGAGACCAAGCCCGGTATCGGCTTCCCGAAAGACTGGGAAAACCAGAAGCGCTGGAACGGCGGCTGGCGGCGCAAGAAGAACGGCCGGATTGAGCCCAAGATGGGGGCAAAGTGGCGGATCCTTGCCAAGATCTTCGCCAACCCGGACCTGCCCGAGATCGACGACTATTACGAACCGTTTGACTTCGACTATGCCCATCTCCAGACCGCGCCGGAGATGAAGGCCTTCCCGACCGCCCGCCCGCGTTCGAAGATCACGGGCGAGCGGATGGAGAAGATCGAATGGGGCCCGAACTGGGAGGAGATTCTCGGCGGGGAATTTGAGCACCGCAGCGCGGACTATAATTTCGAGGGCGTCGAGAAGGCGATTTACGGGGCCTTTGAAGAAACCTTCATGATGTACCTGCCGCGCCTGTGCGAGCATTGCCTCAATCCGACCTGCGTGGCAGCCTGCCCCTCGGGGGCCATCTACAAGCGCGAGGAGGACGGTATCGTCCTGATCGATCAGGACAAGTGCCGCGGCTGGCGCATGTGCGTTTCGGCCTGTCCCTACAAGAAGGTCTATTACAACTGGGAGAGCGGCAAGTCCGAGAAGTGCACCTTCTGCTATCCGCGCATGGAAGTTGGCCAGCCGACCGTGTGTTCGGAAACCTGCGTCGGGCGCATCCGCTATCTCGGCGTGCTGCTTTACGACGCCGACCGGATCGAGGCGGCGGCGAGCACGCCGGACGAGCATGACCTGTATCAGGCGCAGCTCGACGTCTTCCTGGACCCGAATGACCCCAAAGTGATTGCGCAGGCCCGCGCCGATGGCGTTCCCGAAGCCTGGCTTCACGCCGCGCAGCACAGCCCGGTCTACAAGATGGCGATGGAGTGGAAGGTCGCCTTTCCCCTCCACCCGGAATATCGCACGCTGCCCATGGTCTGGTATGTTCCGCCTCTGTCGCCGATCCAGTCGGCGCTCGCCGCTGATGCGCTGGAGGCCGATGCCGAGATGCCGGAGGTCTCTTCGATGCGGATCCCTGTACGCTACCTCGCAAACCTTTTGACCGCAGGCAAGGAAGAACCCATCGTCGCCGCGCTCGAACGTATGATGGCGATGCGCAAGTACATGCGGGCCAAGTCCGTCGAAGGCGTCATAGATCATCCGACGGCGGAGCGGGTCGGTCTGACAGCGCGACAGATCGACGAAATGTACCGCTATATGGCGATTGCGAACTATGAAGATCGGTTCGTCATCCCGACGACCCACCGCGAAACGAGCGAGGATGCCTACGGGCTTCGCGGCGGATGCGGCTTCACCTTCGGAAATGACTGCTCGGGCGGGCGTACTGAACTCGGACTGTTCGGCAAGGACAAGCGTCCGCGCGCTAAAACCAAAACACCACTGGAGATCTGACCCATGGCGACGACCTATCGCGCGCTCTCGCGCCTCCTGTCTTATCCGGAAGCACAGCTTCAGGCTGAAGCACGCCTGTGCGTTGATGTGATACGGCAAGAAGGTCTCGTACCGGAACGCATCGTTGCGTCACTCGGCAAGCTGGCGGATCACATAGCCGGCGGCGATCTCTATGATGTTCAGGCGACCTATGTGGACCTGTTCGACCGGACGCGGAGCGTTTCGTTGCATCTGTATGAACACGTCCATGGCGAGAGCCGTGAGCGCGGGCCGGCCATGGTCGGGCTGGTCGAGCTCTACCGGGCCCAGGGTCTGGAAATGGAGGTCAGCGACCTGCCGGACTATCTTCCGGTATTTCTTGAATTCCTCTCGATCCTTCCCGATGCAGAAGCCGCGTCGCTGATCGGTGAAGCCGCGCATGTCCTGGAAGCGATCGCCGAACGGCTCAAGAAGCGGCAGAGTCTTTACCGGGCTGTTTTCGGTGCCCTCCTGGCGATTTCCGACCGGCTTGCAGACCGGACGGCTGTTGAGAGCCTGCTGGCGATCAAGGACGATGATCCCAACGACCTCGATGCGCTCGACAAGGCCTGGGAAGAAGAAGCTGTCACCTTCGGCCCCGGATCGGAAAAAGATGGCTGCCCCAAGGCGCAGGCCATGCTCAACACCATGCAGGGAACCAGGCAATGAAATGCTTATTCCCCGCCTGCTTGTCGGGTCTTACAGCGCTTGCGCTGGTCCTTCCAGTGCAGGCACAGGAGGCCGAGAGCACCGTCAAGCCGATTCTGGAGCTGCGGCTTCGCGCCGAGCAGGTTGATCAGGACGGCCTCGACAGCACCACGGCACTGACGCTTGCGGGCCGGTTCGGCCTCGACGCAAAGCTAGGTAAGGGATGGAGCGCGCTGATAGAAGGCGAAGCCGTTGGTCACCTTACAGATGACTTTTCCGACACGGTAGAAATAGTACGCGGAAAGGCTGTGATTGCGGATCCTGAAGCGTTCGAACTCAACCGATTGCAGGTAACCTGGAAAGGTGAACGGGCGAATGCCGTGATTGGCCGCCAGAGGATCATCTTCGATGATGCCCGGTTTGTCGGCAATGTCGGATTCCGCCAGAACGAGCAGACCTTCGATGCTGCCCGGATCGGCTTTACGGGCTTCCGGAATGTCACCCTGGATTATGTGTTCATCGACAAGGTGCACCGCGTTTTTGGTGACGAGAGTCCTGCGGGGGAGTTCGAAAGCGATTCTCATCTGGTGCGTGCGGGCGTCGAGACTGCAATCGGCAGCTTCGTAGCGACCGGGATGTTTCTCAATTTCGATGAATCGGCCGGCGCCTCTGGACAGACTCTGGCTCTTGGCTGGTCCGATTCCTGGAAATTGGAGGCGGGTACGCTCGGTCTGAATGCCCGGTTCGCGCAGCAGAGCGAATATGACGGAAGAGGTCCCGCGCAAGACCTGGGCTATCAGTCCTATGGCGCGAGCTTCGCGCGCGAGGATATCACGTTTGTCGGCGGTGTCGAAATCCTCGAAGGCGCCGGTGGACGTGGATTTGCAACACCGCTGGCCACTTTGCACGCCTTTCAGGGGTGGGCGGACGTGTTCCTCAACACGCCCGCGGCAGGTGTTCGCGATTTCAGCCTTGGACTGAAGGGCGGTGGAGTCGACCTGATCGATGGGGCCAAGCCGGCCAACTGGGCGGTCTTCTACCACGATTTCGACAGCGACAATGGCAGTCTCTCCTATGGATCGGAGCTCGACGCGATCTTCCGCATTCCGGTCAATGACTGGCTGACATTGGAAGCCAAAGGCGCTGTTTTCAATGGTGCCGACAACGGCCCTGCAGACAGGACGAAATTCTGGCTGGCGCTGGAAACGCGCTTCTAGCCAAGCAACGAAAGGAGGCCAGTCATGGCTCAGGAACACGTGAGTACACTCGCAACCGCAGGCTGGCTCGACCAGGCCATGTTTGGCTATTACCCCTACATCGCACTCGCGGTGCTCGCCGTCGGATCGGTCCTCCGGTTCGATCGTGAGCCTTACACTTGGCGTTCCGGCTCGTCCCAGCTGTTGCGCCGCAAGCAACTCGTACTCGGCTCGGTACTTTTCCATGTCGGCGTTCTGATCATTTTCGGCGGGCATTTCGTCGGCTTGCTGACGCCAATTCAGGTCTTCGACGCGATCGGTGTTAGCCACGGCGCCAAGCAGGTGCTTGCCATCGTCGCCGGCGGGGTCGCTGGGGTGTTCGCGATTCTTGGCGCTCTCATCCTGCTGCATCGGCGCCTGTTCGACCCGCGCATCCGCGCGACGTCCAGCTTCGGCGATACGGGGATCCTTGCGCTTCTGACTGCGCAGCTCGCGCTTGGCCTGTCGACCATCCCGCTGTCGTCCCAGCATCTGGATGGTTCGGAGATGGTGAAATTCATGTCTTGGGCGCAGAGCATCTTTACCTTCCAGCCCGGCGCGGCGAACCATGTCGCGGACGTGCATTGGATATTCAAGACACACCTGTTCCTCGGACTGACCATCTTCCTGGTCTTCCCGTTCACCAGGCTTGTCCACATGCTGTCTGCTCCGGTCTGGTATCTGGGGCGCCGTGGCTGGCAGCTGGTGCGTACGCGCCGCGACATCAAGGCGGACAAGACACAGGCTGCGGAAGTTGCCGCGAGGAGGGCGTCATGACACTGGCGAGTGCCGTCTTCCACGGTGTTGAAATCCCCGAAAGCCTTTTGGCGTCCGAGCTACAGAACCATCAGGCGCCGACCCTGGCGCAGGCACGTGTTCTGGCAGGCCGGGCGCTTGCCGCCAGGGCCGTGCTGCTTGCACGCGGTCAGGAGCTTGGCCTTGTCGCCGTGCCCGAAAAAAATGCGGATGGACAGGAAGAAACGCCTGACGAAGCATTGATCAGGGCTGTCCTGAGCGAGGAGGTCGAGGCTGAGCCTGCCTCGGAAGAAGCTATCCGCGCAGTGTACATGAGCAATCCGGAGGGCTTCCGGTCACCGCCGCTTCTTGAGGCCTCCCACATCCTGATCTCGCCTTCGGATGCCAGCGCTTCGGCATCGCATATTGCGCGCCAACAAGCGCAAGCCCTGATTTCGGACCTTCGGGCAGATCCGTCCGGGTTTGCAAGGTTGGCGGCAAGCAAGTCGGCATGTCCGTCTGCGGCGGAAGGGGGGAGTCTTGGCCAACTTCGTCCTGGTGACGTGCTGCCCTCCATCTGGTCCGCGCTCAACGTCATGGATGCTGGCACGATCGGCCCCGAACCTGTCGCCAGCGAGCATGGCTGGCATGTCTTGCGGCTCGATCATCGCTGTGACGGCGAGCGCCTGCCTTTCGACTATGTCCGGCCGCACATCGCGATGCGGATTGAAGCGCGCGCCTGGACAAGAGCGGCCGCTGTCTATGTCGACGGGCTCCTCGCCGAATCTTCCGCAAATCCGGGTCTCTGCCTCACGGAATCGGGTGAACTCGCAGACGGACATGGAAATGTCGCACAAGCCGACGGACTGCTCGGCCAAGCGCTTTCGGATGTGGGGCGCGCATATGACGCCCTCAGCCCTACGGCCCGGGCGCGGCTCGATCATGCTGCCTCCAGTGATGGCGAGGTTGCGACCGTGCTTCTCTCGCGGATGATAAGGGCGTTCCTGTCCAAGGCCGGCGATGAGATCTGGACACAGCTGATCTCGCGCTTGCGTGACAGCGATACGCCGTTATCGGACAGTCTCGATCTGATTGTGACCCACCAGCTTCCACCTCTGCGTAAGACACATGCGCTGATCGCAATGAGACAAGGGCCGCAAGCGACCCCTTAGGGAAAGGAAAAGGTCATGGACAATTCCGGAGAGTTCAAGCCGATTGAGCGGATCCCGCACGACCTTCTTCGGGAACCGCTCATCTGGTTCTTCGCGGAGCATTACCGTCATCGTGACGTCTGCGCCCGGTTGATGGCTCTGTCGCAATCGGTCATCTTCGACGAAGCGGCAATGCGTGACGTCTACGTTTTCCTCGACCAGGATCTGCCATTGCACGTTATCGATGAGGAAGACGACCTGTTTCCGCTGCTTCGCCGACGCTGCGAACCGGACGACCAGATCGAGAAAGTGCTTGGAATGCTCTCGGCCGAACATGCCAATGACATGATGGATGCGGGGGCGGTCAAGTCTCTTGTCGCGCGGGCGCTGGCTGAGCAGCGGGGGCTTGCCTCCTTTGTTGAGGCCCGCTCAATCATCGAACCCTTCTGCCAGCAGCAGAAGCGCCATATCGCCGTCGAAAACGCGGTAGTCCTGCCCATTGCAAGGCATCGCCTGAATGAGGCGGACCTGATCAGCCTGGGTCAGCGGCTCGCGGCGCGTCGTGGGCTCGACAATCCGTTCACGGATGCCGCATGATCCGGACGTTACTGGAAAACAACATGCAATGGGCGAGTGCGCGCGTGCGCGCTGAGCCCGATTTCTTCCGTCGGCTGTCTGCCCAGCAAGCGCCCGAATATCTCTGGATCGGATGCAGCGACAGCCGTGTGCCGGCTAACGAAATTGTTGGTCTCGACCCGGGCGAACTGTTCGTGCATCGTAATATCGCGAACCTTGCGCCCCCGCGTGACATGAATTTTCTCGCCGTGCTGCAGTTTTCCATAGAGGTGCTGAAGGTGCGCCACATCATTGTCTGCGGACACTACGGTTGTGGCGGCGTGCGGGCTGCGCTGGACACGCAGAGACGCGGGCTGATCGATCACTGGCTGCAGCCCGTAGCCGATCTCGCGCACAGACACGAAGATCATCTCAAGGAAATTGCCGATTTCGACACCCGCGTGAACGTTGCGTGCGAGCATAATGTGCGGGCGCAAGTGGAATATCTCGGTCACAATCCCTTCGTCGCGGATGCTTGGCGGCGCGGCCAGAAGCTTGCGATCCATGGCTGGATATATTCCATTCGTGACGGTCTGTTGCGCGACCTTGACCTGAGCGTCGAACGTTCGAGGGATGTTGACCGTCTCGCTTCGAGAGCGTGGTTTCCCGATGGATAATGTCGGTGTCGTCATCCTTGCAGGCGGGCTGGGAACGCGTCTGGGCGGCGGCAAGCCGGAACGGCTGTTCCGGGGACGGAGGTTGATCGATCCTGTTCTTGACTTGGCGAACGCCTGGCGTCAGCCTGCCGTCATCTGTGTGCGGGAGCAGGGACAGGTGAGAGGGGATGGCTTTGAGCAGATTTTCGACCGGCAGGGTATTGAAGGCCCCCTTGCCGGATTGCTTGCTGCGTTCGATTGGGGACGCAGCAAAGGTCTCGACCGGTTTCTCACCCTGCCTTGCGATACGCCCTTCTTGCCCGACGACGTCCTGCCAAAGCTCCTGTGCGCATCCATGGACAGTAACCGGCCGGCCGTCGCGACGTCGAACGGGCGCCGCCACCCAACCTGTGTTGTCTGGCCGACGGAAGCATTTGTCTGCGTAGAGAGCTATGCGGAAACCGGGCGGCGAAGTCTGACGGCTGCACTCGATGCCTGCCATGCTGTCGATGTGACGTGGGCGGAAAGCGCGCCGGACCCGTTCGTGAACATCAACACGCATGAAGATCTTATCAGCTTCCAAAGCTGACCACTTGAGACGTTCAACTGGACGCGGCTGGTCCCCCAGGTTTGGCAAGATTTTTTTACATTCTCATGTCCGCCAATGAGATATCTGCCAGCGTGCTTCGGTTTAGATCGGCAAGAAAGGCGTTGCTGGCAGACTGCAGCCGGGCCCGGAGACGGCAGTGACGGACAATGGAGCAGGTGCCTCCGCCAACGGAGAAACACTCCACGAGTGTCTGGCCATCTTCCAGGAGTTCGACCAGATCGCCGAGTTTCAGGTCCTGGGGCGCCTTGGCCAGTCTCGCGCCACCGCCGGCGCCACGCCGTGTTGTGACCACGCCGGCATCGACCAGTTTCTGCATGATCTTGGCAAGGTGGTTTCTGGAGAGCCCGAAGTCTTCCGATAATTGTGCCGTCGAGACGGGATGATCCGGTGTCGCGGCCATACGCATAAGCATGCGCAATCCATAGTCAGTGAATGAGGTGAGACGCATTGCCTCCCCCTGCCACATGAAATCGGTATTTACAATACCAATTAAGCCTCTTAACCTGAACTACACTGAAGTTCTTAAGGAGCGTTGCGTGTCCGGAGCAAACCCACCGCAGACTGTCGCATATACGGTGCGTCCTGAGGAAACGGCTGTGCTTGCCGAGCGGACCGGGCTCGATGAAATGATGCTGTCCAGGTTGGTTGGGACCTTCTATGAGCGCATCCGGTCTGATCCTGCCCTGGGGCCGATATTTGAGGCGCGCATCGGGAACTGGCCGGATCATCTGGACCGGATGGTGGATTTCTGGTCATCGGTCGCGCTCATGACCGGGCGGTACCATGGAACACCCATGCAGGCGCATGTCGGGCTCCCGGTGAACGAATCCCATTTCGAACGATGGCTGACCCTGTTCCGGGAAGCGGCCCGTCAGGTTTGCTCGCCGGCCGGTGCCAACTATTTGATCGTTCGGGCCGAACGTATCGCCCGGTCAATCCATCTCGGCATCTCTGCGCAAGCAGGGATTCCGAAGAAGGCCAAGAGGGGAAATGCAACATGACATTGCCTGAAACGACCGCCGAGCTGACGACGTATATTGAAAACCGCTATCATGCGCGTCACCGGGAGCAATTGCCGGAGCTGAGGAGCCTGTCGGCGAAGGTGGAAGCCGTGCACGCGGAGAGTCCGGATGTGCCGGCGGGGCTTGCGGACCTTCTGGCGGACATAATTGGCGAGCTGGAAGTACACATGAAGAAAGAGGAGCTGATCCTCTTTCCGGCGATCCGCCAGGGGCATGGCTCGCAAATGGGTCATCCCATCTCCGTCATGCGCGCCGACCATGACGATCATCTCGGCGCGATCGCGAAAATCCGCTCTCTGACAAAGAATCTGACTTTGCCTGAACATGCATGCGGAACCTGGAGGCGGCTATACACTGGTCTTGGCGAATTTCTTTCTGACATCGAGGAACATATCAGGGTCGAAAATGACATCCTGTTCCCGCAGTTCGAGAGTGAAAAGCGCGCAGAGCCGGGACCATATGCGTCGTCTCCCTGCATGGCACATGAGTTTGAAGGCGGTGGCGAGCGGAATTCCTGAACTGGTGAACCGGTATGTATGTGGCAAGAATATCTCAGGCGGAACGTCGTGAAACGGCTGATCGCAGGCTTCTGAAGGCGGCGTGCCGCATCATATCGGGATACGGTCTATCCGCATTGACGTGTGAAGACGTCGGGAAGCTTGCTGGCTATAGCCGGGGGCAAACCTACCAACGCTTCGGGTCCAAGGAGGGGCTGCTTATTGCTGCAGTCGAGCGGCTGCGTGCTTACAGACGGGAATGTGTGAAGCAGGACGCCCAGCGCGGCAAGTCCGGTATCGAAGAACTGATTGATTATTGCGGTCTTCACCTCGGCGCTTTGACCAAAGGTCCGGAAATGGCCGCCTATTTCGGTGTCTTGTCCGGTCCGGTACCGTCCAAGCAAAAGCTGAGGCAGGCAGTTGATGCCGCGCGCGCGGAGATTTTCGAAGAGATATCACTCCTGCTCGCTCAGGCGAGAAGAGACGATACGGTTCAGGATGGTGTCGATATCGAACGTGACGTCCCAATGATCTTTGGTCTGATGAGCGGCATTGCGCTCCAGTATCGACAATTCCGGAGTGCGGGCGATTTCCGCCAGGTCCGGCGCGATGCAGAAGTATTCTTGTGCAACGCCATATCTCCCACATCCAAATCCAGTTCGCAGGGGCGTGTCCTGGAATTGGCGGCTTCAGTTCCCAAGCCTGCTACAACGCAGTAGGGCAAACACCCCGGGATTGAAGAAGGTCCTCGTCACCCGAAACTCATCGCGGTGCTTGGCTTTGAAGCGCGCCGCGTGACGGGCGAATCTCAACCTGATTGCCCTTCTCAGCGATCTACCCGGGCTTGGCGCTTCTGGATGCCATTTGCTGTGGGGCGCCTCTCTGCATTCCCAACAATGCCCGTATGTTCCTGCGACTTTCTAGCTGGCATCTAGCTGGAAGGGGACGAGCAGAAACATCGAGAGCTATGTCAGGTCATATACCTTGGAAATAAAAGAGAAAAATATGGAGCGGGTAAAGGGAATCGAACCCTCGTATTCAGCTTGGCAAGACTAACGCAAAGTACCCGGCCCCGACGCCAAATCACGGTATTTGCGGTTTACATTTGGCGCTTATCAACCTTGTTTTTTATATGGAAATCCTTAGATGGTTTACTGCTACTTCCATGTAAAATAACGAAAAACGCGTCGTTTACACCGAGAGGGTCAGCGGTTCGAGCCCGTTACCGCCCACCATCTTCTGTATAGAGGCAGCCGCTGCCAACGGCATTTCCGTGATTGCAATTGAGCACAATCATACGCCTCTGTCGGAACGAACTCCTATCAAAGTGTTGTATTCATTTGATATCCGGGTGCGAAGACCAGCCGGACGGACGTAATGGCCTGAGCGTCTCTGCGCGTGGTTCGATCAATCACGAAAAGTCCTTCACCAATCCGGCATTGAAGCAAGTCTGCAACATGCTTGTCGGCACTGATTGCCGAAAAGGTGATATCCCCCGCGCTGTAGGGAATGTTTTTCACAAGCCATTCATTCGGGCTCAATTGTGAAAAATCGACGCTTTCGATGGCGGGAACGGCGTCCGGATTGATCCAGCGTTCCTCCACGACATAGGGTTTTAAGTCGGCGGTATGGATGCAAACAAGGTGGAGCATCTTTGTGCCGCGTTGCAACGCCATTTTCACGGCAATAGGGGGCGGGGCCGCAGCACGCTTCCGGGAAATCTGAGCGTAGCCGTAAGTGTGGCCCTTGTCGGTAATTTCCTTGCGGATAACGGGGATTTCCAATGTCGCCTTACGGACTGGAAACATGGCGACCCGTGTGCCGGCCTTCCGCTTGCGGTCCAGAAGCCCGGAATCGGCCAGGCTTTGGAGTGCGCGGTTCACCGTCGCGCGTGCACAGCCGAACTCCTTCGCGAGGTCTGCCTCATTGGGGATCAGGTCGCCCTGATTCCAGACCCTTCCATGAATGCGGCGGACCACTTCTTCCTGCACCGCTTGCCAATTGTTGAAGACAGGCTGAGTCACAGTGCGTCTCCGAGTTCTTGCATGATCGCTCGGTAACGGCCGACGATGGCCTCGCGTGCAATGTGCTGGCCTTCGCGCACCATGTGACGTCCCGCTGACCAGACGTCGGTGACGAGGCTGTCATCCCCCGCAAAGATGTAGCTGTCGAGAAGGGTGTCGCCGGTGCGCCCGGCGAGATCGATATGGCCATCGTCAATGGCGACAAGATCAGCCAGCCGCCCCTCTGAAATGCTTGCGTTATCGCGTCCCGACGCAAGCGCGCCGCCACGATTGATAGCATCAAATAGGCGCCGCCCTGTGGAGACATCAGGCATGGCGAGTGCGGCGCGTGACCGGTCACGCAGACGTTGGGAGTATTCGAGCGCTCGTAACTCCTCGGTGAGTGAAATGCGGATGTTGGAATCCGAGCCGATCGCAAGCGCACCGCCCGCACCAAGCCAGGCGGTCGCGTTGAAAACGCCATCCCCAAGGCTGGCTTCCGTTACCGGACATATGCCTGCCACGGCACCGGTGTGGGCGAGCCGGGCCGCCTCATCGGCGTCCATCTGGATGCAATGAATCAGACACCACTTGGGCCCCGCGTCGCATTGGTCCAGGAAAAAACTGACAGGGCGCGCGCCATGGACGGCCATGACCTCGTCCACTTCTGCTTGCTGTTCAGAGAGGTGCATGTGAATTGGACCGTCGCCTGCAAGCTCGCTTGCAGCTTGCAGGTCCCGAGCCGCAACGGCGCGAAGGCTGTGAGGCGCAACGCCAAGACGGCAGTCGCTGGGCAAGTATCTCATCGTATGTTGGGCCTGGCGGTGCAGCTTCGCGAAGCATTCGAAGTCATTTCCGAAGCGAATCTGGCCCGGCCCGAGTGGCCGACCGTCGCAGCCGCCGAATTCGTAGTGAACCGGCAGAAGCGTCAGGCCGATGCCTGTTTGTGCTGCGGCTGCGACGATCCGATCCGACATTTCGGACAGTTTGTCATACGTGGCGCCGCCGGGCTGGTGATGCAGATAGTGAAACTCGACGTTTGCTGAATATCCCGCCTCAAGCATCTCCATCTGCACGAAGGCGGCGATGCCTTCGACATGATCCGGGGTCAGCCGGTCAAGAAACCGGAACATCAGCCGGCGCCATGTCCAGAATGAATCGCTGGGATCCGGGCCTCTGCGTTCTGTCAGGCCTGCCATCGCTCGCTGGAAGGCGTGCGAGTGGGCGTTGGCGGGTGCCGGCAACAGGATGCCTGTCCGGTGACCTTCGGATTGTTGTCCGGTACGGACTGAAATGATTGTGCCCGACTCGTCAAATTCAACGCGGACATCCTTGGCCCAGCCGCCCTCAAGAAGTGCAGTTCGCGCCGAGATGACTGTCATTAACGACCATCCTTGACTCAATAATATGTGCAGACATATAAAAAATCTTTCCGGAATTGGCAATGAGGGAATGATGCTCCTGACTCACGCAAATCTGGCGACATTCGATGCCGACGGGGCATATGGCCTTGTAACGGATGGCGCGATCTGGATTGAGAGTGAGTGCATTCGCTGGGTCGGACCGATGCAGGATGCGCCGCAGGAAACTGGGGCGGGAGAGCGCCTGGATCTTGGCGGACGGCTGGTTACGCCTGGACTCGTTGACTGCCATACGCACATCGTTCACGCGGGCAATCGTTCCAAAGAATTTGAGATGCGCCTCGGCGGAGCTTCATACGAAGAAGTGGCGCGAGCAGGTGGGGGCATCAATTCAACTGTCACGGCGACGCGAGACGCAAGCGAGGAAGACCTGCTTTGCAGCGCCCTGACTCGCGTTGATGCACTGATTTCGGAAGGCGTCACGACGCTTGAAATAAAATCAGGATACGGACTTAATATTAAGTCGGAACTCAAGATGTTGCGTGTGGCCCGAAAGATCGCGCGTGAGAGACCTGTCCGGGTAAAAACCAGCTTTCTCGGGGCGCATTCCGTCCCGGCTGAATATTCCGGCCGGGCGGATGCTTATCTGGATGAAGTTTGCTTGCCTGCGCTGGCTGCTGCCGATGAAGCGGGGTTGGTCGACGCTGTTGACGGGTTTTGCGAAGGGATTGCGTTCAGCCGTGAGCAAATCCGGAGGGTTTTCGAGGCGGCGAAATCTCTGGGGTTGCCAGTGAAGCTGCATGCCGAACAATTGTCAAATCTCGGAGGCGCACAGCTCGCGGCCGAGTTCAGCGCCATGTCGAGTGATCATTTGGAATATGCGACCGAAGAGGATGTCGCAGCCATGGCTCGTGCCGGCATGGCGGCCGTTTTGCTTCCTGGCGCGTTCTATTTTCTGCGGGAAACGAAGCTTCCGCCGCTCGAGGCGCTGCGAAGCCATGGCGTGGCGATGGCGCTGGCCACCGACTGTAATCCGGGAACGTCCCCCCTGACCTCACCTCTATTGGTCATGAACATGGCGTGCACCTTGTTCAGAATGACGCCCGAGGAGGCATTGTCTGGCGTAACCCTGCATGGTGCGCAGGCGCTGGGATTGAATGACTGTGGAAAGCTCTGCGCAGGTGCGCGGGCCGACCTTGCAATCTGGGACGTCGAGCATCCGGCAGAGCTGGCTTACAGGATTGGCTTCAACCCTTTGCACAAGCGTATTTTCGCGGGAGCGATGTGATGATGACTCTCGTGCCGGGCTCCGCGACACTGGCCCAACTTGAGACTGTTTGGCGCGCAGGCGCTCCGGTGAGACTGTCGGAGACGGCGCGTCCCGCAATAGAAAAGGCAGCGGCCATAGTCGCCGAGGCGGCTTCGGGTGAAGTGGCCGTGTACGGCGTAAATACCGGGTTCGGAAAGCTGGCCAGTATCAAGATCAGGCCGGAAGACACCGAGACTTTGCAACGCAACCTTGTGTTGTCGCATTGCTGCGGAGTCGGCGAAGCGCTCGACGTGGCAACGACACGATTGATGATGGCGCTGAAGCTCCTGTCGCTCGGGCGTGGAGCGTCAGGCGTGTCCTGGCGGACCATCGCCATGATGGAAGCCTTGCTCGACAAGGGCGTGACGCCGGTCATCCCCGGGCAGGGGTCTGTCGGCGCGTCGGGCGATCTTGCGCCATTGGCGCACATGGCTGCCGTCATGATTGGCGAAGGTGAAGCCCGGCTCGGCGATGAGCGAATGCCTGCCATGCGGGCACTTGCAAAGGCGGGGCTCAAGCCCGTCACGCTCGGTCCCAAAGAGGGGCTCGGACTTATCAATGGCACTCAGTTTTCGACTGCCTGCGCTCTGGCGGGGCTGTTCGCCGCTAAGCGTACCGCGTTACAGTGCGTGGTTTCCGCAGCGCTTTCCACGGATGCAGTCATGGCATCGACCGCGCCATTGCTGCCGGAAATACATGCGTTGCGCGGACACAAGGGACAAATTCGCATAGCGCGCGGGATGCGCGAACTCCTTGAGGGTTCCCAGATACGGGAAAGCCATCGTAGCGACGATTCACGCGTGCAGGATCCTTACTGTATCCGCTGCCAGCCACAGGTGACGGGTGCGGCGCTCGACCTTCTGGATTTTGCCGGGCAGACACTTGAGATCGAAGCAAATGCGGTGTCTGACAATCCGCTCGTTCTTGTCGAAACGGGGCAGATTGTTTCGGGTGGGAACTTTCATGCGGAGCCCGTCGCATTCGCCGCCGATCAGATCGCGCTTGCGATTGCCGAGATCGGCGCAATCTCGCAGCGCCGCGTCGCATTGATGGTCGACCCGACGCTGTCCTTTGATCTGCCGCCATTCCTGACACCGGAACCAGGATTGAACTCGGGGATGATGATCGCGGAAGTGACATCGGCAGCCTTGATGAGTGAGAACAAGCACCTGGCCAATCCGTGCTCAACTGATTCCACGCCAACGTCTGCCAATCAGGAAGATCATGTATCGATGGCCGCGCATGGTGCGCGCAGGCTTCACCGCATGAACCAGAACCTTGAGATGATCATCGCGGTGGAGTTGCTCTGTGGTGCACAGGGCGTCGAATTTCGCGCGCCGCTGGAAACTAGTCCGGCGTTGAAACGTGTGCTTTCGATGCTTCGTGAAAAGGTAAGTCGCCTCATGACCGATCGATACATGGCGCCCGATCTGGAGCAGGTCGCTATGATGGTCGCCAACGGAGATTTCTCTGCTGCAGCGGGGCTGCCGGCATCCATTGATGGGGTCACGGCATGACCCCCGTGAGTGTCCAGCGTGGCGATAGCCCCGTCGTGCTCGGTGTCCCGCACAGCGGCACTTTCGTGCCAGCCGATATTTTCAGCCGACTTACCCCACTGGGGCAAAGCCTTTCTGATGCGGATTGGCATGTCGACCGTCTTTACGAAGGCCTCCTTGCAGGAGCCACGATGGTGAAGGCGAATTTTCATCGCTATGTCATCGACGCAAACAGGGACCCTTCGGGGGCGAGCCTCTATCCCGGGCAAAACACGACCGGGCTCGTGCCGATCACCGATTTCGACGGGCAGCCTTTGTGGCGCACTCCGCCCGACGAAGAAGAGATAGAGGTGCGGCGCGCAGCCTGGCATTTGCCGTACCATGCCGCCTTGAGTGCGGAACTGGCGCGCGTGAAAGCGATCCATGGTGTTGTCGTCCTGTACGATTGCCACTCGATCCGGTCGCACGCACCTTACCTGTTTGAAGGGACCCTACCGGATTTCAATATCGGGACGAACAACGGCGCGACATGCGATCCAGCACTGGAGCGCGCAGTATCCGAAACGTGTCGCAGGGTTCGAGGCCACACCATGGTTGTGAATGGCCGCTTTCGGGGGGGCTGGACGACACGCTTTTACGGTCGACCGGAAGACGGTGTACATGCAGTGCAGATGGAGCTTGTTCAGTCGACCTACCTCGCAACAGAAACGCTTCCCTTCGACTATGACGACGGCAAAGCACGGCTCATCCGCGGACATCTCGCGGCGGTTCTTGAGGCGCTTGAGCGCTCAGCATATCAACTAAAAGGCACATCATGACCGACCCACGCCATAACATGCGGGATATCTACCCGGCGACTGGAACCGAGATCACGGCAAAGAGCTGGCTGACCGAGGCGCCGATGCGAATGTTGATGAACAATCTGCATCCGGATGTTGCTGAAAATCCGCATGAGCTGGTCGTCTATGGCGGAATTGGACGTGCAGCACGCACATGGGCTGACTTCGACAAGATTGTTGCCAGCTTGAAAGAGCTGGAAGCAGACGAGACGCTTCTCGTCCAATCCGGAAAGCCGGTTGGCGTATTCCGCACGCATGCCGATGCGCCGCGCGTCCTGATTGCCAACTCGAATCTGGTGCCGCATTGGGCCAATTGGGACCATTTCAATGAGCTCGATAAGAAAGGGCTCGCGATGTACGGTCAGATGACCGCCGGGTCCTGGATCTATATCGGGTCTCAGGGCATCGTGCAGGGGACATATGAAACCTTCGTTGAGGCTGGCCGCCAGCATTATGGCGGAGACCTCAGGGGGCGGTGGATATTGACGGGTGGATTGGGTGGTATGGGCGGCGCTCAGCCGCTGGCTGCCGTCATGGCGGGAGCGTGCTGTCTTGCGGTTGAGTGCGACGAGACGCGGGTCGATTTCCGTCTTCGTACACGGTATGTCGATGCGAAGACATCGAGCCTCGATGAAGCACTGGAGATGATCGCCGGCTGGACAGCAGCGGGCGAAGCGAAATCTGTAGCGCTGATCGGCAATGCGGCGGATATATTCCCCGAGATTTTCGCCCGCGGTGTGCGGCCGGACATCGTGACGGACCAGACAAGCGCGCATGATCCGCTGCACGGATACCTGCCACAAGGCTGGACCATCGCAGAGTGGCGCGAAGCACAAGTGGTGGAGCCAAAGCGCGTCGAACAGGCTGCCCGGGCCAGCATGAAGATCCAGGTCAAGGCAATGGTCGATTTCTGGAATGCCGGCGTGCCAACACTCGATTACGGCAACAATATCCGGCAGGTGGCGAAAGACGAAGGCCTTGAGAATGCATTCGACTTTCCTGGGTTCGTCCCGGCCTATATCCGACCGCTGTTTTGTCGGGGTGTCGGGCCGTTTCGCTGGTGCGCCCTGTCGGGAGACCCTGAGGACATCTACAAGACGGATGCAAAGGTGCGCGAACTGGTGGATGATCCGCATCTGCACAACTGGCTCGATATGGCGCGTGAACGGATTCCGTTCCAAGGGCTGCCCGCACGCATCTGCTGGGTCGGCCTTGGGGTGCGAGACAAGTTGGGTTTGGCTTTCAACGAGATGGTGCGAAACGGGGAGCTGTCTGCGCCGATTGTGATTGGCAGAGATCATCTGGATTCAGGATCTGTCGCCTCACCCAATCGCGAGACGGAAGCCATGAGAGATGGTTCGGATGCCGTTTCGGACTGGCCACTGTTGAATGCCTTGTTGAATACGGCATCGGGCGCAACCTGGGTGTCGTTCCATCATGGTGGCGGTGTCGGTATGGGCTTCTCCCAGCACTCGGGCATGGTGATTTGCTGTGACGGAACAGAAGAGGCCGATAAACGCATCGCACGGGTACTCTGGAATGATCCGGCGTCAGGCGTCATGCGCCACGCAGATGCAGGATATGAGTCGGCGCTTGAATGCGCTGTCGAGCATAAACTCAACTTGCCGGGTATTCTATAGTGGCAAGCTAAAAGTTAAGCATAGGCAGCGCTTAAAATCATGGTGCTTGGAAAGTCTTCTTATCCTCCGGGGCGCGGCGGCGCCGCGACTCCCATCCAGGCATTGATCTCGCTGGCGAGCATCTGAGCATGCCGCAAGCTCAGCTTGGCGTGCGTGCTGATAACCCAGCGGACACTTTCGTCCGTCGCCACGAGGAGTGGAACGCGCTTTGCGATCAGCATTTCCTCGGGGAGGGCGCCGCTGGCGAGGGCCAGATTGTAGTGCTTCTTCGAATTCATCTCGGCAGTGCCAGATTTCGGGGCGAGCTCGACATAGGCATAGCGGAACTTGTCCAGGTCGCGGATCAGATTGCGTGTACGCATGAAGCCCCATTCGATCGGGATCACAGGGTACGTGGTCAGCGTCACCGTACCGACGATCCGGTCGAAAACCACACGTAAATGCTGGGATCCGAAAAGGCCAACCAAAAGAATTCCGATCCCAAGGACAAACAGGAGCGTGCGGGCATGCTCGACATCAGACGTGATGTTGAGAACCGCCAGCGCGATGAGCCCGATGCCGGCAAGTGACATCAAGGCGGCGCTGACCCAACTCGGTTCGAAGAGAACCAGCGTATCTGCATTGTGCCGAATTTTCATACGAGTCCTATCCTCTCGGTTTCAGAGTCTTCTGTGCAATGCTCCACGCAAAGGGACTATGCTGTCCGCCATCAAATCTGGCGGAGTCCGGGCGGGATGTGCGTTGAAGAGCGTGAAGGCATATTACAACGGAGACTCAGATGCGTTTTAGCTCAATTCCCGGAACCTGTGTGCACGCCCTTGGCTTGGGGCTTTGCCTGATGATGGCCGTTGGCAACCAGGCGAGCGCCGAGCCTGCCGCGTGTGCCATACCGGTTCCCGCCGGGGTCCCGGTCCCGGAAGGCTTGAATATCCAGACCTGCAGCGCTTCTGAAAAGATCACCGGCTTCCACGGCAAGGCGCCGCTGCCGGCGGATGTGGATGCCAGCTTCGCGGCGCTGAAAGCGACGTACAAAGCCGATGGGTTCGCGCTGTACGACAACTCTCATGGCAAGATCCGCAGCGTGATATTCGGTGGGAAGGGGCACCGCAAAGGCGAGATTCAGCTCAATCCGAAAGACGGCTACCTGTCGGTGTCGATCAACCTCTACCCGGCGGACATAACGGAATAGGTTGAAGGGCAAGCAGCCTCAGCCCAGCGCCTTCAGCATCTTCGGCACAAGAGCCTCATTGTGGATGCAGATATTCGCGACCGATTCATGCGAGAAGCTCGCGCCGGTGTACCAGGTGCCGCGTTCACCCTGCATCTGACGCATGCGGGCGATGAGACCGGCCTTGATCGCCTCCGGCTTATATTCCGCGAAATACTCCCAGATTTCTTGCTGGATTACGGCATTGATCGTGGCGCCACGCTTGGTGACTTCTTCGCGCAGGATTTCGATCAGTTCCGACCCCGAATACGTGCCGGGCAGCTGGTTGGCGATGTAGAGATGACCGCCGAGACCCGCATCATAGCCCTCCCGCCGGGCAGACATGAGTAAACCGGGCTCAACGCCGGGCAGGCAGGTTTCGCTATAGTATTCGATCTGCTCCTGGAACCAGTCCTCCGAAGAGATTAGGGTCGTGGCATAGCCGCCCCACTGGATCGAGTCGCCGACGACACGTTCTGATTCGGTCGGCTCCAGCAGGGCCGAGAACCGGTCGACTGGCATGGCGCAGACGAGTGCGTCGAAATGTTCTTCCGTGCCGTCCGCCAGCACGATCCTGTGGCCGTTGACGGTGCGATCAATCTGGCGGACCTGCGCTTCAAGGTGCACATCCAGTTTCGCGGCGAGGCGTTCCCAGAACTCGCTCCAGCCTTCGACGGGCATATAGATCTTGTTGAGCGTGCCGGAGAGGATCAGGTCCATATCCACCCAGCGCATGGCGTGCAGGATCGGCACGGTCTTGAGGTCGCCATATCCCATGCCGGTGACCGTACGCATCATCATCTTCTCGATCTTGCCGAGCTTGCGTGCGCGGAGCCATTCGATGGCCGGTGTTGCGGCCTCATCAAGGGCCGCTTGTGGCGGCGCGTCGGACTCCAGCGCTTTCAGCAGCTTGCGCCGCGCCTGCACGTAGCGGATGCCCTGCACAGCCAGTGGGGCGCCCGGCCCGGAATTGAAGAAGTCGCGGGCAGGCACGCCGTCGATCTTGTGCGGCACGATTTTCTGGATGGTGATGCCGTCGGCGCGCATCCACTCCATGACGCGACGGTGCGACATGATCGTGTAGCAGGTGCCGAACTCGATGAGGTCTTCGCCTTGCAACACGCTCAGGGATTTGCCGCCGACGCGGTGGGATTTTTCAAACAGCGTAACAGAATGTCCGCTCTGCTCTATCAGCAGGCGCGCGAACGTCAGGCCAGCAGGGCCTGCGCCGAGAATGGCGATGCGCTTACCGCCCGGCTTCATCTGAAATACTCACAACAGCACTGGCAGATAGGACTAGCCCATTGCGTCGCCGATGCAAGGCGAATGCTGTCGCTTGTGTGTCAGAGTTTGCGCGTTTTGGTAGGGAAGGTCGTTCAACCGTTTACAGTGCGGCGAGCGGCAGGATTCCCGTCGCCTAATGCGGGGAGGCTGCTGCGGTCGGTCAGGTTGCCCACGGTTGCCGACGACGGCAGCGTGATCGTGATCGCGTTGCCGATCTTGTTCAGCGGCCTCACGGCAATCTGGGCGCCTTGGCTGTTGAGGTATTTCTTGATCAGCGCCAGCTCCAGGCCGCGGGTCACATATTGATTGGTGCCGGGGCGGGTTTCGTCGCCATAGGGCTCGAAGAAGTCGGAAACCTCTGCCGGGCTCAGCGGACGGCCGCGGTCGACAATCGTGACATGAATGCGGTTCTCATCGTCTGGCGTACAGGTCAGCACGACGGGGTCAATGGAGACCATGGAGGCGCGCTTGAGCAGCTTGACCACAGTGGACGTAAAACGCGGTCCATCGATCATCACGACGCCAAGATCCTGCGGGATCGACACCTTGATACGGTCGAACGTTGCTTTCTCCCAGGTCGCAGCCGCCCAGAGCTGGTCGGGCGAGAGCAGCTCGCGCAGGTCTTCCGGCGCTTCATTGGAGAAGGTGCCGCCAGTCTCGCCTTCTGCATAGTCCTCAATATCGCGCACCAGGTCGAGCAGGTCGCGGGCGACCTTGTCGATGCTGTCGCAATGGCTGCGGATCTCTTCACGTGAGAATTCGATGCGCGAGCCGGACGACATGGCTGAGGCCAGCGTCATGATATATTTCAGCGGGCCGGCAAGGTCGGTCGAAGCGCGCGAGATGAAGCGCGACCGGGCACCCAGGGCGTCATTGATCGTTTCCTGCGCAGCCAGAAGCGAGCGCTGCGTCTCTTTCTGCAGGTTGATGTTCGTGTGTGTGACGATGAAGTTCCGGTTGGCCGACTGGGTCACCGAACGGATGAACCAGTCGCTGCCTTTGACCGAGATTTCCTTGGTGCCGAGATCGGCTGCGCTCGGCACGAAATCCGGGAAGTAATTCTGGTGATAGGTATTGGCCACCAGGCGCTCGCCGGTTTCGGTGAAGATGGCAAAGCCGTGCCGCGAGGTTTCGAGCGACTGCTTGAGCAGATCGTGCGCGCGTTCGGTTTCGGTGCGCGACACAACCAGTTCCAGCGTCGACTGGAAGAAGTTCCGTGAACTGACAAGCAAGGCGATCGACAAGGCCAGGCCGAACAGGGTAGCCGTCATTGCCGTTGCAGTATGATACTGCAGCAGACCAAGCAGCTGGACGACAGTGGCCGCCGTCATGTAGCGCGCCGCGACACCCACCATTGGCGCAGTGAAGCCTACCACGCCGCAGCACATGCCCATCGATACGCCGATCATGGTCAGCTGCTGGGCTTCGGTCTTTTCCAGAGGCACCAGCATCAGGCCCGTCCACCACAGGCCGAGCACGAAGGAGCCGATTTCAGCCTTCTTTACAAATCGGCCAGACGGGACGCGACCACTGTCGAGGTCAAGTGGTCTCAGGCCGCTGAAGAACATAAAGCCGGAATAGAAAGCGATCGGAAGCCACCAAGCAAACACGGTCCAGCAAAATCCGCTTTCGCGGCTGGCCGAGAACATGCCCAGAAGGATGGTGGCATTGATCAGCGTTATGACGCTGATCGGGATCTTGTATTTCTGGAACCGGCTCAGCATGTGCAGGTTCATCGGCCCGCGCACGCTCTCATCGATCTTCGGGGAACCGAAGAGGATCAGGTCAAGAAACGTGAAACGGGTCGCCGCACTGGTCATGGGGCCACCTAATCACAACTGAGATAAGTTATAGTTCACATGGAATAGAGATTTCAGGTCCCGGATTTACCTGTTCTTTACCAGCGAACCTGCTGTCGCGGCTTTAGTTTCTGCCCGGCAGGCAGATGGGGCGACCCGGTATCTGTCTCGCTATCATTCTGCACGGAGTTCCGGCCGTAACCAGATATCCACAGGCCAGTGCCCGGAATTCCTTCAACCTGTCACGGGATGGCGCGTTTTAGCCTTTCCTATACCTAGCCCGCCTATGGTTACCGTCTGATACGGGCACGGGACAGGACCGGATATGACGTCAACACGCAGCATTTCCGGCACGGCACAGCTCTGGGCATGGGCTATGGCCGCGACGATCTTCCTCAGCGTTGTGGTGGTCAGCCTGATCAAAGGACGCCTTGGTCAGCCAGGACCGGACGGCGACGATGTCATGCGCCTCGTGCAGATCAAGGACTTGTTGGCGGGGCAGGGCTGGTTCGATTTGTTCCAGTATCGCCTTGGCCCGCAGGGCGGCACACTTATGCACTGGTCTCGCATTCCCGATGTACCAATCCTGACCCTGACTGCACTGTTCGACCTGTTCCTGCCGAGCGAGACGGCGCTTGCCTGGGCGATTACCGCCTGGCCGCCGCTCAGCCTGCTGATCGTTCTTGCGGGGCTCGCGCTGGCGGCCCGGCACCTCGGTGATGGGAAGTTACTCGTCTTCACGTTCATTGTCGCGCTGCCCGTCCTGTTCGCGCATTTCCGTTTCCTGTCCGGGGCGATTGACCATCACAACCTTCAGCTAGGGTTCCTCGCTGTTGCCGTCGGGGCGTCGCTGGATCGACTTGTCGCGCCGCGCAGCATGGCGCTCAGCGCTGTCATGCTGGCATTGTCTGTGGCCGTGGGCATTGAGCTTTATCCTTTTGTAGCGGTACTTTGTGGCTTCCACGCGCTGGACTGGGCAATCCGGGGCGAAACCGTGCGGCGGGGAACGGTCGCATTCGGCGCGATGCTGGCAGTCGCAATTGCAGTCTGCTTCTTCGGCACCGTGCCGCCGTCCCATTGGGGGCGGGTCTATTGTGACAGCCTGTCGATCATCAGTTTTCTGGCCCTTGCGGTTGGCGGCGGCGGTCTGGCCTTGAGCGCGATGTTCCTGTCCGGCTACAGCTTGCGCATACGGCTGGTTGGTCTTGTTGCGGTCGGTGCCGCGTGCGGTGTGGTGTTTGCTTTCCAGGGACCGCAATGCCTCGCAAACCCGTTGGACGTGCTGGCGCCGGACGTTCGCGAGATCTGGTTCAACTCAATTACTGAAGCCCGCCCCATGTTCGCGCAGGGCGGCGGGAACTGGACCTTCATCGCCTATGCCATGGGTACGAGCCTTGTTGGCCTTGCCGCGTCGGTGAGGGGAGTTTTGCGCGGCGGGGATACGCGTACGCATCTCCTGTTTGCGTTGCTGCTCTCGCTCGGCATCATTCTGATGCTGTATCAGGTCAGGTTCTATGTTTTCGCCAGCCTGCTCGCGATTGTGCCATGTGCAATGTGGGTGATGCAGGTTTACGACGCCGGCCGGAAAGAAGGCGGCAACCGCGTCGCCTATCTGGCGCCATTGGTTCTTGCGAACCCCGCACTCTGGGCTCTGCCGCCCGCTATTCTGGCCCCGGCGCCGGAGGCGAAAGCAGAGGAGGTGGCCTGCCTCTCGGAAGACACGCTCACGGCTCTGAGCTCCGTACCGCCGGGCATGATCCTGTCGGATGCGAATGTCGGCGCACTATTGCTGAACCGGACCGCGCACTCGGTGATGAGTGCCAATTACCACCGCGATACAGCCGGCATCGCAGCCAGCCTGAAAGCCTTTGGCCTGCCGCCGGATGAGGTGCCTGCGCTGCTCGCAGAGAACCAAGTCGACTATGTGTTGATGTGTCCGGGCGCGGCAGAGAACACGACATTTGCTCGGCTTCGTCCGGACGGGTTCCTCGCCCGGCTGAGCGCAGGAGATGTGCCCGAATGGTTGCAGCCCGTTGCGCCTATGTCGCCGGGTGTCTCCTCCGGACGCCTCTACCGCGTTATACCCGACAATTAAGCGTCACCGTTCCCCTCGCGGGATGTGTTGACCGGCGCCTGCCCCGTGACACTATCGCCTGAAAAGACCATCAGGCGGAGGAAAAGGGAATGGAAGCGTCATTTGACGGGCACAAGCTGCGCATCGCCGTGCTTGGCGCTGGCATGAGCGGGCTGGCAACGGTCGCAAAGCTGAAAGAGGCGGGTTATTCGAACATCGATCTGTTCGAGAAGTCCGAAGGCGTCGGCGGCACCTGGCGGGACAACACCTATCCGGGGTGCGGCTGTGATGTGCCGAGTCATCTCTATTCCTATTCCTTCGATCCCAATCCGGACTGGGATTATAAATGGTCACTCCAGCCGCAGATCCTCCAGTACTTTGAGGACTTCGCCGACAAGTTCGGCGTGCGCCAGCACTGCCACTTCCATTCCGAGATCACCGATTGCCGCTATGATGAGGCGACGAACACCTGGGCGCTGACCAAGGCGGATGGCGCCACGCACACAGCGGATGTGCTTGTCTCCGGGCTCGGCCAGCTCAACATTCCCTCCATCCCGGACTTCAAGGGCAAAGACCGGTTCGAAGGTCCGTCCTTCCATTCTGCGCGCTGGGACCATTCGGTCGACCTCACCGGCAAGACAGTCTGCGTCATCGGCAACGGGCCGAGCGCGGTGCAGTTCCTGCCGGAAATCCAGAAGCGCGTCGGCAAGCTGATCAACTTCCAGCGCTCGCCCGCCTGGTGCCGCCCGCGCGGGAACCGCAAGTATAATGCAGCCGACAAGCAGGCCTTCGCCAAACAGCCCTGGCGCATCAACTGGTATCGCTGGCGCATCCGCGCCTTCGCCGATTTCGGCTTCTCGGCCTTCCTTCAGGGGGAGAACGGCATGTCGAAAGCGCTGAAGAAAATGTGTCTGAAGCACCTCGACGACCAGGTTAGTGACCCGGCGAAACGGGCGCTGCTGACGCCGGACTTCGAGCCAGGCTGCAAACGGATCCTGATCTCTGACGACTATTACCCGGCCTTGGTTCAGCCGAATGTCGAGCTGCTGCGTCAGGGCGTGCGGGAGATCACACCCAAAGGCGTGATCGGCGAAGATGGCGTGGAGCGCCATTGCGATGTCATCATCTACTCGACCGGCTTTCAGTCGACCGAATTCCTGACCCCGATGCATGTCTATGGGCGGGAAGAGGTATCCCTGAACGAGACGTGGAAGGCGGGCGCTGAGGCCTATAAGGGCGTCGCGGTGCCGGGCTTCCCGAACTTCTTCCTGCTTTATGGGCCGAACACCAATCTCGGGCACAATTCGATCATCCTGATGGTGGAGCACCAGCTTGGCTATGTGCTGAAGGCGATCGACCGGATTGCCGCGCACGAGGTCGCCGCACTCGACGTAAAACCGGAAGCGATGAAGGCTTATAATGACCAGCTGCAGGCCGACCTCAGCAAGACGGTTTGGGCAGGCGATTGCGCGAGCTGGTACAAGACTGAAAGTGGCAAGGTGACCAATAACTGGTCGGGCAAGACCACGGAGTATGCAGCCGTAATGCGCGAGTTCGACTCAGAAAGCTGGCAGGTTATTCCAGCTGAATAAGGCAGAAGATTAAGCTGCGCTAACCTTAGATTAACGATTGGTGTACGGTACGTTCGACGCTCTTTGCGGGTGACGTGGCCGGTCGTCTTGAATCTTCAATAAAACCAACGGAACTCACATATAGGAACGGATCGTACCACTTATCTGCGCGCCGTCCCTTGCATTAAAGCGGCGTTAACGGCAATGGGTCTATGGGGCTGTGTAGAGAATTACACACGCGCGCCAGGATCTGTCGCCTGGCCGCTCAGGAAAAGAGCGCGGTAAGACATGATTGGTAGCCTCCTCGGCATGCTGTCTACGGACATGGCCATCGACCTCGGTACGGCGAATACGCTGGTCTATGTGAAGGGGCAGGGGGTTAAGCTCGATGAGCCCTCCGTCGTCGCGTACATGACACAAGGCGGCCGCAAGATCGTCTACGCGGTTGGCGAGCAGGCCAAGAACATGCTCGGCAAGACGCCAGTGAACATGGAAGCCATTCGCCCGATGCGCGATGGCGTGATCGCCGATTTCGAAGTCGCCGAGGAAATGATCAAGCACTTCATCCGGAAGGTTCACAACCGCCGGGCGTTCGTGTCTCCCCTCATCATCATTTGCGTTCCCAGCTCCGCCACCAGCGTCGAGCGCCGCGCCATCCACCAGTCAGCCCTCGCGGCTGGTGCCCGCGAAGTGCATCTGATCGAAGAACCCATGGCAGCCGCCATCGGCGCCGGCCTGCCAATCGATGATCCGGCTGGCTCCATGGTGGTCGATATCGGGGGCGGAACGTCGGAAGTGGCCGTTCTGTCGCTGGGCGGTATCGTCTATTCGCGCTCGGTGCGTGTTGGCGGTGACAAGATGGACCAGGCCATCGTCAACTATCTGCGCCGCGAGCAGAAGATCCTGATCGGCGAAATGTCTGCCGAACGGATCAAGAAGGAAATCGGCACGGCCCAGCCGCCGGAAAACGGCACGGGCATGTCGCTGACCGTGCGCGGCCGTGGCACGCTGGACGGCGTTCCGAAAGAGACCGAGATCAACGAAGCCATGATCGCCGAAGCGCTTTCGGAGCCGGTCAATGACATCATCGACGCTGTGAAGATCGCACTGGAAGCCATGCCGCCGGAACTGGCAGCTGACATTGTCGACCGTGGCATCGTGCTGACGGGCGGCGGCGCATTGCTCCGCAATCTCGACACGGTGATCCGCGAGCAGGCCCAGCTGCCAGTGATGATCGCCGATGACCCGTTGCGTTGCGTGGTCAATGGTTGCGGCCATGTGCTCGAAAACTTCTCCAAGATGCGGAATGTCCTCTCCCCGGAGGTCTAAGGGCGTTATAACCAGCAAATACAGAGGACCCGCCATATGGCACGTTCGGGCCGGTCAGCTCAGAAAGGCGTCCGGCGCTCCCCCAAGCGCCTTGTTCTTGGCGTGCTTATTTTTGGCTTCGCGGCGCTGATTATTGCCCAGTCCGCACCGCAAATCCGCAATGTTTTCAATCCTGTGCGCGCTTCTGTCGGCGACCGTCTTGGTGGCGGCGAACAGGTCGGTATCTGGGCCCGTCTGACCGGTCGTGCTGCGCAGGAAGCGCGTATCCGTGATCTTGAAGCCCAGGTACGTGATCTTTCGCGTTACAAGGCAGCCGCGATTTCGATGGCCGAGCGCCTGGAAGCCTACGAAGAAATTCTCAACCTGATGGGCGAGCCGCCGGTCAAAGGCGTCACCGCGCGCGTGACCTCCGAAAGCGAAGGCCCGTTTGCGCAGACGCTGCTGGCCAATGCGGGCCGCTCGCATGGAGTCGAGCCCGGCTCAGTGGCGATGAACGAGGGCGGCCTGGTCGGCCGGGTGATCCAGCTGGGCGAACGGTCTTCCCGCATCCTGCTGGTGACGGACTTCAACAGCCGCGTGCCCGTGATCGGCGAAGTGTCCGGCGTGCATGCCATCATGCAAGGTGGCTCGACCAGTTCCGGCACGCTCACCGATCTGCCCGAGCGAAGTGACTTCATCGAAGGCGAGCGCATTCTCACGTCGGCGGAAGGCGGCGCGTTTCCGCGCGGCCTGATCGTTGGCGAAGTGCACCAGTCGGGCAATGACTGGCGTGTCAAATACGCGATGAGCGAAGGCTCCAGCGGCTATGTCCAGCTGATCCCGCCGCCGACCATCGACCGTCCAATTTCTACCGGGGACCTCCTGCCGGCGGATGGATCTGTGACGGCCAGTCCGGCACAGGGGGCGCGCCGCTAATGCCCCGCAATTCGTCAGCCCGGCGCAAGCAAAGCCTCTGGTCGAAGTCGGGTCCGAGCGCCCGGCTTACCTTTGGCTGTTTCGTGATCACGGTTGTGGGCCTGTTCGGCCTGACCCGGAACGACATTTTCGGGCTGTCCTTTGCCTGGCCGCATGCGGCGCTCTGGGGCGCGGTCGGCTGGGGCAGGGTCGGCTTGTCGATCCGGCCGATGATCGCCCTGATCGCGTTTGGCGCCATTCAGGATGTGATCTTTCATGCGCCCTTCGGCAGTTTCGAAGTCATCAACCTGCTGACCTATGCGGCCAGCACGGCCATCGCGAGCGAGTTCGACGTCACCAGTGAGCCGCTGATTGCAATTGTGGCTTCGGTCATGCTGTTTGCAGGCGCGTTCCTTGTTCTGTGGCTGATGGCCTCGACCCTGGAGGATCATGCGGTGCGCGTGGTGCCGTTGATCGCGGCCATGCTGACCACCGGCATGCTCTACGCACTGGTCCACAAGATATTCGATCTCGGACGCAAGCCGGGCGAATCCGTGGGGCAGGCGACATGAGCAAGTCGTTCCATCCGGATCAGGAATTTTCCCGCCGTGTGCTGATGGCGGGCGTCGGCGGCGGTGTCGTTTGGGCGGGCCTTGTTGCGCGCCTTTTCCAGCTTCAGATCCTGGAAGGCGAGAAGTATGACGCGCTTGCCAATGCCAACCATATCAAGCTGGAACTTGCCCCGCCGCAGCGCGGGCGCATTCTGGATCGGTTCGGAAAGCCGTTGGCTTCGCACCGGCGCGCCGGACGTGTCGCGGTCATCCCGGAGCTGCTGAAAGATCCGGCGGCGACCATCGCAGCAATTGGCGGGTTGATCGATCTGTCCGACACGCATGTCGAGCGTGTGATGGAAGACATCCACCGTGCGCGTCTTCGCCGCGCGGCCTTCCTGCCGGTCATCGTGGCGAACGAACTGAGCTATGAAGACTTCGCGCGCATGAATGTGCACGCGGCGGAACTGCCCGGCGTTCAGGTGGAGATGGCGCTGACGCGCTCCTATCCGCGCGGGCGTGATTTTGCCCACGTGCTCGGCTATGTCGCGCGCGCCAGCCAGGACGATCTCGACCGGCTGACTGAAGGCAAGACAACCGACGAGGCAACGACCATTGAGCGGATGTTCCGCCATCCCGACATGCGCACCGGCCGTCAGGGCATGGAGCGCTTCGCCGAGGAATGGCTGCGTGGCAAACCGGGCTTCAAGAAACTGGTCACCAATGCGGCGGGCCGCGTCATTGATCAGATCCCGGATGAGCGTCTTGCGCCGGAAGCGGGCAAGGACCTCTTCATCACGATCGACATGGACCTGCAGCGCGTTGCCATTGAGCGGTTCGCGGGTGAGAGCGGGGCCGCCGTCGTGCTGGACGTCGAGAGCGGCGATGTGCTCGCGATGGTGTCGACGCCAGCCTTCGATCCGAATGATTTCGTCAACGGGATTTCCGGAACGGATTACGCGGCTTTGCGCGATGACACGCGTGCGCCGCTCTATCCTCGCGCTCATGGCGGCGTTTACCCGCCGGGCTCCACGTTCAAGATGGTCGTTGCGACAGCTGCGCTGGAGACCGGCGCGATCAAGCCGACCGACCGGGTCCATTGCAACGGCTACTATCATTTCGGCAATCGGACCTGGCACTGCTGGAAAAAGGGCGGGCACGGATCCGTCGACCTGCACGGCGGCATCAAGGGTTCGTGCGACGTTTATTTCTACGAAGTCGCCCGGCGCACCGGCGCGCAGGCGATTGCCGACACAGCCCGCAAGTTTGGCTTCGGAGAGGCCTGGTCACTCGGTATGACTGGCGCACGCGGCGGCCTCGTGCCGGATCCGGAGTGGAAACTACGGGTTCGCAAGGAACCGTGGTTTGAAGGTGAAACGCTGAACTTCGGGATCGGGCAGGGGCAATTGGGGGTGACCCCGCTCCAGCTGGCCCTGATGACTGCGCGGATTGCTGCGGACGGCAAGCCGCTCAAGCCGAACATGATCGGGCTTGGTCCGAAGGATCCGGATGAGCACACGCTGGATGCGCCGCTCGATCCGGCCATCATGGATCTCATGCAGTCCGGCATGTACGGCGTGACCTCCGAAGGCGGCGGCACGGCCTACCGTTCGGGTGACCTCGGCCTCGGCGGACCGCGCCTCGCTGGCAAGTCGGGCACCGCGCAGGTTCGCCGGATTTCGCAAGCTGAGCGCGACAGCGGTATCCGCAAGGGGCTCAATATCGAGCGCGAGTTGCGCGATCACGCCTTGTTCGTCGCCTATGCGCCGGCGGACAATCCGAAATATGCGTGCGCCATCGTTGTCGAGCATGGCGAGAGCGGCTCCGGCGCTGCAGCCCCGGTGGCGCGCGACATCCTCGCCCACGCCATCCGTACCAATAGCGGCCGCAAGCCCGTCTGGACGAAGAGCGCCGCGATCAAACCTTCCGAAGAAGAAGGCACACCGACATGAGTAGCGATGGCGGCTTCAGCGGGTACAGCCGCGGCGAGGCGCGGACACGCACCGCGCGGTCGCTCAGCTTTGACACATCTTCCGGCGTTCTGGGCAATCTTGCGCGCCTGCCCTGGGGCGTCATCCTTCTGATCGTCGCCATGGCGCTGATCGGCATCGCGATGCTGTACTCATCCGCCTACACAAACCCGGCCGAGCAGCATCTCTGGAAGCTGCAGCTGATCCGCTTCGTCATTTGTTTCGGCATCATGATCGTACTGGCTTTGCTGCCGCTCTCCTGGTGGATGAACCTGTCCTGGCTCGCCTATCTGGGGACCATTGTTCTGCTGCTGGCAGTGGAATTCTTCGGCACAACGGGGGGCGGCGCGCAGCGCTGGATCAAGATCGGTCCGATCGGGGTGCAGCCGTCAGAGTTCGCAAAGCTTGCCGTGATCATTGCGTTGGCGCGGTATTATCATGGGATGCTGGGCGTCAATGGCTCGCGCTTTTTCATCCATATCGGCGCCGCGGTAATCATCCTGATCCCGGCAGCACTGGTCTTCATGCAGCCTGACCTTGGCACCGCGCTCGCCATTATCGCATCTGGCGGCATCGTCGTGTTTCTTGCTGGCCTGTCCGGCCGGGTCATTCTGGCAGGGGTCGGGGCGGCAGCCGCGGCGGTCTGGCCGGTCTACCTGTTCGTGCTGGAACCGTATCAGCGCGGGCGAGTCGATACGTTCCTGGCTCAGCTGTTTGGTTCCAGCGGTGCGTCGACCTCGCTTGGCGAGAGTTACCAGATCGAGCAGGCGAAGATCGCCATCGGCGCCGGTGGCCTTAACGGCAAGGGCTGGCTGCAGGGCATTCAGTCCCAGCAGGATTATGTGCCCGAGCAACATACCGACTTCATCCTCACGGTGATCGCGGAGGAGTTCGGCTTCCTCGGCGCAACGGCCATCCTGGTCGGCTTTGCGATTCTGCTCGGCTGGTCACTCTATACGGCTTTCCAGTCGGCCAGCAGTTTTGGCCGCTTCGCTGCCGCCGGGGCCGCCGCGACGGTCGCCTTCTACGTGGTCTTCAATGTCGCCATGGTGCTTGGCCTGCTACCCGTCGTGGGTATGCCGTTGCCACTCATTTCGTACGGTGGCACAGCGATGCTGACCGCGATGTCATGTTTCGGATTGGTCCTGTCGGTCTATCTGCATCGCGACGACAAACTCAACACGACAGGGTTGTTCTAACCCGAGCGCAGCAGTCGGCGTTGATTTTTATTTCGTCGTCTATAGTTTCCCGCGAAACATTATACCCCGGGGAGAGGGAATATGGCGACAATCGCTCGCAAGTCCGAGACGTGGAGCTCGCGCTTTGGTTTTATCATGGCCGCCGTCGGTTCGTCGGTCGGTCTCGGTAATTTCTGGCGGTTCCCTTATACAGCCGGTGAGAATGGCGGCGGCGCCTTCATCCTGATCTACATTGCGTGTGTGATCCTGATCGGCCTGCCGGTACTGATGGCGGAATATGGCATGGGCCGCAAATCCGGCATGTCCGCCGTCGAGGGTGTGGAATCGCTCGCGCGCGCTGAGGGCAAAAGCCAGAACTGGGGCTTTGTTGGCTGGGTCGGTACGATCACGGCGACGTTCATCCTGTCCTTCTACATGGTGATCTCAGCCTGGCTGCTGGCCTTTGCGATCCAGGCCTTCAAGGGCGGCTTTGCCGGCATGGATGCTGCGGCATCGGGTGCGAACTTTGCCAATGTGATCGGTCAGGGCGAGCATCCGCTGGCGTCGAAATGGTACATGCTGCTGCTGATCGCGCTGTTTATCGCGGCGAATGTCGCGATTGTCGGCCGCGGTGTGAAGGGCGGCATTGAAAAGGCGGCCAGCATCCTGATGCCGGCCTTTTTCGTGATCCTCCTCGTGATCGTCGGCTTCTCGCTGACGCGCGGCAATGCGGCAGAGACGTTCGCCTTCCTGTTCCAGCCGAAATGGGAAGATGTCGGCTTCAAGACGTTCCTTGAGGCGGTTGGGCAGGCCTTCTTCTCGATCGGCGTTGGCGTCGGCCTCATGATCACCTATGGGGCCTATCTTGATCGTGGCACCAACATCCCGCGCGCGTCCGTGATCGTGGCGGGATCTGATACGTTCGTGGCGCTGATCGCCGGTTTTGCGATTTTCCCGGTCGTCTTTGCGGCGGGTCTCGACCCGGCTGGCGGGCCAAGCCTCTTCTTTGTGTCGATGCCTGTGGCGCTGGGCGGTCTCGGGACGATCGGCTTCATCATGGCGATCCTGTTCTTCGCGCTGGCCCTGTTCGCGGCCTTCACCTCGTCGATCTCGCTGCTGGAAGTTTCGGTCTCATGGCTGGAAGAGCGCCAGGGCGTGACACGGCTTGGCGCGGCAACCGGCGTTGGCTTCATGCTCTGGCTCGTCGGGGCGGCCTATGTGTTCTCGACCGAGTATCTGGACTTCATGGACTTCATCACCGGCAACGTCCTTCTGCCTCTCGGGGGGCTATTGGTGGCGGTCTTTGCAGGCTGGGTCCTGTCGCGTGACATGCTCGAGTCCGAACTCGGCGAGGGCAGCATCATGAACATCTGGCGCTTCCTGATGCGCTGGTTCGTGCCGGCCTTTGTCGGGTTCGTCCTGTTCTTCGGCTTCTTCGACAAGATCCAGGACCAGTACCACGTCCAGCTGCCGGGCTTCCTGGAGTCCCTTCTGGGCCCGAACTATGAGCTGCCGCCCGCAGAATAAAGGGGCCTGGTGGGGGGCGTCCCACACCATGCAGAACACCATTTAAACACCGTATATGGACCATATAAAGACGGGCCCTCCACCATGTGGAGGGCCCGTTTCTATGTGATCCGGCTGGGGCAGGGGTCAGGCGCGGACGCGGCCTGCGTAGACTTCCGCGAAATAATCGGTCGCCTGGATCAGCTTATCGACAATGCCGGGCTCCATGGAAGAGTGGCCAGCATCCGGCACGATATGCAGCTCGGCCTTCTTCCAGGTTTTCGACAAGGCCCAGGCGGTCGACAGCGGGGTCACCACGTCATAGCGCCCGTGCACGATGACGCCGGGAATATCCTTCAGCTTTTCGCCGCATTGCTGGAGCAGCCAGTCATCGGTGGCGAAGAAGCCCCGGTTGACGAAATAGTGGCATTCGATGCGGGCGAAGGCATCGACGAAGTCGTCTTCATTGAAGCGCGGCGGCGTTGTGAGCGGGCCCTTGATGGACAGCGTCTCGCCTTCCCAGCGCGACCATGCGCGTGCCGCATCGATGCGGGCTTGCTTGTCGCTGCCCGTGAGGCGCCGGTGGAACGCCATCAGCAGGTCACCGCGTTCTTCCTCGGGGATTGGTGCGATGTAGCGGTCATACGCATCCGGGAACAGGCGGCCTGCGCCGCTCTGATAGAACCACTGGATCTCAGGCTTCGAGACGAGGAAAATGCCGCGCAGGACCAGACCCAGCGTCCGCTCCGGATGAGTCACCCCATAGGCGAGTGACAGGGTGGACCCCCACGATCCGCCGAAGACCAGCCACTGATTGACGCCAACATGCTCACGCAGTGCCTCAATATCGTCCACCAGGTCCCAGGTCGTGTTCTCGCGAAGCTCGGAATGTGGTGTGGAGCGTCCACATCCGCGCTGGTCGAACAGGAAGATGCGATAGCGCTCAGGATCGAAAAAGCGCCGCATTTCGGGGCTTGAGCCGCCTCCGGGACCGCCATGAAGGGCAACGACGGGCAGGCCGTTGGGATTGCCTGATTCTTCCCAGTAGATTTCGTGGATATCTGAGACGCGCAACCTTCCGGAGCGGCGGGCTTCGTGTCTGGGATACAAAATGCGGCGGGGCGGGCGTCTATTCATTCACTCTTCACCTAATTTCGTTCAAACTGCCGTCTGAGGTGGACATGGTTCCATTCAATACGTACAGAATATTACGTATTGGGGCCCAAACAGAATGCAGGTGGCTGTTTGATGCGTAGCGTAATTCTGGGTGTATCCCTATGCCTTCTTGCAGGATGCGCAACCGTTTCTATGGTTCCGGGCGAAGCGCTGGTTCAAGCCGGTCTTTCGCAGAACCAATCTGCCTTGCGCTCTGCTTCCACGGATTATTGTGAACACGCGGTTGATGCCGGCTGGGTGAAGTCGAATGGCGGCCTTGCAGGGCTCGCCAGCACGCTGATCAACGGCATCACCAGCGACCAGGAACGCGCTGACACATATGCCGCGCGCATTGGTGCAGGCTCCGAAGCACCGGCCCTGGTGCTCGCCCGCATCGTCAACGATACCCAATCCGCCCGCTCCGGGCTCAGGACTGTCAGCCAGGAAGCCGACACGCTGCTGAGCGATGCAGGCAAGGCCGGTGCGACCCGCGCAGATGTGATGAGCTATGAGCGCGCACTCGTCCGTGCCCAGATGGCTTATCGCAGCTTCCAGAGCGCGCTCGGTGAAGTGTCTGCCCGTTCCGACATGGATATAGACACAGCGCCGGTCGACAAGGAGCTCGACGCGTTTGCGAACGTGATCGATACGGCACGTGACACGGCGGACCGTCTGGCCGACAAATACGCGTCCGTCGGCAACGCCGCGTCCTGATTTCAGGCGCGGTCTTTAAGCCCGCCAAATGCACTGCACGCCCAACCTGCCAGCATCAAGACTCCGCCAAGAGGCGTGATCGCGCCAAACCAGCGCGGTGCGCCCAGCGCCATCGCATAAAGCGTGGCGGCAAAGATGATGGCGCCAGTGATCATCAGCCAGCCGCCCGTCCGGATCAGACCGCCACGACCTGACAGACCGATTGCGAAAGCCGCTGCCGCATGGGGCAGCGCATACAGCGTCGCCGTGTGCCACCAGTCCGTCCCTTCCGCCGTCAGCCGTCCGTCCAGCGCATGCGCCCCGAACGCGCCAAGGGCGACGGTGAAGAAGCCGAGCAAAGCTGCGGCACGTATCAGCATCAGGCAGGTTCCTTTTCCGCAGGGGATTTTCCGGCCCGTAAAGCGCCGTAGCAGAGCACTGCCCATCCGGCAGGCATAGCAAGGACAGCGGCAATCCGGGTGGCAATCTCAAACATGATGAAGGCTGTTTCGGCAACGGAGGGATCCGGATTCCCGAGATCAATTGTATGCGTGGCGAGCCTGAATGCCATTACAGCAGGGCTGAACTGCTGGAACAGGGCGAGGGCTGCGCCGACAAGGAATAGCCATGCTGCAACACCGGCAAGTGGCAGGCGTTGCGACAGGAGCGACGCACAGAGGATCGCTGCCAAGGCCTGGATCTGAACCATGCCAACGACAGAGATCGGGTACGGGGCCGAAGAGACGACATAATAAGTGTCGAGGAGAACGTCGTCGATGGTATTTGTCGGGTGGGGCAAAAGCAGCATGCCCAGTGAAAGGGCCAGCGAGATCAAGGCCACACCAGCCGCAGCAGCGACAAGCCGGTTCATGCGGTTCCGTTTCTCCGGGGCAGGGCATAGGTGACGACCGCATGGCTCGCCGGCTTCGTCGCGCCTTCGATGCGGACGTCGACATCCATCACGGCCAGCGACTGTCCGATCTTCATGATGCGGGCATCCGCCAGCACGACGTCGCCGATACAGGGGCGCAGGAAACTCATGTTCAGGCTGCTCGTCACGGCCATTGGCTCCAGTCCTGTCACGGTCATCACGGCAAAATAGGCCGCCGTGTCGACCAGCGACATTTGCGTCGGTCCGGATATATAGCCGCCTGGACGCAGATTTGTCTTGTCGGCCCTTAGTCGCACCACGGCACGGCCTTCTACCATCTCGACAATCTCAGTCCGTACCGACTGGCCTTCAAACGCCTGGCGCAGGAAGTTGTTCGCTTCGTCCGGATTCATCTTGCAGGTCATGTTACCTCCCTTGCGTCACCCCTTGTCGTCTGGGCATCCCTCGTACACCCTAGCTTGCATGACAGGCCCGCCAAGAGGTCACCCAGAGGAAGGAACCGCTAACAATGCTCACTGCCGGCGACGAATACCCGATCCACCAGACACCCGAACCGGTCGCTTATTCCGGGTCTGACCGGAACTTCTACGACCGCTATTTTTTCAACGGGTATTCCGGCGATGGATCTGTCTTCTTCGCGGCGGCGATGGGGGTCTATCCGCATCTCAATGTGATCGACGGAACCATTTCTGTTCTGCATGAGGGCAAGCAAAGCTCGGTTTATTTCTCGCGGCCGCTGAACATGGAGCGGATGGATACGTTCATCGGTGGCATGTCAGTTGAGGTGCTGGAGCCGCTGAAGCGTATCCGGCTGAAACTGGAAGAGACCGAAGGCATCGCGCTGGATGTCGAGTTCACGGGCCGGGCCTTTCCGGTTGAGGAACCGCGCTTCACGCGCCGCCAGGGCCCGCGCATGCTGATGGACCTGACACGCATGACGCAGAATGGCCGCTGGTCCGGCAAGCTGCGCATCGATGGCAAGGAGATCGAGGTCAATCCGGATAGCTGGACCGGGACACGTGACCGCTCCTGGGGCGTGCGCCCGATTGGTGCGCCGGATGCCCAGCCGCTGATCCCGCCGCTCGATCCGCAATTTTACTGGATCTGGACGCCGACGAACTTTCCGAACCTGTCACTCTATTTTCACGTCAATGACGATGCGAAAGGGGAGGCCTGGAACAAGCGCGCCGTGCTGGCCATGGACGGGGCAAAGCAGGGGGAGCACCTGCACCTGGACGACGCGCATATGGACGTCACCTACGCGCCCGGAACGCGCCGCATGGCAAAGGCGCGGTTAAGCGTGAAGGACGGTCCGGGAAATCCGCATACAGTGGATTTCGAGCCCATCGGCACATTCTTGATGAAGGGCATTGGTTACGGCCACCCGAAATTCCGGCACGGCATGAGCCATGGCGACCAACTCATTGTCGAACGGGAAGACATGGACCCGAACGCTGCCTGGAACATTCCGGAAAACCTGCACATCCAGGAAATCGTGCGGGCGAAACACACCGGCCCCGGCGGACTGTCGTCCGAGGGGATCGGTGTCTTCGAGCAGCTCTTCATGGGGCCGCACGCGCCGAGCGGCTTCAAGGACCTGCTGGACGGGGCGGCGTAACGCGGCAAGCTTTCTATTGAACAATTGCTTCGCAGGAGCGGGCAGTCTGACCGTTTCCGAAACCTTCGGCCAGACTTCCGCCGCCAAAGATGCCTGGGCCTCGTTCGCCACATCCTGAAATGGCTGTTACGAATTCATCAGGCGTTGGTCCTGACCAATACCGATAGAGTGTTGTCCACTTGCCCTTCTCGAATTGGCCAAACATAGTGTAGGAGACGTCAGCGAACCGAAATTTAGATGTTGCGTCGTCCCATGCGTCCCCAAAAGACCGATCTTCCTGTCCTGATCTGTCTATGATTTTCGGGACCATTGCGATTTTTAGTCGGTGACGGTCAGAATTTCCAAAGAAACGAAAGTCCAATCCGTCGTATGCAGACTCCGGTCCTTCAAGCGGAACCGTCAGATTTGTTTGCAGGTTACCATCAACCGGATAGTCGAGTTCGACCCTCAGAACTACCCGCCGGTCTGGAAGGACTCTCCATGTGTTCTCATCCGTCAACGATGCACCTTCAGCCTGAATGAGAATGACGATCTTGTCCGGTTTGTTTCGGTCCGGAACGGTGTTGGGAAATTGCGTGGGCAGGTTCTGGAAGTCGATCGGGATGGTCAATATCATCCTGTTGGGGTCCATGTTCCTGTTCATTTCTTCCATCCTGGCTTGGGTCAGTACGATAGTCGGCCCATCCGGCGATACAGTCGGCAAGTTCAAGTCAGGTGTCTGCCCAATTCCAGGTATGGATACCCTGTCGATCAGAGTGGAAGCGGTCTGGGCTGTCGCAGCCGTGGCCTCCGCGAGCGCACTTTGCTCGCATGCCGCGATTTCAGCAGGCTTTTTGCGAACCGTGCTCGCACGCTTCCCGTTCGTGATGCATTGGGAATAGGCGGCCTCATAGGCCGCCACGAACGCAGGCGATTTGCCTGACAGGTCCGGCGCGGCCAGCCCTGATAGAGCGAAACAGCACGCTGCAAGCAGAGACGTCAGGATACGGTATTTCATTGGATTACCTCCAGTTTGGCATGCGCTCGCACTGCGGAGCCGTGATAGGTGATGGTCAGGTCATGCGTGCCGGGTTCGGCAAACCGCAGAGTCCATTCATCGTCGGACTTACGGTTGGTGAAGTGGCGCGCGACCTCTTGGCCCGACGCGTCGTAAATGTAGATCCCGCAATTGGCGGGGGGCAGGCCGCCAAAGGTCAGCGTCACGTCGCGCCCGGCCTTCAGGGGCGTGTCTGGCAAGGTCAGCGTCGGCTGCGCATCAATGCTGCCTGCTCCAACCACCACGAAGTCCAGGCAGTCGGCATATTGCGCCACATCTGCTACAGCACGATCCATTTGCGGTGCGAAGCCGATGCAGGCTTTCCAGTTGCCCGTTAAGGACGGCAGGCTGCTGCGTTGATACTCTCCGTCCGGTTTGTTCGCGGCGGTATAGAACCAGGCCGAAAGGCGCGGCGGTGTCTCATCCATGAAGATCAGTCCGCCATAACCCCGATTTTCAGGCAGGCCATGATACTTGACTGTGATGCCCAGGGTGGCATCCACGGTGGCGTTGTCGAGAGACAGGTAGGTCGAGTTGACGGGGGCGGTCGGCAGATCAATGATTTCCAGCGCGCTCGCCTGTGGCTGCGCCGCTTGTGTCGCGGCCCCCCGAAAGATCAGACTCGGGGCCGATATCTGCAGCGGGCTCAACGCCGCGCCGCGATATACCAGCGCTGGCGCTTCGATGCTGAATGGTTTGGACGCACTTCCCCGGAAGATGAGTGATGGCGCCGTGATCTGAAGGGGTGCGGATGAGGGAGCCCGATAGATGAGGGGCGGGGCGCTGATCGTAAGGGGGTGCAGCGAGGCACCTCGAAAAACGAGGGCCGGTGCTGTGATGCTCAGAGGTTTAGACTCAGGGCCGCGATATATCAGAGCAGGTGCGGTAATTGCCAACGGTGCCGATTGCGCGCCACGATAGATCAGCGGCGGCGCTGTGATCTCCAGCGGCGTCTGCGCCAGCGCCGGACGCACGGCGCCCAACGCCAGAAGGCAGAGCCAAATGAATTGCCGCATCGGCGCGTCTGTCCTCCGGGTGGGCCCCGCGCCACAAAGCGCGGGCAAAGCTGGCGCAATCGCCAGTTCCTCCCTTGGTCAACGCAATCCGGTCAGAAGTTCCGCCAGAAATTAGCTCATCAGGCCCTGCATGGTGAAGGCGGCGAGCATGCCGGCACGCATGTCGCCGGTGGTCGTGCCCTGCATCCGGTTCATGGCATAGGCGACGGTCATCCGGCGCTCCATGTCGATCATGACGAGCGAGCCGCCATAGCCGCCCCAGAAGCAGGTCTGTTCGTTGAGCATGGGCATGGACGGACCGGCCAGACCGAAGCCCATGCCGTAGCGAACGGGCATTCGCAACACGAGGTCGTCGCCTTCGATCTGCAATTCGAGGGCGCGGCGGCAGCCTGCCTCCGAGAGATAGCGCTTGCCGCCTGAGACGCCGCCATTCGCCAGGATCGTATGAATGTTGGCGATAGAGCGGGCATTGCCCGTGCCGCCAGCGGCCGGGATTTCGGCGCCGCGCCAGGCACGTGTGCGCGTTTCAGAGACGTCGACGTCCGGATTGTTGAAGATCGCCTTCTGCAGGTCGGTCTCGCTGGCTTCCCTCAGGCCGCCGGTTTCCGGGGGCTTCAGGTCGGCAACGCGGGAATCCTCCGTGGCCGGAAGGCCGATATGGAAGTCTGCACCCATAGGTTCAGCAAACTCTTCCCGGAAAACTGTGCCGACGCTGCGTCCGTCAATCCGGCGGATGACTTCTCCGACCAGATAACCCTGAGTGACCGCATGATAGCCGGGCTGGGAGCCGGGTTCCCAGAGCGGCGCCTGCGCTGCGAGCAGGCTGGTCGCCTTGTCCCAGTCATAAAGATCATGTTTGTCCATTGGGGCGGTCCAGCCTGCGAGACCGGCTGAGTGGCTCATCAGGTGGCTCACCTTGATGCCGGCTTTGCCGTTCGCAGCGAATTCCGGCCAGTACTCGGCGACCGGCGCGTCGAAATCGAGCTTGCCCTGGTCGGCCAGCCACAGCGCCGTCAGGGCTGTCATGGTCTTGGTCGTCGAATAGACGTTGACGATCGTGTCTTTTTCCCAGGGGCGTGTTTTTTCGGGATCGGCCCAGCCGCCCCAGAGGTCGATGATCGTTTCGCCGTCCTTCGTCACGCAGAACGAGGCGCCGATGTCGGTGCCGTCGGCAATGTTCTGCTCGAATTTCTCGCGTACTGCGGCGAACTTGCCGTCTGCCAGTCCGCCCACTTGCCCGTCAGCCATGCGTCACTCTCCCTGTTTGCCGGGACCGTAGTGGCCAAGGCGGGAGGCCGCAATTGTTTGCGTTGCGGAAGGGATCAGCGTTTCCCGGCGAGACCGTAAAGGAAGATGCTGACAGCGCGCTCGACACTTACGCGAACGTCCTCGGCGCACGGTCGCACCGCCTGACTCAGCAGGGCGCGGCTCTGCAGGGGCGAGCGGACCATGTCCAGGAAAAGAGAGCCCAGCTGCTCAAAGTCGTCCGATTGTGGGATCTCTCCGGCATCGGCCCGGTCCTGAAGGTAGGCCGCGAGGCCTTCTCGCACTTTGTTGGGACCAAGTTTCATAAAGGTCTGGGCGAGGTCCGGGAACTTTTTGGCAAGCCCCACGATCAGGCGATAAAGTTCCAGTGAGTTGGGCTGGACCAGCTTGCCGGCGAACTGCTCTCCAATACGGCGCAGGCCTTCTTCGACGGGTGTGTGTGTCTGCAACTCCACGTCCAGCGCTGCGGTGACTTCCTTCATGCGTGTTTCGAGCATGGCGAGGAAGATGCCTTCCTTGTCGCCGAACTGGGCGTAGAGGGTCGTGAGCGATCCGCCAGCGCGGCGAACGATTTCGGACATGCTCGCCGCTTCGAAGCCCTGTTCGAGGAACACTTCCTGGGCGGCCTCAAGGAAAGCTGCGCGCCTTATTTCAGCGCGCGATTGGGCATCGGCGCCCCTGGTTGCCGCTTCTACTGTCGTGTTTTGATTTTTGGCGTCACTCATGGCTTGAATTTGGTGTAATGCGGATTACATTGCAAGCGCTGTAACATGAATTACACTTTTTAGGCCTATGAAACGGCCCTGAAACCAACTCCACGGATCTCCTCCCATGGCCGTACAACCGTTCAAGCGCGATTCCTCCTCGCCGGCTGCCGCTCCTCCCACGGCACAGGCACTCAACCAGGCCGATGCCCCGGTCTCGAAGGCACCCGCCCCCGCCGCACCCGTGGCTGAGGCGCCTCCTGCAAACGATGCCCCCGTTCAGGATGCTCCTTCGACCGGTGGGCAGGGCCTGGTTGACCGTTTCAAGTCCGATCCCCGAAAGTATATCCTGTCAGGCGCCGGCCTCCTGCTGGCACTCTTCGTCGGGTATCAGGGAATTCACTGGCTTGTGGCTGGCCGGTTCGAGATCACCACGGACAATGCCTATATCCGCGCAGATATCGCGACCATCTCGCCGAAAGTGCAGGGTTATGTCGAAAAAGTGCATGTCACCGACAACCAGGTTGTGAAAGCGGGCGACCTTCTGGTCACGCTGGAAGTGGCAGACTATGCCACCCGCGTTTCCGAAGCCGCTGCGGCGCTTCAGCAGTCCATTGCTGCCGAGGCTCAGGCCAAGGCGGGCGTTGCTGCCGCTGAAGCCAACCTCCAGACAGCTGCCGCTCAGGTTTCCGCCCAACGCGACCGTCTCGTCCAGTCGAGAGCAGGCACGGTTGCTGCGGCAGCCGATTCCAAACTCGCCGCCACCGATCTGGAGCGCTACACCGAACTTGCTGACAGAGGGCACTATCCCAAAGCCAGCCTTGATGCGGCTGCCACCAAGGCCGAAGCGGCGCGCGCGTCGCTCGACCAGTCCAATGCCGGGATCACCACCGCGCAAAGCGAACTGAGCGTGACCCAGGCTAATTACCACCGCGCCGAGGAAGACCTCAAATCCGCGAAGGCTGCCGTTGCAGGCGCCGAAGCTCAGGTCGAAGCAGCTCAGGCCCGCGTCGATGCGGCGAAACTGGACGCGACCCGGACGGAGCTCCGCGCTCCGTTTGACGGGGTCGTTGCCAACCGCGTCGTGGCCGAAGGCCAGCTGCTCAGCCCCGGCCAGCAGACCATGTCGATCGTTCCCGTATCGGAAGCCTATGTCATCGCGAACTTCAAGGAGACCCAGGTTGAGCGCATGCGCGAAGGCCAGGAAGTTGACCTGCACGTCGATGCCTATCCGGACCTGAAAGTGACCGGCACCCTGGATTCCGTCGCCCCAGCGACCGGAGGCCAGTTCAGCCTGATCCCGATGGACACGGCCACCGGCAACTTCACCAAGATCGTCCAGCGCGTTCCCGTGCGGATCAAGATCTCGGATGAAGCGCTGGCATCGGGTCTGATGCGGCCGGGTCTCTCGGTTGAGGCAACGGTCATCGCCAAAGGGGTGGACGGCAACTAGGCCGCCCTCTCCGGCAACAAGGTCAGACCTCATGGTCAGCGCAATCCGCGAAAAGACGTCTTCAGGGCTCGCGCTCAACATCGGCTTTTTTGCGATGGTGATTGGGATGTTCATGGCGATTCTGGATATCCAGATCGTCGCCAGTTCCATCCGTCAGATCCAGGCTGGCGTATCGGCCAGCCAGGAAGAGATTGCCTGGATCCAGACCGGCTATCTCGTTGCCGAAGTCGTCGGCATTCCACTGTCGGGCTTCCTCAATCGTGTGTTCGGGATCCGCAGGCTGTTCATCATGTCGGCTGCGGGCTTCGTTGTTTCCAGCGTGCTCTGTGCGATGTCCTGGGACCTCGACTCGCTGATCTTCTTCCGCATCATCCAGGGCTTCAGCGGCGCGGCCATGGTGCCGACGACGATGGCGGCCAGCTTCACCCTGTTCCCGGCCGGGCGTTCGATGACGCAGCAGGTCATGATTGGCATGGTCGCCACGCTCGCCCCTTCCATCGGCCCAACGCTTGGCGGTTGGATCACGCAGCACGCATCCTGGCACTGGCTGTTCCTGGTCAATGTCGTTCCCGGCATTGCAGCGATCACGCTCGTCTTCCTGTTCATTCCGAAACAGAAGGGGGAGATTGCCCTCCTGAAGCGGCTCGACGTGACAGCGCTGGTTGCGATGGCGCTGTTCCTCGGCCTGTTCGAATGGATCATTGACGAAGGCCCCGGCGAAAGCTGGTTCCAGAGCTCTGCCATCGTGAAGGCATCGATTGTTTGCGCCGTCGCCAGCGTGATCTTTTTCCGCCGTGCCCTCACATCACCTGTGCCGCTGGTGGACCTTCGGGTCTTTCAGGACAGGAACTTTGCGTCAGGCGCTCTGATCGGCTCCGTGATGGGATTCGGTCTGTATGGGTCGGTGTTTCTCCTGCCGCTTTATCTCGGGCAGGTACGCGGGTATTCTTCGCTGCAGATCGGTGAAATCATGAGCGTCGCGGGCCTCGCCATGTTCATCGGCGGGCCCATCGCCGGTGCCATGACCAAGCGATATGACCCGCGCTTTGTCGTGGCTTTTGGCCTCACGCTGGCGGCAGCCGGCACCTGGATGAATGGTCACATGACATCGGAATCCAGCTTCAGGGAGCTGTTCTGGCCACAGGCCCTGCGCGGGGCCGGGCTGATCCTGACCATGGTGCCGACGACGAACCTCGCGCTCGGCACATTGCCGCCGGAGCGCGTGGCCAATGCGTCAGGCCTGTTCACGGTTTGCCGCAATCTTGGTGGGGCTATCGGGATCGCAGTTCTGACCACAATGATGCTGCGCTTCAATCAGATGCATGAGCAGCTGATCGCCAGCGGCCTCTCCATGTCCCGCCCGGATGTGCAGACTTTCCTGTCCACAATGACCGCCCGCATGCAGGCGGCAGGTGTTCCGGACCCGGAAGGAACGGCCTTGGCCCAATTGGTCTATCGCGCGAAGCTTGAAGCCACCGTGATGACCTACAACAACCTGTTCCTGATCATGTCGATGTCGTTTGCGCTGGTCCTGCTGGTCGTGCTCCTGCTCGACAAGCCCAAGGGGCCTGCGCCAGCTGCGGCGCACTGAGGCGCGGGTTAGCCCCACAGGTCTCTCGACGGCGGGGCGACCATGCCATCCGAGAATTCCAGCCCGTGCGGCACATCTTCCTTCAGCCAGAGCGGCCCGTCGACATCGGCCGCATCGGCCAGTGCCGCCAGCAACACGGCTGGCGCCAATGAGATGGACCCGGCAACCATGCAGCCAACCATGACGCCCAGACCGCATTGGCGGGCAGCGCGCACCATGGCGAGCGCTTCGGTCAGGCCGCCGGTCTTGTCCAGCTTCACGTTCACCGCATCATAGCGCCGGGCAAGGTCCTGCAACTCGGCGCTCGTATGGGCGCTCTCATCGGCGCAGATCGCGACGGGTCCTGGCCGGCGCATCAGCCCGTCATCTTTCCCAGCAGGGAAGGGCTGTTCGATCAGCACGACGCCGAGCCGGGCGGCGGCCCCGGCAATGGCAGGCAATTGGTCCGCATTGAGACCTTCATTCGCATCGACGATCAAACGAGCATCCGGCCGGGCAGCGTGCACCGCTTCGATCCGCGCCAGGTCGTCCGGTCCGCCAAGTTTCAGCTTCAGCAACCGGCCCTGCGTCGTCTTCGCCGCCGCTGCCATCGCCTCCGGCGTGTCGAGGGTAACAGTCACAGCTGTTTCGACCGGTTCGGGTTCCGGCAGGTCGGCAAGTTGCCAGACGGGCTTCCCGCTGAGCTTCGCTTCAAGGTCCCACAATGCACAATCGACCGCGCAGCGCGCAGCTCCCGCCGGCATCAGCGAAAGCAGCTCCTGACGTCCTATGCCGGCTTCTATCTGCGAGCGCGCTGCCTCGATCGATGCGACCACTCCGTCGACCGTTTCGCCATAGCGGGCATAGGGCACGCACTCGCCGCGCCCCTGTTTGCCGCCTTCGGAAAGAGTGACCCGAACGGTCTCCGCGCTCGTCTTTGCGCCGCGCGAAATGGTAAACGCCACCTTCAGAGGTGACGAAATCGCTGAAATTTCAAGGTTTCGTTTGCCCATTGACGATCCAGAACGTTACAATTTCATCGATTTAGGTCCGCAGTCCTTAAGCATGTTTTGCTAGGTTGAACAGGCTAGTAGCCATTGATGTCAGTCACAACGTCCCCCGGTTTCGCGCTCGAAGAGAGCGGCGAACGTTCCACCCTCCGCGTCACGGGGGACTGGACGGTCATGACGATCAACACAATGGACGATGGCCTTCGGAACCTCAGGACAAGCTTTCCGCTGCAAATCGACGTTACCAGTCTGGGCCGTATCGACACGGCTGGGGCGTTTCTGATGGATCGCACACTGCGCGCCGCGCCGGAGGGCTCAGGCGTGATCGGCGAGCATGACGTTGCCCGCCGTCTGATCGAACAGGTTCATGCCGTTTCGGATCCCGTGCCACCGCTCCGCGCACCCGATCATGGTTTTACTGCCCTTCTGGAGCGGACGGGCCGGGGCTTCATGGGCGTGATGTCTGAAACCTGGTCGACACTTGCCTTCCTTGGCGAGTCGCTCACGGTGACGCTCCGGTTGCTGATGAATCCCTGGAAGCTACGCTGGACGTCCATCGTGGCCGTGATGGAAGAGGCGGGTCTGGATGCTATGCCGATCATCGCCTTCCTGTCCTTCTTCGTCGGCATGGTGGTCGCTTATATCGGCGCCACGACGCTCAGTGAATTTGATCTCGAAATCTATACGGTCGAGCTGATCGGCTATTCCATGCTGCGCGAGTTTGGCGTGGTCCTGACGGGCATTGTTCTTGCGGGGCGCACAAACTCCTCTTTCACTGCGCAGATCGGCACGATGAAGATGCGTCAGGAAATCGATGCCATGCAGACGCTTGGTCTGAAGCCGATGGACATCCTCGTCGCGCCGCGCATCATTGCCCTCCTGCTGATGACGCCTGCGCTGACCTTCGTGGCAACCATTGCCGGAATCGCCGGCGGTGTCGTGGTCGGCTGGTCGTCACTCGACATCAATCCGGGCGTGTTCCTTGACAGGCTGCAGGCATCTGTGCCGCTGGAGCATTTCTGGGTCGGCCTGTCGAAAGCGCCGATATTCGGCTTCGTGGTCACGCTGATCGCCTGCCGGCAAGGTCTCAGCGTCGGCGGCAGTGTTCAGTCGCTGGGAAAAGCCACGACGACCTCTGTGGTGCAGGGGTTGTTCGCTGTCATCGTACTCGATGCCTTGTTCGCCATCCTCTACATGAAGCTCGGCATATGACGGACGATATCATCATCCGCATTCGCGACCTCAAGACGGCTTACGGCAGTCATACTGTGCATGAGCATCTTGATCTCGATATACGCCGTGGTGAGATTATCGGCGTGATCGGCCCGTCCGGCTGCGGCAAGTCGGTCCTGTTGCGCGCAATCACGGGTCTGAAAGAGATGGCCGCCGGTAGTATCGAAGTTTTCGGGCGACGCCTTGAAACGCTGGATGAGCATGAACGCTCCGATCTGGAGCAGCGCTGGGGCGTGATGTTTCAGGACGGTGCCTTGTTTTCGAACCTGACGGTCCGCGAGAATGTCGAAGTTCCCATCAAGGAACACACCGAGATCGCGCCGATGCTGCGTCACGAACTCGCGGACATGAAGATCCGTATGGCTGGCCTCGGCGCTGATGCCAGCCCGAAATATCCGTCGGACCTGTCCGGCGGTATGCGCAAGCGTGCTGCGCTCGCGCGTGCCCTCGCACTCGACCCGGAACTCTTGTTTCTGGACGAGCCGACAGCTGGCCTTGATCCGATCACGGCGGAGGGTTTTGACGCCCTGATCCGTAGCCTGCAACAGGCACTCGGCCTCACCGTCTTCCTGGTGACGCATGATGTGGACACGCTCTACGCCACATGTGACCGGATCGCCGTGTTGGGTGAAAAACACGTGCTGGCGGTTGGAACGATCGATGAATTGCGTGCATTCGACCATCCGTGGGTGCAGGATTATTTTTGCGGACCGCGCGGCCGTGCCGCGACGGGACACTAGAAAGGGAACCCGGACCGATGGAAACACGAGCAAATTATGCCGTCATCGGCGCTTTCGTCATTCTGGCGACACTGGCCGTCGCGGCCTTTGTCCTCTGGCTGGGTCAGTCCGAATTCCAGAGAGACTTCAAAGCCTATGACATCGTGTTCGAGGGGCCTGTCTCGCTCGAAGACGGATCAGCCGTGCGCTATATCGGGATCAAGGTCGGGGAAGTCTCCACCGTCCGGATCGACCGGGCAGACCCTTCCAAGGTACGCGCTCGCATCCGGATCGACCGCGAAACCCCGGTCAAAACAGATTCCACGGCCTCCATTCAGCTGGCCGGTATCACGGGCGTTACCTTCGTCCAGATCAGCGCGGGTTCGGCAACGTCCCGGCTTCTGGAAGCGCGCCCCGGTGAACCGGTGCCTGTGATCAAGGCTGAAAAGACCCAGCTCGACCAACTCGTCGCGGGCGGTGCCCAGGTGCTCGGTCAAGCGAATGACGTCATGGAACGGATGACGGTGTTGCTGACGGATGAGAATATCGACTCCTTCAGCAAGTCGCTCCAGAACTTTGAAACCATCACCGCCAAGCTCGCCAAGGATGATGGCCTGATCGATCAGGCGACTGCCGTGATGACGAAAGTTTCCAGCGCAACTGACGAGTTCGGGACTGCCGCAAATTCCTTCGGCAAGCTCTCAGCGAACGCGAACGAGAAGGTGACGACCGTGGGCGAGAGCCTCGATGCCTTGCTGGTTGAGGCCAGCAATGTCGTCGCGAGTGCCAATGCCGTCATGGCGCAGGGGAATGAGACCATGTCTCTGGTCAATGGTCTCCTCGAAGGCCCTGCCACAGGCGCCGTGGAAGATACCCGCATGGCGGCGCAAGAGCTCCGTATTCTGATCAGCCGTATGGACCGCCTGGCCCGTGATATCGAGCAGAGCCCACAAAGCCTGCTCGTGGGTGAACCGGTTCCTTATGAGGACAAACGCAAATGATCCGTTCGATTTCCATTGCCTTCGCCGCAATCGCCCTGTCGGCTTGCGTCAGCGTTTTGCCGGAGCAGGAGGCCCCCGAAGGGCTCTACCGTTTCGCCGCTCCGGCCACGACCTATCCCCTTGATGCGGTTGTGGCTGTGCGGGAACCGGAAGCTTCCCGTTTGTTCGGCGGCCGGGCCATCGCCTCCGAAGATCAGGCCGGTAGCCTGCGTCTGGTGCGCGGTGTGGAGTGGGCTGACAATGCGACCCGCCTGATGCAGATCGCCATGCTGGATGCGCTCGACGACAAAGGCGAAGGCGTTGCCGTAGCCTTCGAGTCGAGCGTTCAGTCTGACTATGAACTCGTCTGGCGCGTCGAGGATTTGACGCTGGCTGGCACGCTCGCCCGCTGCCGTCTTGAGGCAACGCTCGTCGAGGCCGGAACGCGTAAAGTGGTCGCGCAGACCAATGTCGCAGCAGAAGCGCCTGCAGCTGGATCCAGCAACGCCGAACGGGCGCAGGCCCTCGCGTCTGCCGGGCGCGATTGTGCGGGTCAGATTGCCGGGTTCGTGTCCGAAAAAGCCGTCGTAGAAGACGCCTCAGGCAGTTGAGGCCAGAATCTTCGGGTCGCTGGCGGCACGGATCGTTCGTGTCGCAGCTGCCAGCAACAGCAACCCCGCAAGGCTCTCCACCGGCCACGGCGTGAGCGGCGTCACAAGACTCAGTACAGCGGTCGCCAGCAGGATGAAGCGGTTGATGCCTGACAAGTTCAGCATTTCGCGCGCGATCGTCAGGCCGATCAGGAAGACCGCAACTGAAACAGCGATTGTCCAGTGGCCGACAGCCAGCGGTGCGTGCGCATGCTGGGTCAGCATGTCGATGGTGGCCGCAACGCCTGCGCCGACCGCCGCTGCGCCGCCGAACACCAGGATGTGAGCGTATCCCCATGTGAAGGCCCGCCAGCGTTCCCGGCCCTGCAACTGGTCTTCGCGGGAAAAATAGATCCACCACATGGCAAAGGTGATGAGCGTAGAGCTTATGGCCAGGCTAATCAGCGACAGGTCGACCTCGCCGGCGTCAAAGGTCTCGCGAAGGGCGAAGGATGTCGACAGCAGCGTCTCACCCAGAACGATAATGGTCAGCAGGCCATACCGTTCCATCACGTGGTGACGGTGCCAGGGCGTCATGCCAGCGCGTTCGGACCAGAAGGGAACGATCAGTTCCAGCAGGGCGCCAATTGCGAACAGGCCGATCATCGGCAGGCTCCATGTCCAGAAGAACACGCCGATGATGACCCAATAAACCTGCGTCAGAAGGATGCCTGTCCCATAGCGCAGGCATGTCTTCCGATAGGCCATTGAGCCACGCGCCGCCGAGAACCAGAGATAGACCATGGCAAGGCGCATGATCACATAGCCGATCACCACGACCTTGATCAGGTGATTATGGTTGAGCTGCGTCACCCCGGCGGCCATCACCAGTGAACCGGACAGGAAGACAAAGGTGGCCAGCTTGAACGACAAGCTGCCATCATCGAAGGCGGATGCGAACCAGGTATAGTTCAACCAAGCCAGCCAGATGGCGAAAAACGAGAGCAGGAAGACGAAGACGCCTTCCACGTAATGCGCTTCGGTCAGCGCGTGATGCAGACCCGCCGCAGCCGCCGCGATGGCGATGACAGAGGCGAGATCCACGAACAGTTCCAGCGGGGTCGCAACCCTGTGGTGTTCACCCGGATCACGCTCTGAAAGTCTTCCGATCATACAACAAGTCCCCGCCGAAATTCACATTCGGACAGGACTAAGTGGCTGCGCCCGCGCAATCAAGCGTGGGTTGAGGTCAGCTCTTCAGCTTGCAGGTGCGGATTCCGAGGATCGAATAAAGCGGGCAAGTGCCCACAAGGCCGGTCAGAAGCGGCACAAGCCCGACCCAGCCCCAAGGGGTCTGTGGGCCGACGAAGACTATGGCGATCAGGGCCAAGCCGACGATGACACGCAGAACACGGTCGATTGTACCTTCATTTGTCTTGAACATGGCGGACGTCTCCTTTTTTGAGAGTGTGTTACGTTCCACGACTGTTTCCATACGTAAAGACCCCGACCAGTCGGAACGGGCCGGGGTCTTCAGAACGATCAATGACTACAGCAGATCAGCCGCTTTTCATCTGATCGAAAGGCAGATCCTTGTCGACGCGCACATCCTGGGGAAGGCCCAGAACGCGTTCGGCGATGATGTTCTTCAGGATCTCATCCGTGCCGCCTGCGATGCGAAGGCCTGGTGCCCACATGAAGCTTTGCTGGAAGATCGCATCGCCCGGCATCCGGTCCTGCTCGTTGATGATGCCGTAATGGTCCTGCATCTCGATGGCCGAGTTGCAGATGTCCTGCAGATGGTTGGCGGTGATGATCTTGCCGATCGAGTTCTCCGGTCCCGGCGTCTGACCGCGCGACAGCGCTGTCTGGGTTCGGAACTTGGTCAGCTTGTAGCCCTGCGCCGCGACATACCAGTCGGCCAGCTTCTCGCGGAAGGCCTGATCCGACAGGGAGCCGTGATCGCGGGCATAGTCCATGATCTCGCCCCAGTCCGGACCGGGCGAGCCGCCCACGGCGAGGCGTTCGTTCATCAGCGTGACGAGCGCCACTTTCCAGCCTGCGCCGACATCGCCGAGGCGATCCTTGTCAGGGATGCGGACATCGGTGAAGTAGACCTCGTTGAATTCCCGGCCGCCGGAGGCCTGGTGGATCGGCCGCACTTCGACACCGGCCTGTTTCATGTTCACAATGAACATGGTCAGGCCCTTGTGCTTCGGCACTTTCGGATCTGTCCGGACAAGGAGAATGCCATAGTCGGAATAGTGGGCGCCGGACGTCCAGACTTTCTGGCCGTTGATCACCCAGTCATCGCCATCTTTGACGGCGCGGGTCTTGAGGCCAGCGACGTCAGAACCGGCAGACGGTTCGGAGAAGAGCTGGCACCAGATTTCCTCGCCCATCAGGGCTTTTTCGACATAGCGCGACTTGTGCTCGTCCGAACCGAAAGCGATCACGGTCGGGATGCACATGCCAAGGCCGATGGCGAAGGGGCCGGTTGGCGCGTCGAATTTCGACTCCTCCTGACCCCAGATGACGGCTTGCATTGACGTGCCGCCGCGACCGCCCCATTCCTTGGGCCAGGTGATCTGTGCGAACTTGTTTTCTGCCTTGGTCTTCTGCCAGTCCTTGGCGCGCTGCAGCGCGGTCGCGCCGGAACCGGGCCGGGGACGGGCGCCGGATTTCAGTTCCAGGTGCTTTTCGAGGAAGGCACGCGCTTCGGCGCGGAAGGCGGCTTCTTCGGGTGTATCGTTGAAGTCCATGATATTTCCTCCTTAGGCGGCGTTTTTCTGCTCAAGCGCACGCACGAGTTTCTCTTTCCAGACCTTCGGCCCGCCAGCCTGAACGGCCAGCAGTTTGGCGCGGCGGTAGTAGAGGTGACAGTCCACCTCCCAGGTGAAACCCATGCCGCCATGGGTCTGGATGTTTTCTTTCGAGGCGAACCAGAAGGCTTCCGACGCGGCGACGCGTGCGGCGGCTGCGGCTTCGGGCATTTCCGGTGCATCGGTCAGCAGAGCCCAGGCGCCGTAGAAGCAGTTCGACCGGGCAACTTCGTTCTTCACATACATCTCGGCCAGCTTGTGCTTGATGGCCTGGTTGCCGGCAATCGGACGGCCGAAGGCGTAACGCTGCAGCGCATAGTCCTTTGCCATTTCGAGGCAGCGTGAGGCGCCGCCCAGCTGTTCGAAGGCGAGCAGGACCGCGGCCCGGTCCATCAGCTGGTCGTTGAGCGCAGCTCCGTCACCGGCCTTGCCAAGGCGCACGCCCGGCGTCTTGTCGAAGGTCAGCTCGGCATGGCCGCGCGTCGGGTCGAGGGTCGAAAGCGTCTTGCGTGTGACGCCCGCACCCGAGAGGTCGACCAGGACGAGGCTTGCGCCAGACCCTTCCTTGGCCAGCACGAGAGCGTGCGTTGCGATGCCACCATCGGTCACCGGAATCTTGGTGCCGCTGACAGTCGAGCCGTCGAACGTGGTCTTCAGGCTGGCGGCATCCGGATGGCCGGGGCCTTCGCTGGCGGCGTAGCAGCCGATCACGTCACCGGCGACGATGCGCGGCAGGATATCGTTCTTCTGCTCGTCAGAGCCGGCCAGTTTGACCGCTTCGGTCAGGAAGTAAGCTGTGGACGAGAAGGGGACCGGGGCCAGCACGCGGCCCATCTCTTCGGCCAGCACGCACATTTCCAGCATGCCGAGTCCAAGCCCGCCCTGTTCTTCCGGAATGGAGGTGCCGAGCCAGCCCATTTCGCCGATCTTCTTCCACAGGCCTTCGGAATAGGCCTTGTCATCATCGTTCAGCACGTCCCGCACCACCGGAATGGCGCTTTCGGCTTCGAGGAATTTCCGTGCCTCGCCGGCAAGGAATTTCTGGTCTTCGGAAAAATCGAAGTTCATGGGTAGATGGCCTCCCTTCGCCCCGCTCCGGGGGCGTCATTGCTGTCTCTATTCCGCGAAAATAGCGCGCTTTACGTGCGCGGAAAGCCGTGACCCGGCGGAAGGGTGCCGCAAGGTTTCCATTAAAGTATGGCGACGGTGTCCTTCCCGGTCAGGTCAGAGGCGGCGCAGCGCCAGTGCAACCAGCGTTCCGAGCCCGGCGCCGAGGGCGTTTGCCCCTTCATCCAGAAAGGAGGCTTCCCGCCCTGTCGGGGCCAGCGCCTGCGCGATCTCCATCAGCGCGCCATAGCCAATCGTGAGGACAAAGGCCCGCAAGGCGCGCCCCGGTCCGGCCCAGATCGCAAAGGCGAGGCCGAGGGTCGAATACGCGATAAAGTGCTTCAGCTTGTCGGATCCCTCGACCGGCGGCAGGTCACCGGCGGGTAGCAGCGACAGGATCGCTATGGCGAGCATCAGCGCAATCGCGGCGAAACCTGTGAGGCGGCGCGTGGCGGCTGACCTGAATATGCGAGCCATGATCAGCGGTTCCTCTGTAACTTTGGCCGCCTGCAAAGCAGACAACCTGTCATCGGCAGTGTCCGGGGCCTCGACGCACCCCTTAGCATTCCCTATGTCGGTTGGACCGATTACCAAAGCCCCCGGAGCCCTCATGCGAACCGAAACCCCCGTTTCCGTGCAACTTTCCGACTACAAACCCTATCCGTTCGAAGTCGAGCAGGTGGATCTCCGGTTCGACCTCGATCCGGATGCGACGAAAGTCCGCTCGGAACTGAGGATGCGCCGCACAGGCGGAGCAGGTGAAGCGCTGGTCCTGGACGGGGAAGGGCTGAAGCTTCTCTCAATCGCAATAGATGGCACTCCGCTCGAGGCAGGCGCCTATGAGCAGACCGACAAGGGGCTGATCATCTCCTCGGTGCCGGATGCGTTCACGCTGGTGACGGAAGTCGAGATCGCACCATCGGCCAATACCGCGCTTTCGGGGCTTTACATGTCTGGCGGCCGCTTTTGTTCGCAGTGCGAGTCCATTGGCTTCCGCCGCATCACTTTCTATCCGGATCGTCCGGACGTGATGAGCGCCTTCCATGTCTGGATGGCAGCCGACAAGGCGGCCTATCCGATCCTGCTGTCGAATGGCACGCCGGGCGAGACGGGCGATCTGGACGACGGACGCCACTTCGCCGTGTGGGACGATCCGCACAAGAAGCCGTCTTACCTCTTCGCGCTGTGCGCGGGCGACTATGATATCTATCGCGACAGCTTCACCACGATGAACGGCGACGAGATCGCGCTGGCCATCCATGTCGACAAGGGCGACGCCGAGCGTGCCGCCTGGGCCATGGACAGTCTCAAACGCTCCATGACCTGGGACGAGCAGACCTATGGCCGCGCCTATGATCTCGGCGTGTTCAACATTGTGGCTGTGCGCGACTTCAATTTCGGCGCCATGGAGAACAAGGGCCTCAACGTCTTCAACTCGGCCTATGTTCTGGCCGACGAGGCGACCGCCACGGATGCAGACTTCGAAGCCATTGAGAGCATCGTTGCCCACGAATACTTCCACAACTGGACCGGCAACCGCATCACCTGCCGCGATTGGTTCCAGCTCTGCCTGAAAGAAGGCCTCACAGTCTTCCGTGACCAGAACTTCTCGGCAGACATGCGCTCGCGCCCTGTGCAGCGCATCAAGGATGTCATCCGCCTGCGCGCCCGCCAGTTCGCCGAAGACGCCGGGCCGCTGGCCCATTCCGTCCGCCCGGAAAACTATGGCTCCATCGATAATCTCTACACCGCCACCGTCTATGAGAAGGGTGCCGAACTGATTGGCATGCTCCGCCGCATGATCGGTGAAGAGCTCTATCGCGAAGGCATGGACCTCTATTTCGAACGCCATGACGGTCAGGCCGTGACGATCGAGGATTTCTACAAATGCTTTGAAGACGTCACCGGCGAAGACTTCACCCAGTTCCGCCTCTGGTATGCGCAGGCCGGAACGCCGGAAGTGACAGTCGATGAGACCTGGAACGCCGCGACCCGCGAGATCGAGATCACGCTGAAGCAGAAGACGCCCGCCACACCCGGCCAGCCGGAGAAACAGCCGGTGCCAATCCCGCTCGAAATGGCGCTGCTGGACGAAGAAGGCAATCTGGCCGAGTGGACGACCATCCTTGAGGACGAAGACGTTACGATCACGATGGAAATGCCGGAAGGCATGACCGAAGCCCCGCTGGTCTCCGTCAATCGGGACTTTTCCGCGCCCGTGCGCCTGACCCGTTCGTTGACTCGTGATCAACGACTCGCGCTGGTTCGTATGGAAACAGATCCGTTCAATCAGTGGGACGGTGTCCAGTCACTGGTGAAGGACGAAATTCTCGCTCTGTCTGAAGGCAGCCAGGCCGAGCCGGACGATGACCTCGTCACCGCGTTCGCCGGGGCGGTGGAACGCGCCGTCGATGATCCGGCCTTTGCGGCGCTGCTGACGCGCCTGCCAGAAGTGGGCGAGCTGTTCCTGGAGCGCCAGCCCGCCGACGCGGTGGCGCTGAACACAGCCCGCCGGAAACTGCAGTCGGCTCTGGCGACGAAACTCTCCACCTTCATTGCGGACACGCTTGCCAAGCCGACGCCGGCCCCGTTCAATCCGGGCGCCGAACAAGCTGGCATTCGCGCGCTTCGCACCGCCATGATCGTGCTGCTCGGTGTATCGCCGGATCCGGCCGCCCAGAGCACGCTTCGCAAGCTCTATGATGATGCAACCAACATGACCGAACGGCTCGCGGCGTTGCGGGCCTACACGGTCCAGAAGGGCGGCAAGGTCAACGAAGCGCTCGCCGATTTCGAAGCGACATGGAAAGACAATCCGCTTGTCATGGACAAATGGTTCGCCCTTCAAGCCACCACGGGCGATGCGGAAACTGTGAAGTCACTGGCCGCGCATCCGGCCTTTGACCTTAAGAACCCGAACCGGGTACGCTCTGTCGTGGCGGCCTTCACGGTGCAGAACCTGGCGGCCTTCCACGCCCCCGATGGGTCTGGTTATCAGGCCGTAGAGGACATTATCCTTAAGGCCGACAAGGTGAATCCGGCCCTTGGCGCCAGGCTTCTGACCGCGTTCGAGCAGTGGCGCATTCTGGAACCGCAGGCAAAAGCAGCGGCTGAAGCGACGCTCAAACGGCTGCAGGCGGCTGGTCTGTCGTCCAATGCTGCCGATATTGTTGCCCGCGCGCTCGGTTGACAGCCCTGTTAACGAATCTGTGAGATTCGTTAACGCTCGGGCAAGGATTCCGAGGGACAAGGGAAACTGAGAAAGAATGACCTGCATAAGCAGGCACGGGGTCTTCCTTGACCGAGACGGACGGAAAAATCCAATCAAATCAAGCCTCAGACTCGGCGTCTGCGGCGGTTTCGGCACGACTGAAGTGGACGGTGGCAGCGATCGTGTTCCTGCTGGCCGCCGCCATGGGTCTTAAGGCCTGGGACGAACACCAGCGCGCAGACGCAAACCTGTTGCTGACATTACAGGCCGAAGCAGAAGCCCTCGCTGGCCGGGTGGCGGGCCGGGCCGATACGGTCGAGACTGCAATCCGGCTTGTTGCTGACAATCACGCCTCGCGCTCTGCCATTGCGTCAGCCACGCCCGGCGTCGATGCGGTCATGTCGCTCAAGGACGCGCAGCAGGCGCCGGAAGGCAGCCGGCTCGAGGCAGCGGCCCTTACGGCAGAGCATCTGATCCGATCGGGCCAGCGGGCCGGCCTGTCCGAACTTGGCGATGTCGTGCTGGTCACCGGAACGGCGCGTGATGCCGTCATAGCGCTTGCGCCCGCTGGGACATGGTTGCCGTCGACGGTGCGCGACCACCAGATTTCCCTCGTTTCGTCAGGCGCACTTCAGGTGGTTGCCGGCGATCCGGTGCCGCGTCCGGCATCCGGTCTCACCCCGACCCGTCAGGCCCGCTTCCTGAGCGATGGCGGCCTGAAGCGTTCCGCGCTGGCTTGCAGCCCTGTCTCCGGTGAAGGCCTCGCCGTCTGCAGCACCACACGGGCTGACGTGCTTACCCGCGATGACTTTGTAAGTCTGCTCATCTTCGCGCTTCTTCTGGCGGCGCCCGTTCTGGCCATTGCAGGTCTGATGGGGCGTCTCTCGAAGCACCAGGCCGAGACCATCGTCGAGGCGGCGCGTGACGAACAGGCCGACCGGATCATGGCGACTGTCATGCGCAGTGCGCGGGCGGGCTATTGGGAATGGACTCCGGATCAGGCCTCCGTCTTCCTGAGCGAAGCCTCAAGCGAGCTGCTCGGCCTTGAAGGCTTGCAGACGATCCCACTCGAAAGCCTGACGATGCAGGTTCATCCTGATCATCGCGTGCGTGTACGCGAGGCACTCGACAAGTCCCGCACCATTGGCTGGTTGCAGATCGGCTTCGTGACGGCCCATCCGCCCCTGCGCTGGATCGAGATGCGTGGCTCCAGCACGGACACGGAGTCCGGCGCGCTGTTCGGCGGCATCATGTTGGACATCACGGATCGCAAGCAAGCCGAAGATCGCGTGAAGGCCGCCGAGCGCCGCCTGCGGGGTGCGCTGGAAGGCTTCACGGGTCCGTTCGCCCTGTGGGATCACCACAAGCGCTTGCTCTACTGGAACAAGGCCTTCGCTACCGATTTCGACCTCACGGACACGCTCCGCGCCGGCATGGCGCACGACACTGTGACCATCGCCCGAACCGGCTCGGTGCGCGCCGAGCGGCCTTCGGAAGAAGATCCGGACACGCTGCTGGTCTGCCTGCAGAGCGGACGCTGGTTGAAACTGGTTGAACGGCCATCCGGGGATGGCGGGCTGATCACGGTCGGCATCGATGTGACCGAGAATATCGGCATTGAGGAAGAGCTGCGCCGCCAGAAGGAGCGTATGCAAAAGACGATGCAGGAGCTTGCAAGCTCCGAACGTCTTGCCGGGGACCTCGCCAAAAATCTTGCGGATGAGAAAGCCCGTGCCGAAAATGCGGCCAGCTCCAAATCTGCCTTCCTCGCGAACATGAGCCATGAGCTGCGTACGCCGCTGAATGCGATTAACGGCTTTTCCGAAATCATCGCGCACGAGCTGTATGGACCACTCGGTGACCAACGCTACAAGGGCTACGCGCAGGACATTCTGGCGTCCGGCCAGCACCTGCTGGACATGATCAACGATATTCTCGACATGGCGAAGATCGAAGCCGGCAAGATGACCATCAATCCGCAGCCGATTGACCCGGTTGATCCGGTAGATGCCGCCGTGCGGATGATCCGTCGCAAAGCGTCCGACAAAGACATCGAGATTATGCTGGACGTTCAGCCCGGCCTGCCGGAGATTGATGCAGACCATCGCGCCATCCGCCAGATGGTGCTGAATCTCGTAGCCAACGCGATCAAGTTCACAAATCCCGGCGGCAAGATCACGGTCTCGGTTCAGCAATACGGTCCGGATATCAAGGTCTCCGTCACCGACACAGGCATTGGCATTCCGGCGGTGGATCTGCCGCGTCTGTCGCAGCCTTTCGAGCAGGCGACCGGAACACATGACCGCAACTATGAGGGCACGGGCCTCGGCCTCGCGCTCACGAAATCCTTTGCCGAAATGCATGGCGGCGAACTGACCATCTCTTCGATTGAAGGGGAGGGCACCACGGTCGCCTTCACCCTGCCGATCATTGGTCCAGGTGAGATGGAAGACGCTGCCTGATCAGGCGGGCTCTGGCCGCAGGTTCCACGCGAGGATCCGCGTCCCGGGATTGCAGGAAATTTCGCCCCAGGCACCGGTCTTCAGTTTCGGCTGCAGGCCCACCGGCACAGCGTCCACGACATCGGGCAGGAAGCGGGCAATGCCATTGCTGGTGACCACGAGAAGGGTCGCATCGCCGGGCAAGCGCGAAGCCTCCGCCAGCAGGCCCTTCCAGCCGGCATGGATCGCGCCCTTGTCGACAGTCCAGCCATCCGGCACGCGGCTGTCCTCTTCCCAGGCGCGCATTGCATCTTCGCCAATCCGGGCGACCACCTTGTCTTCGGCAACGTTTTCGTCCGGGCCGTAGTCTATCTCGGTGAGGAACGGCAGAATGCGCAGCTCTGGGCCGTGGTCTCGCGCGTTCAGGATTGCCGCGGCCGTTTCCTGCGTGCGCCGGAGAGACGAACAATAGGCCGCCGTGAACTGCGTGCCCGCAAAGTGGCGGGACAAGGCCTCAGCCTGCGCCTGGCCGGAAGTCGAGAGCGGCAAGTCTGTTCGGCCGCCCACGCGGGTGACCACATCGCCTTTGTCAAACGTATTGCCATGCCGGCAGACAATGATCCGTGCCATGAAGATCAGGCCTCCAGCGGATCGCCATGCTCGGCGACGAGGCGTTCGGCCAGCGCGACATCCTCGGCCGTATCGATGCCGGGAATGGCGATCCGGTCCGGTTGGACTTCAACGCACTGGATGCTCATTCCGTTTTCCAGGAGGCGGAGCTGTTCCAGCCCCTCGAGCTGTTCGTAGCGGCCTTCCGGCAGGCTGACATAGCGGCGCAGAGACTCCAGTCGATAGGCATAGAGGCCGATATGCCGGCACACCGGCGACAGATCGCCCTCGGTTCGCAGCTTCGCTTCCTTGCGCATGGCGGGGATCAGGTTCTTCGAGAACCAGAGCGCGCGGCCATTCGTGTCGTGCACCAGCGTCGTGCCGGAAAAGGGCGTCTCCACTTTGTGGGCGCGGAACTGGTCGAGCGCCTCCCAGCCAAGGCGCACATAGGGCGTCGCCGCATCCGCGCCGGACGTCCGCGCCGCTTCGGCCACGGCGACGACATGCGCTGGCGGCGTGAAGGGCGAGTCGCCCTGCAGGTTCACAACAATCTCCGGGGTCGCGCCCATGGCATCCGCAGCGGCCAGCGCACGGTCTGTACCGGACGGCAGGGCAGGGTCGGTCATCACGACTGGTATGCCAAGCGCTTTGCAATGGGCCTGGATCCGTTCGTCATCGGTTGCCACGACGCTTTCAGCATCACCGAGCGCGTCAGCGGCTTTTGCGGCCATGGCGGCCACACGGGAAACCATGCTGCGTCCGGCAATCTGGATCAGCGGCTTGCCGGGAAGGCGTTGGGACGCATAGCGCGCGGGAACAACGATCAGGGTTTGCATGGTGGGCTCAGCCTTCGTGGTGACCGTCGAGATCAAATGTGCCGTCGCGCATTTCGGTCATGACGCCAATGAACGGAACGATCCAGCTGATGGCCTCATCGCTGACGCCTTCCTTCTGCAGGAAGCTGGTGAAGGCCGGGACGAATTCCTCCTGCCGGCCGCATTGGTCGAGCGCGGCTTCAAGTTCGGGCAGTACGACCCGGTTGAAGGAGTCGGCGAATTTCTGGATCCGGTCGGACTTGCGCGCCAGGGCAATCGCGACGAACGGGTCGACGTCGCCATCCTGGCGGGCGAGCTTGCGGAAATCATTGATCAGGCCGCGATTTTCACTGGCAAACTTCCGCAGCACCTTATCGGTCTTGTAGTCGATCCACTCTGCCGTGCAGGGCTTTGGTTCCACCGTGGCGCAGGCCACGAGCGGCAGCAGACAAAGGGCAATTGCGGCGAGGCGCGGCGTCATCCTCGGATCTCCTTCAGGGGGGCGGGACAGCTCACTACCCTAGAGGGGCTTGGCGGCCCTGCAAAGCCTTCCGGTTCAGACAAGACAAAGGCCCCGGGCGGTGTGCGCCGGGGCCTTGTTCTGTGTCCGCGGACCTGGCTTCCTAGTCTTGCGCGCCGTCCAGTTCGTCGCTCTGGCTGACCTGGTCACGGAAGGAGTCAATCTCGGCTTGGCGGAGCGACTTATCGCGCTTGATCACCGCCAGCGTTCGCGCAGACCGCAGTGTAGCGGCGTCGCCTTTCACGCATGCGATCTTTACCTCGTGAGCACCTTTGTCGAGGTTCAGCGTGCGGCTCATGACCCGGGATTCGCCCTCGTCGAGCTTGGCATCCCGGCAGGCTTCGACCAGGTCGTCGATTGCGTCCGAGGTTGCATCAATGCGCGCTTCGAAGTCGTCGCCGAATCTTTCTTCGATCAGCGCTTCCAGCTTTGCGGATTTCGCTTCCATGCGAGCTTCGATCTCGGCGGTGGCGCGTTCGAGTTCAGGTGCCATTTTCTCATGCATTGCGTCTGCACGGGCTTCATACGCATTGGCGCGGGCTTCGACCTGATTGGCCCACTGCTCGGCGCGCGCTTCAAACTGATCGCCCCAAGCTTCCCATTTTGCGCCCCAGGCTTCCCACTCGGCCTCGCTCATGTCGCCATCGATGTTCACATTGATGCCGTCCGAGAAATCCATCTCTATCGGCATGTCGTTCAGCTCACCCATCAGGGTGCGGAACTCTTCATCATCTTCGGGAGAGAAGGCGACCTGGGTCGTATTAGCCACGATCTGGGCGGTGAGAGCCCCGATCTTGGCGCCTTCCTCGGCCATCTCGGCAGACAGCCGGGCAATTTCCGCGTGGACTTCCGGGCCTGGCTCGATGCCTTCGAAAGGCTCGCCCAGGATCACGATCTGGCGGTCCGCAATGCGCTTGCCGTTGAGATAGACCGTACCGTTTTCGACCCGCAATTCCTTGTGCTGCGTTTTCTCTTCTGCATTGGCAGAGACCGACGAGGTGGCGATCAGGGCAACAGCGCCGAGCATGGTGGCGGCTGCACCGCCCGTCAAGCGGCGGGACCGGGAAGGAGTGGGATGGGTCATACGGTTCAGTCTTTCTTTCAGGGCGTGGGTCAGGGGCAGACCAGCAGCGGCGGGCAGGCGTTCCTGCGAGGCCGACTTCACGGCCTTGATGAGCGTGGCGCCATAGGCGTGTGGCGAGGCGGTGCCGGTCTTCAGCACATCGGCATCGCAAGCGGCTTCCTGATCCGTCCGGAAGGCGCGGTGGGCAAAATAGGCCAGTGGATTGAACCACATGCAGGCGAGGAAGAATTCGGCTGCCTGCAGGGCCCAAAGGTCGCCGCGGCGAACATGGGTCAGCTCGTGCGCGATGGCGGCGCGTTGTTGAGTGTCGTCATAATCGGTTTCGAACCAGGCCGGCAGCAGGACGACCGGGCGGACAAGCCCCGTGACCAGCGGGCCGGACGAAATGAAGCTGGAGGCAATCACCGGCAGGTGCTTCAGGCCGACTTGCTGACCGACCTGTTGGGACGTGCGCTGCAGACGCGGAGAAACCGTCACGGCTTCGCGCTTCACCGTTCGCATGAAGTCATGCTGGCGCCAGAGGCTGAGGCCGAAGAAGAAAAGGGCCCCGCCTGCCCAGAGCACAAGTAGGCCCGGCAGCAACATGGAGGACAGCGTGTCCATCAGCGGCTGAGGTGAGGTCAGACCATCCAGCATGGGGTCTGGATGGAAGTGGACCGGAGCAGGCGGGGGTACAGCCGCGACCGGAGCGACCGTGTCTGGAGTGGTAGAGACAAACACGGCAGTCGCCGCATCCGCCTGGCTACCTGCCACCGTGCCATTCGGCAGGCTAAGGCGGGGCATGAGTGAGACAGGCATTTGCAGCGGCGGCAGAACAAGTCGCACAAGCGGAATGGCCCAGAGCGCATAGGCGACACCGGCGCCGAACTGTTTCGCAACGTACTGGCGCGAGGCTAGCACGAGGGCCATCAGAACCGAAACCGCCAGAACGGTCTGCAACAAGGATATCGCGTCAGGAAGGATAGCGATGCCGTTCATTTCTTCAGTTCCCCCAGCAGGTGTTCGAGTTCTTCAATGTCTTGGGCGGTCAGGCCGCGTGTGTCGGCCAGATGCGCCACCAGTGGCGCGGCGCGGCCCGAGAACACCCGGTCCACGAACTGGCCAGCGGCGGTTGCCTTGTAGGCGTTCTCGTCGATGGACGGGAAATAGAGGTAGCGCCTGCCGTCTTCTTCGGTCCGGAGGGCGCCTTTCTCGACCAGGCGTGCCAGCAGCGTTTTCACGGTCCGGCTGGTCCAGTCCTTCTCGTCACCCAGCGCGTCATGCACGTCGGATGCGGCGAGGCCCGGCGTCTGCCAGAGCACACTCATCACATCGAGTTCTGCGGCTGATATCTTCATGACGGGACCCTCTGGTCTGACTACAAGCGTGGTCATAGTTTGAGACTACAGGTGTGGTCAATCAGATTTTTTCCGGAAGATCGTGACAAGTTGGTAAGGTAGGTCTTTGATGCAGCCTGCCTGCGGGCGCCGCTTCTATTCCGGCAAGCGCTCCTGTAGGCTTGGTTAAGCGTCCCGGGGCAGGGGCACGAATCGAGGGTAGATTAGATGAACCGAACGATGCTGGGAGCGCTGGGATTGGCGCTTCTCACGGCAGGGTGCGCGGATACAGGCACCAGCGGCGAGTTTGGCCGTGTCCTCGGTGAGGTTCTTGGCTCTGCCACCACATCCGGATCTCAAAATGTGCTCAGCATCGCTGAAATCGACGCCGGCCTGCGCGAGGCGTTGACGGTTGGCACCAATACGGTCGCCGGCCAGCTCGGACAGACCAATGGCTATTATGGCGATCCGAAGATCCGCATCCCGCTGCCGAAGACTTACCGCACAATCCAGACAAACCTGGCCAGGGTTGGCGCCAGTGGCCCGCTCGATGATCTCGAACTGCGCATGAACCGCGCCGCTGAGTCTGCCGTGCCGCAGGCAAGGGTCCTGATCCTTGGCGCGATCCGCGACATGACGATCCGGGATGCGCTGAACATCCTGAATGGCGGGGATACGGCGGCGACGGACTATTTGCGCGCCCGGACAGAGACGCAGCTACGGTCAGCGTTCACGCCTTATGCCCGTAACGCCCTGTCGAACTCCGGCGCCTTCACGTCGATGGAAAATGTCGCATCGCAATATGGCGTCGGCGGTATCACGTCCAGCCTGCAGGCCGACCTGACGACTCATGCGGTCGATCTCGGCCTCGATGGCATCTTCCTCTATGTCGCAGAGGAGGAGAAGAAGATCCGTGAGAACCCGCTTGCGCGGACAACGGAACTGCTGCGGCGTGTATTCGGGAACCGTGGCTGATGCGTCGTTTTACAACTGAGCTGAAAGCTGGCGGCAAGATGGCCGGGATCGAGTTCGGCGATCCGATCAAGCCGTTCGCCGCGGTCTGGATTCACGCGACCGGCTTCAACGCGATGACCTATCAGTCGATGCTGGCTCCGCTCGGCCTGCGCCAGCGCGTCGCCGCGCTCGACATGCGCGGTCATGGCTGCTCGACCCTTCCGGCAAAGCCTCGCCGGATGAAATCCTGGCACCGCTACCGCGATGACGTGATTGAATGGCTGGAGAAGGAAGCCCCGCACGGCGTGGTGCTGAGCGGTCATTCCATGGGCGCGACAGTGGCCCTTCTGGTCGCCGGCAAGCGGCCCGATCTCGTGAAAGGGCTCGTGCTGGCGGATCCGGTGATCATGTCGCGCAAGACCTATTTCTGGAACCATGTCTTCCCACCAGTATCCTGGCTCATTCGACGCAACCTGCTGGCCCGCAATGCGAAAAAGCGCCGGGCGGAATTCCCGTCCTTCCGGGATGCGCTGGAATCCTACACAGGCCGGGGGGCGTTCGCGTCCTGGCGCGAGCCTTTCCTGGCGGACTATCTGCTTGATGGCATTGAGCGGGTCGATCATCACCGCCCCGACAGCGAAACCCAGACCTGGCGCCTGTCCTGCGAGCCGAAATGGGAGTCGGCCACGTTCGCCGCCCAGCGCAACAGGCCGTGGAAGGCGCTGGCAAAAGTGCGCAAGCACAAGATCCCGATTGTCGTGCTGCGTCCGAACCGGGACTCTGTGATCACGCCCAAGGTGCGCGCGCAGATCATCCTGATGAACCAGGGCCTGATGATGAAGGGCGTGCGCGGTACGTCCCACTTCCTGCCCATGGAAGCGCCGTATGAAGTGCGCGACTCCCTGTCGGCCTTCATCGCGCGGCTGGTGGAGCGATTCACGCTGGAAGAAGACACCGATGTCGCCCGCAGCCTCAGCTTCCGCCGGCGTCGCGCCTGAGAAATTCACGCCTGCATTGAGCGAACCTGATTGTTCCCGACTGGCCAGATGTCGTACATCCGTCAGGAACAACTGGACCCGTGTGTTTGATGCTTTCGATCATTATTGACGCCCTCACGTCCCAACCCGCCCAGATTGCCATTGTGCTGGTCCTGGTTGCGGTCGTGTTCTTCGGGTTCGTTCGCGAGCAGCTACCGGCCGATGTGGTGGCTTTGCTGGCGCTGGGCGCGGTGATGGCGACGCAGATCCTGTCGGTCCGGGAAGTGCTTGCCGTCTTTTCAAACCCGGCGCCGATCACGATCGGGGCGATGTTCATTCTGTCGGCTGCGCTGGAACGAACAGGTGTCATTGGTGCGGCAGGGCAGGGGATTTCGCAGCTTGCCCGGCATGTGACGCCGCTTGTTGCGATCCTCGCCATGATGGCAGGCGTGATCGTCCTGTCGGCTTTCATCAACAATACGCCCGTTGTGGTGATCCTCATTCCCGTTGCGGTGCAGCTCGCGCGGACACTTGGGATTGCGCCATCGAAACTGCTGATCCCGCTCTCGTTCGCGGCGATCTTCGGCGGCACGACCACCCTGATTGGTACCTCGACAAACATCCTCGTGGACGGGGTGGCTCAGGATGGCGGCATGGCGCCGTTCGGCATGTTCGAGATCACCGCGGCAGGCTGTTTGATGGCGCTCGCAGGTGCCGCCTATATGGCGATCTTCGGACCCTTCCTGCTGCCATCGCGGGACTCTCTGTCCGGCCTTCTGCCAGATGCCAGCCGTCGGCGTTTCTTCGCTCAGATCCTGATCCCTATTGAGTCTGAACTTGTCGGGCGCACGATTGCCGAGACGGGGTTCACCGCGTCGCGAGGCTTCACCGTGATCGACGTTTTCCGCGAAGGTCTGTCGCACCGGCACGCGCTGAAGACCATTGTTCTGCAAGCCGGAGACCGGGTCGTGCTGCGCTCGCCGGTGTCGGAAATGCTGACCCTGAAAGAAGCGGGCAATATCGCCATCGGTGCCGCCGCCGACAAACGCCCGGCCTTCGAACCCATTCAGGCCAGCGAGACGGTCATCATGGAAGGCGTGATCGGCCCGCAATCGCGTCTCGTGGGCCGGCGGCTGACCGGACTGGGCCTTGCCCGGCTGTATGGCGTCTACGTCCTGGCCATCCACCGCCGGGGCGAGAACCTCAGCGAACACATGGACGAGGTTCGCTTCGAAGTCGGCGACACCGTGCTGACCGAAGGTCCGCCGCGCGGGATGCGCGCCATGTTCGACGATGGCTTGCTGAACAATCTGACGGAGTCGTCTGATCGGGCCATCCGGCGGGACAAGGCCTTTATCGCTATATCCGCTGTGCTGGCGGTCATGGTGCTCGCCGCGCTTGGCATCTTCCCGATTGCAGGACTGGCGCTGATGGCGGCGACGCTGGTCGTGGCTTTTGGCTGCCTCAATCACCAGGAGGCCTATCAGTCGATCCGGTGGGATATCCTGATGCTGATCTTCGGCATGCTGGCGCTCGGCACAGCTATGGAGAAGACCGGTGCGGCCAGCCTTCTGGTCGGTCAGCTTTCGAACCTGACACAAGGCCTGGATCCGCGCGCGACGCTGGCTGTGGTCTATCTCTCGGCCATGGTGCTGACCGAGATCATGAGCAATAATGCGACTGCGATCCTGCTGACGCCGATCGCCATCGGCATTGCACATTCGCTTGAGGTAGATCCGCGACCCTTCGTGGTGGCGATCATGTTCGCGGCCAGCGCCAGCTTCGCGACGCCCATCGGCTACCAGACCAATACGCTGGTCTATTCCGCTGGGGGCTATAAATTCTCGGACTTCCTCAAGATCGGCCTGCCGCTTAACTTGCTGATGTTCTGTGTCGGCATGTGGGTGATCCCGATGTTCTGGCCGCTGGAGGCGGCCTGATCACCAGAGCGGTCGGTCGGGTGAGACGGAGCCGGCCAGCTTGTCCATGAGGCGGGCGAGTTCACGACGCTCTTCCAGCGTCAGCACCGCTTCCAGCTTTTGCTCCTCAAAAATCGCCATCGGCACGATCTCATCGTACACGGATTTGCCAACCGGCGTGAGGTAGAGCTTCGAGCGCCGCGCGTCTTCTTCCGACGATTTTCGCTCCAGGCACCCGGATTCGATCAGGCCCGCGACCGCCCGGCTGACGGCCACTTTGTCCATCGCGGTGCGCTGGCCGATCTCGGTTGCGCTGATGCCAGGCGTATCGCCCGTCACCGCCATCACCCGCCATTGCCAGATCGAGAGACCAAACTCCCGGTCATATATTTCGGCAATCCGGCGGGAGATCGTGTTGGACAGGACAGACAGGCGATAGGGCAGGAATTCACGCAGGCGCAGCGTCGGGGTCCGGGAGGAGTCGGGCATGGCGGGTCCGTTGGTGGTTGCCTTGCGGCCATTAAATGGTTACATATGAAACTAAATCAGATCATTACATAATGGAGAGAACCCATGGCCGACCTGTTTGACAACCCCGCCGGTCTGGACGGATTCGAATTCATCGAGTTTTCCGCACCTGAAAAAAACGTTCTGGAGCCGGTTTTCGAGACGATGGGCTTCACCAAAGTTGCCCGTCACCGCTCCAAGCAGGTCGAACTCTGGCGTCAGGGCGGCATCAACCTGATCACCAATTACGAGCCGAATTCGGCGGCCTGGTACTTCTCGCGCGAGCATGGCCCCTCGGCCTGCGGCATGGGGTTCCGCGTGCGTGATGCCCGCAAGGCCTATGCCCACCTTCTGGCGCAGGGCGCCGAACCGGTACATGTCGAGACCGGCCCGATGGAGCTGCATATCCCCGGCATCCGTGGCATCGGCAATTCCATCATCTACCTGATCGACCGCTATGGCGACGATCTCGACATCTACGACATCGACTTCGAATACCTGCCGGACGTGGAGAAAAATCCTGTCGGCGCAGGCTTCAGGCTGATCGATCACCTGACGCACAATGTCTATGGCGGCCGCATGAAATACTGGGCCGACTTCTACGAACAGCTCTTCAATTTCCGCGAAATCCGCTATTTTGACATCAAGGGCGAATATACCGGCCTCACTTCCAAGGCGCTGACGGCGCCGGATGGCAAGATCCGCATCCCGCTGAACGAAGAAGGCAAGGGTGGCGGCGGCCAGATCGAGGAATTCCTGCGCGAGTTCAACGGCGAGGGCATCCAGCACATCGCCCTCATCTGCGACGATCTCTATGCCTGCTATGATAGCCTGAAACAGAAGGGCGTGCCCTTCATGACCGCGCCGCCGGCCGCTTATTACGAGATGCTGGACGCGCGCCTGCCGGGCCATGGCGAGGACGTTGAAGGCCTGCAATCGCGCGGCCTTCTTCTGGACGGCACGACCGAAGGCGGCGAGCCGCGCCTCCTGCTGCAGATCTTCGCGCAGGCCCAGGTTGGCCCGGTCTTCTTCGAGTTCATCCAGCGCAAGGGCGACTACAAGGAAGGCTTCGGCGAGGGCAATTTCAAGGCCTTGTTCGAGTCGATGGAGCGTGACCAAATCCAGCGTGGAGCCCTTAAAGTCGAAGAGGACGCATGAGCGAGCCGAAGAACAAAGTTCAGCTGACCCCGATCAAGGAAGGCCTGATCGGCGGTCTGGCTGGTATCGTACTCGGGATTGCGCTCTGGCAGACGCATGTGATTTCGGCCCCTGCCATTCCGGGCGTCATGCTCGGTCTTGGCCTCGGGAGCTGGTACAATGCGCGGCGGCGCGAGAAGAACGCCGCGAAAGACAAGGGAGATCAGACATGACTTCACCCGCACCGCTCAAAGGCGTCCACCACGTCGCCTATCGCTGCAAGGATGCGAAGGAAACCGTCGCGTTCTATCGCGATGCGCTGGGCATGGATTTCCAGCTGGCGATCGCTGAGGATCACGTGCCGTCGACCGGCGCGTATGATCCGTACATGCACATTTTCCTCGATGCCGGGAACGGCAATGTTCTGGCCTTCTTCGAACTGCCAGAGCAGCCGGACATGGGCCGCGACGAGAACACGCCCGCCTGGGTGCAGCACATCGCCTTCCGCCTCGGTTCTCTGGAAGAGTTGATGCAGACCAAGGCGCATCTCGAAGGTATGGGGATCGACGTGCTCGGCCCGACGCATCACGGCATCTTCAAGTCGATCTATTTCTTCGACCCCAACGGCCACCGCCTCGAACTCGCCGCCGACATCGGCACGCCGGAACAGTACGCACAGCTGAAGTCTGTCGCTGAACCGATGATCGAGGAATGGACCGCCACCAAGAAAGCCCCCCGCCACGCCGCCTGGCTGCACGAGAAGATTGCCGAGGAATCCTGATCGGTCTTCCGGACGCGCCGCGCGATCCGGGACCTTGTTCGGGCTGCACTCATACTGCATGAATATCCCGGCTCAGCACTGCGCTTGGCCGGGATGATGTCTCCGGAGGAATTCATGAAGCCGATCGCTGTGGCTGCCGCATTCGCCTCGCTCATTCTTGCGCCAGCCTTCGCCGCCGATGCAGATCGCCTCGTCACGGACATCTCTCCCACCCGCGCCCTCTCGCATGTCGAGGAATTCGACTGGTTCGGCAGCGAGGAGGATTTCAGCGCTGGGCTCAGTTTTGCCGATTTCGATGGCGACGGCGATCTCGACATCGCGAATGTGAACGGCCGGCACTGGCCGGTGGCCGACATGCTGCTCCTCAACAATGGCAAGGGCCGCTTCCCAATGGCCGCCGAGATCGGTGCCTGGCGCACAACCGGCTATGGCGGTTGCCCGGCCGATATCGACAATGACGGCGACATGGACCTGCTCGTCCCGCGCGACTGGCTGCCGGTTGCCGTGTTCCGCAATGACGGGGCAGGGCACCTGGCCGATGCCGCCGAGATCGGCGAGGAGGGCGCGGCCCGTGGCTGCGCGACGCCGGACCTCAACAATGACGGCATTGCGGACCTCATTGTCGCAGACCGCAAGGGCGGGTCCTTCCTCGCCTATGGCCCGCTGTCACCCTCTGTCGAAATCCATCCGCTGGCGGCCGTCCATGCCGTCGGCGTCTCGTCGGGCGATCTGAACGGCGACGGCAAGGCCGACATCGTGCTCGCCTTGCGCGGCGGTGCGACGCTTGCAATCCTCTTTGCCGGAGAGACCGGCTATGGCGCACCCGTCCTCGTCGGCGATGAAGACCTGGAGTCCCGCTCCGTCGCGCTGGCCGACTGGGACGGCGATGGCGACCTCGATCTCGTCACTGCGATCCTGTCAGGTGCAAACCGCGTTTTCCTCAACGAAGGGGGCGCGTTCACCGACACAGACCTGATCGGCCCTGAAGACGAGGTCTCCGCCGGCGTACGCGTTGCAGACTTCGACGGCGATGGCCGCATGGACGCCGTCTTCGCCAATGACGGCCCGAATTCCGTGGTCATGAACACGCCCGCCGGGTCCGTGCGCACGGAACTGCCGGGCGATGGCGACACTTACGATCTCGACGTCGGCGACCTCAATGGTGACGGCCTACCGGATATCGGCTTTGCCAATTCCGATGCCGCCAACACGCTCTTTTTCCTCATCCCCACCGGAGACCCGGAATGAAACTCGCCACTCTGAAGAATGGCGCCCGTGATGGGCGTCTCGTCGTTGTCTCGAAAGACCTGACGCGCGCCACCGATGCGGCCTCTGTCGCGCCGACCCTGCAGGCGGCGCTGGATGACTGGCAGCACATTGCCCCGCGCCTCGAACTGCTTGCTCAGCAGGTGGAGATCGGCTCAGTCCCAACCTTCCGCTTCCACGAGCATGAGTGCGAAAGCCCGCTGCCGCGCGCCTATCAGTGGGCGGATGGCTCTGCCTATATCAACCACGTGGAACTGGTGCGTAAAGCGCGCGGCGCAGACGTGCCGGAAAGCTTCTATGACGATCCGCTGATGTATCAGGGCGGCTCTGACGCCTTCCTCGGGCCCCGCGATGCCATCCCGCTGGGAGATGTCGCCTGGGGCTGTGACATGGAAGGGGAGGTAGCTGTCATCACCGATGACGTGCCCCCCGGCGTGTCTGAGGCCGACGCGGCAAGCCACATCAAGCTGGTCCTGCTGTGCAATGACGTCTCCCTGCGGGGCCTGATCCCCGGCGAACTCGCCAAGGGCTTCGGTTTCTTCCAGTCCAAGCCGCCGAGCGCGTTCAGCCCCGTCGCCGTCACGCCGGACGAACTGGGCGATGCGTGGAAGGACAGTGTCGTTCACCTGCCGCTGCACGTGGATTACAATGGCCAGCCCTTCGGCCGCGCCGAAGCGGGCGTCGATGCCACGTTCAGCCTTGCGCGCCTCGTGTCCCACGCCGCCAAGACCCGTCCGCTCAGCGCCGGCACGGTGATCGGCTCGGGCACGGTCTCCAACAAGAGCAAGGATGGCGGCCCCGGCAAGCCGGTCAGCGAAGGCGGCCTCGGCTATTCCTGCATTGCCGAAATCCGCATGATCGAGACGATTGCGGACGGCGCACCGAAAACCCCCTTCATGAAGCCGGGCGATACGGTGCGCATGGAAATGCTCGACAAGGCCGGCCACTCCATTTTCGGCGCCATCGAACAGACTGTCGAATCAACGAGCTGATCCCAGCCACCTGGCCTTGTTTTCCTCATGCGCCTGTGTTTCAACACCTGTTGAAATTTGGCGCCTGGAAAACGGTTCAGGCCCCCGGAATTTGTGATACGAAACTACCGAAGGCACCGGGGCGGGGACCCTCCCCACTCGCGTGCCGAAAGTCAGGGAGCAACAGGCCTGTCCATGGCAAGCAAAGTCTATAATTCCGCCGCCGAAGCCCTCGAAGGCCTGACCTTCGATGGGATGACGGTGATGGCCGGGGGCTTTGGCCTCTGCGGCATTCCGGAGAACCTGATCCTCGCCCTGCGCGAGTCGGGCGTGAAGGACATTACCGCGATTTCGAACAATGCCGGCGTTGACGATTTCGGCCTCGGCCTGCTGCTTCAGACGCGGCAGATCAAGAAGATGATCTCGTCCTATGTGGGGGAGAACAAGGAATTCGAGCGGCAATACCTCTCCGGCGAACTGGAACTGGAATTCAATCCGCAGGGCACGCTGGCCGAACGCTGCCGCGCTGGCGGGGCAGGCATCCCCGGCTTCTACACCAAGACCGGCGTCGGCACGATCATCGCTGACGGCAAGGAACACCGCGAGTTCAACGGCGAGACCTATATTCTCGAAACGGGCCTGGTGTCGGACCTCTCGATCATCAAGGCCGAGAAGGGCGACACGCAGGGCAACCTGATCTTCAACAAGACGGCCCGCAACTTCAACCCGCCCATGGGCATGGCTGGCAAGGTCACCGTGGCCGAAGTCGAGGAACTCGTGCCGACCGGCGATCTCGACCCTGACCAGATCCACCTGCCGGGCGTCTTCGTCCAGCGGATCGTCAAAGGGAGCTTCGAGAAGCGAATTGAACAACGCACCGTGCGTAAGCGGGAGGCTTACTGATGCCCTGGACACGCGATGACATGGCGGCGCGCGCCGCAAAGGAACTCCACGACGGTTACTACGTGAACCTCGGCATCGGCATCCCCACGCTGGTGGCAAACCATATTCCGGACGACATGGACGTGACGCTCCAGTCCGAGAACGGCATGCTGGGCATGGGCCCGTTTCCGTTCGAGGGCGAGGAAGACGCAGACCTGATCAATGCCGGCAAGCAGACGATCACGACGCTGCCCCGCACCAGCTTCTTTGACAGCGCGACCAGCTTCGCGATGATCCGTGGCGGCCATATCAACATCGCCATCCTCGGTGCGATGGAAGTGGCCGAGAATGGCGACATCGCCAACTGGATGATCCCCGGCAAGCTCGTGAAGGGCATGGGCGGGGCGATGGACCTGGTCGCCGGCGTCAAGCGCATCGTTGTGGTGATGGATCACTGCAACAAGAAGGGTGAGACGAAAGTGCTGAAGGAATGCACCCTGCCGCTCACCGGCAAGGGCGTGGTCAACCGCATCATCACGGATCTCTGCGTCTTCGACGTTGTCGAAGGTGGCCTGAAAGTCCTCGAACTTGCGCCCGGCGTTTCCCTGCAGGACGTCAAGGAAAAAACCGAAGCCACCATCGTCAGCTAAGGCCGGCGAGCGTCAGACGCCTTCGACCATGATCACGCGATAGTCGGCGGCCTGGAACCGGTGCGCCCGCGCAGCCGTGTATTCCGGGCTGGTGTACCAGGCTTTCGCGGCGGCCATGTCCGGGAAGCTGAGAATCACGACGCCGTCGGCGTCGGCACCTTCCACCGTCTCGTGTGCGCCATAGAAGGCGAGTGGGGTGATGTCGTGCGCACCGCGCGCCTCTTTGGCGGCTGCGGCATATGTCGCCATTTCGGTTTCGTCGCGCATGCGGTCGCGGATCAGGATGACATAGGCACTCATTTGCGGGCTCCCGTGATCGAAGGTGACTTTCTGCATCTGCGATCCGGGCGCTGTAGGCAATCCGCAAAGGGTTCCAACCCGCCTCAAAAGCCGCTAGGTCATCGCCAGCAGAAACGGAACATCCCATGTCGCAATTCTCCCCGCTCTCGTCCCTCCCGCCGGATGCCTTGCTCGGCCTGATGACCGCCTATCGCGAAGATGCGCGCGCCGAGAAGTATGATCTCGGTGTCGGCGTCTACAAGGACGATAACGGCCACACGCCCGTGCTGACAGCCGTCTCGAAGGCCGAGGCGCGGATGCTCGAAGTGCAGACCACCAAGGTTTATGAAGGCCCGCGCGGCAATGTGGATTTCTGCGCGGCGATTGAGGACTTTGTCTTCGGCGCAGGCGCTGCGGCTCGCACGGAAGGGCGCACCCTGTCCTTCACCGCGCCGGGCGGCTGCGGCGCGCTCTCGCTGGGTGTCGGCCTGATGCGGCGGATCGGCGTGAAGAAGGTCTGGGTCTCCAACCCGACCTGGCCGAACCACCCGAAAGTCGTACAGTCCGCCGGCCTTGGCACGGCAGACTATCGCTACGCTGATCCGGTCACGGGCACAGCCGACCGCGCGGCCATGATCGAAGACCTGTCCAAGGCCGAACGCGGCGACGGCGTGATCGTGCAGGGCCCGTGTCACAACCCGACCGGCATTGACCTCACAATCGAAGACTGGCGCGCCCTTGGTGCTTTCACCAAAGAACGCGGCCTCGTCGTCATGCTGGACGTTGCCTATCACGGCTTCGCCCATGGCCTTGACGCTGACATTGCCGGCGTGCGCGCCTTCCTCGACGCAGCAGGCGAAGCGATGATCTCGTATTCCTGCTCCAAGAATTTCGGCCTCTACCGCGAACGCGCCGGCTGTTTCCTCGCGCTTGGCGAAACGCCCGAAGGCATCGCGGCGGCCTCCACGCATGTGGCGGACATTTCGCGCGCCACCTGGTCCATGCCGCCCGCCCATGGCGCCGGCATCGTTGCGACCATTCTGGGCGACGCGGCCCTGCGCGCGGAATGGGAAGCTGAGCTGACCTCCATGCGGGAACGGATGATCTCGCTGCGCCGGGCGCTGTCGGGTGAACTCGTCCAGCGCACAGGCTCGAACCTGCTGGCCAGCCTTACCACTCAGAACGGCATGTTCAGCCAGCTGCCGGTGGCGCCGGAAGGCGCCAAACAGCTGCGCGAAACCTCAGGCCTCTACATGCCGGGCTCTGGCCGCATCAACATTGCGGGCCTGAACATGAAGGATATTCCGCGCGTGGCAGAGATCATCGCGACGGTGATCTAAATCCCCAGTCCCTTCGGCGCGATGCGCTCCAGCTCCTCAAGCGCTTCAGGCGGCGCTGGGATGGCTTTGCGGGCGTCAAGGTCCAGTGTGATCGCGACCGCCCGGCTGGTGGCCCAGGGCTTGCCGCTGACTGGGTCCATCATCCAATGCACCAGCGAGTGCGTCTTGCCTTCGACGCCGCCAAGCCCGGTATAGACCTCGAACAGGTCACCTGCCACGGGTGCGCAGTGGTAGCGCAGTCGGTATTCCAGCACGGCGGCGCCCATGCGCAGATCACCGGCGGCCGCCGCGACATTCTTGCGCCACCCATGCAGCAGGTTCGGCACCGAATCCGACACACGGCCAATCACCCAGGGCGGCGCCATCCGTCCGTGCACATCCAGATGCTGCGGCGGCACCGCGCCCTTGCCAATGCAGGGAATGCCAAGGCTTTTGGGCAGGTCGATGGAAATCTCGTCATAGGGCAGGCACGGTCCGTCCGGATCGATGGAGCGCGGCGCGGCTTCCGCGGGTGGCTCGCCCATATCGTCAGCCATCGCGGCGCGCACGCTTTTGCCCCAGGCGAAGGGTTCGCGCCCCGCCGTATCGATATGCATGATCCGCGTCCGGAAGGCGGCAGCCAGCTGGCCATCCTCATGGCGCAGTTCCTGGTAGACCACGGCATCGGCCTCACCGATTTCGATCAGGCAGCCTTTCATGCTCAGCGGCTTGCCCGGCAGCACTTCGCGCACGAAGCGGATATGCTGGTCGACCGGTACGATCGTGGATGGCGCGTCCTGCCGGAAGGCGTGCGGCATGCCCAGCGCATGGGCGAACACGGCCAGCCCTTCCATTTGCTTCTCGACATAGACGCGCACATTCATGTGCCCCATCTCGTCGCAATCCCATTGGTTGCAGCTTCCCCGCCAGAGAGTGATCACGCAGCACAATCCCGGCAGGTGCCGCGCACTTCAACGACGGCTCGGGTCATGTGGAAGCCTGCGGCGGCCGTCTCGGAGCCCAGCGCCTCATTGGTCGCCTCGGCATGCAGCTCTTCGGCGCCGTGGCACTTGTCGCAGATCAGGAACACGGCCGAGTGGCGGTGGCTGGCATGGCCACAGGCGACATAGGCGTTCAGGCTCTCGATCTTGTGGGCGAGGCCCGTCTCCTGGAGGAAGTCCAGTGCGCGATAGATGGTCGGTGGCTTGGCGGAGCCTTCGCCGTCCAGATTGGCCAGCAGATCATACGCCTTGGCGGGCTCGCTGCTTTCCAGCAGCAGGCGCAGGACCTTGCGGCGGATTTTCGTCATCCGCTGGCCCTGGCGCACCACAAGGGTTTCGGCCTCGTTCAGGAAGGCGTCGACGTCCTGCGGGCTGCAGGGCGTGTTGGCGTGCACATGAGAATGGCTGTGTGAAACGGTCATCGGCCTAATGTCGGGTGTTTTGTCCACAATGTGAAGGGGTTCGCGCTGTCATGTAGGACAGGGAAGGGCTGGACGGTCCCGGCAAATCACCAGAGATTCTTGCGAAAGGCGAAAAATCATGGGGATTATTGGGATGGAACTGTCAGAGCGTGAAGGTCTGGAACTCTGGCGCCGGGCGGTGACCGCCTCGGTCCGTTCCGATGCACCGGACATGACGGCCCGCCAGCAAGCCATCCTGATGACCATTGCCCTGACGCCCGGCCCGCACACGGTGCGCGGCCTCGCCGAACAGCTCAACATCGCCAAACCGGCGGTCACACGGGCGCTCGACGCCCTTGAGCGGCTCGATTTCATCAAGCGTGTGCGCGATGAGGCGGACCTTCGGAACATCTTCCTGGAGCGCCGCCCGGCCGGAATGACCTATCTTCGCCAGTTTGCCGGCCTTGTTCTTGCCGCAGCTTCGGGCAAGGATCCGGAAACTGCCGCGCCGAAGGCACGCAAGGCCACGGCAGCATAACCAGCTGCGGGGCCTCTCATGCCTGACTTCAATGATAAACGCCTGACGCCGCCAGAGGGGGTGCCGCATCCGATTCAGGTTCGGGTTGGGGCCGTTTCGGTCCGCGAAGAGCCTCTGCCGGACGCGCGCCTCTCGACCGAAGCCCTGTTTGGCGAAATCCTGGACGTCTATGCCGAGCAGCACGGCTTTGCCCTCGTCCAGTGCCGGCGTGACCGCTATGTCGGCTGGGTGGCGCTGGCGGGCCTGTCAGAGCGCATTCTGACCCCGACGCACCGGGTCACGACCCTGCGCACCTATGCCTACACCGCGCCCGACCTGAAATCCGCTCCGCAGCTGATGCTCAGCCTCGGGTCGGATGTCTCGGTCGTGGACCAGGAAGGCGATTGGCGCCATTGCGATGGGGCCGGCTGGGTCCACCAGCGCCATCTCGGCCCGGTGGGCGCAACGTGCGAAGATCCTGTCACGGCGGCTGAGCTGTACCTCCACACGCCCTATCTCTGGGGCGGGCGGCAAAGTCTTGGCCTCGACTGTACCGGGCTCACCCAGCAGGCCTTCGAAGCGGCGGGTATTCTGTTGCCGCGTGACAGCGACATGCAGTTTGCCTGGGCCGGGGAGGCGATTGCCGACTGGCAGACGCCCGGCGCCCTGCAGCGCGGCGATCTCGTGTTCTGGAAGGGGCATGCCGGCGTCATGACCGATGCGGACCACCTGCTGCACGCCAATGCCTGGCACATGGCCGTCGCGCGGGAGCCCCTGACCGAGGCAATCACCCGGATTGCAACGTATTACGCCGAGCCCATAGGGGCCCGGCGCATACATGTCTCATCCGAGAGAGGAAAGGTGCCGGCCTGGAAGACCGGCGCCTGAGCCTTACTCGCCTTCTTCTTCCGTCGGCGTCGGTGCGTCTTCGCTGAAGGCTTTCTCAGCAGCTTCAGTCGCAGCGTCTGCAGTGTCGGTCACCGCTTCGGTGACTGTTTCCGTCACGCTGTCTGCGGCGCCTTCGATGACTTCAGCCGGAGTGGCGGCATCGCCCTCAGCCGGAGCTGCAGCTTCTTCACCTTCTGCCGGGGCAGCAGCTGCCTCATCGCCTGCGGCGGCCAGTGGAGCCGGGAATGGCGGTGCGTCAGGCGATTGCGAAGCCAGGTAAGCGATCACGTTGATACGATCCGGATCCTTGCGCAGGCCCGCGAAGGACATCGCCGTGCCGCGGGCAAAGCTGGCCGGGTTGGTCAGCCAGTGGTTCAGGTCTTCATAGGTCCACGTACCGCCAAGGCCGGAAAGAGCTCCGGAGTAATTGAATGCCTCGTGGAAGGCCTTCTGGGCGCCGACAACGCCGTGAAGGTTCGGGCCTGTGCCGTTGGCGCCGCCTGCATCAACCGTGTGGCAGGTGGCGCACTGACCTTTAAAGGTGCGTTCGCCGCGCGAAATATCCGCCGCAGCGAGCAGGGCGCCGAGGTCGAAAACCTCTTCCTTTTCGGCGGTCGCGCCGCCGGAACCGGCGACTTCGATACAGTAGGCGAATTTCTCGCACATCTGCTCGGACAGGGAGGCTTCTTCTTCGTGCGAGGCACCATGGCCTTCGCCGCCGTGTGCAAACACGACATCAGAGAGCGTCTTGAGCCCGAAAAGGCCCAGCGCGGTCGCAAGAAGCGCTCCCAGGATCTTGTTGAGACCGAGTTCCCCCATGAGGCTCTTCCTTCGAATCTATCTGGTCATAAGTCTTGGCGCGCGCCTTTTGGCACGCTAACGGATGGCTCGCAATATAAAGGCTGCGCGACAGGGAAGCTTCCCCCAACCGTCGCGGCGATCCGACGCAGCAGGAAACAGGATAAGGGCCGGAAAAATGACGGGAAAAATCGCCTACCAGGGCGAACCGGGCGCCAATTCGCACATTGCTTGTAATCAGGTCTTTCCGACCCTTGAGCCGCTGCCCTGCCGCACCTTCGAAGACTGCTTTGCCGCCGTAGAGAAAGGCGATGCCGATATCGCCATGATTCCGGTCGAGAACACGATTGCCGGCCGGGTGAGCGATATTCACTCCCTTTTGCCGGGCACCAGCCTGCAGATTGTGGGCGAGCATTACCTGCCGATCCGCTTTCAGCTGATGGCCCTGCCGGGCGTGAAGCTGGACGAGATAAAAAAGGCGCGCTCGCACATCATGGGGCTCGGCCAGTGCCGGAAGTTCCTGCGTGCGCATGGAATTGATTCGGTCACCTCGTCCGATACGGCAGGGGCCGCCCGCGAAGTGTCCGAGATGGGCGATCGCACGGTTGCGGCCATCGCCCCGCGTCTGGCGGCGGAGGTCTATGGCCTCGAAATCCTGGCTGAGGACATCGAGGACGCAGCCCACAACACGACGCGCTTTGTCTTCATGGCGCGCGAGCCCTCCGAGATCGAAGTCGGGGATGGCCCTGCCAAGACGGCGTTCCTGTTCGAGGTCCGCAACATTCCCGCAGCCCTGTTCAAGGTGCTCGGCGGCTTCGCGACCAATGGCGTCAACATGACCAAGCTGGAAAGCTACATGGTCGGTGGCAATTTCACTGCGACGCAATTCTATGCCGAGATCGAAGGCCACCCGGACGAGCGTCCGGTCCAGCTGGCGCTGGAAGAAGTCGGCTTCTTCACGCAGATGATGAAGCTGGTCGGCGTCTTCCCGGCAACGCCCTCCCAGGAAGGCTGAGCGCTAGCAGATCTTTTCCATGTCTTTCAGACGCTCGGCGACATGGTCCGCGAACAGCTTGGCCTTGCCGCGCAGTTTGCCCGCGGCCCAGACGGCATGGATCGGCAGGCTTTGCGCCTGCCATTCCGGCAGGACGCGCACCAGCTTGTTCTTCCCGATGCAGTCGGAGACAAGCCAGCCGCCTGCCAGCACGATGCCAAGTCCGTCTTCGGCGGCCTGAATCAGGATCTCGCCACCCGAGGCACGAAACGGCCCATCGACGCGGACATTTTCCTGCTGGTTGCCATTTGTCAGTGTCCAGACGGTGGAGCGTGCATGCCGGAAGATCAGTGCGTCGTGCTTTTCCAGGTCGGCGGGCACAAGCGGTGTGCCCTTGCGTTCGAGATAGGCCGGAGACGCGAAAAGGGCGCGCGGCGCGTCTGCCAGCTTCTTCGCCATCAGGCTTGAATCGGTGAGCTCGCCGAGCCGGAAGGCGAGGTCCACGCCTTCGCCGACAATGTCGGTCAGGGTATCGTCGCCGATCACATCGAAACGCACATGCGGGTAAAGACGCATGAAGCTCGCGATCTCAGGCGCGACCACGCTATGGGCAAAAGAGTGCGAACAGGAAATGCGCAGCAGACCGACCGGGTCATGCTCCAGGCCGCGTGCCTCGGCTTCGGCCTCATCATACTCGGCGAGGATGTCGACGGCGCGGCGGTAGAAGCGTTCGCCCGCCTCGGTCAGGCTGAGGGCGCGCGTGGTGCGCAGGAAGAGGACTGCGTCCAGCTGGGCCTCAAGATCCTGAATCCGCCGGGACACGGTCGGTTGACCCATGCCAAGATCTGCCGCGGCGCGTGAGAAGCTGCCCGAGTCTGCCACACGGACAAACAGGCGCATTGCATCGATCCGGTCCATTTCAAAGTCCCCCATGCAGGAATTGCATGAATGTAGGGAAGGGCGCCGCCTCACGCGAGAGGGGGCGCGCACAAATCTCACCAACTTGCGATCCGCCCACGAAACCGTGAGCTGAAGTCACACGCGTTTGCTTTGCCCGTGTGCAGCCTGCCGTGAGACAAGCCGCGCAAACAGAGGGAGACGCAAACAGTGCTTTCGAAGATCAAGACCTACTTACCCGTCGCTTACAGCCTGATCGCTTCGGCGGTGTTCCTGGACAGCCTTCGCTTCAAGTTCACCAATGCCGTCGAAACGCAGGTCATCTTCGGACGCCTCGATGCCTGGGCGACCAGCCTCGGCGCGCCGGGCCTGTTCGCGCAGACGGGCCTGTTCAGCCAGTACGTGATCGGCTCAGCGGAACTTGTCGCTTCGACACTGCTTCTGTTGGGTCTCGTACCGGCGTTGCGCCGCCTGCAGACGCTTGGCGCACTGGTCGCCGTGGCCGTGATGACCGGCGCGGTGAACTTCCATCTCTGGACCCCGCTCGGCATCGATCCGAACAATGATGGCGGCGGTCTCTTTGCCATGGCCGTGACCGTCTGGCTGACATCCATCGCCATGTTGATCGCCCGCCGCAAAACCCTGTTCGCAATCTTCTCCGGCGTCGCCGCTGTCATCGTGCTGCCGCAACAGACAGTTCTTCAAACCGAAGCCCGGCCACTCACCGCCTGAGGCTTCCGCCGGCCGTCATACCAATCGCCCCCTGGTGGCGGCCGGCCCCATTTCCTGAAAGGATCAATGCAGATGAAACTCCGCCCATTCCTCCTCGCTGCTTTTCTGGTTGTCACTCCGGTTGCTGTCATCGCTCCGGCGGCGCAGGCAGAGCCGGCAATCTACACCGGCGCCTTCTCCGACACTGCGCTGCAAGGCTATGACCCGGTTGCCTACTTTACCGATGGCGCGCCGGTAAAAGGATCGAAGGATTTCGCGACCGAATATAAGGGCGCGACCTTCCAGTTCGCCTCCGCCGCAAACCGCGATGCTTTCCTCGCCGATCCCACCGCTTACGCCCCGCAATATGGCGGCTACTGCGCCTGGGCGATGGCCGACGGGAAGTACGCCAAAGGGGACGCGAAATACTGGAAGATCGTCGACGGAAAGCTCTATTTGAATTTCAATGCGGGCATCGCGAAGAAGTGGAACGCGGACATTCCGGGCTTCATCGAAAAGGCGGATGCGGAATGGAGCGATCTGCAGGAGTGACAACAGTTCGCCCGATGCGCGAGCGACGCGTGAACTCGCTGTCATGACGCAGTTTTAAGTACCGTTTCGCGCCCGAACGATTATCTCTCTTCTTGTCGGTGACGCCATCAGAACAGACCCCCTCTCTGGCCAAGGCTCATCGACACGATTGTGCGCAGAGTCCCCCCTCCCAGGCGCGCAACAGATTGAAACCCTCGTGTGGTTCGCCATGCGGGGGTTTCTCATGTTTGCAGGGGAGGTTCGGCGCAAAGAAAAAAGCGGACGAAGTTTCCTTCGTCCGCTTTTCCTGAAAACAGTCGAGACGACTTATTTCTTTTTTGCGGCCGGTTTCTTGGCAGCAGCAGGCTTCTTCGCAGCGACCGGCTTCTTTGCAGCAGGTTTGGCAGCTTTCGGCGCAGCTTTTTTCACGGCCGGCTTTGCAGCAGGCTTTTTCGCGACAGCTGGTTTCGCAGCTGGCTTCTTTGCGGCCGGTTTTTTAGCGGCAGCGGTTTTGGTTGCGACGGCCGGCTTTGCAGCAGGCTTCTTCGCGGCCGGCTTTGCGGCGGGCTTTTTGACGGCCGGTTTTTTAGCGGCCGGCTTTTTCGTTGCAGTTGCCATTTCCGATCTCCTGTCAGTGGCAGATTATCACTAATGTGATTCGCGCGAAATCAACTCCAGATTTTCGTCTGTGAAGCGAGCGGAAACACGCCTTCCGTGTGCGGTCAATGACCTTTTTCTGTCCAGGCTTTCATGATGTGGTGGGCAATCGCCATCGGCGGCGGTCCGAAGATCTCGCCATGTGTGCCATCGAGAATGCTGACCATCTCTTCGCGGCTGACCCAGCGCGCGGTTTCGAGTTCCTTTTCGTCGACGTGAATCTCGTTCGTGCTGGCTTCCAGAATGAGGCCGACCATGAGCGAAGACGGGAAGGGCCATGGCTGGCACGCGACGTACTGCGCTGTTGCAGGATCAACAGTTATTCCAGCTTCCTCGAGTATTTCCCGCGCAGCTGCTTGCTCAATCGTCTCTCCGGGTTCGCAGAATCCGGCGAGGCAGGAATAGAAACCGGCGGGCCACATCTTCTGTCTTCCGATCAGGGCCATGCCATCTTTTTCCGCCAGCATGATCGCGACCGGATCGGTGCGTGGAAAATGTTCGGTGCCGCAAGCAGGACATTGCCGCTTCCATCCGGCGTCGACCATCGCACTTTCAGAACCGCATTTTGAGCAGTACCTGTGACTCTGGTGCCACATAAAAATCGACCGCGCTGTCGACGCGCAGTTCGCATCCATGTCCGGGATGGATGCGGCTGCCACACGAAAGTCACGAAACTCACCTGCACCGGCGAGCAGTGACTCATCGAGCGCGAAGTTGTCCGGCAGGTTCACGGCAAACACCGGCGTGCCGTTTTTATCTTCGCCAAGGAAGAGACGCGGCGAGCCAGGCGACACGCGCGCGATTTCCGGACCAAGCCAGACCAGTCCGCTTTCGCGCCCCGGAAGCACGAAGGGTTCGCCCTTGCGCATCACAAGAACCAGCGTGTCCTTGTGCGCGAAGGCGTCTTCCAGCCAGGCTTCATCCAGGCGCCGGTGCGCGGCGCGTTCAATCGGCTTCGCCGCAAGCGGCATGTCATTTGAGTTCGTCATTCCATGCGCATGCAGCACTTGTGATCCGCAATCAAGATTGCGCCGCGCGAAAGGTGCGGGTCAGATCAGGCGGTGACAGATTGGCGTTGACCTTCGTGGCGTCCTTCGCAGATCTCTTCCACGATCTTCGCATTGAACACGCCAAGGTCATCGGGATTGCGGGACGTCACCAGACCCTCGTCTGCGACGACCGCTTCATCGGTAACGACCGCGCCAGCATTCTTGAGATCCTGCTGGATTGCGGAATAGCCCGTCATCTGACGTCCGTTCACCAATCCGGCAGAAATCAGAACCTGCGGACCATGGCAGATCGCGAAGACAGGTTTCTTCTGCGCGAAAAAGGCCGACACGAAATCGAGTGCCTTCTTGTTCTGGCGCAGGGCGTCGGGGTTGAACAATCCGCCCGGGATCAGAAGGGCGTCGAAGTCTTTGGCATTTGCGTCATCCAGTTTCACGTCGACATTAAACCAGTCTCCATGCTCGCGGTGCTTGTTGCCCTGGATGCGCTGATCGTTCGGTGAAACGATCTTGCAGGTGCCACCGGCGTTCTCGATGGCTTCCTTGGGAGACGTCAGTTCTATCTGTTCGAACCCGTCGGTCGCGAGGATGGCCATTGTGCGATTCTCTGCTCGTTTAGTCATGATGTATCCTTTCCTGCTTGTGGTAGCGCGGGGAATAATCGCGCCGTACTCTCCCAGCCTGTTGCGAAATCAACGGGGGTGCAGGGGCCTTGTTCCAATATGATTGCAGCAGGTTACCTGGCGCGTGGCCACGTATGCCCGGCGGCCGGACCCTTGTCGCAGCATCACATCCGGGCCGGGTATGGCAGGGCAGGCTTCATATTCCTGTTCCCGCTCTGAGGCCTTTCTGACACTTGGGCATAGCCAAAAGGGGCCGCTTCCTGTACCGGGCGCGGAAATTCCCCTTTTATCCCTCCCGAAAGCCTGCTGACCATGTCCACGCCCATTGAGAAAATGCGCAACATCGCCATCATCGCCCACGTTGACCACGGCAAGACGACCCTGGTGGACGAGCTTCTGAAGCAATCCGGCACCTTCCGCGAAAACGAGAAGACCGCTGAGCGGATGATGGACTCCAACGATCTTGAGAAAGAGCGTGGCATTACCATCCTCGCCAAAACCACCTCAGTTGAGTGGAACGGCTACCGTATCAATATCGTCGACACGCCCGGACACGCCGATTTCGGCGGTGAGGTGGAGCGTATCCTGCACATGGTGGACGGCGCCATCGTGCTGGTCGATGCCGCTGAAGGCCCGATGCCGCAGACCAAATTCGTCGTCTCCAAAGCGCTGAAAGTGGGCCTCCGCCCCATCGTTGCCATCAACAAGATCGACAAGCCCGAGCGCCGCCCGGACGAAGTGGTCAACGAAGTGTTCGACCTGTTCGCAAACCTCGACGCCACCGACGACCAGCTCGACTTCCCGATCCTTTACGGTTCGGCCAAGCAAGGCTGGATGTCGAGCCAGTACGAGACCCCGCGCAAGAACATGGACGAGCTGTTCCAGCTGGTCATGGATCACGTTCCGACGCCGAAAGTGGAAGAGGGCCCGTTCCGCTTCCTCGCCACGACGATTTCGGCTGACCCGTTCCTTGGCCGCATCCTGACCGGCCGCGTCGCCTCCGGCAGCATCAAGCCGAACCAGACCATCAAGGTTCTGAACCGCGAAGGCGGTCTCGTCGAGCAGGGGCGCGTGTCCAAAGTGCTCGCCTTCCGCGGCCTTGAGCGCGTGCCGGTGGACGAAGCCCAGGCAGGCGACATTGTCTCGCTGGCTGGCATGACCAAGGCCAACGTGGCGGACACGTTCTGCGATCCGTCGGTGACCGAGCCCATCGCGGCCCAGCCGATTGACCCGCCGACCATCTCGATGACCTTCCGCGTCAATGACAGCCCGCTCGCCGGCACCGAGGGGACGAAAGTCACCAGCCGTCTGATCTGGGATCGTCTTCTGAAAGAAGCTGAAGGCAACGTCGCGCTGAAAGTGGATCGCGCCACCGACGCCGAGGCCTTCACCGTTTCCGGCCGGGGCGAATTGCAGCTCGCCGTTCTGATCGAAACCATGCGCCGCGAAGGCTTCGAACTCGGCGTTTCGCGTCCGCAGGTCGTGATGATGGAAGACGAGAACGGCAACAAGCTGGAGCCGATCGAAGAAGTCATCATCGACGTGGATGATGAGCATTCCGGTATCATCGTGCAGAAACTGTCTGAGCGCAAAGCCGACATGCTCGACATGCGCCCCTCCGGAGTTGGCCGCACGCGCATGGTGTTCCACGCCCCGACGCGCGGCCTGATCGGGTATCAGGGCGAGCTCATGTCGGACACGCGTGGCACGGCGATCATGAACCGCATCTTCCACGAATACGCCCCGCACAAGGGCCGCATTCAGGGCCGTCACACCGGCGTTCTGATCGCGATGGAACAGGGCGAGGCCGTGGCCTTCGCACTCTGGAACCTTGAAGACCGTGGCCCGATGATGATCCATCCGGGCGACAAGGTGTATGGCGGCATGATCATCGGCGAGCACACGCGCGACAATGATCTCGAAGTGAACGTCCTGAAGGGCAAGAAGCTCACCAATATGCGCGCCTCCGGCACGGACGAGGCTGTGCGCCTCACGCCGCCGCTGCAGATGACGCTGGAAAAGTCGCTGGCCTATATTGCCGACGACGAACTGGTGGAAGTCACCCCGCAGAACATCCGCCTGCGCAAGATCCACCTCGACCCGAACGTGCGCAAGCGCCAGTCGAAAAAGATCGACGCCTGATCAGTAGGGCGCCTGGTAGGGCCTTTTTGGCGTATCAGGCGTTCTTCTGGGATCCCTTGGGGCCGCATTGCGTGTGGCTGGAGACGACAGGCCCAGCGCGGTTCTTAGCCACTTGTTGGATGGCGTTTCGAAGTAACGGAAGCTGAGATAGGCTAGGGCGATAGACAGCGGCAGGACCGTTGCGAACATCAGAATCGTTCCCAGCACGCCATCGTCGACCCGCGTGAAGATTGCTACGCCCAGTATTGGCAAGATGATCGGGTGGATCAGATAGATCCCATAGCTTATCTGTCCGCCCAGCTTGAAAATCGGATTTCGGAGCGGCGTCCGGAAAATGTCTTGTCCGGCACAGGCAAAGACCAGCAAAGCGGCTGGCGGAGCGAAAGTAGCAATCTTGGCCCAGCCAGAGTAGTGAAGCCAGGCTGCGACCAGCAGGCCAATTATTCCGGCAACAGCAATCGGCCACATCGGCGTGCGCTTGATGAAGGCAATGACAATCGGCTGTTTCAGCCCGAGTCCGATCAGGCAACCGGAAGCAAACTCCAGCAAAATTGGATCGCCGTAGAAGTTCCGGAACGCTGGCGACGGAAACCATTGGGCAGACACGATCAATCCGATCGTCATGGCGATTGTCAGAGCGACCCTGTATTTTTCCTTCGCCAGCATCGAAACCGAGAACATCAGGTAGAAAAGTATGATGTAACCGAGTGTCCAGCCAACGAACAGGATGGGGTGTAACCGGTCATGCAGATCATAATAGGGAAGGAGCAGGAAGCTCATCAGGATGTGCTCAGGCGACAGGTCAGCTTTTGGGAATAACCAGGGCCGGAACGCGACGATGAGTATCGCGACGGCCGTCATGGCCCAGTAGAGTGGGATGATACGGACGGTCCGTTTCATCATGAACGGGACAGGCCGGTCATTCGGGGTCGTGATATGAACCAGGATAAAACCGCTGATCAGCAAGAACAGGTGAAACCCGGGAGATGCGGTAAAGTACAGCCTCACTGAATCGGAATTAGAGTTAACGAATTCCGTGATGTGAAAGATCGCGATCGAAAGGCACGACAGGGTTCTTAGCGTATTGAGGCTATTGAGCATGTCTTTGAGGCCTGTGGGTTTTATTCAAGTAGATCCGTATTAGGTGCAATACTCGGCAAGATTTATGCCAACTGGCTTCTTAACTGTCTCAAAACCGTTAGGAGACGGAAAGCCTTTCTGCCTCAGCAAGGGTAAGCGCCCACGCATCTTCCGCCTCCGGTGACCAGTCGTGACTTGCTGCGTCTTTCGTCACGTCGCGTATGATGTTGAAGAAGACCTGGAACATGCCCGCGGGCACGTCATAGGTATCGTGGTTGACCCGCTCTGACCGGATCACCGTCTCCGCCAGCGTGCCCGGTCCCTCGGCCAGATCCATCAGGCACTCAAACGCCTGAGCCAGCATCGAGCCGCGCACCCCGCCATCGGTGTCCATCAGAAACAGATCCTCCAGCTCCGGATGCGCCGCAAACAGCCGCGCATACACCAAACCCGTAACATCCCCGGCCCGCTCAGAGAGCAGACCGAGACTGTCCGTGAGGGCGGGGTAACCAGCCATCGGCTATTCTTTCTCCGCCGCCGCATCCTTCTTCTTCGCCGGATCGTATTTCGCGAACCAGCCCATGATGTTGTCCGTCTTGGCGATCAGGCGGGAGGGGCGGGAGGCGATGTAGTGGGGCGAGCCCGGCACGCGGACGTACACCGTGTCGACGCCGCGCATTTTCAGGGCGGTGTAGAACTGTTCGGCTTCCCAGGCCGGGGTGCGGTAGTCTTCCTCACCCACCATCAGCATGGTCGGCGTCACCACTTTGTCGACATAGCGGATCGGCGAGAATTTCAGGAAGGCTTCCGGGTCGGTCCACGGGTCGGCGCGGATCCAGTGACGGCGCACGACCTGCGCGATGTCACCAGCCAGCGCCATGGTCAGCCAGTTGATGACCGGTTTGACCGAAGCGGCTGCCGCGAAGCGATCCGTTTTGGTGACGATCCAGGCCGTCAGGATGCCGCCGCCCGATCCGCCGGTCACGAACAGACGATCTTTCGAGGCGTAGTTCTTGGCGACGAGATCATCGACGACGCTCATCAGGTCTTCATAGTCATTGCCCGGATAGGCCTGGTCGATCAGCTGGGCGAACTCTTCGCCATAGCCGGTCGAGCCGCGCGGATTGGTCCACACGGTGACATAGCCTTCGGCTGCATAGCGCTGGATCTCGCTGCCGAAGAAGGGCGAGTACATCGCATACGGCCCGCCATGGATTTCGAGGATCAGCGGGAAGCTGCCATCGGCTTTGAAGTCCGGCGGCAGGGCGATCCAGGCCTCGATCTCGCGGCCATCGGCCCTGGAGGCAACGTGCAGTTCTTCCACCTTCGCCATGTCGAGGAAGGGGAGGACGTCGTCGTTCAGTGCGGTGAGGACTTTGTCGCCCTTGCCGTCCATGCCGATGGAGGCAACTTCGGACGGACGGTCCGAGAAGCCGGCCGTGTAAGCGATCACAGGCTTCTTGCCGCCGGAGACGGAGAAGCTGCCTTCGGCATAGGGCCGGCCGATAGAGGCGCCGCCAACATTCGTCACCACTTCGCTGACGCCGCCCTTGAGGTCCACCTTGTAGACGCTCAGCACGCCATGGTCTTCGCAAAGCGCCAGCAGGCTCTTGCCGTCCGGGGCCCAGTCAATGCTGCCGAATTCCAGCGGGAAGTCAGCGGCCAGTTCGCGCGGGTTGGCGCCGTCGGCATCCATCAGGTAGAGATTGGCCTGTTCATAGGACAGCGTGTGATCGTCAAAGCCGCGATAGGCGATGGTCTTGCCATCGGGTGACACGATCGGGCCGAGATCCGGGCCGTCACGGCTGGTCAGGGGGCTGATGGAATTGTCGGCGAGTTCCACTTTGTAGATTTCGCTCTCGATCGGGTCGAGGTCGCGGTCTTCGGCGAGGTTGCCGGTAACCAGCAGCGTGTCACCGTCCAGCCATTGCGGCCCGCCGAGGCCGGCCTCTTCGAACGTCACCTGACGCGGCGTGCCGCCATCCACGGTCAGCACGAACACCTGATCGGCGCCGTCTTTCAGATAGCCCTCACCATCGAAGCGGAAGGTGAGGCTGTCGATCACCTTCATGTCCGCGTTCCATTTGGCGCCTTCCGGCTTGGCAATCGGCTTGGCGAAGCTCGGCGTCTCGCCCTTCACGAACATGGAGAAGGCGACCTGTTTGCCATCCGGCGACCAGACGGCCTGGCCGGGGCCTTCAGAGAACTGGGCGAGCGAGAAGCTGCGGCCGCTGTCGAGATACAGGAGGCGCATCTCCGGGCCTTTGCCGTTCGACGACATGTAAATGATGCGCGATCCGTCCGGCGACCAGCGCGGGTGCGAGGCCGCCACATCGGTCACCAGCGGGCGGTGTGCGCCGCTCGCCAGGTCGATGGACCAGAGGTGCCCCGTGTCGCGGTCGGTCATCTTGTCCATGGCGTGGCGGACATAGACGATTGTCTTGCCATCCGGGGAGACCTGCGGGTCTGTCGCGTATTCCATGTCGAACACGCGCTCGGCGGTGAAGCGCTTCGAGGGCGCCTCGTCTTCCTTCGCCATGGCCGTTCCGGCGCTCAGAAGCGCGGCCACAGCGGCCATCGCAAGCAGTCTCTGTTTCATCAGGAACCCTTCCCATCTTTGTATAAGTGGACGCTTGGCTAGCATGCAGATGACAGGGGGGACAGAATTTTGATGCCGCACGTTCTGGTAGGAGAGGGCAGGCGACTCACGCTGCCCTCTTGCGTCTGGCGTTGCCCCCGCGCATATAACCCCCGGGAGGCAGGTGGCGGACGGGCCGCTCGCCAACCGGGTCAGGCCGGGAACGGAGCAGCCCCAACGAGTTTCCGCCCGGGTCGCTCGCCTGTCTCCTTCTTCTCTTCATTGAAATCCTCGCCGCCGCGCCGTTCCTGATGGAGCGGGATGACGGCGACTCGCGACTCGCCTCAACCGGGAAATGGTCGCTCCGGAATCGTTTTCTGCGTGTGTTGGGGGCCGGACAGCTACTAGGGATAGTGGCGTGCCCGGATTTCGTGCCGGATTGGTCAAAAATGGGTGCCAGAAAATTTGTCCCCGGTGCTCGGAAAGCGGTGGCACTGCGACGGGTTTTCCACAGGCGATAAAGCCCGTGCCTCTTGAGTTTTGGGGTGTTTGGAAAGACTTTGTTAACCAGTTTTCCACGGCGAATGTGAAGGTTTCCGGACAAACCACGTTGACCGCATGTTAACCTTCAGACACTATATGTAGTGTCAGGAACGACGGAGGGCGCCACATATTGGCGCTTGGGGCTGAAGTTCCTATATTTTCAATTGATCTGGAGGGCTGCGCATGTCTGCAACCAACGCCAATGCTGTGACAAAGAACGCACCGCGCAAGGGCAAGCCGAAAGCAGGCGCGGACACACAACTGCGCGTGGTCTCGACCATGGAAGTTGTGACCGATCCGTCGCGCGATGCGCTGCTGACGGAATTCGGCAAACGCACGCTTGAAGACCGCTATTTGCTGCCGGGCGAGTCCTATCAGGACATGTTTGCCCGCGTGTCGAAGGCCTTCGCCGACGACCAGGCCCACGCCCAGCGTCTCTATGACTATATGTCGAAGCTCTGGTTCATGCCGGCGACGCCTGTTCTCTCGAACGGTGGCGCGGATCGTGGCCTGCCGATCTCCTGCTTCCTCAACCAGGTCGGCGACTCGCTCGACGACATCGTCGGCACCTGGACCGAGAATGTCTGGCTCGCTTCGAATGGCGGCGGCATCGGCACCTATTGGGGCAATGTCCGCTCGATCGGTGAGAAAGTCGGCCAGAACGGGCAGACCTCCGGCATCATCCCGTTCATCCGCGTGATGGACTCGCTGACGCTCGCGATTTCGCAGGGCTCCCTGCGCCGCGGCTCGGCAGCCTGCTATCTCGACATTCACCACCCGGAAATCGAAGAATTCCTGGAAATCCGCAAAGCGTCGGGCGACTTCAACCGCAAGTCCCTGAACCTGCACCACGGCCTGAACATCACCGACGCCTTCATGGAAGCCGTCCGCAATAATGAAGAGTTCGGGCTGATCTCTCCGAAGTCGGGGCAGGTGCTGAAGACGGTCAACGCCCGCAAGCTGTGGCAGAAGATCCTCGAACTGCGCATGCAGACCGGCGAACCCTATCTGCTGTTCACCGACACGGTGAACAATTCCATGCCGGCTCACCAGCGCAAGCTGGGCCTCAAGGTGACCCAGTCGAATCTCTGCTCGGAAATCACCCTTCCGACCGGCGTTGATCATCGCGGCGTCGACCGGACGGCTGTGTGCTGCCTGTCCTCGGTGAATGCCGAGAAATATCTCGAATGGTCGAAAGATGAGACCTTCATCGAAGACGTGTTCCGTTTCCTCGACAACGTGCTGGAAGACTTCATCGAGCGCGCCCCGGCAGAAATGGACCGTGCGGTCTATTCCGCCAAGCGTGAGCGCTCGGTCGGCCTCGGCGTGATGGGCTTCCACTCTTTCCTGCAGCAGATGAACGTCTCCATGGAAAGTGCCATGGCGAAGGTCTGGAACGACAAGATCTTCAAGACGGTCCGTCAGGGCGCCGATGCCGCCTCGGTCAAGCTGGCCAAAGAACGTGGCCCCTGCGAAGACGCACGCGACGCCGGCATGATGGCCCGCTTCAGCCACAAGATGGCCGTTGCCCCAACCGCGTCGATCTCGATCATCTGCGGCGGCACCTCCGCCGGCATCGAGCCGATCCCGGCCAACGTCTACACCCACAAGACCCTGTCGGGCTCTTTCACGGTGAAGAACCAGCAGCTTGAAACCCTGCTGGACCGCAAAGGCCTCAACACGCCTGAAGTCTGGTCCTCGATCCTCGAACACGAAGGCTCGGTGCAGCACCTTGAAGAGCTCGACGATCACGAACGCGATGTGTTCAAGACCGCGTTCGAGCTCGACCAGCGCTGGATCGTGGAACTGGCAGCAGACCGTACGCCGTACATCTGCCAGTCCCAGTCGCTGAATCTGTTCCTGCCGGGCGACATCGACAAGTGGGACCTCCACATGCTGCACTGGACGGCTTGGGAGAAGGGCCTCAAGTCGCTGTATTACTGCCGCTCCAAATCGGTGCAGCGCGCCTCCTTTGCCGGGTCTGAGAAGGCCGAAGTCAGCAAACTGGAAACGCCCAATACCGATTATGACGAGTGCCTCGCCTGCCAGTAGGCATGCCGAAAAGTAGAATTTGAACGCCAGCGGCGGGCACCAGATCCTGGTTCCCGCCGTTTGCATGTTCTGAAACAGGGCAAAAGTGCCTGTTTTTGTACCACGACAGGTTGTGGGCAGGCAGATGTTCACCCCGCGCGCGGCGACTTTCTCCAAGTTTTTTCAATAGGTTAATGCGGAAAATGGCCGGATTGGCGCGAGATTTGCTCGAAAAAGTCTTTAAAAAGCCGGAGTCTGGAACAGACTCTACACGTGGGCGTTACAGTAACAGGAATTAATCTTTTTCGAGTGGAAAGTGGTTTGAGACCGGTGTGGCATTCATGCTACATTAAATGAACGATGGCCTAATCCCTGTTAACGGTTTTGCCCGGGGAAGAATGCCATGAGAGGTGTGGGTCGAATGGTCGTAGCAGTCGCCAGTGCAATATTGACGATGGCCTGTCAGGGATGCGTGGCCGTATCCCCTCATGATCAGGTGCGGATCGAGCCAGCCGTGCCCCCAACTGTCGGCATGATGATGGCCGCGCCCGGTACAGCCAACGCCGTGCCTGAACGGGCCGAGATTTTCGTTCACGTGGCCGATGGCCTGCCAACCCGTTTCATCGGTACGCCGCTGGGCTTCGGCAGCGAGCTGGCCACACGCGCCTTCACCGGCACATCCGCAGATTTCTCCTCTGGCGCCCTGGTTGCTTCCTCGTCGGATACGCCGGGCATTTCCTGGTCTGGCACCGGCGCGCTCAGCGTGATCGCGGCCGAGCGTTCGGCAGCTGCCGCGCTCAACCCGGCACTTGCCAAGGTCGAAAAAGACATTGCCGCCGAAGTGGCCTTCTCCGCCCCGCGTGAGTTGACGGGCCTGAAGTTCGATCTCGGCGTCGCCCCGCGCATGTCCGTGCGTGAAGATGGCGAAGTCCTCACCCAGCGGTTCGGGGGTGAAGTCCGGATCGGTCAGGATTTCAGCCTGCTCGATTCCAATGGCCAGCCGCAGGGCTGGTACCTGTTTGCCGGTGCCGATGGCGAAGCCCTGATCTGGGACGCCGATCGCAACGGCTTCTCGCCGCAACTCGGTGACATGTCGCTGACCGATCAGGTGACGGTCGGGGATATGCAGGCCGGCGTGTCCATCCAGCGCGGCGGCGGTCAGCTGTCGCTGTCCTATATCCGCCGCGAAGTGAAGTATCGCGACCGCAATGGCGGGTTCAGCGAGAACGAAGATTTCGCAGGTGTCAGTTTCACGATGCGCCGTTAGGTGATATTGCTCTGGGCATGAAACTCGCCCGATTTGAGATACAGACTGGGATTGGGGCCGCGCAGATTGCAGCGGCCTTTTTCTTTGGCACAACGTTCTTTGGCGCCATGGTTCTGGCGGCGCCCGCTGCCTCGGCAGAGGAGGCGGTCGATACAGGCCCCGTCGCACCGCGCAAGCCGGGTGTCTGGTCGCTGACCTCAGAGAACGACATGTTCGGCTCAGGCTCTGACCGCAACTATTCCAATGGCGTGCGCCTTGATCATGTCTCGGCGGCCGATCATGTGCATCCGGGCCTGAAATGGGTGGCTGCCCGCTTGCCCTGGCTGGAAGTGGAGCGGACCGATCTGCGGCAGGGCTTCGGCCTGACCCACGCGATCTTCACCCCGGAAGACATCACCCGCGCCGATCCCGATCCGCTCGACCGGCCCTATGCGGGCTGGCTTGCCATGTCCGCGACCGTCGTGGCCACGGATGACACGACAATCGACACGTTGCAGGTCAATCTCGGTGTTGTCGGTCCGTCTGCGGGCGGGGAGTTCGTGCAGAACAACTGGCACAAGATGCTGGGCATTCCTGGCGCGCAGGGCTGGTCTCATCAGCTGGAGGATGAACCCGGCATCGAGATCATCGCACAGCGCATGAAGCGCCTCGGCAAGGCCGAGTTGCCGCTTGGTCTGGAGGCGGATTTCGGCGGCCATCTTGGCGCCGCGCTCGGCAATGTGCGCACCTATGCGAATACGGGGATGACAGCCCGGATCGGCTGGGATCTCGATTCCGGTTTCGGCCCGCCGCGTATCCGCCCGGCACTGGCCGGGGCAGGGGATTTCACGCCCGGTACGGATGAAGCGCCCTGGGGTGGCTATGTCTTTGTCGGCGTCGACGGACGGGCCATCGCGCGAGACATGTTCCTGGATGGAAACCTCTGGCGAGACTCCGCGCGGGTGGACGACCGCCGTGACTTTGTGGGTGACCTTCAGGCCGGCGTCGCCGTGCACTATCGCGACGTTCAGGTCGCTTTCACCTGGGTGAGCCGCACCGAACAGTTTGCCTACCAGCGCGGCCCGCAGCAATTCGGCGCGGTCTCGATCTCCATCGCCCACTAGTCATCCCGCTCGAATTATACATACCGAAGGTATGTTGAGCTTTGGCTGAAGGGCGACATAAGGTATTAAACGCTAGGAATTTTGGCTCTCCTGATATACATACCGCCACCAATCCATCTGTAACCGGCGGGCGGCATTCTTGCCTGTCTTCAAAGCCCGGCGCAGACTGACGAAAAATATCCCGGGAGGATGCCAATGAGATTCGCCGCACTCGCGCTCGTCGCGCTGTTCAGCCTTGCTGCCTGTTCGCAACCCGCCGCCAAGGCCCCTGAAGTGGGTGACGCGCCGCAAGCCGGTATTGCCACGGAGGCGACCAAAGCCGCCAATGCCGCGCTGGCTGAACGCCTGCCGCTGGACCAGGCGGGCGACTTCGAAGATGCCGGCCACGGCCTGCTCGCCCAGATCCAGGAAGACATTGTCGACGAGAACGGCAAGACCGTCTGGGCTGTCCATGCGCAGGATTTCATCAAAGGTGACGCGCCGGACACGGTGAACCCGTCGCTCTGGCGTCAGCAGCGCCTGCTGGCCGAACACGGCCTGTTCGAGGTCAAGGACGGGCTCTACCAGGTGCGCGGCTATGACCTTGCCGTGATGTCCGTTATTCGCGGCAAGACCGGCTGGATCATTGTCGACCCGCTGACCAGCAAGGAGACGGCGGCCGCCGCGCTCAAGCTCGTCAATGACACGCTGGGCGAGCGCCCTGTGACCGGCCTGATCTATACCCATTCCCATGCAGACCATTTCGCGGGCGCCCGCGGCGTGATCTCGGAGGCCGACATCGCGCGCGGCGTGCCCGTTCTGGCGCCCATCGGGTTCACCGAATCCGCGATTTCGGAAAACCTTCTGGCGGGCAATTACATGTCCCGCCGGGCGATCCTGATGTTCGGTGGCACGCTGCCGAACGACGCGACTGGGCAGGTCGGCACGGGGCTTGGCCCGGCGCTGTCGACCGGCACAGCAGGCTTCATTCCGCCGACGGAAGAGATATCCGGACGCGGCACGAAGCGCGTGGTCGATGGCGTGAACGTCGAGTTCATCGACGCCGCCGGCACCGAGGCGCCTGCCGAGTTCATGTTCTACCTGCCGGACTTCCGCGCCCTCTGCACCGCAGAAGTCGCCACGGCGACCTTCCATAACGGCCTTACCCTGCGCGGTGCGAAGGTGCGCGACTTCCTCGAATGGAGCCGCGTGCTGGATTATGCGCTGACCAATTATGCCGGCAAGTCTGACGTCTCCTTCGCCTCGCACCACTGGCCGACTTTCGGCACGGCGAACATCGAGGACTATCTGCGCGGCCAGCGTGACGTGTATCGCTATACCCATGACCAGACCGTGCGCCGGGCCAATCAAGGCAAGACCCAGTTCGAGATCGCCGAAGACATTCCGGAGCCGGACGTTCAGGCGGATCACTTCGACACGCGCGGCTATTACGGCACGCTCAATCACAATGCCAAAGCGGTCTACCAATACTATTTCGGCTGGTGGGACGGCGTGCCTGCCACCTACAATGTCTGGCCGATGGAAGAGCGTTCCAAGCGCATGGTCGCACTGGCCGGCGGAGAAGACGCCGCGCTGGCTGCTGGCGAGAAGGCCTTCAATGAAGGCGACTACCGCTGGGCCGCCGAAGTGTTCAACGCGGTCGTCTTCGCCAATCCGGAAAACAAGGCCGGGCGCGACTGGCTGGCCTCAACCTACGAACAGATGGGCTTCCAGGCCGAGTCGGGCGCATGGCGCGACTATTACCTGACCGGCGCGGCAGAGCTTCGCCGCGGCCTGCCGAAAGACCAGGCCATCCGCCTCGGCAATGCCGACTTCCTGAAAGGTGTTCCCACGGTCGAATTGTTCAACGCGCTCGCCGTGCGGTATGCGCCGGAGAAGCTGACGCGTGATCCGTTCACGCTGAACTTCGTCTTCCCCGACACGTCCGAGACGCTGATGCTGGATGTTGGCACGCGCACAGCGTTCCCGCGCCCCGGTTCTGCGTCCGGTTCCCCAGCGGCGACGCTGACCATTTCCCGCGCCGCCTTCAATGACCTGATCCTTCAGACACGGAGCTTCCAGGACATTGCCAAGGCAGGGGAGGCGAAGATCGAGGGCGACCCGAGCGCACTGCTCGCCTGGTTCGCGTCGCTGGAATCTCCGCCCTTCTGGTTCAATGTTGTCGAGCCCTAGGCATATCGCCGGCCTGCAATGGGGCTGAGACTGCCTCATTGCAGGCTGTGGCGGCGCGGGCCATATGAGAGGCCTTGAGCGCCTTAATGGCTCGCTCGCCCGAAAGGCGCCGCTTCTGATGTTCTCCGATTTTTCCTTTGTCACTCCGGAGATGCTCCAGGCTTTTTTTGCCGTGGTCGCGATTGACCTCGTGCTGGCGGGCGACAATGCCGTGGTCATCGGCCTCGCGGCGGCAGGCCTCGAAAAGCGCCAACGTGGGAAGGCGATCCTGATCGGGATCATTTTCGCCACCGTTCTGCGCATCGCGTTTGCGCTGGTTGCGGCGGAACTCTTACTGATCGTGGGCCTTCTGTTCGCTGGCGGCGTGCTGCTGCTCTGGGTCGCGTGGAAGATGTGGCGCGAGCTGCGTGAGCAGGCTCAGCACCATGCCGAAGAGGCACTGGCGGGCCAGGATCTCAATGCTGATGGTACGATTGCCGGCCAGCGGCCTGGCAAGACACTGCGCCAGGCCGTGACGCAGATCATCATCGCCGATGTCTCCATGTCGATCGACAATGTGCTGGGCGTGGCCGGCGCCGCGCGGGAGCATCCGGTCGTGCTCGTGTTCGGTCTGGCCTTGTCCATCCTGCTGATGGGCGTTGCGTCCACCTTCATCGCGAAAGTGCTGAACCGGCACCGCTGGATCGCTTTTGCGGGCCTTGCGATCATTCTCTACGTCGCGCTGCACATGATCTGGCAGGGCGGACATGAACTTTGCGTCGAGGGCCTGCCCATGCTCGGCATCGACGCTCCCGCCTTTTGCCGCGTCCACTAGGGCGCGCGGCTTTAGCCCATCTGTTCCCGGAAGAATTCCACGATCATCGGGCCGATCTTGTCGCCTTTTGCGCCGAGGCGTTTGTTGAGGCTCTTGTGGCTGCGGTTCTTGGCCAGAATGGCCTGCGCCATATAGCCATTGTCGCGCAGCGTCTCGGCCAGCTCTTTCGCGCGGGTGGGCGAGACCGGCCGGTCGACATAGAGCAGCAGCATCGGCGGAATGTGGCGCCCGTCCATCACCTGCAGCGTCGGCGAGGCCGCGCGCCAGGTGGCTTCCTTGCTGCCAAAGGCGGGCCGGTAGAAGCGGGGCAGCTCGCCCTTCTTCTCGCCCGTGCGCACAAGGTTGTAGGATGCCCCATCCAGCGCCACCGTGCCCCTGATGACATCAAGGCCAAGGCCCTCGGCGCGCAGGTATTGTGGGTCCACCGAGACCAGCGTCACCGCATGGGCGCCGGAAGAGTGCCCCATCAGGAAGATCGAATCCGGATCGCCGCCATAGGTCTCCGCCTCGCGGTGCACGAAGGCGATCGCCGAGGCGAGATCTTCGATCTGCGCCGGGAAGGGGTGGTCCGGCGCCAGCCGGTAATTGATCGAGATATAGATGAAGCCCTGATCGGTGAAGAAATCGGCCTGATCGATGCCGATGGCGTTCTGCTTGTTGCCGAACGTCCACGCGCCGCCATGCACCATGATCACGATGGGCGCGTCTTCGGCCTCTTCCGGGGCATAGACGTCCATGGTGAAATTGCCGTCCCCGACCCCCGTAAGGTGATTGTAGACCACATCACGGTAGACCTCTGCTGAGGCAAATCCCGGCGTGAGGAGGGGGCTGGCCATCCAGGCAAAAACGAAAAGAAAGGCGGCTGTCAAAATACGCATGGCGGGTTCTTCCCATACAGCAGGCCGGTATGGAACGCTATCGCCACCATTTCCGGCGAATATTGCTGCACTGTCATGTCTTCCCTTGGAGAGTTCGGTGCGCGTCCGATAGGATGCAATTGTGTCGGCAGGTTGACCGGCGAATCGGGTCGAAGGAATTTCGCATGCACGAGGGAAGTCACGAGATCCTGATCAAGGACGCTCTGGTCTTCCTGATCGCTGCGGGGCTGGTCGTGCCGGCGCTACGGATGCTGAAGCTGCCCGCGGTTGTCGGCTTCATTCTGGCCGGTGTGGCGCTCGGCCCCTGGGGGCTGGGCTCCTTCTCGGACACCTGGGCACCGCTCGGCCTGTTCACCATTGCCGAGCCCGAAGCGGCTCAGCCTTTCGCCGAGCTTGGCGTCCTTTTCCTGCTATTCCTGCTGGGGCTGGAACTGTCGGTGGAACAGCTCTGGTCGCTGCGGCGCATCGTGTTTGGTGCAGGCTTTGTCCAGGCCGCGGCCAGCGCGATTGTCATGGCACTCGTCGCCGGCCTGTTCGGGTTTGACCTGACGGGCTCCATCCTTGTCGGCCTCGCGCTGGCGCTGTCTTCCACGGCGGTGGTGATGCAGCTGCTGACGGCGGGCCACCAGGCCTCCGCCCCGGTCGGGCGCACGGCGCTGGGCGTGCTCCTGTTTCAGGACATCCTCGTCGCGCCGATCCTGATCTTTGTCGGCTTCGCCGCCTCCGATTCCGGCGCAAACCTCGGCACGGTCCTGCTGGAGGCCACCGTGCAGGGCGTCATCGCGGTCGGCATCCTGCTGATCATTGGCCGCTTCCTGCTGCGGCGCCTGTTCCAGATGGCGGCCGATGCGGGCGGGCGGGACTTCCTGATGGCGATCACGCTGCTGACCGTCGTCGGCGCTGCCGTGCTGACGGCCAGCGCAGGCCTCTCCATCGCGCTCGGCGCCTTCCTTGCTGGCCTGATGCTGGGCGAGACCGAGTTCAAGCACCAGACCGAGGTCGACCTTGAGCCCTTCAAGGGCCTTCTCCTCGGCCTGTTCTTCATGACGGTCGGCCTGGGGCTGGACCTTGGCGTCATCGCGCGCGACTGGCCGCTGGTTCTGGCTGGCCTGATCGTGCTGCTGGCGGTGAAATACGCCATCGCCTGGGCCGCGATCCGTATATTCGGGCGCAGCGCGGGCCTCGCCACGGAGACTGCAGGCTTGCTTGCCCCCGCAGGCGAGTTCGCGTTTGTCGTGTTGGCAGCAGGCGTCGCGGGCGGCGTGATCGGCGGCGACGAGGCGACGCTTGTCTCCGCCGTGGCGGGCCTCTCCATGCTGCTCATCCCGCTCACCTGGAAGGCCGGGCGCGCGCTCGCCCTCCGCACACGGAAAGATCAGGACGGCGACATGCTGCCCGCCTTCAAGGCCGAGCTGGAAGACCATGTCATCATCGCGGGCTTCGGTCGCGTGGGTCAGGCGGTGGCCCGCATCCTGGATGCCGAGAACACCCGCGTCGTCGCGCTGGACAGCCGCCCCGCCACCGTGGCCCGCCTGCGCAAGGAAGGCTGGAGCGTCTATTTCGGTGACGGCTCCCGCAAGGAAATCCTCCACAAGGCCGGTCTGGAAGGTGCCTCCATGGTCGTCGTCACGCTGGACGATCCACAAGCTGCCGAGCATATCGTGCGGGCCGTGCGCCGCTTCCGCCCGGAAATCCCGATCCTCGCCCGCGCGCAGGACGCAGACCATTCGCGCAGCCTGTTCGAGGCCGGCGCCACCCATGTCGTGCCGGACGCCATCGAGGCCGGCCTGCAAATGTCGGCCCGCGCGCTGGAACAGTTCGGCTACACGCCGGACACCGTCCGCTCCCTCATCGGCGCCGAACGCGACTCCGAATACCGCAAGGCCACGCTGGAACAGGAGTAGGCTCCGCCCCATGCTGGAAGTGAGGCATGCGCAGGACTCATCCTCCCTCGCTTGCGGTGGAGGATAAGTGGCGCACCCCTAGCATCTACACGTTCTGGTGGTGTAAGAGATATGCATTCTCGGTTAGCGGGGCAGGTCAGCCATGACATCTTTCAGTCAGAAGACGGCGCCCCCGGCGCCGGGCTTCTCGGATCTCTACACGCCAAAGCTCGTCACGGTGCTGCGCGAGGGCTACGGCTTTCCGCAATTCCGGGCCGACGCAATTGCCGGCCTCACCGTCGCCATCGTGGCGCTGCCGCTCTCCATCGCCATCGCCGTTGCCTCGGGCGCAAGCCCGGCGCAGGGCCTGATCACGGCGATCATTGGCGGCTTCTTCGTTTCTCTGCTGGGCGGCAGCCGGTTCCAGATCGGCGGACCCGCCGGCGCCTTCATCGTTCTGGTCAACATGACCGCCGCGACCCATGGTATGGACGGGCTGATCCTCGCCGTCCTTCTGTCCGGCATGATGCTGGCGCTGGCGGGCTGGTTCCGGCTCGGCACGTTCGTGAAGTTCGTGCCCTATCCGGTGACGGTCGGCTTCACGGCGGGCATCGCGATCATCATTGGCTCCAGCCAGCTGAAAGACCTGTTCGGCCTGCAGCTCGCCGGGGCAGAGCCGGGGCCGTTCCTCGAAAAGCTGCCCGTGCTCGCCGCCGCCGCGCCCACAGCAGACTGGCATGCCTTCGTCATCGCAGCAGGCACGATGGCTGTGATCTTCACCCTGAAGCGGTTCCGCCCCGGCTGGCCGGGCATCCTGCTCGCCGTCGTGCTTGCCGCAGCCATCACGGCCATGGCGAACCTTAACATCGCCACCATCGGCACCCGCTTCGGCGCCATGCCCGCCGGCCTGCCCATGCCGCACATGCCGGCCTTCTCGCTGGCGAAAGTCACCGCCGTCCTGCCCGCCGCGCTCTCCTTCACGCTGCTCGGCGCCATCGAATCGTTGCTTTCGGCTGTGGTGGCAGACGGCATGACCGGGCGGCGCCACCGCTCGAACTGTGAACTGGTCGCGCAGGGCGCCGCGAACATGGCCTCGGCCCTGTTCGGCGGCATCTGTGTCACCGGCACCATCGCCCGCACCGCCACGAACGTGCGGGCAGGGGCGCACGGGCCGGTCGCCGGCATGATGCACTCGGTCTTTCTTCTGGGCATGATGATGCTGGCCGCGCCGCTGATCGCCTATATCCCGATGGCCGCGCTGGCGGGCGTGCTGGCAGTTGTCGCCTGGAACATGTTCGAGAAGCACGCCTTCTGGCGACTGCTGCACGCCTCAAAAGGCGACGCCGCCGTGCTGCTGGCTACATTTGGCCTGACTGTCTTCCGAGACCTGACAGAAGCCATCATTGTCGGCTTCGCGCTCGGCTCGGCCCTGTTCATCCAGCGCATGTCGCAAGCCGCCAGCGTGGAACTCGGCGCACCGCTCGTCCGTCCCGACGAGGCAGACACTGTGCGCGCCCGCATCCCCTATGACGAGGCGACCGGAACCCGGCGCGACGTGGTCGTCTACCGCATCTCCGGCGCTTTCTTCTTCGGCGCAGCGGCCACCATCGGCTCGGTGCTCGACCGGATCGGCGACCAGCACCGCGCCCTGATCGTGGACTTCTCGCAAGTCGCCTTCCTGGACTCCACCGCCGCCCACACGATCGAAGGCCTGGTCGAGGCCGCCCACCGCCGCAAGATCGCCGTCTGGCTCACCGGCCTCAGCCCCGCCAACGAATCAGCCCTCAAGGCCCACCATGTCGGCCCGCCGGACGTCTTCCTGGAACCGGACATCCCGACCGCGCAGGCAAAAGCGCTGGCCATGCTGGATGAGGTTTAGCGCAGCTCTCTTGCGTCATTTCCTCTTACGGTGTCATCTGGCATCAATCTTCGGGGGAGGTGCGCCAGCATGAGCTTCATTGCCAATCTTCGCATGCATCTGGCGAATCTGGCGAACTTCAAAGGCCGGGAGACGCGCGGCGTGTTCTGGCCATGGGTCGGCCTGCTCTTCGGATTGGCGATGTTCGTCAATGCGCTCGTCATGACTCAGCTGGTGATGCCGGTCATGTTCGTTGCCGACACGGTAGATCAGATGGTCGGGGCTATGGAAACGTATACCAAGTTCATGGGCGTTCTCGGCGTCGTTACCGTGGCTCTGCTGGCCGCCGCTGTGACACGCCGCTTGCACGATGCCGGCAAGCCCGCATGGCTCGGATTGTTGCCATTGCCATTCCTGGCTTTTGGCCTTTTCTGGTTCACTCGGATTATTTCGGTGATCTTTGAAGAAGACGTGGAAGGGGACTTCATGTCTGCCTTCATGCTCGGCTTCGCGAACAATTTTATTTATATCGTGATGCTGGGGTGTCTGGTGTTCATGCTGGCACAGGCCAGCAATCCCGATGAAAATCGACATGGTCCGCCGCCCAACTTGCCAAGCGCTCTGTAGCGGCAACAGGCAGTGCTCCATAGAAAAGTGACTGACGCGAAACCCGGTTCCGGCGTGTTCTGATCCCTGCCGGAGTGTGTTAGGCTTCTGCCCAGTGCGGGCCAATCCTGTGCGCAAGCCTGTGGACTATTGTCGCGTGCGGCATGCTGCATCTTGCGCCATTAACGCTTCTTAAGCACTATATGTGGTGTTGATTACTCTTATAACCGACTCGACCACCAAGGAGGCCCTCATGGCTGCCACCGATTCTTCGCTTCCCGGACTGCTCACCCCGAGCCTGGCCTACAAGCCTTTCCGCTACCCGTGGGCGTATGATTTCTGGAAGACGCAGCAACAGGTCCACTGGATGCCGGAAGAGGTGCCGCTGGGCGAGGACTGCAAGGACTGGGCGGTCAAGCTCTCCGATGAAGAGCGCAACCTGCTGACGCAGATCTTCCGCTTCTTCACCCAGTCGGACGTCGAAGTCGGCGCCAACTACATGACGAACTACATGCCGCGCTTCAAACCCGTTGAAGTGTCGATGATGCTGTCGGCCTTCTCCAACATGGAGACGATCCACATCGCGGCCTATGCCCTGCTGCTCGAAACCATCGGCATGCCGGACAGCGAATTCTCCGCCTTCATGGAATACAAGGAGATGGCCGCCAAGCACGACTATCTCGGCCAGTTCGACTGTGAGACGAATGAAGACATCGCCGTCTCCATGGCCGTGTTTGGTGCGTTCACGGAAGGCCTGCAGCTGTTCGCCTCGTTCGCGATGCTGATGAACTTCCCGCGCTTCAACAAGATGAAAGGCATGGGCCAGATCGTTTCCTGGTCGGTGCGCGATGAGTCGCTGCACTGCGAAGGCATGATCAAGCTGTTCCACACATTCTGTGCGGAAACGGGCGTCATGAATGATGAGCTGCGCGAGCGCATCCGCGAATGCTGCCGCACCGTGGTCGCGCTGGAAGACAAGTTCATTGAACTTGCCTTCGAGATGGGCCCGGTCGAAGGCATGACGCCGGACGATATCAAGAACTATATCCGCTACATCGCCGACTGGCGCCTCGGCCAGCTGAAGCTGGAGCCGATCTATGGCATCACCGTCCACCCGATCCCATGGCTGACGGAAATTCTGAACGGCGTCGAGCACGCCAACTTCTTCGAACAGCGCGCCACCGAATATTCCAAGGGCGCCACCAAGGGCGACTGGCATGGCGATGCCGGCGTCTGGGAAAAATTCGACCAGCGTCCCGCCGCAAAACCGGACAACGTCCCGGCGGAATAGGGGCAGCTCTATTTTACGATGGCAGACGGGCCGGGCTTTTGATAAAGCTCGGCCCGTTCTCTTTGGAGTTCTTGTCCCATGAAAATCAGCGCTTTTGTCCTGCCGGTCATCGTCGCCCTTTCCGCATGCCAGACAGCGCCCGGCGTCGTGCCTCGGCCATCGGCAGTCACGACCATCCCCTTCGAGTTCCGAAAGAACGAGATCATCCTGCAGGCGACACCTGCCGGTGGGGCGCCGCTGAGTTTCATGCTCGATACGGGCGTTGATCCGTCCGCCATCGATACCGCTGTGGCGGAATCTCTTGGCGTTTCGGTCGACGCCTCCATCGTCGGTCAAGCCGCGGGTACCGGAGACGGGCAGGGCCTGGATGTCATGCCGGCAATGCTTCCTTCTCTCACGATCGGGGGCACGGACTTTCCGCCGATTGAGGCGTTGGCCGCTGATCTTTCCGGCTTCGGCGCAGCGTTGGACCTGGATCTGGCCGGTATCCTCGGTCACAGTTTCCTTGAAGGCCGTGTGCTGCGCATCGACTATGCCGCACAGCGTATCGACATAGCCGGATCGCGTGCAGACCTTCCGGCGCCGGTCACGCCGGTGTCGCGAGCATATAGCGTGCCCTTCGACTTCGTCTCGGAGGAGGATCCGACCCCTGTCTTCGATGTGGTCATCAAGGGTCAGCCCGTGAGGGTTTCGCTGGATACGGGGTCATCCGGCGGACTGGAACTCTTCGCAGATGTCACGGAACGGCTTGGACTGGCGAGTGTGGCGGAGGCAGGCGCAGACGCTCAGGCGCTGGGGGCTCGGGGCGAACGCTCATTGAAGCGCAGCACGCTTGAAAATGTTCAGGTCGGTCCGTTCACTCTGCCGGAACTGGATGTGCGGTTTTCCGACCACGAGGCCGTCGCGACCGAACGTGAAGGCAATTCCGGCAACCGGCTCTTCAGCCATTTCGTTCTGACGCTGGACTATGTCACGCACGAGATCGTCTTCGAGCAATAACTCGTCGTATTGTCATTATTCGAACATATGAATGCGCCGCCAACTACGTACGAGTACGTAGAAAATAAAGGCATTTTTTCTATCATAAGTCAGGTCGTCATCCGGTTTCCGTGCTATACTTGTTCAATTGGGGGAGCATAGGCCTGAGGCGCATCTGCGCGGAGGGCATTTCAGTACAGGAGACATACGTGATGCTGAAACTGAAAACACTGGCTCTGACTGCCGCCCTTGCGGGCGCCATGGCCATATCGGGTCTTGCGCTGGCGCAGGGCGGTAATGGCGGCGGCGGAGGTGGTTCCGGCGGTGGTGGAGGCGGCGGTGGCGGATCGGGCACCGGCAGCATGACCGGTACGGGCTCCGGCGACATGGATCGTGACCGCCTGCGCATGACAGACCCCGCCATGGACCGCGACATGGACCGTTTGCGCGACCCGGACCGCGACCGTCTCTATCTCGGCACACAGGATCGTCTGCGTACGTATGACCGGGATGGCGACAAACAGGTCAACCGCGTCGAATTCGAAGACATGCACAAGGACATGTTCGGCAAAATGGATGCCGACGGCAACGGTCTCAGCCTGGAGGAATTCCATGCTGCCCGTTTCGGCGCCGGTCCCTACAGCAACACCAATTCACAACGCCAGATGCTGATGCGCGAGCAGGCGAACCTTCGCAAGACCGAGCGGTTCCGCATCATGGACGGCAATGGTGACGGCATTGTCTCGCGCGAGGAATACATGCGGTTCGGCGAACATACCTGGCTGGAGGCTGACACCAATGATGATGGCAGGCTCTCCTGGGGCGAACTTCAGGCGTACAATCGTGGCATGTAACAAAGGGAGGGGCCTCATGACCCGCAAATCCGCTTTTCTGGCAGGTGCAGCCGCCCTGTCGCTGGTGACCGTGACGGCCTGTGCCGGCTATGGTGCGCCCTATGGGCACGCCGGGCCGCCGCCCGCCGGGGTCGTCTATATCCGCACCGCGCCGCCGCCGGTGCGGACCGTGATCATTCCGCCGCGCCCGAGTGCGAACTCGATCTGGATCAGCGGCTATTGGAACTGGACGGGCGTTGAGTTCGTCTGGATCGACGGCCGGTGGGATCACAGTCCCCCGCGCGCTGGCGCCCAATGGGTGCCGGACCAGTGGGTCAAGACCAACAAGGGCTGGTACCGCCAGCCCGGCCGCTGGAAATAGGCCTGCCTATATGTCGAAACAAAAAGGCCCGGCACGTGTGCCGGGCCTTTCGCAAACTGTGAGGGGCGCCCGTGGCCGCGGGCACCCCTCCAACGCTATTCCGGGAGGAAATGGTCTAGCGTTGTTCGTAAGAGGCGGTCTCGATCGTCGCGACGCGGGCGAATGCCGGCGCGGTGTCGAGGCCCATGGCTTCGCGGGTCTGCAGGATTTTCACGGCAGCCTTGGCCATCACGTCATCGGCGCAGTTGCGATCGACGACCGGGCCGCGGCCGAATTTGCTGCCTGACGTGGTGCAGGCCGTGCGGGCCTGTTGGCGGATTTCGCCGAGCACGACCTTGGCGCCGGCATCGGAGACCAGCAGCTCGTGATCATACTGGATTTCGACGGTGATCGGCTTCAGGTCTTCAGCCGACGCGGTGAATGGGGCAATGACCGCAAAGGCCGCGACCGCAAACATAAGTTTCTTCATGGTTTTCAGTCCTTCAGAGTTTAGCGCCGTCTTTTCAGGACAGCCAGAAACTCCTCCCTCAGCACGCTTCTACGCGACTTCTTTACCCCGGAACCCGCACGTCCGGACGGATCCGTTCATGCGCTGGCCTGTCCCGAAGCGGCCGCGTGCTGCACCGCACCATTCCTCTCGCACGCGCAGCAAAGCAAGCCCATAAATTCAGCTGATGGCTGACGGAAGCCTGTAAGATTCACCGCCGCCCGCCGTTCAGGCAGGCTTGCTCAATCCGGCGCCACATCCCGGCAATGGCAGCGGAAACTGCGATCACCCGCTGCCGGGGGAATCGTCAAAAATCCGTCCGAAAACTACACCCGGCTGACCCTTGCAGCAAAGCAGCCCTGCTTTGCAAAATGGAGGTGCAGATAATCTGTGCCCGGATGCTGGAGCAGGGCTTCGATCCGTGTGGCAACGGCCTCGTCCTCGGCCAGATCGGCGTTCACCATCATGCCGGTTGCATCGAAAGCGCGCAGGGAGATGATCCGGCTCCGGATCATCTGCGGCACCTCGCCGCGCGGCACCGTCGCGCTGGCCACGCCTTCGCGCACATAGATCGCATGGCTCGCCCGGAAGGGCGTCGCCGCCGCCTGATGGGTATAGTGCAGCAGGTAGACCGTCTCCCCCACCTGCGCGTCTTCCAGGCTCACCCGGCAGGGATAGCCGGGCTGCTTGTCCACCAGCTGACGTTGGACAAGCCGGGCCGAGAGGTCAGCGTCAGACAGGGCGGAAAGCGCCGCAAACGGCTGGGCGGGCAGGGCATGGATCTGGAACGGCATGAACAGGTCTCCTCATTTCATGCCGCCGCTTTTGCCGCCCCAGCCGGGCGCGGCCCACCCGCTGCTTGCTGTCGGAGAATTCTCCGCTTCATCCTCCCGGGCTGGCTTTGCGTCAGGCTTGGCGCATCATGTTCACCCCCATCCGTCTCTCGCGTTCGCTTGGCCTTGCCTGGGCGCTGGCCAGCCAGCAGCTGACCGCGCTGATCCAGAGCCTCGGCCTCGGCCCGCTGGCAGTGCGTGCCTTTCTGCCGCGCGCGGCGTGCCGGGCGCTGGACGATGAGTTGAAGCGGCTG
>LADW01000044.1 GCA_000961695.1 Hyphomonadaceae bacterium BRH_c29
GGGCGAGCATCCCTGCGTCCATGCGGTCTGTCTTCGCCAGCTGACCGAGCGCCTCGCCAAAACGCTTGGCCTGGCGCGGATTGACCTTGCACAGTGGCAGGCCTGCCTCGCCCATCGCGCGTTCGAAGGCGCGGTGATAAGGACCCGTCGCCTCGAAGACGAGGCGAGCGACGGGCCGGGCTGCAATCCATCTCACGATGGACCTGAAGCCCCTGGGATCGTTTGAAAACTGGCGGTGGTCGCCGGCCGGGTGAAGGTGGACGTCGAGTGTGTCTTTCGAAACGTCAACACCGATGGTAAGCTTAATCATCTTTCCTGCCTCTGCTTGTCATGCGGGCCTCAAAGCCCCTGTATCCGTTCAGGCCGATGGGAAAGACGAGGGCGATCAAACTCCAGTGCGGAGCGTAAAACCTCCTGCGTCACGACGATCCGACCCTCGCCGCCGTCCGGGAGCTCGTACTCTCGGCGGCGGTGCCAATATCTCCCAAACGGCACGAAAAGTCATAAGACAAGCGTCACGCCTTGTGGACGGGTGTTCATCACCTCGATTGACTGGATCCCGGGCCAGACCGAGGCGCCGGTCTGGCTGACGCCTGCGGCGCATCCGAATGCACGGCTTGCGGCTGCGCTGGATGGGCGTGCCTTCCTTCCCGCTTACACCGAACTGAATCCCCTCTCCCTTGGGCTTGCGAGGAATCGCGAACGCACTGCGTTCGCCCGAGCAAGGGTGGGGGTGAGGGGCCGCGGAGTTTCTGCAAGCTCTGCACGCGCGGATAGGCCGTCGCCCCTCATCCCCACCCCCTTCTCCCAAGGGAGAAGGGGCTTAGAATTGCCCCTGCCGGAAATCTAACCCCGCACTCACCCCAAAAACTCCCCCCAAGCGCCCTCACAGGCGCCGCATGTGCTGGCGGCGGCAACCTTACAGTTGCCGCCGCCATGATTTTTGCGCTGGGATCAGAGCGAAGGTCTAGAACTTCACTTCCGGCGGTGTGCTGAGCACCTCGCGGCCTTCGACGCCGACATCGAAGAAGTCGCGGCTTTCGAAGTTGAACATGCCGGCGATGAGTGCAGCCGGGAACTGTTCGCGGGACGTGTTGTAGTCCTGAACGGCCGAGTTGTAGAAGCGGCGCGCCGCGGCAAGCTTGTCTTCGATGGCCGACAGCTCATTCTGCAACTGGATGAAGTTCTGGTTGGCCTTGAGGTCTGGATAGGCCTCGGCCAATGCGAACAGCTTGCCCAGAGACGCCGTCAGCATGCCCTCAGCCTGAGACATTTCTCCCGGCGTGCTCGCGCTTTGCGCCGCGTTGCGGGCGGCGATCACTTGCTGGAAGGTTTCCTGCTCGTGCTTGGCATAGCCCTTCACCGTCTCGACGAGGTTCGGGATCAGGTTCTGGCGCTGTTTCAGCTGCACATCCACGTCAGCGAAGGCCTGGTTGACCCGCTGCCGCTTCATCACCAGGCCGTTATAGAGCGTGATAACAAAGAAGATGATCAGCACGATAATGCCGAGTCCGATGAAAAGCGGATTCATGTGTGTCCCTCCGGAAAACCTTGAACATCAAGGACTACCGGGCACCGCCCCTTCACGCAAGGAAAACCCGGCTTGGTTGGACAATATGCGGACTTGACCCCGGCGCGTTGCGTCGCCACCCAATAGGCCAGTTGAGGACGCGATCATGAACGAACCTGCCGATTCCTACATCCACGTGGAACACCATTATTTCCAGCGGGTTGGCTGGCTGCGCGCCGCCGTTCTGGGGGCCAATGACGGCATCCTGTCGACCGCCAGCCTGGTGATCGGTGTCGCCTCAGCCGACGCCACGCCCGGCGCCATCCTGACCGCCGGTCTGGCCGGTCTCGTCGCCGGGGCGATGTCCATGGCTGCCGGGGAATATGTCTCGGTCTCCTCCCAGGCCGACCTCGAAAAGGCCGATATCGCTATCGAGAAGGCGGCCCTGGCAGATCACCCGGAAGCCGAGCTTGAAGAGCTGACCGACATCTATCTGAAACGCGGCCTGAACCCCGATACGGCCCTCGAAGTCGCCCGCCAGCTGACCGCGCATGACGCGCTGGAGGCCCACGCCCGCGACGAACTCGGCATGAACGACGTCGTCGCGGCAAGGCCGGTACAGGCCGCGCTCAGCTCGGCGGCGACCTTCTCCATCGGCGCTGTCCTGCCCGTTCTGGCGGCGGTGTTCTCTCCGGCCAACCTGCTGACGCCCGTGGTCGCCATCGTGTCGCTGCTCAGCCTGGCGATCCTCGGCGCCCTCTCTGCCCGGGCGGGCGGCGCCAGCAAGAGCAAGGCCATCGTGCGCGTCGTCTTCTGGGGCGTTGCGGCCATGGTGGTCACCGGCGTGATCGGCAAACTGTTCGGAACGGTCGTCTAGGACGTCAATGGCCCGTAAACGGAACCCGGTCATCTCTGGGACATTCTGTTCCTGAAGACAGGGGAATCCGCCGGTTTGCTGCAGGACATTCTGATTGGCGTGACAACGCTCGCCGCCCTGGTGGTGCTGATGCTGCCACGCGTGCGAAATGCCCGCAGCTGGCGGGCGACGGTCACGCCGCTGGCCTCGATCATCGGCAGCGGCTTTCTCGTTCTGGGGCCGATCCTGTCCCACTCCTACGGCAAGTACGCGCCAGTCGTGATGGCGCTCCTGTGCCTGGCCGCCTATGCGTTCGGATCCGCCATCCGATTCAACATTGCCAGCATCGACCGGAATCCGGAACGGTCAGCCCCGGAACGCCGGACGGAATATTTCGCCTCCTGGTCGCTCGCCTTCGCCTACTGCATTTCGGTGGCCTACTATCTCAACCTGTTCGGCGCCTTCAGCGTGAAGATGACGCCGTTCAACTCTCCCGCCGCCGCCAAAGCCGTGACCAGCGCGACGCTGATCCTGATCCTCGCCGTCGGCTGGCTGCGCGGCTTCTCGGCCATGGAGCGGATGGAGCAGATCTCGGTCAGCCTGAAGCTCGCGATCATTGGTGGACTGCTGGCAGGGCTCAGCGTCTATTTCGTGCAACAGGCCAGTCACGGTGAGCTGGTCTTCATGCCGCCTCCGGAGACCGGCTGGACCGGCATCGCCCTCGCCTTCGGCCTGATCATCACCGTGCAGGGCTTCGAGACGTCCCGCTATCTGGGCAACGAATACAAGCCCGCCATGCGGGTGCGCTCGATGCGCTATGCGCAATGGCTCTCAGCCGCGATCTATATGGCCTATGTCCTTCTGCTCACTTTCGCTTTCGATGCGGAAACTGTGCCGCTGACGGAGACGGCGATTGTCGACATGATGAAAATCGTGTCGGCGGTCCTGCCCGCTTTGCTGATCGTGGCGGCGCTGGCCGCGCAGTTCAGCGCTGCGATTGCTGACACGAGTGGGGCTGGCGGCCTCGTAGAGGAACTCTCCGGCCACCGCATCCGTCCGCGCGTTGCCTATCTGATCCTCGTCGTGATCGGCCTCGGCCTGACCTGGTTCTCGCACATCTTCGAAATTATCAGCCTCGCCTCGAAAGCTTTCGCCCTCTACTACGCCCTGCAATGCGCCATTGCCTCTGTCGCAGCGTTCCGGGAAGCTAGAAGCCCGGTGCGCGGCGTGGCCTATGCCGCCTTCTGCCTCCTGGCGATTGCCGTCCTGATCTTCGGCCAGCCGGTTGAAGGCCATGGCGGTTAAATCGGTAATCAGGTTGCCAAGGTGTCCTCGACTTCCAGTTCTGTCTTCAGGTCATCAAGCATCGCCACAGCCTTTTGCGCGTAAGGGCCAATCCAGCGGTCGTGGATCCGCTTGATCGGGATGGCATTGAGATAGTTCCACCGGACCCGGCCTATCCGGCGCACGAGCAAGAGGTCAGCCTGCTCCAGAACGCCAAGATGTTGCATCACCGTGCAGCGGTTCAATTGGGGAAAGCGCGCGCACAGTTCTCCGGTCGTCTGCGGATTGTCCCGCAGCGCATCCAGGATTTCCCGCCGGACCGGCGCTGCCAGCGCCTTGTAGATCAGATCATCTTTTACATCGCTTGACATGTTATGTTTTTATAACACTATAAAGCCGAAAGCAAGGAGTTCTGCGTGATGAACATCAAGCCGAAATTCGAAGTGAGCGGACGGATCGCCCGTCCTGTATCGGACGTGTTCGAGGCCTTCGTGAACCCGGACAGTCTCTCACGCTATTTCACGACCGGCGGTGCAGTCGGTCGTATTGAACAAGGCGCGACGGTAACCTGGGACTTCCAGGATTTTCCCGGCGCCTTTCCGGTCAAAGTGATCGAAGTCGAGAAGGACATGCGCATCGTGCTCAAATGGGGCGAGGAGGATGAACGCAAAGGCCATGCGGAAACCACCGTTACGATCCGCTTCGAGCCAACGGACGACGGACGCACGATCGTCTCCATCGCCGAGGAGGGATGGCCCGCCACGGAGAAGGGATTCGGCAGCTCGTACGGCAACTGCATGGGCTGGTCGCAGATGTTTTGTGCAATGAAGGCGTGGGTCGAATACGGCATCAATTTGCGCGACGGTATGTACAAGTAGCGCGCGAAAATAAATTGTGTAGCATTGGGAAAATGACAGATGCAGCCGAAACCCTCGCCAGCCTGATTTCCGAATGCCGCCGCGCCGTCGTGTTCACCGGCGCAGGCATTTCCACCGAAAGCGGCATCCCGGATTTCCGCAGCCCCGGCGGTGTCTGGAGCCGGATGACGCCGATCTATTTCCAGGACTTCGTCAGCTCGCGCGAACAGCGCCGCGAAGCCTGGAACCGGGTCTACAACAATCCCGCCGGCTGGACGGGCGCGAAGCCGAATGCCGGCCATATCGCCGTGGCGGACCTTGTGAAAATGGGCAAGGTCTCCAGCGTCATCACGCAGAATGTCGACAATCTCCATCAGGCCTCCGGCGTTTCGGACGACCATGTGATCGAGGTGCACGGCAATGCCAGCTATGCCCGCTGCCTCCAGTGCGGCAAACGCTACGAACTGGAAGACCTGAAACCCCGCTGGGAAGCTGGCGAAGACATTACCTGCATCTTCTGCACCGGCCTTGTGAAGACTGCGATCATCTCGTTCGGCCAGGCCATGCCGGAAACCGAAATGAACCGCGCTATGGAAGAGGCCGCCCTCAGCGACCTGTTCATCGTGCTTGGCTCATCGCTTGTGGTCTACCCGGCGGCAGAGCTTCCGGTGATCGCCAAGCGTACCGGCGCCACCGTGGTCATCGTCAATCGCGAAGAGACAGACCACGACTCCTACGCAGACCTTGTTCTGCACACGGAAATCGGCCCGCTGATGAAGCAGGTCGTCGCGCGGGTTTACTAGGCCGCTAAAAAACGCCCGGCACAGCGGCCGGGCATCTCTCCTTAGCTTGTAAAAGTCCCGCTCCTCGGGAAGCCCTTCGGCACGACCTTGCCGGCCTGTGCGCGCTGGCCTTTCCATTCCTTCCATTCCGGGAAGGCGCGGTGGCGCCCGCCCGTCATGACGATCAGGCCGTCGCGTTTGTCGAATGTGATGAGATCCGCCAGCTCCGCCTTGCCGCTATAGGACTGCAGCTTGTTGCCCTTGCCGCGTGCCATTTCCGGCAGGTCAGACAGCGGGAAGATCAGCATCTTCTTGTTCGTGCCGACCACGGCGATCATGTCGCCTTCGACGACCGGGCAGCAGACGAGATGGCCATTGCCTGTGTTCACGGCTGACTTACCAGCCTTGCGATTGGACTCCAGTTCCTTCTCCTCGACCACGAACCCGTAGCCGGTGGAGGACGCCATCACGCGCTTGCGGTCTGCTTCGAAGCGGAACATTGCGATGATGTCGACACTGTCTTCCAGATCGATCGACAGGCGGATCGGCTCGCCATGGCCGCGTCCGCCGGGCAGTCTGTCTGCGCCCAGCGTGAAAGAGCGCCCATCAGAGGACATCAGGATGAGCTTGTCCGTGCTCATCACTTCCTCAAGCAGATACAGCTCGTCGCCATCCTTGAACTTCACGGAATCGGTATCGAGGGCATGACCTTTCATGCCGCGTATCCAGCCCTGTTTGGACAGGACGACCGTGATCGGCTCCTTCGGCTTGGACGCTTCGAGCGCCGCAGCCAGGTCGACTTCCTTGACGTCCGAGAAGGTCGCCCGGCGGCGGCCGAGCTCCGAATCCGGATCGAACGCGTCGCGCGCGGCTTTCAGTTCCTTGGACACTTTTGTCCATTGGCGGCGCGTGGAGCCGATCAGCAGGACCAGTTCGTCGCGCTCTTCGTTCAGCTTCGCGTGCTCGCCGCGAATCTCCATCTCTTCCAGCTTGCGCAACGCACGCAGGCGGAGGTTGAGGATCGCTTCGGCCTGCACATCAGTGAGATTGAAACGCTCCATCAGGACGGGCTTGGGCTCGTCCTCTGTCCGGATGATGTGGATCACTTCATCAATATTGAGGAAGGCCGTCAGGTAGCCGTCGAGCAGGTGGAGGCGCTTCTCGATCTTGTCGAGGCGGTGCTCGGCCCGGCGCACCACCACTTCGCGGCGGTGATCCAGATAGGCCTGCAGCACATCCTTCAGGCCCATGACCTGCGGGGCGCCCTTGTGCAGCACGTTCATGTTGAGGCTGAAGCGCGTTTCAAGATCGCAGACCTTGAACAGGCTTTCCATCAGCACGTCTGGCTCGATCGTCTTGGCGCGCGGCACCAGGACAAGGCGTACATCCTCAGCGGACTCGTCGCGCACATCGTCCAGCAGCGGGACCTTCTTGGCCTCAATCAGCTCGCCCAGCTTTTCCAGCAGGCGCGATTTCTGAACCTGATATGGAATCTCAGTGACGACGATCTGATACGTGCCACGGCCCGTATCCTCGACTTCCCAGCGCGCGCGCATGCGGAAGCTGCCACGACCCGTCTCATAGGCGTCCAGCATGGACTCATAGGGTTCGACAATGATGCCGCCGGTCGGAAAGTCCGGCCCCTTCACGAAATCCATCAGTTCGGCCGTCGTCGCCTTCGGCTTCTCGATCAGCAGGCGCGCCGCATCGATCACTTCAGCCGCATTGTGCGGCGGGATCGAGGTTGCCATGCCCACGGCGATGCCGGTGGCGCCGTTCGCGAGCAGGTTCGGAAAGCCCGCCGGCAGCACAACCGGCTCTTCGTCATTCTCGGCATAGTTGGCGCGGAAATCGACGGCGTTGTCGTTGAGGCCTTCCAGCAGCAGCTCAGCGGCAATCGTCATCCGCGCTTCGGTGTAACGATAGGCAGCGGCGCTGTCCCCGTCGATATTGCCGAAATTGCCCTGTCCATCGACCAGCGGGTAGCGGACGGTGAAATCCTGCGCGAGGCGCACCAGCGTATCATAGATCGAGCTGTCGCCATGCGGGTGATAGTTACCCATCACGTCGCCGACGATCTTGGCGCACTTGCGGAAGCCGCCCTCAGGGTCGAGCCTCAGCACACGCATGCCATAAAGGATGCGCCGCTGAACAGGCTTCAGCCCGTCGCGCACATCCGGCAGAGCCCGGGCCGTGATCGTGGAGAGCGCATAGGCGAGATAGCGCTTGGAAAGCGCCTCGCTCATGGGTTCGTTGACGATCCGGTCTTCCGGCTCGCCATCCTTGAGGTCGGACATTCTGGCCCCTTCTCAGTTCGTGCCACATTCTGGTGCAGGTCCGCGGGCAGAATCGCCTGCGAGTCGCGAACAGGTCTAAGTTAACAGAAATAGCTCTTTGGTTAAGGAACCCTATAAGTACTGACTGCAGATGACAGAGTTCCGTGCCTGGCTGATCCTCCTGAGTGTTCCCGCCCTTTTTGTGGCGCTGTTCCTGTGGCTTGCACCGCCACGGCACAATCCGTTCGCGCCGGTGGACCTGACAGACCGAACCGGCTTCGGCACCGGGCACCAGCTGGCCCGCACCGCCCAGCACCCGGAAAAGGTCTGCTTCCCCGCGCTGGACAAGGCGGGCGTGCTCTACACGCGGCTGGACGACTCGCCAAAGGACGAAAAATGCGGCCTTTACAAAGCTCTGACCCTCGACAGGACGCTGACACCCTATTCCGCGACGCTGCGCATGACCTGCGGAGAAGCCGCCGCGCTCTATGCGTGGGAGCGCCATGTCGCCCGGCCGGCGGCTGTGGATATCCTCGGCTCGCCCATTGCCCGGATCGAGACATATGGCAGCTTTTCCTGCCGCAACATCGCCGGATCCGGCCGTTTGTCAGAGCATGCCCACGGCAATGCGGTCGATATTTCAGGCTTCCGCCTCGAAGACGGGCGCCTGATCGATGTGAAAACTTTCTGGGGAAAAGGCGGGAAGGAAGCCAAATTCCTCCGCCGCCTCCACTCCGGCGCCTGCGACCTGTTCTCGGTCACCCTCGGCCCGGACTATAATGCGGCGCACCGGGACCACTTCCATCTGGACATGGGCCCCGGTCACGCCTGTCATTGACCCCTATGGATGTGTCTTGCAGGAATAGCCGTCCTCGGTCACTTCCCGGACATTCGCCTCGCCACCGCACACACGCACAGCGAGTTCGGTGTTGTTGCGCACCGAGTCTTCATCATGAACACCGCTCACCGCAATGCAGCCCGTCAGGGACACAGCCAGCAACGCACCCGCAATCAACTTCAATTTCATGGCATCAGCCTCGTTTAAAGCAAACGCCCATCTACCCCATCGCCACCTATGCCGGGTTTTCCTGAACCGGTTGTGAACGCGGGGGAACCGCTTGCCGTACAGGGCGCCGCGCGCAACACTCCGGAAAAAGACAAACAGGCAGGAAACTCCATGAAACTCATCACCTCCATCGGCCCCAATCCGCACGTTGTGCGCATGTTCATGGCAGAACGCGGCATCGAACTCCCGACCGAGGAGATCAACATCACCGCCGGCGAGAACCGCAAAGCGCCCTACCTCAGCACCAACCCGGCGGGCCAGTCGCCCTGCCTCGTGCTGGATGATGGCGCGGTCATCACCGAGATCACCGCGATCTGCGAATATCTCGACGAAGTCTTTCCGGGCGAGCCGCTGATGGGCGACACGGCAGAGGCCCGCGCCCAGAACCGCCGCTGGACACGCTGGGTCGATCTCAATGTGGCCGAACCGATGGGTAATGGCTTTCGCTATGCCGAAGGCCTGGCCATGTTCAAGGACCGGATGCGTTGCCTGCCGGATGCCGCCCCCGGCCTGAAAGCCTGCGCACAGGACAAGCTGAAATTCCTCGACGCTCAGCTGGCGGACCGTCCCTATGTCGCGGGCGACACGTTCGGCCTCGCGGACATCCTGCTGTTCTGCTTCCAGGCATTCGGCAATGTCATCGGCCAGCCGGTCGACCCGGAACTGAAGAACTATGCGGCCTGGTTTGCCAAAGTCGGCGAGCGGCCCAGCGCCAAGGCCTGATCCTCAGCCTATCAGGCGCTTCACCAGACGCTCGCGTTCCTGCGGCATGGCCCGGTTCATGGCGTGGAAGACGCGCGCCTCCAGGAAATATCCGGTCAGCTTCAGCCCGTCGACCACGTCTTCCGGCGTCACCGGCGCGGCGGACGAAATGAGAAAGCCTGGCAAGCGCAGGAGGCGGGAGACATAATCCTCCGCCTCTGATCCGCGCACCGCCCGGCCCGTGCGTGGGGAGACGTGCGTGAGACCATCGTTGACGCCGGTGATGGCGCACTCGTCGAGGTCCAGCCCGAAGCCGAGCGCCGCCAACAGGCCGAGTTCCCAGCGCACATAAAGCGCCGGCCAGATTTCCCGCGCCTCGACTTGCTCCAGCAACATTTCCGTCGCTTCGAACATGGCAGAACCGACGACATCACCCTCATCAAGCGAGGCGCGCAGGATGGCCGTGACGGCAGAGATCGCCGCAAGCGCCTTCGGATCTTCCAGCACATAGGAGGTCCGCTCGCGGCTGGCTTCGGCGACATCGAACCGGCCAAGCTGGTTCTCCAGCCGCCCGCTCCAGGACAGGGAAACAGAGTTGCCTGCCTCGAACTGCGCCCGGCGTTTGCGGGAGTTTCCGCCATAGACGAGGCCAGAGCGGCGGCCATTGGCTCGCGTCAGGACATCCAGAATGAGGCCGCCTTCACCAAAGCGGCGACCTCCCAGGATAATTCCGTCATCGGACCAGTTCATCGCACCTAGACGTCAAACTCCAGGCCGAGCCCCTGATAGCTTTCGCGGCGCTCCTGCCAGCGTTCATCCACCTTCACGAAGAGAAACAGGTGAACCTTTCGGTCCAGCATTTCGGAGAGCTCCTCTCGCGCCATGCGGCCAATATCCTTGATCGTCTGGCCACCCTTGCCCAGCACCATGGACTTGTGGTTCTCGCGTCCCACAACAATCACCTGCTGCACACGGACGGAGCCGTCATCGCGCTCTTCCCACGCTTCGGTCTCGACCATCAACTGGTAGGGCAGCTCCTGGTGCAGGCGCAGCATCAGCTTCTCGCGTGTCACTTCGGAGGCCAGCAGGCGCATCGGCAGATCCGCCACCTGGTCCGGCGGATACAGCGCATGGCCTTCCGGCATGCGCGCAGCTATCGCCAGTTCCAGCTTCTCGACGCCGTCGCCATTCTCAGCCGAGATCATGTGGACCTCATCGTAGACGCCGGTCTCGTTCAGTTCCGCGATGATCGGCAGAACCTTATCGTGCGGGAAGAGGTCGATCTTGTTCAGCGCAAGTATCGCCTTGCGGCCGCTGGTCTGCAGCTGCTCGATGACCCGGCGGTCATCCACAAGGGAGTGCTTCTGCGCAGCCGTTTCCTTGCCTTCCGCATCGGCGACCCAGGCAGCGGCATCAATCAGGTGAACCACGGCATCAGCGTCCTCGGCCCCGCTCCACGCAGCCTTGACCATCGCGCGGTCCAGTCGGCGCTTGGCCGCGAAGATACCGGGCGTATCCACCAGAACGATCTGTGTGCCGCCCGATTGCGCAACACCCCGGACGGGAAAGCGCGTTGTCTGCACCTTGTGCGTGACGATGGCGACCTTCGCCCCGACGAGGGCGTTGGTGAGCGTGGATTTTCCGGCATTCGGTGCGCCGATAATGGCGCAGAAACCTGCGTGGGTAATTTCAGTATCTGTCATGATTGTCCTGCAAGCGATTGGAGCAGCAGCGCGGCGGCGCTGCGCTCGGCTTCGCGTTTGGAAGGCCCGGTCGCCACGGCACTGCCGCGTCCTTCGACCTTTGCCTCGATTTCGTAAATGGGTTCATGGTCCGGACCAGAACGGTTGATCACGTCATAGTCCGGTAATGGAAGGGCCTGGCCCTGCGCCCATTCCTGGAGCAGGGTTTTCGGATCCTTGGTTTCTGCCGGGGCCGACGCAAATTGCGGCGCCCAGGCCTTCTCGATAAACTTTCGTGCAGGCGCGAGCCCGCCATCCTGGAAGATCGCGCCGATGATCGCCTCGCTGACGTCTCCCAGCGTGGATTCGCGCGCCCGTCCACCGGCGGCCTCTTCGCCATCGGACAGGAGGATGAATTCCTGCAATCCCATATGCCGCACGGCGTCCGCGCAGGCACCTTTCTTGACCAGCCGGTTGAGGCGGGGCGCAAGTTCGCCTTCGCTCTCGTTCTTCCGGCGCTCCATCAGGCGTTCGGCGATCACCAGGTTCAACACCCGGTCCCCGAGGAATTCGAGCCGCTGATTGGAATCCCGCACCGCGTCCACGCTGTTGCCCACCGCACTTGGATGCGTCAGCGCCCGCACCAGCAGGCCGGCATCCTTGAACTTGTAACCAACCGCATCCTGCGCCGCTTTGATGCGGTCATCGGACAGGGTCGGCGTACAGGACTTGCCTTTGGTGCGCAGACGCGTGCGTTTTGGACGAGCGGGTTTCATGATCCGGTCACCGGCAGGGCTTCGATGATCACCTGAGCTTCGGCCCAGGGATGGTCGTCCGTGATCGTCAGATGAATGACGGCTTCATGGCCAGCGGGCATCAGCGTCTCAAGCCGCTTTGCGGCACCACCCGTCAGGGCCAGCGTCGGCTTGCCGCTCGGCAGGTTCACGACGCCCAGGTCTTTCCAGTGCACCCCATGGCGCGGCACACCGGTGCCCAGCGCCTTGGCGCAGGCCTCCTTGGCAGCGAACCGCTTGGCATAGGTCTCAGCTGTGCGGCGACGCCGGCGCGCCAGCGCGATCTCCGTGTCCGTGAACACCCGGTTCTCGAACCGCTCACCGAAGCGTTCGAGCGTCTGCTCGATCCGCTCAATGTTGCAGAGATCATTGCCGATACCGATGATCATCCGCGCGCCTCATCCATGAGACGGCGCATCTGGCGGATGGCCGCATCCAGCCCGATGAAGATGGCTTCACCGATAAGGAAGTGACCGATGTTCAGCTCGGCGATTTCCGGAATGGCCGCGATAGGGCCGACATTCTCAAACGTCAGGCCATGGCCCGCGTGCGGCTCGATTCCGCGTTTGCGGGCTTCCTCGGCAGCCGCCTGGAGGCGTGCAAGCTCTGGCGCAGCGGCTTCGGCGCCGCCTTCGATCCACAGCTCGGCATATTTCCCGGTATGCAGTTCCACCACCGGCGCGCCAAGCACTTCGGCAACGGCGATCTGCACCGGGTCCGGCTCAATGAAGAGAGAGACACGCGCGCCAGCTTCGCGCAGGCGCAAAACGATGGGCGCGATCTGGTTGTGCAGACCGGCGACATCCAGGCCGCCCTCGGTCGTGCGCTCTTCGCGCTTTTCCGGAACGATACAGGCCGCATGCGGACGGAACATGCAGGCAATATCCGTCATCTCATCCGTTGCGGCCATTTCCAGATTGATCGGCAGCCGGGAAGCCGCGCGGACGGCTTCAAGGTCTCCGTCACGGATATGGCGGCGGTCTTCGCGCAGGTGGATGGTGATGCCATCGGCGCCCGCAGCCGCCGAAATCTCTGCGGCCCGCGCCGGATCAGGATGTGCACCGCCACGGGCGTTCCGAATGGTCGCCACATGGTCAATGTTCACCCCGAGGCGCAGCCGCCCGCTCATCAGGCAAGCCCTCGCGAGCCTGGCTTCACCGCAGGCATCGCCGCAAGCTCCGGCGGCAGATCATTCGCGTCATAGTCAGGGAAGTTCACCGATGCCAGCGAGACAAGTTTGCAGCCGACATCGGCGCGTCCGCCGGAGCGGTCGATGATGCAGGCGCCGCCGACAACTTCGCCGGGCAGATTGTTCAAGGCCTCAACCGTCTCGCGGAACGACAGCCCGGTCGTGACAATATCTTCCGCGATCAGCACGCGCTCACCGTCGGCGATGGAGAAACCACGGCGGAACTGAAGCTGGCCATCGACGCGCTCAGCAAAGATGGACCGGCAACCAAGCTGGCGCGCGAGTTCATAGCCCGGAATGATGCCGCCCACAGCCGGGCCGGCAACGACATCGATCTTGCCGAATTTCTCCGTCAGCTTCTTCGCGAGCGCCGCGCAGAGCTTTTCGGACTTGTCCGGCTGGGAGAAGACCAGCGCCTTCTGAAGGAATACCGGGCTGCGCCGCCCGGACGAGAGGATGAAATGCCCCTCCAGCAGCGCCCCTGCCTCGCGGAACACCGCGAGCACGTCTTCATTGGTCATCTTCGCCCTCCTGATCGCGCACTGCCCGGTCGACCACTGCGAGCGACCGGAGCGCGGCCAGTATCTGCGTCAGGCGTTTCAGGTCTTCAACCTCAATTTCCATCACCAGCTCAGTGAAGTCCTTCCCGCGCTCCACCGTCGCGATATTGACGATGTTGCCGCTGGACTGCGCGACGGCGGCGCAGAGCTTGGCCAACACGCCGCGCGTATTGGCAGCGTTGATGCGGATCCGGCCGACCGCGACAGATTCGGTGCGGGCCAGTTCGGTCCATTTAAGGTCCACCCAGAGTTCTGGCGTGTCGTCATACTCTGCGAGCTTCGGACAGCTCGCAACGTGCACGACGATGCCTTGATCGGGCACCTGGACCCCCATGATGCGGTCACCCGGCAGCGGGCAACAGCACTGGCCGAGGTGCAGGGTGACGCCTGGGGTCAACTCATATCCGGACACGAGCAGCGGCGCGTGCTGGGAATCGACCTTGGTTTTCGACGGATCACCCATCGGTTCGGCCTTGTAGCCGGGGAACGCAGCCTGCAGTACATCCGTCGAACTGATCGTTCCGCGCCCGACGGCCTCGGCCATGTCCTCGCGGGTCTCGAAGCCGGCAAGGTTCGCCGTATGGGTCATTTTCACATCGACCGGGTCGATGCCAGCGCGGCGCAGGGCCTGATTAACGAGGCCTTCGCCGAGACGGCGGAAGTCTGCGGTATCACGCTCACGCACCAACTTGCGCATGGCAGAGCGGGCTCGCCCGGTGATCGCCAGCGCTTCCCAGCCATGCACCGGCGCCGATGTCTTGCCGCGAACGATGTCGACCACATCGCCATTCTTGAGCGGCCGGCGCAACGCCTTCACTTCGCCATTGATCTTCACACCGACACACGTATCCCCGACCGCCGAGTGGACGGCGTAGGCAAAGTCCATCGGCATCGCGCCCGCCGGCAGGATGATCAGCTTGCCCTTCGGCGTGAAGGTGAACACATGCTCGCGATACATTTCGAGCTTGGCGTGTTCGAGGAATTCTTTCGCGTCGGCGCCGTCCTGCAGAAGGCTGGAGATGGTTTCCAGGCTGGCCGCAGGATCAAGGCCTGCGGCCTTGGCGGATTCTGCGTCGAAGCCGTATTGCTTGTTCTTGTAGCCCCAGTGGGCCGCGACGCCGAATTCGGCGGTCTGGTCCATCGCTTCGGTGCGGATCTGCAGTTCCACGCGGCGATTGCCGGAGGCACGCACGGTGGTGTGCAGGCTCTGATAGCCGTTCGGCTTGGGCACAGAGATAAAGTCGCGGAAGCGGTCGGGAATACAGGCCCACAGCGTGTGGAGTTCGCCTAGAACCCGGTAGCACTCTTCCGTCGTCTGAACGATGATGCGGAACGCGAACAGGTCGGCCACATCGCGGAACGAAATCGATTTCCGCTCCAGCTTGCGCCACAGCGAATATGGTGCTTTCCGGCGGCCTTTGATGCGGCAGGAAATCTTGGCCATTTCCATCAGCTGGGTCAGGTCGTCGCGAATGCGCTCAAGATCATCCGCGTTTTCCAGCGCCAGCTCTTCCTGGCGATAGAGGATAGCACGGCGCGCTTCGGCATTCAGCTCCTGGAAGGCGAGATCTTCCATCTCGGCGGCCAGCTGGTAGAGGCCGACGCGCCGGGCAAGCGGGGCATAGATGTCCATCGTCTCGCGCGCTGTCCGCTCCCGGCTCTCGGCCTTCTTGCGGAAATGCAGCGTGCGCATGTTATGCAGCCGGTCGGCCAGCTTCACCATAAGGACGCGGATGTCGCTGGTCGTGGCGAGGATGAACTTCTGGAAGTTCTCCGCCTGCGCGTTCTCTTTCGATGAGAATTCCAGCTTGTCGAGCTTGGTGACACCGTCGACCAGTTCTGCGACATCGGCGCCGAACCGCACTTCGATCTCGCCTATGTCGATATCATCCACATCCTCGACCACGTCGTGCAGCAGGCCGGCAACGATGGTGATCTCATCGAGATGCACGTCCGCCAGAAGGCTCGCGACCTCGACCGGGTGGGAATAATAGGCATCGCCCGAATCCCGCTTCTGCTCGCCATGATGCTTCTTGGCGAAATCATAGGCGGCGCCGAGCAATTCGGATTTCACGCGTGGGTGATACGCGCGGACTTTGGCAATGAGTTCGTCGCGGCTGAGGACATGCACTTCGCCCACGGCCTGTTCGGCCGGTGGTGCGTCGCCAGCCCCTTTGTCCTTGGCGGAAAGGGCGCTGCCGTCCATCTGACCTCCTAGAGCCGGTCGTCGCGTCCGGATTCGAGTTCAGCCTGATAGGCGCGCATGACGTCTTCTTCTGTCGCAGCCGGAGCAGCCTGAAGGGCAAGACGGTCAGCCTCACGCTCGTTCTCTTCGCCGGGACGAATTTCCTGCAGGCCAGAGATCATGGCCTCTTTGACCACTTTCAGGTCGATCGTTTCGTCAGCGATTTCGCGCAGGGAGATCACAGGATCCTTGTCATTGTCGCGGTCCACGGTGATCGGCGAGCCTTCGCGGATCATGCGGGCACGGTGCGCAGCAATCAGGACGAGATCGAAGCGATTCGGGATCTTTTCGATGCAGTCTTCAACGGTCACTCGGGCCATGGGTACAGGATCTCCTTTGAACCGCCCCTTATATGCAGCGCAGCAAGGGCACGCAACCCGTCCCTTGCGCCTGAATGCAGCGGAATCTAAGCTGAAAGCTATACTATACAGAATACGTTTCCGACGGCCCTTTTTGCAGTCATTCCGAGGCATAACATGGCGTTTTACAAGGACGAGCGCCTTGCGCTCTTCATCGACGGTGCCAATCTCTACTCTTCAGCCCGCGCCCTGGGCCTTGAAATAGATTTCCGCAAGCTTCTCAAGGAGTTCCAGGGGCGCGGCCGCCTGCTGAGGGCGAATTACTACACCGCCCTGGTGGAAAGCGACGAATACAGCCCGATCCGGCCTCTGGTGGATTGGCTGACCTATAATGGCTTCAATGTGATCAAGAAGGCGGCGCGGGAATACACAGACCGGGACGGCCGCAAGCGTTTCCGGGGCAATATGGACGTGGAACTGGCCGTCGACATGCTCGAGACGGCGGCCCATGTCGACCATATCGTCCTGTTCAGCGGCAACGGAGACTTCCGCCGACTGGTCGAGCAGGTAAAGGCGAGAGGCGTTCGCGTCTCCGTTGTGTCAACCAACGTCTCCTCTCCGGCCATGGTATCCGACGATCTGCGCCGGGAAGCCGATGCCTTCATCGAGCTGGAAGACATCGCCGAACTGATCGCCCGGCCCCGCCGGGAGGTGGGCGATGACGTCCCGGAGGACGAGGACGACTAGTCCTGCCGACCCGATGCGGCCAGAAGGCGCCCTTGGCAGCCGGGCAAACCTTGTTAGGGTCACCGGTTCATTATCCGGAGATCTGCCATGCTGCGTCCAGTCCTCGTTTCGACCCTTGCCCTCAGCCTGGCCCTTGCCGGATGCAGCAAGACTGAAGCCCCCGCCACGGGCGAGCCCGCGAAGATCGCAGACACCGGCGCCGCGGCCTCCAGCGAAGCCAGTTCCAGCGAGACCATTGTCCAGCCCGCCGGCATGTCCGTCCGCGAAGTTGCTGCCCCGGAACAGTCGATCCTGGATCTCTACCTCCAGCTTCACCAGGCGCCGGAGCTCTCCTTCAAGGAAGGCAAGACCTCGACCATTCTGGCCAGTGAACTGGAATCCCTCGGCTTCGAGGTGACCACGGGCGTCGGACAGGACTGGGTCGTCGACAAGGCCACGCGCGATCATGGCGGCGTCCGCCCTGGCGTCGGCGGCTATGGCGTGGTCGGCGTGCTGCGCAATGGCAACGGCCCGACCATCCTGATCCGCACCGACATGGACGCCCTGCCCGTTCCGGAACAGACCGGCGTGTCCTATGCCTCCACCGTCCAGTCACAGACCTGGACCGGCGTCGACAGCCCGGTCATGCATGCCTGCGGCCACGACGTTCACATGACGGCCTGGCTCGGCACCGCCCGCGCCCTCGTCGCGCAGAAGTCCAAATGGAAAGGCACGCTGGTCATGATCGCCCAGCCCGGTGAGGAAATCGGTCTCGGCGCCGAAGCCATGCTGGCCGATGGCCTGTTCACCCGCTTCCCCAAGCCCGACTATAACCTTGCCCTGCACGTCTCCGCCGACGCACCTTCCGGCACGGTCGTCTATTCGTCCGGCTTTGCCATGGCAAACGTCGACAGCGTGGACATCCATGTGAAGGGCATTGGCGGTCACGGCGCCTATCCGCAGGCGACACGTGATCCGATCCTCGTCGGCGCCCACATCGTCACCGCGCTGCAGAGCCTCGTCTCCCGCAATGTCGATCCGCTCGACAGCGCCGTCGTCACGGTCGGCTCGTTCAAGGCTGGCGCCAAGCACAACATCATCCCGGACGAAGCCACACTGCTGCTGACCGTCCGCTCTTATGATGACAAGACCCGCCAGATGCTGCTCGACGGCATCACGCGCATCGCCAAGGCTGAAGCCGCCGCGTTCGACGCGCCGGAGCCGGAAATCACCATCGAGGCCGACTACACGCCTTCAACTTATAATGATCCGGACACGACCGCCCGCACCATGAAAGCCGTCGGCAAGAAGCTCGGTGCCGAGTACGTCAAACAGGTCAAGCCGGTCATGGGCGGCGAAGACTTCTCGCAATATGGCCGGACCGAAGAAAAGATCCCGAGCGTCCTGTTCTGGGTCGGCGCCGTGGAGCCCGGTAAGTATGCCGCTGCCAAGGCGGCAGGTGAGTCCCTGCCCTCGCTGCATTCCTCGCAGTTCGCGCCGGATTATGCCCGCACGATCGAGACCGGCACCGAGGCCATGACCACCGCCGCGCTGGAATTGTTCAGGAACTGACGCCGCGCCAGGCGGCCTGAACAGAGATTGCGTTTTCGCGACAGCTGCGCTACACCCCCTTTTGCTCATACTGCGCAAAAGCTTTTTATGGATGTCGCAGAAGAGACCTGATCCCGGACGTTTGAAGGCCAACTCCTTGAAACGTTCTTTTTCAGGCCTATATTATACTCAAATCGAGCAAAAGAGCTCGGTTGGTTCAAGGAGGATGTGATATGGCCCGTCTGATCGATTCCGGTCCCGGATGCCCCACCCCAACCCCGCTGCGCGGCGCAAACGCTGCAGAGGCCCGCGGTCTTTCCTATGATGACGCCGTGCGCGCCGAGACCGACCATCTCTATCCGCTCGTGAAGGATTTCGTGACGCCCATGGAGTGGCCGGCAATGGCGCCGCTCGTGGCGGCCATCAACCGGCTCAAGAAGCAGAAGAATGCCGTCATTCTGGCGCACAATTATATGACGCCGGACATTTTTCGCCTCGTCGGCGACTTCCGGGGCGACAGCCTCCAGCTCGCCCGCGAAGCCTCGAAAGTGGATGCGAGCATCATCGTTCAGGCCGGCGTGCACTTCATGGCCGAAACCTCGAAGATCCTCGCACCTGAAAAGACCGTTCTGATCCCGGACACGCGTGCAGGCTGTTCGCTGGCCGCCTCGATCACCGGCGCCGACGTGCGCCTGATCAAGCAGAAATTCCCGGACTATCCGGTCGTCACCTATGTGAACACGACCGCCGACGTGAAGGCCGAGTGCCACATCACCTGCACCAGTTCCAACGCTGCACAAGTCGTTGAGGCCATCGCGAAGGAATGGAACACCGACACCGTCATCCTGGTGCCGGACCAATACCTCGCCAAGAATGTTGCCGCGCAGACCGGTATCCGCATTATGACCTGGCCGGGCGCCTGTGAAGTGCACGAGATGTTCAGCGCGGACGATGTCCACCAGCTGCGCGAAGCCCATCCGGGCGTCGTGATCCTCGCTCACCCCGAATGCCCGCCGGACGTGCTGGAAGCGGCGGACTATGCCGGATCCACCGCCGCACTGGCGAACTATGTCGCCGAGAAGCACCCACCGAAAGTCGTGCTGCTGACCGAATGCTCGATGAGCGACAATGTCGCCGCCGAGAACCCGACCACGAACTTCATCCGTCCGTGCAATCTGTGCCCGCACATGAAGCGTATCACGCTGGAAAACATCTATGACTGCCTGGTTACGGGCGAATACGAAGTGACTATTCCGGAAGATGTGCGACTGCGCGCCAAACAGGCGCTCGACGCCATGATGGCCCTGCCACGCATGGAAAAGCCGCTCGACTTCGTGACCGGTCTGAAACCGATGGAAATCGAGATGGTGGTTTAAGCGGCTGAGGCGTTGGCGAAGGCCGTCTGCGGGATTAGGCTGCAGGTGTGAGGACGAACTGGAATGGCATCATGACCTCCCGCCTGGCACGCACGGCTGCGCTCGTACTGACGGCTGCCCTTCTTGTATTCACCCCGGCGCAGGCCGGAACGGATGATGACCCGAATGATGTCCTCGGCACCTGGAGCTTCCGCACCAAGCCTTATCGCGGCGGCGAATGCCTGATGACGGGCACAATGTACCTGACGCCGCATCCTGACAAAGGCCAGTACACCTGCGAGCTGACCGCCGTGGAAGTCTGCTCGCAATGGGGCCGCTCGGTCGTGCGCCAGTCCTGCAAGGCCCGCCGCTTCGGCAACCAGCTTTCGGTCCGCTCCGAGATCGAGGAAATGCTGGAAGCCAAGGTCGAAGGCCTCATTTATGTGCCCGACAATTTCACGCTGACCATCGAGTCGGCAGACCGCATGTTCGGCGCGCTCGTCTCTGCGGTGACAGCGCCAGCCGAGTTCCGGCGCTCCAGCGACGGTATTTCCTGACTTGGCAGGCGGGGGCCATGTCCAGACCCTGACGGCAGACGCACATGCCGGCAGTGATGTCCTCATCGTAGGTGCAGGCCTTGCCGGCCTGTTCCTGGCACTGCAGCTCGCGCCGCGTCCGTGCATCGTTATTTCACCCGCGCCGCTTGGCCAGGCTGCCTCGTCCGCCTGGGCACAAGGCGGCCTTGCTGCTGCGCTCGACCCTGCTGACAGCCCGGAACAGCACGCCGCCGACACAATCGCAGCAGGCGCCGGCCTGGTGGATCCGATCATCGCACGCCTCATCGCCGAAGAAGGCCCGGCGCGCGTCCGCGACCTGATCGAACTCGGCGTACCGTTCGACCGTACGCCCGATGGCGCGCTGGCCCTGTCGCTTGAAGCCGCCCACTCCCGCCCCCGCGTGGCGCGGGTTGCGGGCGACCTTGCGGGCAAAGCCATCATGGATGCGCTCGTCTCGGCGGTGAACGCATCGAGCCATATCCGCGTCGTCGAAGGCGTGCGCGCGGTTGGCCTGATGCAGGACGACCAGCTGACCGTGACCGGCGTCATCCTGCGCGATTCGGCCGGACGGCTCTCGGTTCAGACCGCGCGTGAGACGGTGCTTTGTACCGGCGGCTCCGGTGGCCTGTTCCAGGTCACGACCAACCCACCCGCCGCGCGCGGCGATGCCATCGCTATGGCTTGGGAAGCGGGCGCCCTCGTTGCCGATCTCGAATTCGTCCAGTTCCACCCGACCGCCATCGATATTGGCCGCGACCCGGCCCCGCTGGCCACTGAAGCCCTGCGCGGCGAAGGCTCTCTGCTTCGCAATCGCGACGGCACGCGCTTCATGCTGAACTATCATCCGCTGGCCGAACTCGCGCCGCGCGACGAAGTCGCCCGCGCCGTCCACACTGAGCGCGCCTCAGGCCGCGGCGCCTTCCTCGACTGCCGCGAAGCCGTCGGCGCGCACTTCCCGGAACACTTCCCGACCGTATTCGGCGCCTGCAAGTCTGCCGGCATCGACCCGCGCGTCGACATGATCCCGATAGCTCCGGCAGCGCACTATCACATGGGCGGCATCGTTCCGGACTTCTGGGGCAAGTCGTCCCTCGATGGCCTGTCGGTCTGCGGCGAATGCACCTCGACCGGCGTCCACGGCGCCAACCGTCTCGCGTCGAACTCCCTGCTGGAAGCGGTCGTTTTCGCGCACCGGATTGCCGAACGCCTGCGGGAAGCGAAGCTGCCGGATATCCGCGCCAGCATTGGCCACGTGCCGGACGCCCTGCCGCATGAAGCACTGCAAAGCCTGCGCGCCGCCATGTCGCTTCACTGCGGTGTGGTGCGCGACGCAACCGGTCTTGCCGAAGTCGCAGCCCTGATCGAACGCCTACGCGACCAGCACGGCCCGGCCCGCGCGGTCACCTCCGCCGGCCTGATCGTGAAGAGTGCACAAGCCCGCCACGAAAGCCGCGGCGGTCACTATCGTTCCGACTATCCGGAGACCGGCGAGCCGCATCGCCAGTTCCTCCAACGCCCCTTCAAAGAGAGCGTGACGCCATGACCCCTGTTCCGCCGCCCCTGCCCGCCATCATCCTCGACCCGATCGTGCGCCTTGCGCTGGCCGAAGACCTTGGCCGCGCCGGAGACCTGACGACGGACGCGACCATCCCGCTGGAAACGCAGCTGAAAGTCGTGATCGCCGCGCGCCAGCCGGGCGTCATTGCAGGCCTCGACGCGGCGGCCTACGCCCTGAAGCTGATCGACCCGGACGTGACACTGGTGATCGAAAAGCCGGACGGCTCCCTCATCAAACCGGGCGAAGTGATCGCGCGGCTGGACGGCTCGGCCCGCTCCATCCTGATCGCCGAACGCACGATGCTGAACTTCCTCGGCCGCCTCTCCGCTGTGGCGACCATGACCCGCACCTTCGCCGACAAGATTGCGCACACCGATGCCACGATTGTCTGCACACGGAAAACCACCCCAGGACACCGCGCTCTTGAAAAGCGCGCCGTACGCTGTGGCGGCGGCACCGCCCACCGCTACGGCCTGGACGATGCGATCCTCATCAAGGACAATCATATCGCAGCCTGCGGCGGCTCGGTTTCGACCGCAATGGAACGCGCCAAGGCCTATGCCGGGCATCTGCGCATGATCGAGATCGAGGTCGACTCGCTCGATCAGCTGAAGGAAGCCCTGCCGCATGGGCCGCACGCTGTCCTGCTCGACAATATGACGACCGACATGCTGCGCGAGGCCGTCGCCATCGCTGGCGGCAAGGTCGTTCTGGAAGCCTCAGGCGGAGTGAACCTCAACACTGTTGCGGCCATTGCAGAGACGGGCGTCAACTTTATTTCCGTCGGCGCGCTCACGCATTCGGCGCCAAACCTTGACCTCGGAATGGATGTGGTCTGACACTGCACGCATTGAGGGGCACAGCCCCCGCGCGCAGAAGGATTTCAGACATGGCCAGCTCCAACGGCCGCAAAGCCATTTTCATCACAGGCGCCGCCTCCGGCATCGGCGCGGAGACCGCACGCTTTTTCTCGAACAAGGGCTGGTTCTGCGGCCTCTATGACATCGACACGGCAGGCCTCGCCAGCGTCGCCGATGAACTCGGCACCGGAAACTCCATCTCCGGCAAGCTGGACGTGCGCGACCGCGCAGACTGGGCGCTCGCCGTGAAGGGCTTCGCCGAGGCGACGGGCGGAAAGATGCACGTCCTGTTCAACAATGCCGGCATCGGCCGCCACGGCTGGTTCGAGGACATCTCGGGCGATGACAATGACCTTCTCGTGGACGTCAACGTCAAAGGCGTGATCAACGGCGTGCAGGCCTGCCTGCCGCTGCTGAAGGAAACCGAAGGCGCCCGCATCGTTAACACGGCCTCGACTGCAGGCATTGTCGGCTCCCCGCGCCTGGCCGTCTATTCCGCCACGAAATTCGCCGTCCGTGGGCTGACCGAAGCGCTCGATACCGAGTTCCGTGACCTGGACATCCGCGTGACGAGCCTGATGCCCTGGTTTGTGGACACGCCGATCCTCGACATGGGCGCCACCGAAGGGTCCAACACCAAGATGGCGGACGAGTTGCGCGACGGCGGGATGGAGGTCTACCCGGTCTCGCTCGCCGCCCAACGCGCCTGGGATGCGGCCCACGGAAACGACGTCCACTACATGGCTGGCAAGGCCGCAGAGCGTGCGCGCTTCTTCAGCCGCTGGATGCCGGGCATGCTGCGCAAGCAGGTCATGAAATCCGTGCCGCCGCGCGACTGACCCCGGCAGGCACATCGCCGCCATAAGAAAAGCCGCCGGTGGAATGCCGGCGGCTTTTGTTTGGTCTGGTTTCCGGCTGGATCAGCGCAGGGCGCCAGCTCCGCTGGAGGCTGTCATGGCCTTGGCGGCCTGGGCGGCAGCATAGGCCGAAACGCCACTCATGGCCGTGTCGTTCGAGGCAACCTCATAAGAGGCATCGCGAACTGTCGTCATGCGCGGGGCGCCATTGGTGATCGTGCGGGTCGAGGTCGTGACCGTGGCGGGCGCAGCCGATGCCGTCCGCAGCACCGACAAGGCCGCCGCATCGCGATCCTGCTTCTCGGCAGCCGCCGTCAGGACCGGCGCAGCCGCAGAGCGCGACGCGCTGGCGCTGCGAACCTGAGCCCATTCCGAACCACGCGGGAAACGGTAGAACACGTGCAGGCCAATCTTGTCCGTCCGGATCAGACCAGCGCTCCAGACCGGGTCGACATAAGTCGCGTGATAGTGCGTTGCCCCGCCTGTACGATCCTCGGCGAGGTTCATCAGGACGTGCGCGGCGATCTCTTTGGCCTGTTCCCAGGCCGTGCCCTTCGGCTTGCGGCCCAGCGCGCCGTCACAGGTAAAGGTGAACTGGCAGCCGGTCGTCCGGGTCGAGCCCTGGAAGACCACGCCGCAGGCGGTGTCCGGATAGCGATGGTCGCGCATCCGGTTGGAAATGACTTCGGCGACGGCCAGCTGGCCAGCCAGCGGTTCGTTGCGCGATTCGTAATAGATCGCCTGCGCCATGCATTGCGCTTCGGCATCGAGCGCTTCAGCGCGCTTCAGGTGTTCCGGCTTGAATGAGACCAGCGAGGCCAGGGCCGCGCCGTCGCGGTCGCGCTTGGCATAGCGGCTCATGGAAGAAGCTGTGTCGCGCTCCAGCGTGTACTCGACGGTGCGGATCCATTGGGTGTCCAGCACGGCCGGGGTGTGGCTTGCCACGCGCGCACTCGCGCCGGCATCCTCTACCTGGGCAAAGCGCTGGGCCTGTTCGCTGAAATCGGCCTGAGCCCGGATGTCAGACTGGACCGCGCCGATCATTGGCAGGGTTACGGTCGCTGCAACGGCACAGACCGCGATGGTCGCACCGCGAATGACAATATCGCGCTGTTCGTCGTTTGTCATAGCCATCCACCAACGCTTGAGCTTCCCTTGGAGCCCACGCATTGACGACAGAGTCGCCGCACGAGGTTTCTGAATTCTTAACATCACCGCTCCCAAGTCCCGATAGGCGATATAACTCCGCCCTGTTGTGCAGTTCCGGGACTGCTTGGTTTGACTAGTTTCCGGCAGCCTCAACCGCCCGAACTCGAGCGGAATATGCTGCCAATCCGCTACGTAGCAAGAAGCTGGCCAATCTTGGGAGTGACAATTCCGTCAGGTGGATTTCGCCCTACGGGCGAGCCATGCCGGGGCATTTTATGCCTCCGGTTCCAATGTGTTGATTTTGTGTAAAAATTAATGGGCTTCTGTAAGAGCATTGCTGCGATGCAAAAAGACGACTGTGGCACGATTGCCACAGCCGTCTGCATTCGATTCAGGCAGCTTGCTGCCTATTTGGTCGATTCTGAGAGTGCCGCGTGTGCCGCCGCGAGACGGGCAATCGGCACCCGGTAGGGTGAACAGGACACATAATCGAGGCCTGCACGGTGGCAGAAGGCGACGGAAGCCGGGTCACCGCCATGCTCACCGCAGATGCCCAGCTTGATGCCCGGACGGGTCTTGCGGCCGCGTTCAGCGGCCATTTTGACCAATTCACCAACGCCTTCCTGGTCCAGCGTGACGAAGGGGTCTTTTTCGTAGATTCCCTTGTCTTCGTAGATTTTCAGGAAGCGGCCAGCATCATCGCGGGAAATACCCAGCGTCGTCTGCGTCAGGTCATTCGTGCCGAACGAGAAGAACGCAGCCGACTGCGCAATATCCCCGGCCCGCAGCGCGGCGCGCGGCAGCTCGATCATTGTGCCGACCATATAGTCCAGCGTCATGCCGGTTTCGGCAAACACGGCCTTGGCCTGCTCGTCGACAACGGCTTTCAGGATCTGCAGCTCACGGTGCGTTGCGACCAGCGGGATCATCACTTCCGGAATGGGCTTGCGGCCTGTTTCTTTCGCGATGTTCACGGCAGCCTCAAAGATGGCGCGGGCCTGCATTTCGTAAATCTCAGGGTACGTAATACCCAGACGGCAACCGCGATGGCCCAGCATCGGATTGCTTTCGTGCAGGTCAGCGGCGCGGCGCTTCAGTTCATCGACACTGACGCCGGACGCTTTCGCGACATCCACCATATCCTCATCCGTATGAGGAAGGAATTCGTGCAGCGGCGGATCCAGCAGACGGATCGTTGCCGGGCGGTCTTCCAGGATACGGAAGATCTCTTCAAAGTCGCTGCGCTGCATCGGCAGAAGTTTATCCAGCGATGCGCGGCGGCCTGCCACATCATTCGACAGGATCATCGCACGCACTTCCGGAATACGCGCTTCGTCGAAGAACATGTGCTCCGTACGGCAGAGACCAACGCCTTCGGCGCCGAAATCGACGGCCGTGCGCGTATCCAGCGGCGTTTCGGCATTGGCGCGCACTTTCAGGCGGCGAGCCTTGTCGGCCCAGCCCATCAGCGTGCCGAAATCACCGGAGAGATCCGGCTGCACCATTTCCACGGCGCCCAGCATGACCTGACCGCTGGCGCCATCAACGGTGATCACGTCACCCTTTTTGACTTCGCGGCCCATGATGCGGAACACGCCCGCCTTGCTGTCAATCTGCAGGCCACCGGCGCCGCAGACGCAGGGACGGCCCATGCCGCGCGCCACAACGGCGGCGTGGCTGGTCATGCCGCCGCGGGCCGTCACGATGGCGCGGGCTGCGTGCATGCCTTTGATGTCTTCCGGGCTCGTCTCGATACGGACGAGAATGACATCCTCGCCCTTTTCAGCCATCAGGAAGGCTTCTTCAGAATCGAACACGACCTTGCCGACCGCTGCGCCGGGGCTGGCCGGCAGGCCGACCAGCAGCACGTCGCGTGCGGCGTCCTCGGCAATGGTCGGGTGCAGCAGCTGATCCAGCTGTGACGGATCAAGGCGAAGCACGGCTTCGTTCTCGGTGATCAGGCCTTCGCTGGCCATGTCGACCGCGATCTTGAGCGCAGCCGCTGCCGTGCGTTTCCCGTTGCGGGTCTGCAGCATGTAGAGATGGCCGTTCTCGACCGTGAACTCCAGGTCCTGCATGTCCTTGTAGTGACGTTCCAGCGTGTTCGCGACGTCGCGCAGCTGGGCGTAGACTTCCGGCATGGCCTCTTCCAGCGGGGCATCATCAGAGCCCAGCGTGTCGGCCCGTTCGCGCGAGATCGGCGCCGGTGTGCGGATGCCCGCCACGACGTCTTCGCCCTGCGCGTTGATCAGGTACTCGCCGTAGAAGATGGCCTCGCCATTCGACGGGTCGCGCGTGAAGGCGACGCCGGTGGCGGAGGATTCACCGAGGTTCCCGAACACCATGGACTGAACGGTCACGGCTGTGCCCCATTCGGTCGGAATGTCGTTCAGCTTGCGATAGGTGATCGCCCGGTCATTCATCCACGAGCCGAACACGGCCGAGATGGCACCCCAGAGCTGTTCCTTTGGATCTTCCGGGAACGGCCGGCCAAGCTCCTTGGACACGGCGTCCTTGTAGAGGACGATGATCTTCTTCCAGTCATCGGCCGACATGTCGGTGTCGAGGTCGATGCCCTGGCGGTCTTTATAGTCGTCGAGGATGTGCTCGAACTCGTCATGCCCCATGCCGAGGACGACGTTGGAATACATCTGGATGAAGCGGCGATAGCTGTCATAGGCAAAGCGCTCGCCAGCCAGGGTCGCGAGACCGGCGGCGGAGGCTTCGTTCAGGCCGAGGTTCAGCACCGTGTCCATCATGCCCGGCATCGAGGCGCGCGCGCCTGAGCGCACAGACACGAGCAGCGGGTTCTGAGGGTCGCCAAAGCCCTTGCCGGATTTCTTCTCAAGGTCGGCCAGCGCCTCGTCCACTTGCGGCGCGAGTGTGGAGGGGTAGGCCCGCTCCAGCTCATAATACGCGGTGCAGACAGCGGTGGAGATCGTAAAGCCCGGCGGCACAGGCAGGCCCAGCTTGGCCATCTCGGCAAGGTTTGCGCCCTTGCCTCCCAGCAGGTTCTTCATCGAGGCATCGCCATCGGCGGTCCCGCCACCGAATGCGTAAACCCAGGTTTCTTCTGCGTGCTTCAAAGCTGCCTCGCCCATGGAAGTCCTCTTGTCTGTTCTGCGCGCGCCGAAACGGTCCCGCTCGCCCGCGAAGGGAATGCAAACCGTATGCTGCATCGCAACGCGAATGGCCAGTCGCTGAAAGGTCGCGACGGGTGTGACAACGTTGTTATTTGCCACAGAACTGTATCAAGTGAGACAGCTCGCCCTCAGACGGCCTGAGCCCTGTTCCGAAGCGGGACGCGTGGCGCCCGGATCAGCCTTCAATCAGGGAAAAATCGGCCACGCGGTGCAGCGTGTCCCGGATATCCGCCAGAAGCGCCAGACGATTCGCCCGGATGGCCGGATCATCGTCGTTCACCATGACATGCTCGAAGAAGGCATCGACCGGCTCGCGCAGCTTGGCGAGATGGGTCATCACGGCGGCGAAATCCTCGGCTTCGAGGGGCGCTTCGATGTCGTGACGCACCTGGCCGAGCGTCTGGTGCAGGTGCACTTCCTGCGCGCCGCCAGCATCGATCAGCCCGCCATCCACCACGAGGGTCTCCGGCAACGTGCCTTTCTTCTCCTCGGCCCGCAGGATATTGGCGGCCCGCTTGTAACCCGCCAACAGGTTCGCCCCGTCCTCGTTGCCGAGGAACGCGCCCAGCGCCTCAACCCGCTTGGTGATCAGCACGAGATCGTCCTCGCCGAGCGCGAACACGGCATCGATCAGATCATGCCGCTGCCCCTGATCGCGGAGGACTTGTTTCAGGCGGTCGGCAAGGAAGGAAATGAGGTCAGGCGTTACACCGCACAGGTTCGCGAGCCGAACCTTCACGTGCGCATCGAATTCCCTTTTGCGCGCTTCAGGAAGGACGCCGTTTCCGGACCAGATACCGTCGACAACGACAAGCTCTCCGGGATCGCCGCATTCCGCCTGCCATTCGCCGAGGTGCTGGACGGTCGTGAATTCAGAAACCTGGTATCCCGGTCCGCTGCTAAGGCCTTCATGGGGCACGTCATAGTCGCCGCTGGTGAGTGGACTGACCCAGTACAGATTGCCGAACTGCCAGAAGTGCTTCGTATTGGTCTCAAGAGACTTTTGGAACACATCCGTCAGCGGCAGCCGGACAGTGTTCTCCAACACAATCCGCACCACGCCCAGCGCCGCACGGCGGAGTGCAAACGGATCTTTCGAGCCTGTCGGTTTCTCGTCAATCGCCCAGAAGCCGACCAGCGTGTCGAGCTTGTCGGCCAGCGCGACGGCGATGCCCACCGGGTCGGTCGGCACAGAGTCGCTCGGGCCTTGCGGCTTGTAGTGGTCGCGGATCGCGTCGGCCACGGCGGCCGGTTCGCCAGCGGCCAGCGCATAATACCGCCCCATCACGCCCTGCAGTTCCGGGAACTCGCCGACCATTTCCGACACGAGGTCTGCCTTGGCGAGGCGCGCGGCGCGCTCGGCCATATCCGGATCGGCGCCCACTTTCGGCGCGAGTTCGCGGGCCAGCGCCGCCACCCGCTCCACCTTGTCGCCCAGCGAGCCAAGCTCTGCCTTGAACGCAATCGTCGACAGCTTCTTCGCCATCTCGTCCAGCGGCGTCGCCTTGTCCTTGTCCCAGAAAAAGCGCGCATCTTCGAGGCGGGCGGACAGCACACGGGCATTGCCCTCGGCGATCTTCCTGCCGCCGTCTGCCGCCTCGATATTGGCCACCACGACAAAGTGCGGCGCCAGCTTGCCGGTCTTCTTGTCGTTCACCGCAAAGTATTTCTGGTGCGTGCGCATCGACAGCGTGATCACTTCCGGCGGCAGGCTCAGGAAGTCCGGGTCCATGTCGCCCAGCACCACGACCGGCCATTCGGCCAGACCCGTCACTTCTTCCAGCAGGCCCTGATCCTCGATCCATTCGAGCCCGGCCTTTTTGCACACGGCTTCGATGCCCTTGAGGATTACCTCGCGGCGGTCCGCCCGCGCCAGCCGCACGTGGCCCTTGGTTTCCAGCTGCTCGGAATAGTCCTTCCAGCCGGTGACCGTGTAAGGTCCACGGCCATGCACGCGGTGGCCTTCCACCTCGTTGCCGCTGGCAATGCCGTCCACGTCGAACGGCACGATCTGGCCATCCAGCACGCAGGTAATCCGCTGCAGCGGGCGCACCCAGCGAAGATCGCCCGTGCCCCAACGCATCGACTTCGGCCAGTGGAAGCCACGAATGATCGCCGGCACAGCCTCGGCAATGATGTCCGCCGCATCCCGGCCCGGCGTCTCGATCACGGCGACATAGAAGTCGCCCTTCTTCGGGTCGGACGCGATCTGCGCCTGCGAAATATCCGTCAGGCCAGCGCCGCGCAGGAAGCCTTCGAGGGCCTTTTCCGGTGCGCCGACTTTCGGGCCTTTGCGCTCTTCCTTCACGTCCGCCGAGCGTTCAGAGAGCCCGTCGATAGAAACGGTCAGGCGGCGCGGGCCGGAACAGGCGGCCAGCAGCTTCCATTTGAGACCCGCCTCTTTCAGGGCCTTCTCCATGGCATCGCGCAGGTCGGCCTCGGCCTTCGCCTGCATCCGCGCAGGAATTTCCTCGGAAAAGAGTTCAAGAAGCAGCTCAGCCATGGGGGTCCAGCCAGTCAGGATTGAAGCCTGCACGGCTTACAGACGCCCGCGCGCGGGTCAAGCGTCAGGCCTGTAGTTGAGACTTGTTGTCCGGGCGGGCGCAGGCCCGGCTAGAGACCGCAGCCGCCGCGGACTTCCTGCACCAGGCCCTTTGACGGGGCACGCAGGCTGAGCTTCGCGTTCTGCGGTCCGCCGGTCGAACCGCCGATCTCGGTCGCCGCCTGATCCAGTTTCAGCTCAACTTCCAGCATGCCGTCTTCGCCGCGATATACCCATGTGCGCGCATTGGCGCCCGGCGCGTCAGGCGCCCGGTTCAGCCGCACCATCTCGCCCGCGATCTTCATCACCGCCTGCGACTGCGCCAGCGGCGTGCCCGCTTGCGGCTCTGTGATGAATGTAAATTCCCAGGTCGACTTGTCGGCGGGGTTGAACTTGGTGCCACTTGGCAGGAAGGCGCAATAGGCCGGGCTTTCCGTCCAGAGAAACGGCTCGATGGCCGGCGCATCTGCCGAGCCGCCACCGGAGCACGCCGCCAGCGCGCTCGCCGAAACCAGCATGCCCACGCATGCGAGCGTCAACCGGAGTTTCATGCAATCAATTCCCTGAAAGAGTTACCGCGATTGTCCGGCTCGCAGGCGTTGCCATGGATGACATCACCTTTGCCGAACGATCTTCCCGTCCGCATGCCACCCTCCGTGGATGATCGAACAGGGTTAATCGTGCCGAACTTGCAGCAGCGACGGGCTCCGGTCAATCGAGGGTAACAGAGGCTTTCCGGCGACCTTATGCCCGTTCGGCTTCCTGCCCGGCCCACTGCTCTGCGGCGCCGCGGGCGAGGTCGCGGACGCGGGCGATATAGGCCTGGCGTTCGGTCGGGCTGATGGCGCCGCGGGCGTCGATCAGGTTGAACGTGTGGGAGGCCTTCAGCGCATAGTCATAGGCGGGCAGCGGCTTTCCGGCGGCACGCAGGGCGTTCGACTGGCTCTCGCAATCGGCAAACCAGCGCTTCAGCATCTCGACATCCGAGTATTCGAAGTTGAAGGCCGACTGCTGACGCTCGTTCTCGAGGAACACGTCGCCATAGGTCAGCGGCACGGCGCTGTCCGGATCGTTGAACGGCAGGTCGTACACATTGTCGACGCCGAACACATACATGGCGAGGCGCTCAAGGCCATAGGTCAGCTCGCCCGAGACCGGGCGCACGTCGAGGCCGCCGACTTGCTGGAAATAGGTGTACTGGCTGACTTCCATCCCGTCACACCAGACTTCCCAGCCGAGGCCCCATGCGCCGACGGTCGGGTTCTCCCAGTCGTCTTCCACGAAGCGGATGTCGTGCACGGTCGGGTCGATCCCGATCTTGTAGAGGCTGGTCAGGTAGAGGTCCTGAAGATTGTCCGGGTTGGGCTTCAGGATGACCTGAAACTGGTAGTAGTGGCCAAGCCGGTTGGGGTTCTCGCCATAGCGCGCATCCTTCGGACGGCGCGACGGCTGGACGTAAGCCGCCCGCCAGTTCTTCGGCCCCAGCGCCCGCAGCACGGTGCCCGGATGCAGCGTCCCGGCGCCGACTTCCATGTCATAGGGCTGCAGGATCGCGCAGCCTTGCTCGGCCCAGTAATTCTGGAGCGTCAGGATCAGGTCCTGAAAGGATTTCGGCTTGGCATAGGCCTTGGGTGCAGACATGTCGGTCTTCCGGTACGAAATTTCCCTGCCGGACTACATTTGCGCGGCGCTGGGCGCAAGCAGGCGGGTGACTTCAGAATAACCGGTCGCTGCGGGAATCAGGGTCGTCCATCGCGCCGCCGTCGCGGCCTGTCACGAGGCGGTAGAAGCCGGAATGTCCCATGGCCGCGATCCACAGGCCTGCCAGCATCAGGAACCAGAACAGAAAACCGAACATCGTGTTCTCCCTAGTGGCGCCCATCCTGATCGTCGGACCGGCTATAGATACTGGCGAACCCGATCACGGAGATCACCAGACCGAGGGCGAGGAATATCCAGAACAATGCGGCGAACACGTTTGTGCTCCTGACTGCCCCCAACACTGACAAGACTGACATGGGGCCAAACCAGCCTAGCACAAGGCCGGAGCAGGCCCTACCAGTCGATTGCCTCGCCGCGCCGGACAGCTTCAAGTGCCGGGCTGGCCGAGCCATCAGATTGGTGCAGCACCAGCGTGGGCAGCAGGCGCAGCGGCCCGCGCTTCAGCCCCTTGCGGCCACGCACCAGAACCCGCCGCGCGTCCTCGCCCGGCTTGGAGGCGATGGGCAGGACGGTGACCTCCCCGGTCTGGCGGTCGAACCCGGTCAGGATGCGGGCAAGCTCTGCCGCGCGGTGAATCATGATGACAGGCGCGCGCGGTTTGGCAGCAAAGACCATCGCCTTGATCCAGCCGGTCAGGTCAAGGGATTCGAGATAGGCCTCTGCCTTGCCCTCACCGGGGGCCGAGATCCGGCCCGGCTCAAAATAGGGCGGGTTGGCGAAAACAAGGTCGAACCGGTTCTCATGATCACGGACCCACGCAGATGCCTCACCTTCGGCGACATCAACCCGCCCTTCAAAGCCGTTCAGGATCACACCACGACGCGCCAGGATCACCGTCGCTGACACCATTTCCACGCCGGTCAGGTGGATTTCGGGCATCCGGAACGCCGCTGGCAGGAGCGCCCCGCCGCATCCGCACCCGATCTCCAGCGCCTCCCCGCCCGGCCGGCACGCCAGCGCCGCCGCCAGAAGCAGGGAGTCCGTGCCCGCCCGGAACCCCTGTTCCGGCTGCACCAGGCGCACACGGCCCTGATACACGCTGTCTTCAGTGATCATCCCCGCTCGACCCCGGCCAGCGCGGCCACGGCCTGGGCCTTCAGTTCGTCCGGCACCAGAACGCGGCGCGGGAAGGCGCCGATACTGCCCTCTACGGCGGCGATATGCTGGTCGGCCACGAAATATTCGATGCCCGCTTCCTGTAGCAGGTGCTGCACATAGCTGAGCTTTATCAAATCGTTCGTTCGGAAGACTTCTTCCATCAGGACGTGGCCGAGCCCCGGAGATTGATGTCCACCGAACGGGCATCATAGACGTTCGCCCCATCGGGCTTCTCGCCGGACCCGATCCTGATTTCGAGCACTTCGGTCACCTTGCCGGAACTGCTCGACCCGAGCGGGATGCCAAAGCCGACCCCAACGCCCACGCTGGACCGTCCATACGACCCGGATGACCCGCCAATGCTGATGGACGAGCGGCTGCCGCCTGTGCCCACGGTGTCGTCGGACGCGTAGGAGTTGGTCACTTCAAACCACTCCTTGCCCTGCTCCAGCGTGACTTCCGCCGCCCGCAAAAGCGCCCGGTCGCGGGCCTTCGCCGCATCGGCGTCCGTGTAGGAGACCCGGAACCGGTCCGCTTCGATCTGCAGGGAGTCATAGCCCATCGCGCCGGACTTGGTTGCAGGGCCATAGGACGACGTGCTGGCGCAGGCTGCCACCAACACAATCGCGGTACACATCAGGATCTGTTTCATGCCCACAATCTAACCCGCAAGCCCGGTTCGCCGCCAGCCCTTATCCAATCACGTCGATTTGTGCAGGTAATGCTGCGGCCCGGTGCCACGTCGTTCTTGCCTCTCAGGTCGCTTAAGCCTAATTGCACTTGGCTGTGATAATACCGGAGACTTCCGTTTGACCCTGTCCCCCAAACCGAAAGGCAAGGCTGCCTCCGGATCGGTGGTGGACCGTATGCAAACGCTGGTCGCTGACGACCTGGTCGAAGTCGAGAAAATTCTCGCCGCCCGCGCCGCCAGCCCCGTCGCCGTTATTCCGGATCTTTCAGGCTATATCGTGTCCGCCGGCGGCAAGCGCCTGCGCCCGATGCTGACGCTGATGGCCGCCCATGCCGTCGGCAAGCCCAACAATGCCACGCATGTTCTGGCCGCTGCGGTCGAGTTCATCCACACTGCCACGCTGCTGCATGACGATGTCGTGGACGAGAGCGACCTGCGCCGCGGCAAACCCGCCGCAAAGGCGATCTGGGGCAACAGCGCGTCGATCCTGGTCGGTGACTTCCTGTTCGCGCGCGCCTTCAACCTTCTGGTCGAGACCCGCAGCCTCGCCATTCTCGACAAGCTGGCCACTGCCTCCACCACGATTGCCGAGGGCGAAGTCCGTCAGCTGGCCGCCATGAATGCGCGCGAGCTGCCGACCGAGGAATACCTCGCCATCGTCGAGGCCAAGACCGGCGCCCTGTTCGAGGCGGCTGCCGAGACCGGCGCCATGTCAGCCGGCGGGGACGATTTCGCCCACGCCTTCGCGACCTATGGCAAGAATCTCGGCCTCGCCTTCCAGATCATCGACGATGTGCTCGACTATGGCGGCACCACGTCGGTCATCGGCAAGTCGGTCGGCGACGATTTCCGCGAGTGCAAGATCACCCTGCCCGTGATCATCGCCAAGCGCCGCGGTTCTGACGAAGACCGCGCGTTCTGGGACCGCGCCATGAACATCGACCTGCAGGTCGATGCAGACCTTGCCCATGCCGTGCACCTGATCCGAGCGACCGGCGCGGCCGAGGCAACGGTGCAGGAAGCCGAAGCCTATGCCGCCCTCGCAAAAGGCGCCCTGCGCCCGCTGCCAGCCTCGCCCTATCGCGACGCCCTGGAAGAACTGGCCGACTTCTGCGTCAGCCGAGCTTACTAGCTAGCGGCCTTCCGCGATCAACCGCCGGCCGAGCGTCAGGCGCTGGACCAGCCACAACCCACAGCCGATCGCCAGCAGGCCGAAAAACACCCAAACCGCGAGTGTATCCGGCACGTTCATTGCGACCAGCGCGCACACCCAGCTGAACACCCACCACAGCACTGCCACCGGCAGATGCGCCCAGCCGCTGCGCAGGAACAGCTGGTAGGCATGCTCCCGGTGCGCCGTCATGATCGACTGGCCATACCGGGCCCGCCAGAAAATGGTCAGGATCACATCGACAAGAAACGGCAGGAACAGGATCGCCGCCGTCCAGATCGTCGTGAACACCGCCACCATGATGCTGGCGCCGCCGAAAAAGGCCCCGATCCCGAACGCGCCGGAATCCCCCACATAGAGACGGCCCGGCAAGTTCCAGGCGAGGAAGCCGCCAATGGCGAGCGCTGCCGTCATGCAGAGGAAAGCGAGATCCGGCGCGGGGCCGGGCCAGTTCGGCGAGCCTTCCGAATGCCAGAGGATCATTGCGGACCCGACCAGCATGATCGCGCTCGATCCCATCGACAGCCCGTTCGAGCCATCCATGAAGTTCACGGCGTTCATCGTGATCAACAGCCAGAGCGCCACACCCGACATGACGAGCGGCAGCGGCAGGCTCGCCAGACGCAAGCCCGGATCAAGCACCGCAAAGCTCACCGCCAACGTCCCGGTCAGAACCAGTTTCAGCCAGGCACTCATGCCCCATTTGTCGTCGACGAACCCGATCGCCCCGGCGACGATAGCAATCGCCAGAACGTTCAGCGTGCCATTGATGGTCCAGGAGGCAGACAGGAGCTGCGCTTCGCTGGCGAGCCAGGCCGAAAGGGCAAGCGTCAGCAAAATTGCGATGCCGCCGGAATTGGGCACCGGCGCAGCCTGCGTCTTGCGCCCGCCATCCGGCGCATCCTCGATGCGGATCAGAAACATCATGCCGCACAGCGCCGCCGACAGCAGGACCGGCCCCATGAAGCGAATGAACGTGATGGCTTCCCAACTCAAACGGCATCTCCCAGCGACGTCGCCCGCACCCACCAGTCCGGCCGCTCCGCCGCCAGCAATGCCTCAGCCTGCCGCGCCGCGTCATCCGTTTCGAACAGCGCAAAGCAGGTCGCGCCCGATCCGCTCATGCGCGGGAGCAGAACGCCTGGCAAGTTTGCGAGGCGTTCCAGAACATCGCCAATGGCTGGTACCAGCACAATCGCAGGGGCCTGAAGGTCATTCCTCTGACGCGCCAGCCAGTGGACGAGGTCGTAAACCCGCTCGAACGGCGGCACAGCGCCAAATTCCTGAAAGCCAGCTCCGCCGCCAGCTTCGTCATAGACGCGAAAAACGGGCCCGGTCGGACAGGCGAGACGTGGATTGACCAGCAAGGCCGGCACGCGCGGGAGACCTGCAGCGCGGCGGACCCGTTCGCCTTCGCCCTGCATCAGAGCCGCATGGCCAACTAAAGCGACCGGGACATCCCCGCCAAGACCCGGCGCGACTTTGCTGGCCGCAGACGGGTCAATGTCCCAAAGCCCGGTGAGCAAGCGAAGTGCGGCGGCAGCATCGGCTGAACCACCGCCGATCCCGGCAGCAACGGGCAAGTGCTTTTCGAGTGCGAACGCGGCGCCGGCTGACACGCCCGCTTCCGCCTGCAAGGCACGCGCGGCTTTCAGCACGAGATTGTCTTCATCGACCTCGACATCGCCGCCGCCCGGTCCGGTCAGCGTCAGCGACAGCGTGTCCGCAGCCTGCGCTTCCAGCCGGTCAGCGGCTTCAGGCCCGGCAAACACGACCAGCGAATCCAGCGGGTGACGACCGTTCGCCTGCACCGGCCCGACATGCAGGAACAGGTTCACCTTGGCCGGGGCGAGCACGCTGAGCGGAGTGGAGGTCATGCGATCAGGGCCGGTTGGGCAGAGGTGGCTCGGAATCGGCCTGAACCACGACAGGGGCATCGGGGCCCTTTAACAACTTCACTTCGATCCGGGCGCGCTCCTGCTCTGCCGGGTCGAGCTTGAGCGACCGTTCCCACTGGAACTTCGCTTCCAGCTTCCGGTCGCTGCGCCAGTAGGCATCGCCCAGATGGTCGTTCAGCGTCGGGTCACCCGGTTCCAGTTCCACGGCCCGCTCCAGGAAATAGGTCGCGAGTTCGTACCGGCCGAGCCGGTAATAGGCCCAGCCGAGACTGTCGGTGATGAAGCCTGAGTCAGGATCATAGGTCAGTGCGGTGCGGATCAGCTCCAGGCCTTCCTCCAGATTGATGCCCCGGTCGACATAGGCATAGCCGAGATAGTTCAGCACCTGCGGGCTGCGCGGCTGCAGCTCCAGCGCCAGCTTCAGGTCTGCTTCGGCATCGTCCCAATGATCGAGCGCCTCACGGGTTGCCCCGCGCGCGTACATCAGGCGCCAGTCGACCCGGCCTTCGCGGGCATCTTCCTTGATGATCACCGTCAGCAGCATGTCCGCTTCATCATAGCGCGACAGTGACCGGTAGATGTCTGCCAGCTGTATCCTGAGGCCCCGGTCGGATGTCTTTGCCACCGCCTCACGGGCCAGCTCAACCGCTTCCTTGTCCCGGCCAAGCCGAAGCAGCGCCCAGGCGATCTGTCCGCGTGACGACGCGTAGAAGGGTGAGGAGTCCGGAATTCGGGACAGAACGGCAATCGCTTCAGGCTGGCGGCCGCCCTTTTCGAGTGACTGGGCCCATAGTGTCCGGGCCTCAGCGAGGTCAGGATCGAGCGCCAGAGCCAGCACGAAATAGACCGAAGCCACGTCGTCATCCGTCCGGGTGATCAGCGCCGCTGCAGGGACATAGACCGCCAGAGCGGCGCCTTGTGTCGGCTTGAGGCGTGGCACGGTGATCTCACGGCTGGAAGCAATATCCTCCGCCAGGCTTTCCAGCGCGGCATTGGCACCGACTGTGTCGCTGAACACTGTCAGCAGTTCGAGGGCCCGCTTGCTGTCACCATTCGCCACAAGAAGGCGGGCGTGCGCATCAATGCCGACGGCGAGTCTTGCACCGGAATCCCACAATGCCTCGAATGTGGAGAGGGCGGCTTCGTCCTTGTGCGCGGACAGCTCGATCAGGCCCCGCATATAAAGAGTCGCGCTGTCGAGGCGCGGGTCACCGGTCAGGGTTGCGTTCAGATACGCCTCTGCCGCGTCGGGGCCTTCATTGCCATCGATCCGCCAGGCAGAGATGCCGCGCGCGACGGCCCGGTTGAACGGGCCAAACCCGTCCTCTTTCAGGTAAGCCGCCGAGATGGAGTCCTTGCCATCCAGCATGGACTGAATGCCAAGCGTCAGCCGCAACAGCGTTCCGTAATTGCCAGCCCCTTGCGCCTTGTTGGCCAGTCTTACGGCCTGACGATAATCTCCGGACAGCAGCGCCGAGAAGACGGCGCGTTCAGCAATGCCGGTGGACTCGGGGGCGGTTTCAATGGACGCAGAGTAGCGGCTGGCCGCCTCACGCGGGTCATTGGTCATCGCAGCATAGCGCGCGACCAGAAAGTCGCCCAAAGCGGCAGAATCTGCCGGTGGCGCATAGGCCGCCCCGGCAGAAAAGCCATTCGGTCCAAAAACTGGATAGGAGGCGCATGCCACGCAGCCAAGCGACAGCAGCAATGCGGAAACAGCCCCGGTTCGTCTCATCATGGAAGTGTCTCAGTTCGAACCCGGCCCGGCAAGCGGTTTCCCAGCAGCATCAGCCTGACCGGTCCGCCATCAGCTTTTCCTGCTGAATGAAGAAGCGGTCGATGCCGCGTTTCACGGCCTGCATGGACTTGTGGCGGCCGTTGCGCGACTGCAGGCGGTCTGCATCATCCCGGTTGGTCAGGAAGCCAAGTTCCAGCAACACCGCCGGCACGTCCGGCGCCAGCAGAACATAGAAACCGGCATTCTTGTGCGTATCGCGCAGGACTGGCCCGGCCTGTTGAAGCTCCGGCAGCAGGAATTCGGCAAACTCGCCGGAATGCGTCCGGGTTTCGCGCTTCACCAGATCCTTCAGAATGCCCGTGATGGATTTGGACGTGCCGTCTTCCAGCGGGATCTCCCAGTCATTCTTGCTGGCTTCCTTGTCGATGCGCGATTCGCCGCGCGCAGAGATCGTGTAGACGGAGGCACCGGACACCTGGCTGTTCGCCGCCGCATCGGCATGCAGCGAGATGAACAGGTTGGCGCCCCAGTTGCGGGCCAGCGTCACGCGATCTTCCAGTTCGATGAACGTATCCGTCTCGCGGGTCAGGCGGACTTCGTAGCGGCCGTCGGCTTCGAGCATTTCCTTCAGCTGAAGCGCCGCCGCGAGCGTGATGTCCTTTTCCTTCTTGCCCGTGACGGCCGTGGCGCCGGGATCTTTGCCGCCATGACCGGCATCGACCACGATAATGTACTTGTTCTTACCCACACCGGGGCGCATCGCAGCCACTTCGCGGCGCTGGCCGGCATCGTTGAGCGCGACCGTGGCCTTGGCCAGCTGACGCATGTCGCGCTTGGCGACACTGGCAAAGCGGGCCGCAGACACGGTATCGAGGTCGATAATCACCCGGTGATCGGTGGCTGTGCCGGTTGGCGGAAGGGTCAGAACCCGCGTCACCATCAGTGGCCTATCCAGACTGAAGCGCACTTCGGACGCGGTGGCCGACCAGTCCGGCACGCCGCCCATGCCTTTGCCGGTTCGGGGGCTGGCCCCGCCGCGCAGGGGCAGGACGACCGAAAGTCCGCTGGCACCCTCGACCATATAGGCCCTCGGATCCTGGGCTGTATCAGTCCAGATAGTGATTCGGGTGGGCTCACCGTTGCCCACAATGCGGACATCGCGCACCTCTGCCATGGCCTGAAAGGCCCCGAAGAAAATGGCAAAAGCCAGCAGGAATGCCCGAAAAATCAACATCAGGTTGAGGTATTTGCCACCAGAAGACGCCAAACCAATTGAACGAACTGTCTCCTTAGCAAAAGGAACATTAACCCACGATTGACCAGAGCTAACCGAGAACAGCAGCCAATTCACTATTTGTCCCTTTTCTTGGGCTGGAAAATTGGGCACTATCCACGGCGTAGCCGGATGACCGCGTTACAACGCAAGTTTCCCAATGACGCGCCAGCGATCCCGGCTCACCCTAGACAGGTCAGCGGGCGCCGCGCTCCGGAAAGCAGAGCTAATGACCACGGGTGCTGCCCAAAACAACGCTTTTTCGATGCCGCAGTACCGGCATGATAGCGGACGTGCCGGCCCCCATTCCCTCAATATACAGACCGGCCAGCTTGACTGCCTGAGGCGCATTCCGCCCGTAGCAGCAGCGCCGGATCAAAAGGTTCCTCTAGATGAGCAAACTCATGCTGATCGACGCCGCACACACGGAAGAGACCCGTGTTGCGATCGTCAACAATGGGCAGGTCGACGACTTCGACTTCGAAACAACTGGTAACGAACAACTCCGCGGCAATATCTACCTCGCAAAGGTAACGCGGGTTGAGCCGTCGCTTCAGGCGGCCTTCGTTGAATATGGCGGCAACCGCCACGGCTTCCTCGCTTTCAGCGAGATCCACCCGGATTACTACCAGCTTCCGGCTGAAGATCGCGAAGCACTGCTGCGCGAAGCGGCCGAAGAAGCTGCTGCAGCCATTGAAGATGACGACGAGGAGGATGACAATTCCGCCTCCGCCGACGCCGAGAATGGCGACGATTCCGGTGACGAAGATCACGACGATGAAGACGAGGCCGATGAAGTCTCATCCGACAGCGACGACGATGATGAAGATGACGACGAAACCGGCAAGGATTCGAACGCCAAGCCGGCCAAGGCCGCTGGCCGCCGTCCGGCGCGCAAAACCTCCACGCGCACGTCGATTTCCAAGCGCTACAAGATCCAGGAAGTGATCCGCCGGCGCCAGGTCATGCTGGTGCAGGTCGTCAAGGAAGAACGCGGCTCCAAGGGCGCGGCCCTGACCACATATCTCTCGCTGGCTGGTCGCTATTCGGTTCTGATGCCAAACACGCCTCGCGGCGGCGGCATTTCCCGCAAGATCGTCAACAGCACAGACCGCAAGCGCCTGAAGTCCATCGTCGCCGAACTGGATGTTCCGGACGGCATGGGCCTGATCGTCCGCACCGCTGGTGCCAAGCGCACAAAGATCGAAATCAAGCGGGATTATGATTATCTTTCAAAGCTCTGGGAGACGATCGTTGAGAAAACGCTCGCCTCTGAAGCCCCGATGCTGATCAATGCCGAGGGCGGGCTGGTCCATCGCGCCATGCGCGACATGTTCGACAAGGACATCGAGGAAGTCCTCGTGCAGGGCGAGGAGGCCTATCGCGAAGCGAAAGACCTCGCCAAGCTGATCATGCCGAGCCAGTCCAAAAAGGTTCAGCAATGGAAAGAGGAAGACCCGCTCTTCGTCTCCGAAGCGGTCGAAGAACAACTCGATTCGATCTATTCCCCGGTCGTTCAGCTCAAATCCGGCGGCTATCTGGTCATCAACCAGACGGAAGCGCTGGTCGCCATCGACGTGAACTCCGGCAAATCGACCCGCGAGCGGAACATCGAGCAGACGGCTGTGCGCACCAATCTGGAAGCCGCAGAAGAAGCCTGCCGCCAGATGCGCCTGCGTGACCTGGCCGGCCTCATCGTGATCGACTTCATCGACATGGACGAGAACAAGAACAATCGCGCCGTCGAGAAGAAGCTGAAGGAACACCTGAAGGTCGACCGTGCCCGCGTCCAGCACGGCCGGATCTCGCAGTTCGGTCTGATGGAAATCTCGCGCCAGCGCCGCCGTCAGGGCGTCCTGCAGGCAACTTCCGATCCCTGCCCGACCTGTAACGGCACCGGGCGCCGCCGCTCCATCCCGTCGGCTGCCCTGCAGCTGATCCGGGCCATTGAAGCGCGCGCCGCCACCGGCGGCCTGAAATCCATCTCGGTGAAAGCACCGACGGATGTCGCGCTCTACATTCTCAACAACAAGCGTGAAGCGCTGATCGAAATCGAGCGGATCGCCGGCTTTGCCGTCTCCATCCACTCCTCGGAAGACATGCTGCCGGGCGACTTCACCATCGATGCCGAGCGCGACTCGAACGCCCGGCCGAAGAAGCGCAAACAGCCGCGCTCGCTACAGAAGCCGACGAAACCGGTTTCCGTGGACGAAGACGACGAGGATATCGAGGACGAAGACGCCGACGATGTCTCTGACGAGTCCGAAGCCGATGGCGAGGATGACGGCGAGAAGAAAGATGCCCCCCGCAAACGCCGCCGCCGCGGTGGACGCCGCCGTGGCAAGGGCGACCGTGAAACCGGCATGGAAGTCGTCGATGGTGAGGCCCCCATCGTGGCGCTTAATGACGACAACGGTGACTCATCTGACGATGACGGTGATCCTGATGCCGACAACGGTGATGAGGGTGACGTATCTGCCGAAGACGACTCGGATGCACCGCGCAAGCGCCGCCGCCGGGGTCGCCGGGGTGGACGCCGCCGTCGTCGCAATGCCGGTGATCGCGCCGAGGGTTCAGACAACCAGGATGAAGCCGCGCCGTCCGATGGCGGGGCCTATCTCGATGGCCTGGCCGCCAGTGCGCCGGACATGCTCGACGCTGAACCGCCTGCCACACTCGAAGGCCCGGAACCGGAAATCATGCCGGAATCGGTCGCAGAGGAAGCTGTCGCGGAAGTGAAAGCCCTCGAAGAGGCAGACGCTGAAGAGACGCTGAAGCCGAAACGCACGCGCCGTTCGCGCACCCGCAAGAGCGAGCCGAAGGAAGAGGCTGTGGCTGAAGCCGAAGCAGACACCACTGACCTGCCCGAGCCGGAAGTGATGCCGGCCGAAGTCGCTGCTGACGCGGTCGAGCAAGTCGAGGCTGAAGTGGAAGCCGAAGCGGTCGTCGCCCATATGGAAGAGGTCGCAGCTGCACCGGAGCCCGCTCCGAAAACCAGGAAGGCCGAAAAGGCTGAAGCCGCGAAGACGGATGCCCCTCGCCGCACCGGCTGGTGGGCCCGCGCCAAGAAATAGAGCTGAACCCCAGCGCCCAAACAAAAAGGCCGGAGCAATGCTCCGGCCTTTCTTTTGCCTAGCTAAGTACGAAACTTGGTTCCGATCTATTCCGCATCGCCCGCGAGCATCTTGAACTCAGGATTGGCGACAGCCGAGCCGATCAGTTCCTGAACTGCGGGTGTGAACGCATCAATGACATTCTGGCAGGCTTTCAGGGCGCTGTAGCTTGTCTTGAACTTGTACTTCGTGGTCACCGAGTAGCCTTCCGGAAGGGAATCCGACGAAAGCTTCAGAGCAATGTTCCAGGAGCCGGTGCCAAAGGAGTTGAACTCAAGTTGCGTGACTTCACCGCGGATGACATTCCCATTCGACTGATCATACACGCCCGCAGCAAAAAGCTCATCGCGCATCGCGCTTTCGACGAATTGAACCGGCGTTTTACCCGGAGCGACTTCCAGAGCCCCTAGCGCGCGGCAGGTCATCGACTCGTTTACTTCAGCACCCGCCGAGAAAGTGGAAAGCTGCACTTTCGTGCCGTCATCTTTCAGTACGCTTTGGAACGCCATGATATTTGAGGTCGAAGGCGTATAAGGACGGCTCGAAGTGGTCTCACAGGCGCAAAGCGACAGAACGGCCGCAGCCGCGCATACATAACGGATCATAGAATACTCCCCAGCATTGAAATTTTACCCATCTCCCCTGAGCTGGGTATAAAATGACTTCCTGTGTCCCGAGCATACCGTCAACCAAAAAATGAAAAACGGCTGCGGAATTCCGCAGCCGTCTATCCTGTAGTGATTGTTGCAGCGCACAAAGTCGTGCGTCACGGGATTTTGCGCCCCTAGGCTGCCGCAGCGGCTTTCGTGCCGGCGGGCGGGAAGCGGTCGTAGAAGCCTTCGCCTTTGGCGGCCATGTCGCGCAGGAGGGCTGGCGGCGCAAAGCGGTCGCCATATTTCGCTGCGAGGCGGTCTGCCTCGGCGACGAAGCCTTTGATGCCCCAGAACAGATCGACATAGGAACAGCAGCCGCCGGTGAACGGCGCAAAGCCCCAGGCGAGGATCGAGCCAATGTCCGCATCGCGTGCATCGGTGATCACACCCTCGTCGAAGCAGCGCGCCACTTCGATGGCCTGACGCACCAGGAAGCGGCTGGTCAGCTCTTTCTTCAATTCCGGCGAGCACTCATCGACCTTGACCTCGATCATCTTGTTGATGTCCGGCCAGAGGCGTTCGGGTTTGCCCTTTTCATTATAGTCGTAGAAGCCCTTGCCGGCCTTGCGGCCGACACGGCCCTGATCTTCGACCAGCCATGCGAGGAACTGCGTACGCTCGTCGCCCTGGACGTCAGCGCCCATGGCTTCCGCCGTGGCGCGCGTGACCTTGAGCGCCGTGTCGATCCCGACCGAGTCGGTCACTTCCAGCGCGCCCATCGGCATACCGCATTGGCGGCCGACATTCTCGATGATCGCAGGCTTGATGCCCTCGGCCAGCATTTCCATGCCTTCGCGCGTATAGGTGCCGAAGCAGCGCGAAGTGTAGAAGCCGCGGCTGTCATTCACGGCAATCGGCGTCTTGCGGATGGCGAGGACATAATCGACCGCCTTGGCGAGCGTCGCTTCGCTGGTTTCCTTGCCGGAGATGATCTCCACAAGGCCCATACGCTCCACCGGCGAGAAGAAGTGGATGCCGATAAAGTTCTCAGGGCGCTTCGACGCCTTGGCGAGGCCAGTGATCGGCAGCGTCGAGGTGTTGGAACCGAACACGGCGTTTTCGTCCAGAACGGCTTCGGCCATCTGGGTGATCTTCGCTTTCAGTTCTTCATTCTCGAACACGGCTTCGACCACGAGGTCGGCGCCTTTGACGTCGTCATAATTGTCCGTCGTCGTGATGAGTTCGAGCAGGGCGTCGCCCTTCTCTTTGGTCGACTTGCCGCGTGAGACATCTTTCTCCACCAGGCGGCGGGAATAGTCCTTGCCCTTCTCGGCATTCTCTTTCGAGACATCGACCAGAACCGTCGGGATGCCAGCCTTGGCCTGAACGTAGGCAATGCCTGCGCCCATCAGGCCGGCGCCGATAACGGCGATCTTCCTGAACTCAGTCTTTGGATGACCTGCCGGGCGGTTTGCGCCCTTCGACAGTTCCTGCATCGACAGGAACAGCGAACGGATCATGGCTTTCGCTTCCGGGCGCTGCTGGGTGTTGATGAAGTAGCGCGTCTCGATACGCAGGCCCGCATCGATCGGCACCTGGATGCCTTCATAGATGCAGGACAGGATGTTCTTCTGGGCCGGATAGTTGCCGTAGGTTTTCGAGGCCACCATCATGTTGGCCATCGTAGCCACCTGACCGGCGCCCGGCGATTTGTGCGGCACGCCGCCCGGCACTTTGAAGCCCTTCTCATCCCATGGCGCTTTGGCCTTCGGATTGGCTTTGACCCAGGCTTTCGCCTTGGCGACGGTTTCCGAGGACGCAGCCAGTTCCTGCACGACGCCCATGGCGAGTGCTTTCTCGGCATTGAAGCTTTCGCCCTGCAGGATCAGCGGCAGAGCGGCCTGAACGCCAACAAGGCGCGGCAGACGCTGTGTGCCACCGGCGCCCGGCAGAAGGCCGATCTTGGCTTCCGGCAGACCGAACTGAAGCTTCGGATTGTCATTCGCGGCAACGCGGTAATGACAGGCGAGCGCCACTTCGAGGCCGCCGCCAAGGGCGAGGCCGTTGAGTGCGACAGCCACCGGCTTGCCGCAGGTTTCCAGCTTGCGCAGCGTGCCGTTCAGGGAGAAGCCCTGTTCGAATTGCTGCTTTTTCAGCTCGGCTTCAGAGAGTTCTTTCTTCTCTCCGCCGCCTGCGCGCTGGCCCATTTCGCCAAGGTCGGCCCCGGCGCAAAAGCCGCTCGGCTTGCCGGAGGAGATGACGAGGCCTTTGATGGCCTCATTGGTCGCGACTTCATTCGTAAAGGCGATGATGTCTGCAACGGCCTTGCCCGTCAGCGTGTTCATGCTGCGGCCCGGCACATCGAACACGGCGTGCGCGATGCCGTCTGCGTCGACTTCCCAACCAAATGTTTCGAGTTTCATGTTCTTCAATTCCAATTATTCAGTGTGAGGATCAGACGCGTTCGATGATCGTGGCGGTGCCCATGCCGGCGCCGACGCAGAGCGTCATGAGGCCGGTTTCCTTGCCGGTCCGCTCCAGTTCGTCGAGAACCGTGCCGACCAGCATGCCGCCGGTGGCGCCCAGCGGGTGGCCCATGGCGATGGCGCCGCCGTTCACGTTCATCTTGTCGTGCGGAATGTTCAGGTTCTGCATCATCAGCAGAACGACCGAAGCGAAGGCTTCATTCAGTTCGTACAGATCGATGTCTTCCGGATTCATGCCGGCTTTTTTCAGAACCTTCTGGCTCACATAGGTCGGGCCAGTCAGCATGATGCCCGGCTCTGAGCCGATGGAGGCCATGGCACGTACGCGGGCGCGGGGCTTCAGGCCCAGGCGCTCGCCCATTTCCTTCGATCCGAAAAGGACAGCCGAGGCGCCATCCACGATGCCCGACGAGTTGCCGGCGTGGTGGACGTGGTTGATCTTCTCAACTTCCGGATAGCGCTGCTTGATGATTTCATCGAAACCCATAGCACCCATGCCCGCGAAGGATGGCTGCAGCGCCGCGAGGGACTGCATGTCCGCATCGGGGCGCATATGCTCGTCATGGTCGAGGCGAATGCCGCCCATCTGATCCTTGACCGGAATGATGGACTTCGCAAAGCGGCCTTCAGCCCAGGCGCGGGCGGCGCGCTTCTGGCTTTCCACGGCGAAGGCGTCGACGTCATCGCGCGAGAAGCCGTATTTGGTGGCGATCGTGTCGGCGCCAATACCTTGCGGGGTGAAGTAGCTCTTGATGGCGACCTGCGGATCGGTCGACCAGGCACCGCCGGACGCGCCCATCGGCACGCGGCTCATGGATTCGACACCGCCGCCAATGGCCATGTCGGCCTCGCCGGTCATGACTTTCGAGGCAGCCATGTTGCAGGCTTCAAGGCCGGAGGCGCAGAAACGGTCGACCTGCACGCCAGCGGTCGTTTCGGCATAGTCGGCGTTCAGCACGGCGACGCGCGCGATGTCGGCGCCCTGCTCACCCACTGGCGAGACGCAGCCGAGGACGACATCATCCACTTTGGACGTGTCGAGGTCGTTCCGGTCACGGATGGCTTGCAGCACCTGCGTGGCAAGGCTGAGCGAGGTGATCTCGTGCAGCGACCCGGAGGATTTGCCTTTGCCGCGCGGCGTGCGGACCGCGTCGTAGATATAGGCTTCAGTCATTGGAGAGGCTCCTTCTTGAACTGGGGATCAGGTTGCCGGTTTCAGAACCGGGTTAAACGTGAGGCTCGCGGTGGAGCGGGCTGCTTCCTTGCCGCGGGAATCGTAGAGTTCGGCTTCGGCGAACACCATCGCCCGGCCGACATTGCGCAGGCGCGCCGCCACTTCGATGACGCCCTTGCGCACAGGGCGGAGGAAGTGCGTGTGCAGATCCACCGTCGAGGGCAGTCTTGCCTTGCCGGCTTTCATGCCGGCGAGCATGCCAATCGTGTCATCCATCATGGCGACCAGATAGCCGCCCTGGATGACGCCCGCCGGATTGCAGAATTCGGGGCGGCCTTCGAACCGCACCCGTGTCGTCAATGCCTTCATGTCGAGCGACAGTAGTTCGAAGCCGAGCGACGTCGAGGACGGGCTCGGACTGGGAAAGACATCACGGATGAGATGGCTGTCAGGCATCTGTGCCGCTCTCAGTTGAACTCGGGGCTGAAGGTGCCCCGAACTTCTTGATCTGCTCTTTGGTCGTGCGTCGCGCAGTTCTGTTCGTCAAAATTGCCTTCCCTGCATCATTGGCCCCCTTAAGCGCCATCCTTCGGAAGGCGCGCTTTTGAGACCAGATGATATAGAGCTGATAACCCGACCAAATGGCCGCGATGGCGGCAACGGTCAAATTGAGCTCAAAAGGGAACGAGCCGGAACCGCGCTCGACTTTGATGTATGCCAGCCCAAGATTGGCTGGCACCAGCAACATCGTCGCAACAAGCCCGAACCGGCTAACCCGCATACTAAAGCGTCCTCGCGATCAGCATTTTCATCACTTCGTTGGCGCCGCCATAGATGCGCTGGACGCGGGCGTCGGCGTACATCTGGGCGATGGGGTATTCGTCCATATAGCCGAAGCCGCCATGCAGCTGCAGGCATTCGTCGATGATCTTGCACTGGAGGTCAGAGATCCAGTATTTCGACATGGACGCGGTCGCGGCGTCGAGTTCGCCCTTGAGCAACTGTTCCGTACAGTGATCGGCGAACACTTTGGCGACAGTCGCCTCGGTCTTGCACTCGGCGAGGGTGAACTGGGTGTTCTGGAAATCGAAGATCGTGCCGCCGAACGCCTTGCGGTTCTTCACATATTCCACGGTTTCATGGATAGCGCGCTCGATCATGCCGACGCCCTGAAGGCCGATGATGTGACGTTCCTGCGGCAGCTTCTGCATCAGCTGGATGAAGCCTTTGCCGGCGACTTCGCCAAGCAGGTTGGAGGCCGGGACGCGCACTTCGTCGAAGAAGAGTTCCGACGTATCGGCAGCGTGCTGGCCAACCTTTTCGAGGTTCCGGCCACGGCGGAAGCCTTCCACTTTGTCGGTTTCCACGGCGATGATGGAGATGCCCTTCGCGCCGAGAGACGGGTCTGTCTTCACACAGACCAGGATCAGGTTGGCGGTCTGGCCGTTGGAGATGAACGTTTTCGAGCCGCTGATGACATATTCATCGCCATCCAGCTTCGCCGTCGTCTTCATGCCCTGAAGGTCAGAGCCGGCGCCCGGTTCGGTCATGGCGATGGCGGTGACGAGATCGCCCGTGCAGATGCCCGGCAACCAGCGGCGTTTCTGCTCTTCTGTGCCATAGGCGGTGATGTAGGGCGCGATGATCGCGTTGTGCAGCGTGATGCCGAAGCCATCGATGCCCTTCCACTGCTGCTGTTCGATGATGATGGCCTCATGGCGGAAGTCACCGCCTGCGCCGCCATATTCTTCCGGGACCGAGGCGCCGAGCAGGCCCATCTCGCCCGCCTTCTTCCAGATCTCGAGCGGAACCTTGCCGTCCTTGCGCCACGCCTGGACGTGGGGCGCACATTCCTTTTCGAAGAACTGGCCGACGGCATCAGAGAAAATGTCGAGCTCCTCATCCTGCCTCCAGGCAGCTTTGGGGACATTGAGCGGGCTCTGTTGCATGGTGGGTCTCCGGCTTCCCTTATATATAGGTCGCAAGTCGGCAATTGCCGCTTACGTTCACGTAAACATGTAGCGGGCCGCCAGCGCCTTTCCCAGTCCTGCCGCAGCGTCAGACCTGCGCGGATTCAGGGTAAATTTTGCCGCAGCTTGTCGCAGGGAGTGTAACACATCCCCGCGACAGGCTCGAGACAATCAAAAACGGGAAAATTCCGCCTTAGAAGTCGTCAGCGTGGAGGGCCATGACCGGCGCTGCGCCGGTCTTCACTTTCGCGAGGTGAGCCGCACCATCCGGCAGCAGGCGCTCGACGAAGTAGCGGCCGGTCACCAGCTTGGTTTCGTAGAACGGCTCCTTGCCCTTCTTCTCCAGCGCAGTCTTCGCCATCCGGGCCCACATGAAGGCCAGAGCGGTAAGACCGAACAGGTGCAGGTAATCGTGGCTGGATGCGCCGGCATTGTTGAAGTCCGACATGCCGTTCTGCATCAGCCATGTCGTGCCGTCCTGCAGCTGCGCCTTGATGGACTGCAGCCCTTCAATGAACAGCGCCATGTCTTCATTGCCCTCGTTCGCGGCGATGAACTCGTCCACGTCCGCGAAGAAGGAGAACACGGCCCGCCCGCCATTGGCAGCCAGTTTGCGGCCGACAAGGTCCAGCGCCTGAACGCCGTTCGTGCCTTCATAGATCGTGGTGATCCGGCAATCGCGGACGATCTGCTCCATGCCCCATTCGCGGGTAAAGCCAGACCCGCCATGCAGCTGCAGGCCGGTATTCGCGCACTCATAGCCCTTGTGGGTGAGATAGGCTTTCACGACCGGCGTCAGCAGCGCCATGTAATCGCCAGCCTTCTCGCGCACTTTTTCATCTGGTGACTTGTGCTGCAGGTCAGCCTGGAATGCGGTCCAGTAGGTGAACGCCCGGGCGCCCTCGATGAAGGCTTTCTGGTCGAGCAGCATGCGGCGCACATCGGGGTGAACAATGATCGGATCGGCCGGCTTGTCGGTTGCCTGCGTGCCGGTCAGCGAACGGCCCTGAAGGCGGTCACGCGCGAAGTCGGCGGCGTTCTGGTAGGCGATCTCGGCTTGCGACAGGCCCTGGAGGCCGACGCCGAGGCGCGCTTCGTTCATCATCACGAACATGGTGCGCATACCTTTGTGCTCCTCGCCAACGAGGAAGCCGGTCGCGCCGTCATAGTTCATGACGCAGGTCGCGTTGCCGTGGATGCCCATTTTCTCTTCGAGACCGCCGCAACCACAGGCATTGCGCTCACCGATCGAGCCGTCTTCGCCAACCATGTATTTCGGCACGAGGAACAGCGAGATGCCCTTGATGCCTTCCGGGCCGCCCTCGATCCGGGCGAGCACGAGGTGGATGATATTGTCGGTCAGGTCCTGCTCACCGCCGGAGATCCAGATCTTCTGGCCGGTGATCTTGTAGGTGCCATCCGCCTGAGGTACGGCCTTGGTCTTGATCAGGCCGAGGTCTGTGCCGCACTGGGGCTCGGTCAGGTTCATCGTGCCGGCCCATTCGGCGGAGGCCATTTTCGGACCGTACTTCGCTTTCAGCTCGTCGGATCCGCCCGCCATCAGCGCCTGATAGGCACCATGGGTCAGGCCCGGATACATGCCGAAGGCCATGTTCGAGGACGACACCATCTCGGTCCAGGCAATGTTCACAACGTGTGGCAGGCCCTGCCCGCCCAGTTCCGGGCTGACAGACAGAAGCGGCCAACCACCATCGACCAGTTGCTTGTAGGCTTCCGGAAAGCCGTCCGGCGTTTTTACGCTGCCATCGGCATTGCGGATACACCCCTGACGATCCCCAACGGCACTCAGCGGATGCAGAACTTCCTTCGCGAATTTGCCGCCTTCTTCAAGAATGGCGTCGACCAGGTCCGGCGTGACTTCCTCGAAGCCGGGCAAGTTCGAATAGTTCTGAATCTGCAGCACTTCCTGGAGAATGAAGCGCATATCGCGGATCGGGGCGTCGTAACGGGGCATGAGATGAGTCCTTTAATGCGTGAAGGGCGACAACCACTCTCGTAGCGCGCCCTTCTGGAAAGGTCTTTCTATATTGGCGAAAACCGGCCTTACAGATCAGACTTCGTCAAGTTGACGGCGGGCTACAGCCTCATAGGCGGCTGCCTGGCGCTTGCCTTCTTCGGACGGACCGGTCTGGTCGACCAGGCCTTCCAGCCAGACGATGCCTTTGCGAAGCTCACCGAGGGCGGTGTCGATGTCTTCGCGCTGGACCTCGAGCTCCTTCACCTGCTTGCGGAACTTTTCCAGCATCATGCAGGTCTGGGCCCGCTTGCCGTCGTTCAGCGCATAGAGGTCGAGGATCTCGCGGATATCTGCCAGCGGCAGGCCGAGACGCTTCAGGCGGACGATGATCGTCAGCCGGGCGCGGTCACGGTTCGAGTAGACTCGCATCATGCCGTCGCGCGCCGGGTGCAGCATGTCTTTGTCTTCGTAAAATCGCAGGGCCCGCGGGGTCACCCCGAACTCCCGGGCGAGTTCAGAGATCGTGTAGGTACGGGAATCTGCGGCGGAAATCGAGGAGAGCTTGTGTGACATGGGAGCAACTTAGATCAAAGCTTACGCGAACGTCAACGTAAGCTCAGAATAAATTTTGCGCCATCTGCCATTTCCACCGGTGTTAGCCGGAAATTACCCCCCCGTTATCAAATTAAGCGGAAATCTTTACCTTTAACCTCGCCTTAAGACGGCGCCTGCCATCAAACACGGGGAATATGAAGGAATCGGCCCGTTTCGTTAACCGATGCGGGCTGGTCGTGTATCAGGAGTATGGGGATGAGCCAGTCAGGGTCTTGGGTCGCGAAGGGAGTCGACCAGAGTGCCCGCGAAGCCGCGAGAGAGGCTGCGCGTTCAGAGGGGCTGACCCTCGGCGAATATCTTGACCGCCTGATGAAAGCGTCGAGCAGCCCGCAGCCGAATGAAATTTCGGGCTCCCCCGATTCGCGCCGCCCCCGCAGCGAATCAGCCAGTGAGGCGCTCGAAAAGCTGACTCGCCGGATCGAAGCGGCCGAAGCGCGATCTGCCCTCGCGATCACCAGCATGGACAATACGATCCATGACCTGGTCGGGCGCCTGGAAAATACCCAGCAGACCACGGTCGCCATTGCCGGTCATGTCGATGGCATGATCGATCAGCTGCGCGAAACACATGACGCCCTGAAGCAGAAAGTCCGCCGGCTCGAAGAAGACGAGTCCCAGCAGGACAATCTCGAAGCGCTGAAGGCGCTTGAAAGCGCGCTGGGTAAACTGGCCAGCCATGTTTACGAAGAGAACTCCCTGGCCGAGCAGGAAGCGCTGGCCATCAAAGGCCGGGTCGAATCCGGCTTCATGGACATTATCGAACGCGTTGAGGCCATGGAAACCCGGGTGGAATCCACCCAGTCGGACACGGCAAAACAGATCAAGGATGGTATCGATCAAGCCGCGCTGCGTGCGGCTGGCGTGGCCCGCCAGGTCTCCGAGCGGATGGACGGCCTCGAAACCGAGGTGCAGGAACGCCTCACGGCACTCGGCGACAGTCAGGAACGCCTCGACGCAACCGAGACCCGCCTTGAAGCCGTCGAAACCGATGTCTCCGGCGCACTCGACTCCATGGATACGCGGTTCGACCGGATCCAGGACCGGCTGAGCCGCGCCGAGACGACGACCGAAGCGGCGATGAAGAACCTCGAGTCCACGGTCTCCAGCCTCGACGAGCGGATCGGCGAAGTCGCCAGCAAGATGGATCCGGATCTCGCAAGCCGTCTGCGCAGCGAATTCGAAGCCCGCTTCGAAGACATGATGAGCTCCGTGCGCCAGACGGTGGATACCGTCCGTCAGGAACTGGCCGAAGAAATCAGCCGCGCCGCTGCCGGTCCGGAAGACGCCGTGGCCGAAGTGAAGGAAACGCTCGGCAGCCTGCAAGAGCGCCTCGACGCCAACGACGAACACCATGCCGACACGATCGAGAAAGTCTCCGGACAGATCACGGTGCTGAGCGAAACCTTCGACACGCGCCTGCGCGAAGTGGAAGAGCGCAGCGACGCGGCCGCCGGTGACGCAGTTCGCGAAGAGATCGAACGCCTCGGCAAGACGGTTACCGACCGGATCGATGAGCTGGCGGAAGATCTCTCCAAGCGCGTGAACGACAGCGAAGCGCGCAGCGCCGAAGCGATTGAACAGATCGGTGATCAGGTCGCAGCGGCCACCAACCGCCTGCAGATGCGCCAGAACGAGTCGATCAAGACACTGGCCGAACAGGTCGACGAAAACCGCAAGAAGGCCGATGCCCGCATCAATGATGCGCTGGCCAGCGTGTCCGAACGGCTGGAACAGATGCAATCCCAGGCCAGCGAATCCCTTTCGCCGGTGCAGAAGGCAATTGGCATGCTCGCGGCACGCCTGGAGAGCCTGGAAGACATCACCCCTCCGCCCGGCCGGGCCAGCGAGGCAGACCTCGCCAGCGAACTTGCGCAGGCTGAGTCTGACTTCACCCACATGGGTGATGATCCGGATACGGATATCCCGTTTGAAGAGTTCGGAACACCGGAAGGCTTTGACAGCTTCGAAGAGTTGGAAGACTTCCCGGAATTTGGCGACTTCACGACTTCTGAAAACGCTGACACGTCCTTCGATCCGTCTCTTGCCGTGCCCGAGACCACTCCTGAAACCGACTTCGACGACGACGCAGTCGCTTTCGAATCTGAGGACGATCATGTCGAAGCCTCGGAAGACGAAGACGAGGTTGAGGAATTCGAAGCTGGTATCGGGTCCTGGGATGAAGCCGAGGACGATGCCATCATTGACGAAACTGCCGACGGCTTTGAGGATGACTTCGATGCCATCCGCGCGGCTGTGGAAGGGCTGAGCTTCGCAACGCAGGACAGCGACTCGTTCGATGACCTGGTCGAGCCTGAGGAAGACGACGTCGTGCAGGCGGCGGAAGTCGACGACAGCTTCGACCCGCTCATCGCTGAAATCGATCCGCTCGACGAACTGGACGAAGCCCATACGGAAGCCCGCGAATCCGACATCTTCGACGATGAGGAATTCGAGACGCTGGATCTGCCACAGGCCGATGGCGTCACCAGCGCTGCACCCGTTATTGAAGAACCTGCCAAAGCACCGGCTTCGGAAGTCAAGCAACTTGACGCAGACACAGCCGACTACCTGACCCGCGCGCGCAAGGCTGCGATGGCCGCCAGCTTCGGCAAAGGCGCGTCCATGAATGTCCGTGCAGCAGCCCGTCCGATTGTTCAGTTCACCTCTGCGGGTGGTTCCGGCCGCCTGCCCCTGATTGCTGCTGCGTCTGCTGTCGCGATCGCCGGTGTTGCGGCGGGCGGATACCTATTCCTTCGCGGCAAACAGGAAGCTCCCGTCCAGCCGAGCCCGGCCAGCACGTATGTGGACCCAGGCGTGACAGAGGCTGACGCCGCTTCGCTTGCCACAGCCGAAAATACTGACGCCGCAAGTGATCCGTCTGCGGCGGGAATGGATCAAGACCTGTTCGGTGACGCGGCAGAAGCGCTCGCCGTTTACGCGCCTGTTCCGCCGGTCGTGACCGTGGAGGCCGCCGCAGCGGCGGGCAACGATATCGCCCAGTACCAGCTGGCGCAGGACAAGCTGACCAAAGGCGAGTATGCCGATGGCGCAGCCATGATCCGCCGGGCCGCCCAGAAGGGCCTGCCCATGGCGCAATACGCCCTCGCCAAACTGCATGAGCGTGGCACGGGCGTTCCAAAGGATCTGGCTCTCGCCCGGGAATGGACCGAGAAGGCTGCCCATGGCGGCAATGTGAAAGCGATGCACGACCTCGCCGTCTTCATGGCCGAAGGTGAAGGCGGCGAACAGACCTATGCAGGCGCCGTAGAATGGTTCCGCAAGGGCGCCGAATATGGCGTCGTCGACAGCCAGTACAATCTGGGCGTCCTGTACGAGCAGGGCCTCGGCATCAGCCCGAACCTGACCGAGTCACTGTTCTGGTTCGATGTGGCCAGTCGCAATGGCGACGGCGGCGCACCGGCCAAGATCTCTGAACTGATCGAGCGCGTTTCGCCGGAAGCCGCCGCGCAGGCTCGCAGCCGCGCCGCCGGCTGGCAGGCAGCCCCTTCAAACGGCATCGCCAATGGCCGCTTTGGTGCACAAATCTGGAACATGGGCAATCCACTTCAGGTGCAGGCCATCCAGAATGCCCTGAACGCGCTTGGCTATGACGCCGGCACGCCGGACGGCATCATGGGCGCCGCGACGACACAAGCTGTGCGGGATTATCAGTCTGCAAACAACCTGCCCGCGACGGGTACGGTGACGTCTCAGCTGATCGACGCACTGAACGCCCGGGCAACGCCCGAATACTAGATCATCAGCCCCTACGGCTTCGCATAGGCGTAGGGGCGATCTTCCTTGCCCAGCGAGCGATAGCGATCGCGCAGTTCTGTCTGGCGCGAGGTCATGTCCTGCGGCTCGCCATCAATAAAGACAGCATCCGCATTGGACGTCACTTCCAGCGGATCACCATCCCACGCGACCACATCTGCATGGGCACCAGGCGCCAGAATGCCGTAGCCGGACAAACCATAGATCGCCGCCGGTGTTACGGTCAGCGCTTTCATGGCGTCATTCCAGTCCATGCCATTGGCAACAGTATTGCCAGCAATCTGCGTCATCAAACGGGCCAGATGGGACGAGTTATCGAGGTTCACAATGGCAACCTGCACGCCCGCTTCGTCGAGCCGGGCCGCATTTTCCTGCGTGGCCGCGAGCTGCGCAAAGCTGGTGGGCAGGTTCGAGAACCCGTCAACCATGACCGGGATTTTCAGCTTCGCCAGACGGTCCGCCACGCGCCAGCCTTCGTCGGCGCCAACAATCGCGAATTTTAGATTCCGGTTCGACTCAGCGAGATCCATCACCGCATTTAGATCGGCTGCACTGCGCGCGTCGATCAAGATCAACTGCCGTCCCCGCGCGGCTGGCGCAAGTGCCTCGGCATCACGCCGGTTCAGCACGTCCCCTTCCCCGCCCGCAAGATAGCGAGCTGGATAGGCACGCGCGTCATCGAAGGCTGCCCGAAGCTGGGCCCAGGCCGCCGGACGCGACCCACCTGCCAGCCCTGCCCCGCCTTCACCAAGCGTGATGAAGGTGAACGCCCGTGCCTTGATGTCTGTATCCTGTGCGCCGCTTGTGTCGGCAATGAAACCCTGCCCGGCAAAAAGATTGGTAGAGGGCTGCGGCGCAACAGCGATACGGGTCAGACCGCCAAGACGGCTGACATCGACCGCCGTATCATCCGGATTGAATCCGTCTGACGCATCCAGAGAGGCGGAAAAGCCCGACAGGGCCGCCACGGCGTCATTGGTGGAATCTTCTGCATCGACTTCGACGATGCCGGTCTGCGAGAAAGCCGAGATCAGGCCGGGGGTCACCCATTCCGCGCTGATCACGCTGGCGCCTTCCGGCTTCGGCGTGGTGGACGGGCCGACCGCAGCGATCACGCCGTCGCGGATGACTACGACGCCGTTTTCAATCGTGCCGGCATCGGTTCCGGTCCAGACTTTCTTGCCTTCGATCACATAGGTCTCTGCCGAGGCGCCCATCGCGGCCACGGCGCAGAGCGCAACACCTGCCATCAGCTTGCGGATCATTTCATGTCTCCTTCGCCAGGCTGACCGAGCTCAAAATCCCGCACGGGGCGGACGTCAGCATTGGAGCGGTCATACATCAGCGCGCCATCGATGAAGACCTGATCGGCCTTGGTGTAGACGCTGAACGGATTGCCGGACCAGATCACGACATCGCCCATCTTGCCGGGCTTCAGGGAGCCTGTGCGGTCAGCAATACCGAGTGACTTGGCCGGGTTCAGCGACAGCCACTCCCAGGCGGTTTCGATGGGAATATCTATGCCGATCCGCTTGCCATCGGCCCAGGCCTTGGCCGCTTCCTGGTTGAGGCGCTGAATGCCGATATCACTGTCAGAGTGCACGATCACGCACGCCCCGGCATTGGCAACCAGCGGGATGTTTTCCGGAATGCCGTCATAGGCTTCCATCTTGAAGCCCCACCAGTCGGCCCACATGGAAGAACAGGCGCCATAGTCTGCCAGCTTGTCGGCGATCTTGTAGCTCTCCACAGCATGGTGGAAGGCGGTGACCTTGTAGCCAAACTCCTTCGACATATCCATGACCTGCGCCATCTCGTCGGCGCGGTAGCAGTGCATGTGCACGAGGATCTCGCCCGCCAACACACCGGCCAGCGTGTCGAGTTCCAGATCCCGCGCCGGCATTTCACCGCCCTCGACGGAATACTTGTCCCATTTGCGCTTGTACTCTGCCGCCTTGATCCAGGCCGTGCGGTAGCCCGCCATGTTGCCCATACGCGAGAACGGCGCACCGCCCGGAAACGTTCCGTTGCCATAGCCGTAGACACGCTTGGGGTTTTCGCCGCAGGCCATTTTCAGCGTGTAAGGTGCGTTCGGGAACTTCATGCCCTGCACGGTACGGGCGGGCACATTCTTGAGGGTCACACCGCGACCACCGAACAGGTTTGCACTGCCGGGCAGGATCTGCAGAGAGGTCACCCCGCCGGCCAGCGCCCGGCCGAAACCGGGGTCTTGCGGCCAGACGCTATGCTCGACCCAGACTTCTGCCGTCACAGGTGCCGACGCTTCATTACCGTCCTGATGGGCCGAAACCGACGGAGACGGATAGGCGCCAAGGTGGCTGTGATTGTCGATGATGCCCGGCGTCACCCAGCGGCCGGCCGCGTCGATCACCGTTGCGCCTTCCGGCGCTTTCAGGTCCTGTCCGATGGCAGAGACCTTGCCGCCTTCCAGCAGCAGGCTGCCATTTTCGATCATTGCGCCTTCACCATCCAGGATGGTGGCGTTGGTGATCAGAACCGACGCGTTCGGGAAGGCCTTATAGGTCGATGGATACGGGTTCGGGTCGAACGGCTCGCTATTGGTGAAGGGCTTGATCTTCGGCCCGTCATCGCTGCCGCTGCCCCCGCACGCTGCCAAAAAAATGGCGCTCGCGGCGAGCGCCGCCCAGATCCGTCTTGTCATGATACTTCGCCCTGGCGTTTCCCGTTTCGTACTGATCCCCATAGAGCGCGGATCAATACACATCGCAAGACGTGCAACAGGAATCAGTCGGTCCGAGTGCTCCCATGGGGCCGCTTCTCGCGACCAAACACCAGAAGCATCAACCAATGCGGCGCAAACCGCTCGACACTTGGGTGACGGGCCAGGATGCCCTCCATCAAGCGCCTTCCCCAAACCGCATTTCGGCCCAGCAGGATGACGCCGAAAATGGCAATCGGCAGGCCGACCGGAATGAACGGCGTCGCAATACCGACCGGAATTGCCACGATGATCAGCAACAGCCCCAGAACGGCAAGCACCTGACGGAATGCGCCGCCCACGTGCCGCCTGGCCCGGTGGAGGGGTCGCTGAATGGATCCGGCGGGTGTTTCAATCATGGGAGGTTCTGTCGAGGACATGGGAAGGATATGGGTTCAGAGCAATTTCATTGCCAAGTAAAATCACTCTCATGTGTCCAAAGTCTGGCAAGGGCGTTGCGCGGTTGCTACACAACTGCAAAGAAAGCGATAGCCAGAAGGGGTGTCGGACAGCGAGGCGGACATGAAACTCCAGTCGATCCAGGCGCTCCGGGGCCTCGCGGCATTGCTGGTTGTCTTCTTCCATATCCGTTCGCTGGAACTGACCAGCATCGCTTCCAACGGCCTGACCGAACGGGCCTGGACCGGCGGCGTGTTCACGAATGGCTATGTCGGGGTCGACCTCTTCTTCGTGATCTCGGGCTTCATCATGGTCTTCGTGACCCGCAGTGCGACGCCCGGCCGTGCTGCCGCCGCAGACTTTCTGTTCGCCCGGGCAACGCGGATCTATCCGGTCTGGTGGGCATTCGCAGCCTTCATGGCGGTTTACATGATCGTCGTGCATGGCCTGTCCAGCATGGGCCAGGGCTGGAACGAAGTCTCACGCGGACAGCCATTCGTGCCCTATATGTTGAAATCCTTCTTCCTCCAGCCCCAGCCGGCTTTCCCGGTGCTCGGTGTCGGCTGGACGTTGGTGCACGAGATGTACTTCTATATCGTGTTCACCGCTTTCATGCTGTTGCCGAGAAAATGGCTGCCAGCCCTGCTGGGCCTGTGGGGCGCCATGATCGTCGGCGGCACGCTGCTCGGCTTTGCCTCCCCCTATGCCAACACGTATCGGGACCTTGTCTTCTATCCGATGACGATGGAATTCATTCTCGGCGGCCTGGCTGGATATGCCATCACAATCGGCGCGCAATGGCGCAGCGGACTGGTCACGCTGGTCGCCACGCTCTGGCTGCTGGTCGCGTTCTGCTATCAGGGACTGGAAACCCGGTTCACTCTGGAATGGGGACGCGTCCTCTGGTTCGGCCTGCCCAGTGCCCTGCTTGTGTACGGCGTTGGCAGCCTTGAGTCTCAACGCCGCCTTGCCTGGCTGGTTCCTGTCGTAGCGAGCTTCCTGGTCACGGTCACGCTGTACCAGATGTTTGGCCTTGATGATGCGAGTCCGGATCAGGCCCGGCGCGAAGCGACCATTCTTGCGGTCATTGTCGGCGCCATGGCGATGCTGGCCGTGCTCTGGTTTGGCTGGCTGCTCGGACAGGGGGCACCTGACATCGTGCGCCGCATGATGCCTGTCTGCAAGCGCATTCTGAATATCGCCGCGAAATTTGGCGACTGGTCTTTCTCGCTTTATCTCTGCCACATGATCGTGCTCAGCGCCCTGCGCCGCGCGTTCGATTTTGCGGGACGGTCGGATGCCCTGGCGCCGGTCTTCCGTATCGGTCACCCCGGCCCGCTGGACAATCTGATCTTCCTGGCGGTGGGCACTGCAGTGAGTATCGTCGCGTCCTGGATCACGTACCGGATTGTTGAGCGACCTTGCATCATCCTGTTCGGGCGTCTGCGGATCGCCTTGTTCCACCATGAGCCGACCGGGCCGCAGGCTGAAGCCCTGCGTACCTGACCGGCTCTCTGGTGTTGCGGTCTACTCGGCGGCGACAGGCTGGGCTGGCGCTTCCTCCACCCATTTCAGCACGGGCTTACGAGCCGCTTTCGTCTCATCGAGGCGACGCATCGGAGCGAGGTAAGGCGCGCCTTTCAGCGTATCATCCCCCTGCGCGGCGCGGCGGGCGATGGATTCCAGCGAGTCACAGAAACGGTCGAGTTCGGCCTTGGATTCGGACTCTGTCGGCTCGATCAGCATTGCGCCATGCACAACCAGCGGGAAGTACATAGTCATCGGGTGATAGCCCTCGTCGATCAACGCCTTGGCTATGTCGATCGTCTCAATTCCGTCGGCGGTAAAGGCATCCGAGAACAGCGCCTCGTGCATGCAATAGCCGTCGAAGGCCGGGCTCATGACCTTCTTGAGGCGGGCCTGGATATAGTTCGCGTTCAGCACTGCATCTTCCGAAGCCTGCTTCAGGCCATCGGCGCCGTGGCTGAGAATGTAAGTCAGCGCGCGAACGAACATGCCCATCTGGCCGTGGAAGGCCACCATGCGACCGAAGCTTTCCGACGCATCGCCTTCAATGTCCTCGACCAGGCGGAACACACCGTCTTCGTCTTTCACCACGAACGGCACCGGCGCGTAGGGCGCGAGCGCGTCGGACAGCACGGTCGGGCCAGAGCCCGGGCCGCCGCCGCCGTGCGGAGTGGAGAAGGTCTTGTGCAGGTTGATGTGCATTGCATCGACGCCGAGATCGCCCGGACGGACCCGGCCAACGATGGCGTTGAAGTTCGCGCCGTCACAATAGAAATAACCGCCCGCTGCGTGGATCAGCTCAGCGATTTCCTTGATGTCGGTTTCGAACAGGCCGCACGTGTTGGGATTGGTCAGCATGATGCCAGCGATATCGTCGGACTTTTCAAGCTTGGCTTTCAGGTCGTCCATATCGACGCGGCCACGCTTGTTGGCCTTGATCTCGTCAACGATGAAGCCGCACTGGACGGCCGTCGCCGGGTTCGTTCCGTGAGCGGATTCCGGTACCAGAACGCGCTTGCGGGTTTCGCCCTCGCCGCGTGCGTACAGAGCCTGACGGATCGCCATCATGCCGCAGAATTCGCCATGCGCACCGGCTTTCGGGCTCATCGCGACGGCGGGCATGTTGGTGAGGACTTTCAGCCAGGTGGCCAGCTCGTCGATAAGTTCGAGCGCGCCTTGCACGGTTGCCTGCGGCTGCATCGGGTGGATGTCGCCAAAGCCCGGCAGTCGCGCAATCTTCTCGTTGAGGCGCGGATTGTGCTTCATCGTGCAGCTTCCCAGCGGGAACAGGCCAAGGTCGATGGCATAGTTCTTCTGGCTGAGGCGCATATAGTGGCGCACGGCTTGCGGCTCGGACAGGCCCGGCAGACCGGTTTGCACCTTGCGCGCCACGCCGCCGAGACGGTTCTTCGTGCCTCTGGGCGCTGGCAGATCAACGCCAGTCGTCTCAGACGTACCGACTTCAAAAATCAGTCCTTCCGCCTGCAGAAGGCCACGCGAGCCGGAAACGGTTTCAATGGAAGACATGGAGACAGACTCCGGAGTTGTGGGGCGGCCCTGAGTATTCATGGTCATCAGATGATCTCCTTCAGAGCGGCCGCATAGGCGGCAATATCTTCAGGCGTGGTGCACTCGGTGGCGGCGCAAAGGATGACGTCGCCGAGATGGTCGCCGGGGAAGAGGCGGCTGGCGCGGACGCCGCCGACAATGCCGGCTTCGTCCAGCATGGCCAGCACGGCTTCCGCATTCACGGGCGTGCGGAACGCGAACTCGTTGAAGAAGCGCGGCGTGAGGATTTCGACGCCGTCCACTTCGCTCAGCGCATCAGCAAGGTCGCAGGCGGCTTCGTGGTTCAGCAGGGCCAGTTGTTCCAGCCCTTTGCCGCCCAGCAGCGTCATGTGCGCGGTGAAGGCCAGCGCGCAAAGGCCGGAGTTCGTGCAGATGTTCGAGGTCGCCTTGTCGCGGCGGATGTGCTGTTCGCGGGTCGACAAGGTCAGCACGAAACCGCGCTTGCCATCGGCGTCCGTGGTTTCACCGCAGAGGCGCCCCGGCATCTGGCGGACCAGCTTTTCGCGGCAGGCAAAGAGGCCGACATAAGGCCCGCCAAAGTTCAGGCCGTTACCGATGGACTGGCCTTCGCCGACGGCGATGTCCGCGCCCATTTCGCCCGGCGGTGTGACGAGGCCAAGCGAGACCGCTTCGGTGAACACGGAAACCAACAGCGCGCCCTTGGCGTGGGCCGCTTCTGCGACGGGGGACAGGTCTGTCACCGTGCCAAAGATGTTCGGAGACTGTCCGATCACGCACGCCGTGGCATCGTCTACCACGTCTGCAAGGTCCAGTTCGCCATCGACCGCGACCGGCAGCTGAACCACTTCAATGCCCTGCGCTTCGCACAGCATTTTCGTGGCCGCCGCATAGTGCGGGTGCAGACCACCGGACAGAACCACCTTCTTGCGGCGCGTCACGCGGGTCGCCATCACGGCAGCTTCGCCGCACGCAGTCGAACCGTCATACATGGAGGCGTTGGCCACCTCCATGGAGAGGAGCGCAGCAACCTGGGTTTGGAATTCAAACAGGGTCTGCAGCGTGCCCTGCGCGATTTCAGGCTGGTAAGGCGTATAGGTCGTCAGGAATTCAGACCGCTGGATGATCATGTCGACGGTGGCCGGCACGTGGTGCTTGTAGGCCCCGGCGCCGACGAAGAACGGGCCGGACGAAGCCGCACGGTTCTTCGCCGCCAGTCTGGACATGTGCCGCTCGACGGCCAACTCCCCCTGATGGTTCGGAAGGCCGTCGACCTTGCCGTGCAGGCGAGCCGATTCCGGGACGTCAGCATAAAAATCATCGACCGATTTCGCGCCGATGGTTTTCAGCATCTCCGCGCGGTCGTCTTGTGTCAGGGGAAGGTATCGCATGCGGGTAACTCCGTAAGTTTCCGGGAAGCCCTAGAGGGTTTCGCAGAAAGCCTTGTAGGCAGCTTCATCCATCAGGCTGGCAATCTCGTCGCCATCCTTGATCTGAAGCACGCAGAACCAGCCTTTTTCGGTTGGCGACTCGTTCACCGTTTCCGGCTTGTCGGTCAGCACGATGTTGACTTCGACCACTTTGCCGCTGATCGGCGCGTAGACATCGGACGCGGCCTTGACGCTTTCCACGACAGCCATGTCGTCGCCCAGCGCGAATTCTGCGCCAACATCAGGAAGTTCAACGAACACGATGTCGCCGAGGGCGTTTTCGGCGAAGTGGGTGATGCCCACGGTGGCGAGGTCGTTGTGGACTGTCACCCATTCGTGCTCCTTGGTGAAGAAGGTCGTCGGTTGCGTGTAGCGGGTCATGGGCTTGGGCTCCTAGCGCTTGTAATTATGCGGAACAAAGGGAAGATCGGCGATGACAGCCGGGCGCGCTTTGCCGCGCACCATGAGCTGGACTTCAGTGCCGGTGACAGCATGGGCGGTGGCGACATAGCCCATCGCGACCGGGTGCTCGACGGTGGGGCCGAAGCCGCCGGAGGTGACAATGCCCACCTTCTCGTCGCCGATAAAAATTTCCGTGCCTTCGCGGGCCGGGGCGCGTTCCAGCGGCTTGATGCCAACGCGCTTGCGGGCCGGGCCTTCGCTCCGCTCCCGGAGGATGCGCTCGGCGCCGGGGAAGTCGCCAGCCTCGCGGCGGCGCTTCTGGATCACCCAGCCAAGATCGGCTTCGATGGGAGACGTTGCCGGATCGAGGTCATGACCATAAAGGCAAAGCCCGGCTTCAAGGCGCAGGCTGTCGCGCGCGCCCAGGCCGATAGGCATGACGCGCTCGTCGGTCATCATTTCCTTGACCAGCGGGAGGCCAGCTTCAGGCTGGACCAGGACTTCAAACCCGTCCTCGCCGGTATAGCCACAGCGCGACACGATGCAGCGCGTGCCATTCAGTTCGAACGGCATGTGCTGCATGAAGCTCAACTCTTCGCAGCCGGGGAAGAAATCTGTCATCACATCGACGGCTTCCGGGCCCTGAAGAGCGAACAGGATGCGGTCGTCGGCGCGGGTCAGCACGGCACGGCCGGCCAGCGCTTTCTCGAAAATGCCCCAGTCCTGTTCCTTCATCGCGCCATTGACGACGATATAGAGGCTGCCTTGCGCCTCATCGCCGATCGGGCGGGTGATGATCAGGTCGTCCAGGATGCCGCCTTCGGCATTCAGCAGCACCGTGAGGCGCGCTTGTCCTGGCTTCAGGCTGGTAATGTCGCTGGGCACGAGTTCCTCGACCATGGCGGCGATCTTCGCGTGGGCCTCGTCGCCCCCGCCGATGCCTTCTTCCAGTGACAGGAAGCACGGCCCCATGTGGGAGACATCGAACAGGCCGGCATGCTGCCGCGTCCAGTTATGCTCTTCCATCACGCCCGCCGGGAACTGGACCGGCATTTCATAGCCGGCAAACGGCACGAGCTTCGCCCCGCATTCCACATGCAGGTCATAAAGCGGTGTCCGCTTCAGGTCTTCGGTCGTCGTATCAGACATAGGCGCCCTCATCACAGGAGACGTGAGCGGGCATCGCCGCAATTACGTCGCCCCCGCTGTCTTGGGCGCCTGAGAGATTCCGCCCGTGAACTCCGGGCTTGCTCCTTCGGCGAGATGGCACCCGAAGGCCCGCCTCTTTCCAGCGTGTTGGTCCTCTCCCGGTCCTTTTGCCTGAGCGTTTCCGGGGCGGTTGCGCCTTCGGCGGCGGGATTTCATACCCGCTCTCTCCCGGGAGGGACTTAACTGATCCCCTGCTAGCGTGGATTCCTGACGCCAGCAAGCGCCCTCAGGCCGGTCATCTGCGCAATCCACAGAACTGCCCCGGATTGAGGCGCCCGCGGTATGGTTTCCGCTAGTCCGCCCGTCTCAGCGTGAAAATCACCGGCTGGTGGTCGGTATACTTGAAGCCGAGGTCGATGCCTTTCGCCGATTCGAGCACCACGTTCGGCGACAGAAGCAGGCCGTCGATATTGGTCGTGTAGTTCACGCCCGCTGTGTAGGTCTGCTCATTGGTGCGCACGCTTGGCACGGCGGGGTCTATGGCCAGCTGCCAGCCCTCGCCCAGTTTCTCACGCGGGAAATCGTGGATCCAGAACTGGGCCGACGGGTCTGCCGTGTAGGCAAAATCCGTCGGGGCGAGGCGCATGTTCCAGTCACCGCCGACCGCCACCGCCTTGCCCTGCTTGTAATAGGTCTCGGCCAGATCCAGCACTTCGCGGACCTGTGTCATGCGCGTGTTTGCGCCTTCGTCGAAGGCTGACAGGTGAACGTTGATCAGCACCCAGGGCTGGCCCGAAACGTCCATCTCGGTGACCTGGACATGATAGTGGCGCTTGATGAAGCCCATGATCGTGCCGGGCTCTTCCGTGATCCGGATGATCTCGGTCGGCCCGTGCGCCACCCGCGAGAATGTGCCGAGGCCATGTTTCAGCGACATCGGCCCCGGGAAAAGCCGCGTGCGGATGTCAGACGAGAAGAACATGGAATAGTCCGCCAGCGCGGCCTTCACGCCGCCCAGGACATTGACGCCCATGGTCAGGAAGCCCGGCCCGGCCAGTTCCTGCATCAGAACAACATCCGGCTGGGTCTCCCTCAGCACGCCCTGAATGCCGGCAAGGTTCTTCTTCACGAACTGCTTGCCCGGCGGGCGAAGCATTTTTCCGCCATCGGACTGGAAATCCGATTCCTCGCCAAGGCCCGCATAGCCGATGTTCCAGGTCATCACGACCAGCGGCTCGGCTGCAGGTGGCGATCCATCTGTCCGCGTGCTTGTCTTGATCGGAATGGATGGGTCAGACACGGTCACGCACCCTGCGAGCGAGAGATAAAGTCCTGTCAGGACGATGAGGACGAAGGGAATCAGAAACTTGCGCATCAGGCAGGTTTACCGCCTCCGAACCAGCTTTGCACGAGGCCCCAGGCGCTGCGTGAGCCTGCCATCGCCTTTTCGGTTGCCCGCGCCGCCGTCGATGTGAGCCCGCCGCAGCGCTTCAGCAGGTCGCCGATGACGGAGCCGGACTCCTCTTTCACGTCCTGCAGCGCCTCTGCCGAGATCGCCTTCGCCTGCCCGGCTGACCAGCCCTTGAAGCTGCGGCAGCGGCGCTTGGCGAGATAGCCGAGCTTCAGCGTCATCATGGCGTTCACGCCGCCATCCATGATCGGCCCGGCAACAAGCCCGCCCATGCGCCCCAACAGGCCTCCAATGACGTCACCGGTGATGTCCGTGACATCTTCCAGTGCGCGGGCGACAACCACGATGGCCGCGACATCGCGCAGGATGCGGAGGCTGCCCAACAGGTGGGGCCGGCCGAAATAGATGCGGGAGATCCTGGCGACGAGGTTGGCGTTGCGCCACAGGACGATGAAGGCATCGACCGTGCCGTTCATGGAAAGGGCCGTGGCGACGCCGACGCCGACCGCCTCGGCATGGATCAGCTGCTCCACTTGTTTATCGAGTGGCTTCAGGAGGACCTCGATCTGTTCGCGTTCGAAGGCTTCAAGCGCGACGGAAACCGCCAATGCTTCTTCCGGCGTCGCGCGGCGGGCGCGGTTCAGCAGGGCCTGACCGCGCAGGATGCCTTCGTCGATGGCGCCCCGTTCTTCCTGAACCAGCGGATTGCGGGCCAGCATGTCGAGATATTTGAGGTCATAGCGCAGCCGCGCGGTCAGCGCTTTCGGGTCCGGCGCCTTCGGGTCCAGCACGATGGACGGGGGCCTGGCCGCGACCGGCATCGACAGGAAGCCCATGATCGGCCGCCCGACCAGCACGGCCAGCATCAGCGCCAGGATGACGATATAGGCATAGCCGAGCACCGGATGGACGTCGTCGAACATGCGGTAGAACAGGAAGCCCTGCCCGATCACGACGAGGAACGCGATGACGATGAACGCCGTCGCCGACCATTTGAGGAACTTCCACCCCTGCGCCCATTGCGAGGCCAGTTCCCACCCTGCCCCGTCTTTCGCTGGCTGCGCCGGGCCCGTGATCGCCTTGGCCATGACGTGTCTCCTCACTTCTGAATTCGGACTTGATCCTCCTCAGGTGGGAAGACGGCAGGGGTGAGGCAAGCGGGGCGTGTTCGGTGCGTGAAAGCCCTCACCTCCCACCGCCTTTGGCGGCGGGCCCCTCCTCTCCCTGAGGGCTACCAGATTCACACATTGGGTTTGAAGCCGAGGGTATGGAGTGATTTTTTGGCGGCTTGGATTTCGAGCCAACCTTGTAGCATGACGACGGGCCCCGGTTTTCCATAGTATCCTGTCCATCCGCCGAGGCGGGCGCAGACCCATGCGGCATAGGCGAGAGAGCCTTTGGGATGGGGGTTTTTCTGCCGCAGGGTTTTGCCCTCGAGCTTGGCGCAGAAGGCTTCGAGGAGGGGGATGTCGTCAGGCTCGAAGGCGTCGCTGCAAGGGCGTAACGGACTGGGGCCTCCGTCACGGGCATGGACGAGTTGCTGGATGGCAACGGCGGCGATGAGCGCCGCGGTTATGAGCTTGTCACGCGGCTGGCGCTCCTCGATCCGCAGGCCTTCGATATCGAAGCCCTGCGTCTTGAGGGTACGGAACATCTGCTCGATCGCCCAGCGCTTGCGGTAACACGCGACGACCGCCCA
>LADW01000094.1 GCA_000961695.1 Hyphomonadaceae bacterium BRH_c29
TATGAGGGTGCAAACAAGATCGCTTGGACGGTCAAGGTGAGAGAGGGAAGCAACCTCATAGGGCTCGCGCCAGATGCGCTGGCTGCGATTGATCAGGTCAGCGAGGTGTATGAGAAATTCAATACCAGCACCCGCCATCTGATGAATGGGAGTGTTGAGGAAGCTGGTTTGTCTGATGCTGCACTCGGGCATTTTAGGCAACTTTCCCAACTAACTGCTGGAAAAAATGAATCTATCACCATGAAGTTTTGGGTTCAGCGCCGACCAACGGAATTTGGGCCCAAGGTTGCGGAGGTGATCCGCGAAAATGAGCGCGCTGACTACAAGGACATAGGCTCCATAGAGGGGCGTCTACAGGCCATCCAAGATATGGGTGGGGCCCTTCGGATAAAGATTAAAGACCCCCTCTATCCGAGAGCAATCGAGTGTAAATTGCCTGAGGACATGATCGAGAGTGCGTTGGCGACTTTTCGCAAGCGCGTTGAGATTACCGGAATGATCCACTACCGAAGAAATGGCATTCCGATGAGTATTGAAGTTTCCAATATAGACGTGTTGCCGGACGATAGCGAACTCCCATCCATTGAGGATGTTCGGGGCATTCTGGCGGCGAGCTGATGTCTGTCGAGAAGATCTACTGGGATAGCGACGCCTTCATCGCCCATCTGCAAAACGAGCCCGGAAAAGCAGAGCAATGCGCAGGAACGCTAGAGCGCGCTCGAAAGGGTGAAGTGCTTATTGTCACGTCTGCATTGACGCTGGCTGAGGTTCTATGGATGCGGGGCAATCCTCCAGTTCCTAAGGACAAGGCGGAAATAGTGCAGAAGTTCTTCCGTAGGTCGTTCATCAGGGTTGTGAATGTAGACAGGAAGATTTCCGAACGAGCGCAGGTTTTGGTTTGGAATCACTCGATCAAGCCAAAAGACGCCATTCATGTTGCCACTGCCGAGTTGCATGGCCTGTCGATACTGGAAACCTTCGACAAGGGCCTAATCCGGAAGAGCGAGACAGTTGGGAATCCGCTGATTGTTATCCGAGAACCGCAGGCTCCTATTCAGGGGAAGTTGCTATGAGCAAGAAGCCCAACCAACTAGACAAATTCAAAGAGGCTGCCCGCGAAGCCGAGGCGGACATGGACGAAAAGTCTTTCGACCAGGCACTAGGCAAGCTGGTGAAGTCTGAGAGACCAGAGCGTTCACCGCAGGCCGACGATAAGCATGCTAAGAAGAAAAGCCAGAAATCTTAGCGTTCTGACCTAGGAGGTTTGTTTTGGACGTTTTCCGGATCAGTAGGCGCGACATTGCTATGTACGGGCGGGGCTTCTGGACCGGATTGTTCAGCGGGGTCATCGCCAGCTGCTTCTTCATCATCCTGCTCGGTATCGTCCAGTTCCGCTGATTTTGCCATTTCCACTGACTGATCCCAAAGGGCGTTAATTTCAGTGTAGTTGATCGTAATCAACGAACCACCACTGCTGCATCTGGCGAGCAACAGCAATACGAAGAACATCAGGGCCGCAAGCGCGTACTTTCCGTCGCCAACTTTGTCGAGAATTGCACCAACTTCTGGCGCAACCGCTCGAATAGCTTCCACGGTTTCAGATGCCGTTTTGTCTTCCGATTTGAACTGTTCGAGAATCTGTTCCAGAGACCGGAGTGTGGGGTCATCAAGTGCCCGTAAGGCTACCAAAACGCCATTTTGATATTCGTACTCTCCGTCCTGAATATTAGCGAGCGCGCCGCAACGCGGGCAGCTCACTCGATTTCCGGACATTCTTACTTTGGCAGTCCCGGACACAGAAATGATGTTGGATTTGAACCTCAGTCCGCAGTTTGGGCAATGTGCGTTCATGGACATGGAGGCCCCCCTATGTTCGTAGATCATCTATCATCTTGTGCACTACACAGTGGCCCCGCTCGATGGCCGATGCCTTGTGACTGCGCTACAGGCGACACACAATCCTCTGAAGCGTTGAGTCGTTGGGGTTATATCCCGGGCGCGGGCCTGCAAAATTTCCTCCAGCTTTGGAGAGCCCGCTTGCTTTGGCGACATGAAAATCGCGCCAGCCCGGGTTTGTTCCTGTCACTTGCCATGCGCTCAGTGTCAGGTCGCCGTCCGAGTCGTACCCAAGAAGGTGTGGTTCAACCGTCCGCTGGCTTCCCTTGTACGAAAGGGTCAGCGTCTGTCGCGCCTGAATCGCAGCGCAAATGATGGATTGCATAAGAGGCTCCTATTTCCTTCAGCCCCGACTGCAAGTGACAGGAAATAGAATCTCGATTCGCTTGGGTGAGTCAAATACATAATCGCCAGCACACTTTACAAAGTCAAGTGACCTTTACAAGGCACTCTATTCCGCAGCGATTGCGGCGGTCGACAGCGTCTGCGCCCCGCGCAGGAGGCGGCCAGGCTTCGCGCCCGTGGGATTGCCGTCACGGTGCGTGATCTGGCCTTTCAGGATCGTGGCCGTGTAGCCGGAGGCGCGTTGCATCAGCCGTCGTCCGCCTGCGGGCAGGTCGTACTGAACTTCCGGCAGGTGCAGCTTCAGGTTTGCGACATCGATCACGTTGAGATCGGCGCGGTAGCCCGGCGCGATCACGCCGCGATCGTGCAGGCCCATCCATTGGGCCGTGTCCTGAGACTGGCGTTTCACGAGATATTCAAGCGGCAGTTTTGGCCCGCGCGTGCGGTCGCGCACCCAATGGGTCAGCATGGTTGTGGTAAAGGAGCCGTCGCAGATCATGCCGACATGCGCCCCGCCATCTGACAGGCCGGGCAGGGTGGCCGGACTTTCCAGCATGGCGCGGATCGGCTCGAGCGAACCCTGCGCATAATTCAGGAAGGGCAGGTAGAGCATGCCGTGCCCGTCACGTTCCAGCATCAGGTCGAGCGCAACCGCTTCCGGGCTGGTGCCGCGTACCCTCGCGATATATTCCAGCGTGCTTTCCGGGCCTGGCTCATAGTTCACCGGATCAGACAGCTGGAACATCTTGCCGAAGCTGCGCAGCATGACTTTCAGGAACGGGTTATCCGTTTCCGGCTTTTCGGCGAGCAGCTTTGCGCGGAATTCCGGATTGCGCAGCGTTTGAATGCGTTCCGCGAAGGGAAGGGATGCAATCGCTGCATAGGACGGATGCGCGCTGAACGGGTTCAGCGTCAGTTCCAGGCCAAGCAACACGCCGACCGGGCGCGGGGCGACCTGAGCCCGCATCGGCAAGCCGTCATTTGAGGCCGCCTCGATGGCGCCAAGCAGGGCGCGCCAGCCTTCCGGCGCGACATCGGCCTGCGCCAGCGAAACCGAGAGCGGCCGGCCGGACGCTTCGACGATCCGGCGCAGCATGGCGGCTTCTTTCTGCGGATCGTTGAAGTCGGAGACGAACTGCAACACGCCGCATTTGGCTTCTTTCAGGCCTTCGGCAATCCCGATCAGCTCGGCCTCGCTGGCCGTGAGCGTCGGGGTCGGCTGGCCGTCTGACGTGCGATGGTTGAGCGTGCGCGACGTGGAGAAGCCCAGCGCGCCGGCGAGCACAGCTTCTTTCGCGAGCTTCTTCATGGCGGCGATGTCTTCTGCGCTCGCGTCTTCGCGGTTGGCGCCGCGCTCGCCCATGACGAAGACGCGCAAGGCCGCGTGTGGCAGCTGCGCGCCGATGTCGGTGTCGAACTGGCGGGTCGAGAGGAAATCCAGATAGTCCGGGAAGCTTTCCCATTTCCAGGGCAGGCCCTCGGTCAGAACGGGGAAGGGGATATCCTCGACGCCTTCCATCAGGCGGATCAGGCGGTCATGGTCTGCCGGGTGACACGGCGCGAAGCCCACGCCGCAATTGCCCATGACGACGCTGGTCACCCCGTGCAGAGAGGACGGACTGATCGCGTCGCCCCATGTGGCCTGACCATCATAGTGCGTGTGGATGTCAACAAAGCCGGGCGTCACGACCTGTCCGCGCGCGTCGAGTTCTTCGATGCCCTTGCCGGAAACTTTGCCGATCTGCGTGATGTGCCCGCCGGAAACAGCGACGTCGCCCTCGAAGGGGGCCGCGCCGGTGCCGTCGACAATTGTGCCGCCTCGGATGATCAGATCGCTGGTCGCCATGGTTTCCTCCAATATGTTTTGCGCGAGGATGCCAGAGGGGCAGGGGCGGTGAAAGCCTGACCGCGCGTCAGCAGTTTAAAGGGTTCGGAAACTCGGGCATGAGACGGGCCGGGTGCCGCCACCGGGAAAATGCATGTCCAGCAACGAACTCGTGCCAGTCGTCTTGTGTCTGCTCTCAGCAGTCACTGTGGCGACGACCAATGTGTTGGTGAAGCGCGGTGGTGATATTCTGACGGGCCGGGTGATTGTGCAGGTCACGATGGCGCTGACCGTGTTGCCCTTCGTGCCGTTCGTCCCGATGCCGCCGTTCAACAGGGTCACACTGGCGCTGATCGGTGCATCCATGCTGTCGCACTGGAGCTACCAGTTCTGCCTCATCCGCGCGATGCACCGGGGCGACCTGTCGCTCGTCTATCCCGTGATGCGGGGCCTGGGACCGCTCGCAACGGCGAGCTTTGCGACTTTCCTGCTGAGCGAGCATCTTGCGCCGCTTCAGGCGATCGGCCTTTTCTGCGCGTCCTTCTCCATACTCTTCTTTGCTCTGCCAACGGCGACAACCAGGGAAGGGCGGAGCCTCGACCGGCAGGCGCTGTTCTGGGCGGCGCTGACGGCGGTGGGCGTCGGCCTTTATGCCGTGAACGACACACGCGCGGCGCGGGCCATGCCGCACCCGATGACGTTCGTCATCATTCTGTTTCTTCTCGACTGGATCGGCGTGACGCTCGTCTTTCTCTGGCAGCGCCGGGGAAGGTATGTCGCAACACTGCGTCCGCAATTGCGCGTCGGCATCCTGGGTGGCATTGCCGGGTCTCTGTCATATGGCATGGCGATCTTCGCCTATACGATGACGGATGCGGCGATGGTGACCGCGTTGCGCGAGACATCCGTGGTCTTCGCGGCGGCGATGGCGGCCTGGTTCCTGAAGGAGAATTTCGGTGCACGCCGGATCGTTGCTGCGGCGGTTCTGGCCACCGGACTTGTCCTGATGCAGGCCGGTGCGGCGTGATGCTGGCCGTGTGCGCCTTTTCGTGCGACAGCGCGTTTAACGAAACCGCAAGCAGGGATGGTGCGTAGGAAGGTCATGACCGAGACGACCAAACTCTCCAAGGATGTCGGCACCGCCGCAGACAAGGCCAACCAGATCTGGGGTGACTTCATCCCCACGATCGGATTTGTGCTCACCTATAATGTACTGCGCCGCGTGAACCTGTTCGACGGGCTGGTCGGCAAGGACACCGCACTTTACTGGGCAACCGGTATTCTGATCGCGCTGATGCTTGGCGTGATTGTGCACCAGACGCTTCGCGGGCAGCGCGTGTCGCCGATGCTTTTGCTTTCGTCCGGGATTGTCGGTGGTTTTGGACTGATCGGAATTCTTCTGCAGGAGAAGGCTTTTATCTACGTAAAGCCAACGATTCAGCAGTTTGTGATGGCCGGAATAATCCTTATACCAATCATGTTTGGCCGCAACTTCTGGCAAACGCTTTTCAGCAATGTGTTTGATCTGCCTGATGAAGCCTGGCGCACGCTCGCGATCCGCTGGGGCTTTTTCTTCATCGTCATGGCACTCTGGAACGAATATCTCTGGCGCACCTATGCGCCGGGGCTCGACCATCCACTTGTTCTGCTCGGTATTCCGATTGCGCCCGCGGGCAGCTATGAGTTTCTCGGTCTGACCTTCGGTGCGAAGAATGCCGAAGATGTCTGGGCGAACTGGAAGCTCGGAAATATGGGTCTGTTCTTTCTGTTCGGCGCGCTGAACGTCCCCTATACGCTGAAGCACCTGAGAGAGCCAGAGGCAGCCGAAGCACCGGACGCCTAGTGTGTGAGCTTCGCGGTTCCCGGAGGATTCGCGTACGGCGGGAATATGGGCAGATGCCGGGTCTCTGAATATTGCGTCAGCGCCCAGACAACAGTCGGGAAGGCGAGCTCTGACCAGGGGATGTCTTTCCAGTCAAACAGACCGACTTCCTCACTTTCCGGACCCGCCGCGATGTCCGATTCCAGCGTGGCACGGAACATGACCTGGACCTGCGCGATGCGGGGAACAGAGTAAACCGCAAGTAACTGTTCGATCCGGATATCCGCGCACGCCTCTTCCTGGGCTTCGCGGCGGGCAGCATCTTCCACCGTTTCACCGACTTCCATAAAACCGGCCGGGAGCGTCCAGTAACCTTTTCGGGGCTCAATTGCGCGTCGGCAGAGCAATATTTGCCCGTTTTTTGTGACAACCGACCCAGCGACGATTTTGGGATTTACGTAGTCTATAAAATGGCAATGCGAGCAGACTCGCCGCATTTTATCGTCTCCAGGGGGCACTTTCATGTCAAAAAGGGGCGAAATGAAAGGATTCGCTAATTGATCCGTCATCGGTTGTTATCCAATCGCGTTATAGGAGAGGGGTATTGATCCGCACACGGGCCTCTGCTTTAGGGGGCTTGTGGGTGGGCCCGCCGCCGAACTAGTTACATCATCCCTCGAAAGGTAAACCAAAATGGCATTCAATCTCAACGCTTCGCCCAGCCACCTGCTGCACCGTGCTCAGCAGGCTGCTGCCAACCACAGCGCCAAGGCTCTGAAAACCGCTGGCATCACGCTGCGCCAGTTCTCGCTGCTCGCTGCCCTCGACGGCAATGACGGCGCCAGCCAGTCTGACCTCGTCAACGCAACCGGTATCGACCGCTCGACCCTCGCTGACATGGTCGCACGCATGGAAGCCGGTGGCCTGATCAAACGCGCCAGCTCCAAGACCGATGCGCGCGCAAAATCCGTGACGCTGACGGCCAAAGGCAAAAAAGCGCTCGATAAAGCTCTTCCGGCTGTCGCTGCTGCTGACTCGGCCCTCTTTGCTGCGCTTCCGAAAGTGAAGCAGGACGCTCTGATGTCTGGCCTGGTTGGCCTCGCTGAAGAAGAAGCACCGAAAGCCGCTGCGCCTAAGAAGGCTGCTGCACCGAAAGCTGCTCCGGCACCGAAGAAAGCTCCGGCTGCCAAGAAAGCCGCCGCTCCTAAGAAGCCGGCTGCCAAGAAAGCTGCTGCGCCGAAAAAGGCCGCCGCACCGAAGCCAGCCGTGAAAAAAGCTGCTGCACCGAAGAAAGCCGCCCCGAAAAAGGCTGCCAAGGCTGCTGCTGCACCGAAAGTCGCAGTGAAAAAGGCTCCAGCCAAGAAGCCGGCCGCAAAAGCCAAAAAGAAATAATTGAATTTACGGGTTACGGGCGGGGCGCCGCGAGCGCCTCGCCCACCCGCTTCACCGAGTCTTCCGTGAGAGGACCGGCAATATGTTCGAGAATCTCGCCTTCGCTTGAGATCACGAACGTTTCCGGCACGCCGGTCAATCCGAAATCCAGTCCGCCCTGCCCGTTCGGGTCCATTGCGATATCGGTATATGGATTGCCGAGTTCCGACAGGAATTTCCGTCCGTTTGCCGGCGTATCCTTGTACAGCACACCGTAGACCTGTCCGGGATGGGCTTCGCCGAGGGCCACAAGCATTGGATGTTCGGCCACGCAGGGCGCGCACCAGCTGGCAAACAGGTTCACCACAACCGCCTGTCCACCCGGCGGCGATGCAAAGCTGATCGTGCCGCCATCCAGGCGCTCAAAACTGCGCGTCGGCGCGGCGCGGGAGACGCGTTCGAAGTCACCTTTATCGGGATGGCTGAGTTCCCAGCCCGCAAGACCCGCAAACAGGACGAGGGCGGCCACCGGAACGGCTGCGAGCCAGGGTTTCATGCCGCGTCATCCCCGCGCAAACGGGCCTCAGCGCGGGTCATGGCAGCGCGCGCGGCCCGGGCCCGCAGCGTGACGATCAGGATTGTCACAAACAGGCTGCCCGCCCCGATCGCGAAACAGGCCCAGATGAAAGCGGCGTTCTTGTCGAAGTCCGGCAGCATATGGATCAGCCCTCAGCCATCAATTTTGCATTCGCCTTGGCGGTGCGTCGGTCCCAAATTTCGGCTCGCATCAGCGTTTGCACGAGACCGGCAAAAAGGAACGTGTGGCCGAGGGCGCTGGCGAGGAGGGGCCAGAGATAGACGGCGGCCATTTTCGGGCCATCAGCCGTCATCACACTCGCATTCTGGTGCAGGGAGGTGAACATCTCGACCGAGAACTTGATCAGCGGCACGTTGATCGCGCCCACCATGGCCAGGATCGCTCCGGCGCGGGCGGCCTTCTGGCGCGTATCCATCGAGGCGCGCAGGGCCATGTAGCCAAGGAAAAGAAAAAACATGAAGAGGACGGACATCATCCGCGCGTCGTCCCATTGCCACCAGGTTCCCCAGGTCGGCTTGCCCCAGATCGAGCCGGTGGCAAGGCATATGGCGGTCCAGACAGCGCCCAGCGGGGCGATGGATTTCGCGGCAATGTCGGCCACTTCATGGCGCCAGATGAACCAGACAAAGCTCATGGCAGCCATTGCCATATAGCTGGCCATGGCGAGCCAGGCGGCGGGCACGTGGACGAACATCACGCGCATGATGTCGCCGCCCTGATATTCATCTTTCGGAACAATCCAGAGGCCCTGCCAAAGGCCCCAGCCGATCAGCAGGGCTGCCAGGACGTAACAGACCGGCGCCAGCCAGTTCGACAGGCGCATGAAGCGAAGGGGATTGGCGAACCAGGAAAACATGAGATTTCGTACCTTTCCGTCAGTCTGCCGCCAAGCGCAGCGCTGCAGCCATGGCAAAGGGTGCCACCGCCAGAGCAAACAGGGTAGAGGCCGCCAGGAAAAGGGGCGCACTGTCACTGCCGGGGGCATCTGTCATGGCAAGCGCTCCGAAAATTGCCGTTGGCACATAAAGGGGCAAGGCAATCAGACTGATCAACAGGCCGCCGCGTCGCACCGTGGCGGAAAGCGCAGCCCCGACGCCGCCCCAGAAGTAGAAGGCCAGCCCGCCCAGCCCGTAGAGTGCGGCATTGCGCAGCAGGTCAGCTGAGGCCTCCGCCTGGAACATCAGGGCAAGGAGCGGGGAAATGAGGGCCAGCGGCAGGCCTGCGGCCAGCCAATGTGCGAATGTCTTGGCCCCTGCGATGGCCGAGGCCGGAGCGCCCGTTTGCAGCCAGAGGTCCAGCGCGCCGTCCTCCGTATCCGCCTGGAAGATGCGTTCCAGCGTCACGAGGCTGGAGAGCGCCAGGGCGACCCAGAGGATGCCCGGGCCGACAGCCCGCAACGTGGCGGGGTCCGTTCCGATGCCGAGGGGGACCAGAACGGCCGCGCCGGCAAAAAAACCCAGTGGCAACAGCGCGCCTGCGCCGCCAGCCCAGGCCTCGCCGAGTGCTTGCCGGAAGGCCGAGAAGATGGGGGCTGGGCTCACAGCACGACCTCATTCGCCGGAACGAAGCCGGATTCGCCGTGAATGGCCGCAATAATGCCGCCGCCATTACTTAGGTGATGATCAATCAGTTCCAGAACCAGCGCCCGGCCTTCGGAATCAAGCGCGGTATAGGGCTCGTCCAGCAGCCAGATGGGCCGGTCTTCCAGCAGAAGGCGGCCAAGGGCGGTGCGGCGACGCTGACCTGCAGACAGGTAGCGCGCGGGCACATCAGCGGGGCGTTTCAGGCTCATCCGGGCCAGCACATCGTCGACATTTACGCTGGAACCCCAGGCTTTTGCCCAGAGGGCGAGATGGGTGCGCGGCGTTTCGTGGGGCTTCAGCCCTTCGCGGTGGGCGAACCAGTGATGCGCGCCATTCCGGGTGATTTCTCCCGCCTCCGGACGGGTCAGGCCGGCCAGGATACGCAGCAATGTCGTCTTCCCGGCGCCATTCGAGCCGCGCAGGACGACGCTCTGGCCTGCCTCAACGGACAGGCCGATGCCTGTAAACAGGACACGTTCGCCTCGAATCATGCCGAGGCCGCTGGCTGAGAGGAGGGGGCTGGCCACGCCGGTCAGCACGCATTCCTGCGCCGAAATCGGCGCAAAAGCGGTTGATATGACGCGAACCGGGACATCAGGATCTCCTACAAGCCTGTTTGCAGGCCCGTTTTATCCGCTCAGGCGCTGCAGGATAGTCCCTTTGTCCTGATTGCGTCGGCGGCCACAGCCTTATATGAGACGGGCACGCGCTGCCCCCTTCCGCCGGGCAGCCCCGGATTCACACCAAGACGCGAGGTTGCCCTCTTATGCCGTCCCTCGACAGCTTTAATTCGAAACGCACTCTGACTGCCGCTGGCAAGACCTATTCCTATTACTCGATCGAGGCAGCTGCCGCGAACGGGCTGGGCGATGTCTCCCGCTTGCCGGCATCGCTGAAAGTCCTCCTGGAAAACATGCTGCGCTTCGAGGACGGCAAGACGGTCACCAAGGCCGACATCATCGCCTTCAAGAACTGGCTCGACAGCCGCGGCAAGGACGATCACGAGATCGCCTACCGTCCGGCCCGCGTGCTGATGCAGGACTTCACCGGCGTTCCGGCTGTGGTTGACCTTGCCGCCATGCGCGACGCCGCCAAGAAGCTCGGCGCTCCGGCAGATGCGATCAACCCGCAGGTCCCGGTTGACCTCGTCATCGACCACTCGGTCATGGTCGACAGCTTCGCAGGTCCGAACAGCTTCACCAAGAACGTCGAGATCGAATACCAGCGTAACCAGGAGCGCTACGAGTTCCTGCGCTGGGGCTCCACCGCGTTCAAGAATTTCCGCGTTGTGCCCCCGGGCACCGGCATCTGCCACCAGGTGAACCTCGAATATCTCGGCCAGACAGTCTGGACGAAAGAAGAGGGCGGCGAGACTTTTGCCTATCCGGATACCTGCGTCGGCACCGACTCGCACACGACCATGATCAACGGCTTGTCGGTTCTCGGCTGGGGCGTTGGCGGGATCGAAGCTGAAGCTGCCATGCTCGGCCAGCCGGTCTCCATGCTGATCCCGGAAGTCATCGGCTTCCGCCTCGACGGCAAGATGGCTGAAGGCGCAACCGCGACGGACCTCGTTCTGACGGTCGTGCAGATGCTCCGCAAGAAGGGCGTCGTCGGCAAGTTCGTTGAGTTCTACGGCCCGGGCCTCTCGAACCTGACGCTGGAAGACCAGGCCACGATCTCCAACATGGCTCCGGAATATGGCGCGACCTGCGGCTTCTTCCCGGTCGACCAGGATACGATCAAATACCTCACCAATACCGGCCGCGACGCTGACCGCGTTGCGCTGGTCGAAGCCTATGCCAAGGCACAAGGCTACTGGCGTCCGGAACAGGCCGAGCCGATCTTCACCGACACGCTGGAACTCGACCTCGGCGCAGTTGTGCCGTCGATCTCCGGCCCGAAACGCCCGCAGGACCGCGTGCTCCTGTGCGAAGGCGACACGGCTTTCGCAGACGCCATGGCGAAGGAATTCGGCAAGGCATCGGATGCCGCTGAGCCGATCTCCGTGGACGGTGCAGACTATACTGTCACCCACGGCGACGTGTTCATCGCCGCCATCACGTCCTGCACCAACACGTCGAACCCATCCGTTCTGATCGCAGCCGGCCTTGTGGCCAGGAAGGCCCGCGCACTGGGCCTGACCCGGAAGCCCTGGGTGAAGACCTCGCTGGCGCCCGGATCGCAGGTCGTGACCGACTATCTGGACAAGGCTGGCTTGTCCGAAGATCTGGACGCGCTGGGCTTCAACCTGGTCGGCTATGGTTGCACCACCTGTATCGGGAACTCCGGTCCGCTGGATGCGCCGCTCGCCAAGGCGATTGCAGACGGCGACCTCGTCTCCTGCTCGGTTCTCTCGGGTAACCGCAACTTCGAAGGCCGGATCGGTCCGGACATCAAGGCGAACTATCTCGCCTCGCCGCCGCTGGTTGTGGCCTACGCGATTGCCGGTTCGCTGCGCATCAACCTGAGCACCGACGCCATCGGCAAGGACAAGGATGGCAAAGACGTCTTCCTGAAAGACATCTGGCCAAGCTCGCACGAGATTGCCGAGATCATGGCCAAAGCCGTGACCCCGGAAATGTTCGCTGAGCGCTATTCCGACGTCTTCAAAGGCGACGAGCACTGGCAGGGCATCGAAGTTTCGGGTGGCCAGACCTATAGCTGGCCGCCGGGATCGACCTATGTTCAGAACCCGCCTTATTTCGAAGGCATGAGCCTGGATGTCGACGCCCCGACCGATGTCGAGAACGCCCGCGTTCTGGCCGTGTTTGGCGACTCGATCACGACCGACCACATCTCCCCGGCCGGTTCGATCAAGGCGTCCAGCCCGGCTGGCGTCTACCTGCAGGCACACCAGGTCTCGCCGCTGGACTTCAACTCCTACGGCTCGCGCCGTGGCAATCATGAAGTCATGATGCGTGGCACGTTCGCCAATATCCGCATCAAGAACCAGATGGTGCCGGGCGTCGAAGGCGGCGTGACGGTCCATTATCCGGATGGCGAGCAGATGGCGATCTATGATGCCGCCATGAAATATGAGGCCGAGGGCACGCCGTTGGTGATCTTCGCGGGCGACCTCTATGGTAACGGTTCGTCACGCGACTGGGCTGCAAAAGGCACCGTTCTGCTCGGCGTGCGCGCCGTGATCGCCGGCAGCTTTGAGCGGATCCACCGCTCGAACCTGATCGGCATGGGCGTCCTGCCGCTGGAATTTGCCGAAGGGGAGAGCGCCGCGACGCTCGGCCTGACCGGCAAGGAGCAGGTGACGATCAAAGGCATCAACGAGATCAAGCCGCGCCAGGCCGTGGAAGTGCAGATCACGCGCGAAGACGGCACGAGCTTCACCGCCAACACGGTGGTGCGCATCGATACCGAGAACGAGCTGGATTACTACCGCAATGGCGGCATCCTGCACTATGTGTTGCGGAATCTGGCGCGCGGCGACGCCTGAGGCGCCGTTTAGAGACCTTAGAAGAACCCCCGCAGCCCGGCGCTGTGGGGGTTTTTTGCAGCCCTCACACCGCTGTGATTGTATTGTGTGGACAAGGCTGATCTATACAGAAGCTCCATGAAACGCCTGCTTGCAGCCCTTTTTGTCCTGTCACCGTTTGCCGCACCTGTGGCCACGGCGGAGTCGCCTGTTCTGGTCGAGCTGTTTGCTTCGCAGAATTGCCGGGCCTGTCCTTCGGCACACAAGACCCTCAAAAAGGTGGAGGAGGCGCGCGACGACGTGCTGATCCTGACCTGGTCGGTCGATTACTGGGACTATCTCGGCAAAAAGGACCCCATGGCGATGGGCGAGTCCAAGGAACGCCAGCGCGGCTATGTCGACCGGTTCAAGCTGCGCGGACCTTACACGCCGCAGACGGTCTATAATGGCACCGAGCAATGCCCCGGGAACAAGCCTGGCAAGGTCGATTCTTCGATCTCGAAGGCAAAACAGGAACCGCAGAAGAATGTGCGTCTCGTCCGCAAGTCAGACGACACAATTGAACTCTCCGGCACGACGACCGGCCTGACCGATATCTGGTATGTCGATTATCTGGACGGCGACGACAACACGACCGACATGATCCATCCGGTGACGCGTGTAACGGCCCTCGGTCCGTGGCTCGGTGGTCGCACGCAGATCACGTTGCCACCCTGTCAGGCTCATTGTGCCGTGATTGTTCAGGAAGCCGGCTTCGGCACGGTCTTCGCCACACTGCCGCTGGACGCGCCCGAAGCGCGTTAATCAGGGCGTTTCCGGTATAGCGATTTCAGGTGGCCGGACAATCGATCCCACGGTCGGCGTGAAATCATTCCAGTCATATTCGGACAATTCGAACGCCCAGCCGGTCGCCTTTTCGTTGATCGTGCTGCCGCGATGGGCGCCTTCGCCTGCCTCCACCGCGCGCAGGGTGACGAAAAAGCCGTCCGGTTCGCGATAGGGAAGTACTTCCACTTCCAGCCCGTCATGCGTCTCGGTGATGTGGCGCCCGACCGGCTTGGTCGACAGATCCGCTGCCGGTTTCACGCCGATTGGCTGGAACCGTGTCAGCGCCAGCGCCGGGGTGGAGGCGGCAATTCGGCTGATCAGGCGGAAGTCCTGATAGGGTGGCCCCGGACGGAAGCTGCGCTCGCTCGTGCCCACAGAGCGTTGTAAGTAAAGGCTTTCGCCATAGCGGTCGAAGATGCGCACGGCGGAGACGGCATCGGGGCTGACTTCAAGGATATTCAGATCAAGCCAGGCATCGCGATTGTAGAGGGGCGGCAGATCGCCTGTGACCTGATAGGCCTGCATTTCGTCCGGGCGGCGGGCGTAGAGGTGCTCGCCTTTGCGCCCTGTTATGACCGCAGCGGTGATCCTGCCGGTGTCATCCGCGATCTCAACAAGGGCGCCTGTGCCCCCTTTGTGCGGGTCACCGAGACCGACCCGGTTCAGTTTGTCGGGGTCACGCGTGCGCGCTTCGCCCCAAGTCAGCTCGCTGAGGCCGGTAGCGAGATCGGCCAGCCGGTCGGCGCGGACCGGATAGCCATGCGTGCCTTCCAGCGTCCAGCCATCCTTGCCGTTGAGCAGGCGATAGGATTCGTCGGCCAGCGTCACCCGGATTTCCGCGGCATCGGCGCGGATGGCAGCGAACCCCGGCAAGACCGGCTGTCCGGCCCGTCCATCCTGAGCCGGGCCATTATTGAAATCGATATGCGCCACCACCGCCATCAGCGTCAGGGCGACGGTAATCGCGGCCAGGATCTTCAGGCGCGTGTCGCGCAGGCGGGCGCGGACGTCGGTCATGCATCCCTCCGCGCGCGGATCTGCTGCCGGCGCCAGACGAGAAGACCAGCCAGCGCGATCAGGATCGGCCCGCCCCAGATATTGATGGCTTTCAGCGTGGCTTCCATCCGGTCGATATCATGGCGGTAGTCCCGCTCAATGGTGCGGAGTTCGCCGCGCAGGGACACGATCCGGGTTCGCAGGCCAGACAGCTCGGTGCGCTCTTCGTCGGTGAGGTCAGCCTCGGCGTCGCCCTGGAAGAAGCCGTCGGTCGATCCGATGGCCTGCAGCTCTTCCATCCGGCTCTGTGCTTCCTTGAGGCTGGCTTCCAGTTCGGCCTGCTGGCGGAAATAGATCGCTTCTGCCGAAGATCGCATCTTGTCGATCCGGGTCATGGGGCGAAGGCTCGCCGCACGTGAGCGGAGCCGCGACAGCTCACCGCCGCCTGCAAGCGCGTCGAGCGCGTTCAGCACCAGCGCGCCATTGTCGGCCACCACGATGTTACGACCAGGCACGATGTAGAAATCGTCGGCGATGAAGTCGACGTCAGCGATGAAGACAAGCTCCGCATCGGTTTCACTGGCGGAGATGTGCGGCGGTGCATTGGCGGCATCCGCGCGGGCAAGCTCGGCCATGACCGGATCGGAGGGCTCCTCCAGCGCGGGTGCGCCGGCAGGGAAGGCCGTCGTCAGGTGGCCGGACAGCCGACCCGCCAGAACGAGCGGTCCCGGCTGGGTCTGATAGGATTTCAGCGTGTCCGACGGCGTCATGTCCCGCACCGCGCGGTCTGCATCGATATAAGAGGGGCTGGGGCCGGTCTCGATCAGGGGAGAGAAGGTGATGCCCGTGGGAAGGTCAGACACGACCAGCGCGCCGGGCGCCCCGAAATTCACCGCGCGGCTGAGATCAGCGGTGATCAGGTCGTCCTGGTTCATGTCGCCAGCAGGCGCTGCGATGAAGAGGGGGTGCGCCTGTTCCTCGACGCGGCCATCGCCAAGATTGACCGGCACGGGCAGCGCGCCGGCGGCGTCAGCCACGGCATCCCGCGACAGGGAAACGCCCCAGGCTTTGCCAAGCAGGCCGAGGTCGGATTGGGCTTCCGCTGAAGACATGTCGAACATGCCCTGGCCGACGGCCGTCTTGGCTGCGGGATCAACCAGGAAGACGGCGCGGCCCTTGCGCAGCACGAACTGGTCGATCAGCCATTCCTGTCTTGCTGAAAGAGCGGGCGGGTGCGCAACGAGCAACACGTCGAGATCCTGTGGGATCGACTGGAACTGGTCACTGATGGGGACAATTTCGAAGGAACGGGAAATGTCCTGCAGCAGCGTATAGCCACCTTCACCGCCCGGCGCGGACATGCCCGGCAGCGTGGTGAGGATGCCGACGCGCGGCGGGTCCGGATCATCGAGCCGGGCGACCATGCGGGTCAGGTCGTATTCCAGCGAGACTTCGCGTTCCGGCGCGAGGAAGGGGATGACGCGCTGGTCGTCGATCGTGTTGTGGCCGATGACGCCGAAATAGAGCGGGTCGTCACCATTGGTATCAATCGCGGTGATACCGGCTGCCAGCGCTTCGTCTTCTGCCGGAGAGAATGGGGTGGGGTCGATCTCGCGTACGCGGACCCGTCCGCCGGATTGGGATTCGTAGGCCTGCAGCAATTCGCGTACTCGCGCGGCATAGGCCCGGACGGCGGGATAGTCCTGTCCGACGCTGCGGGAATAGACGAGCGTGATGTCCACCGGCTCGGCAATGTCAGACAGCGTGTGCCGGGTCGCCTTCGACAGCGAGTAGAGATGGTTCTCGGTGAAATCGATCTGCGCGCCGGTCAGGACTTTTTGCGCAAGCAGGTTTCCCGCCACGAAAATGACGGAGACGAGCGCCGTTGCGGCGATGAGGTAATGCCGTGATTTCATCTCAGCCAAGCCTCTGACGCGCGGCCCAGAGGCCATTGAGAATGGCCCAGAAGCTGGTGAAGCCGAGGAAGAACACGACAGACCTGAGTTCCAGCACGCCGCGCTGGGCGCCTTCAAATTGCGTCAGGAACGAGAACTGCGCCACGAGGTCAGCGAAGCCTGTTCCGAAGATGGATTTGACCGTCGAGAGCACCAGCGGCCAGCCGGCTGCCGTGAAGGCGAAGGCGATCAGAACACTGATCACGAAGGCCGTCACCTGGCTGCCGGTCAGGGCCGAGACGGCGGCGCCGATGGAAAGGTATGCGCCTGCCATCAGGAAGCTGACCAGATAGGTGAGCGCGATGGCGGCATTGTCCGGGGAGCCGAGGTAATTCACCGTGATCCACATCGGGAAGGTCAGCAGCAGGCCAACGCCGGCCACCGTCCAGGCCGAGCAGAGCTTGCCCAGAACAAGGCCCGGCATGCCAAGGGGCAGGGAGAGCAGCAGCTCATCCGTACCGGCGCCTCTTTCGTCCGCCCAGAGACGCATGGCCAGCGCAGGCAGGAAGATCATGTAGAGCCAGGGATGCCAGACAAAGAAAGTGGCAAGGTCAGCCGAGCCCGCGCCGAAGAAGTTGCCCGCTTCCCAGGTGAACACGCCGAGCGCGAGCAGGAAGACGGCCAGGAAGACATAGGCCATGGGCGTGGCGAAATAGGCGCCGAGTTCGCGCCGGTAGGTCGCGCTGAAGCCGCCCATCTGCTGGCGTAAAAGATCCATCATGCCGAGTTTGCCTCTGCCTGATCGGTCAGGCGCATGAAGGCGCTTTCCAGCGATCCGTCGTCTGACTTCCGGGAGAGCTCCTCGGGCGTGCCATCGGCGACGATGCGGCCCCGGTCGACCACAATGGCGCGGGTGCACATGGCGGGCACTTCGGTCAGCGTGTGGGTGGAGATGAGGATCGCCTTGTTGGGAGCCATACGGGCGATGAGGGCGCGCACGGCACGCTTCTGGTTCGGGTCGAGGCCATCGGTCGGCTCATCCAGCAGCAGGACAGGCGGGTCGTGCAGGATTGCGCCTGCCAGCCCCACGCGGCGGCGGTAGCCTTTGGAGAGCGCTCCGATGCGCTGGCCGGAGACGGTTGTGATGCGGGCGTCGGCAATGGCGCGTTCGACGGCGTCCTTGCGTTTGCCACGCTCGATCCGGCGGGCGGCGGCCATGAAATTGAGGAATTCCGGCGGGGTCATGTCCTCGTAGAGCGGCGCGCCTTCGGGCAGGTAGCCGAGCGCAGCCTGCGCATCGCGCCGGTTCGATACGATGGACTTGCCATTGATCAGCGCATCGCCGCTGTCAGGCTCCAGCACGCCGGCAATCATGCGCATGGTTGTGGATTTGCCAGCCCCGTTCGGGCCGAGAAATCCCAGCACCGTGCCTTTTGCCAAAGTGAAGGAAACGCCCTGCACAGCGCGCTTGGCGCCAAAGGATTTTTCCAGATTGCGAATGTCGAGCATTCTCTGGTTCAGCTGCCTCTTTCCGGGGAGCGTTTTGATACCGCCCTTCTCGGCATCTGGCCAGAGTCCGGAAAATTACGCTCTCAGTAATGTTGGGTTACGAGGCGAAGCGTTTGACCTCTTCCAGAACCGCTGCAGCCGAGGCTTCGACGATCTTGCGGCCGTCTTCGGCATTCGATTGCGTCGGGTCTGAGCCAATGCGGCCATCCGGAAAGTCGCGGCGGTATTGCACGGCATCCCCGATCTTGCCGTTCGGCGCGATCTTCGGGCTCATTTCCACGTCCGGCCGGGCGCGATCCGGATAGCCGAAATAGGTGACCGAAACTTCGGAGGCAGTGGCGTGGCTGCCATGGCCGGTCGGGTAAAGCTCGTTGCAGAGGCGCATGACGGGAGCAAAATCCCACCAGTTGCGCAGTTTCAGTGTCAGGCCGGGCCGGTTGTCGGCGCCGCGCGGGTCAAAGCTGCGGCGCGAATGGATTTCGGAAAATGCCGCCTCGATCGTGGCAATGTTCCCGCCATGGCCGTTCAGCCAGTAGATCCGTTCAAAGCCGTGCCGCATCAGACTTTCGGTCCAGTCGGCCATGGCTGCAATCATCGTGGTCGGGCGCAAAGTAATCGTGCCGGGAAAGCCCAGATGGTGCTGTGCGCAGCCGACCGAGAAAGTCGGACCGACAAGAATGTCGTCCGGTGCCTGCGCTTCGGCATGGCGGGCGATGATTTCCGGGCAGAGGGCGTCCGTGCCGATAAAGCCGTTCGGGCCGTGCTGTTCCATCGATCCGATCGGGATCACGATGGTGCGGGATGTCTTCAGCCAGGATTCGATGTCTTGCCAGGTCGAGACGGGGAGCAGCATGGGTCAGTCCTTCCGGGGGTTCAGGCGGCGGGTGATGTGGCCCATTTTGCGGCCGGGCCGGGCCTCGTGCTTGCCATAGAGGGTCAGCACGTCGCCGGGGGAGAGTTTATCCGGGTCCACAAGGCCAGCTTCGCCGATGAGGTTCACCATTTCAGCATCGAACAGGCGACGCGTATCGCCCAGCGGCCAGCCGCAGATGGCGCGGATATGCTGTTCGAACTGGCCCGTCTGGCAGGCTTCCGGCGTCCAGTGACCGGAATTGTGCACGCGCGGCGCAAATTCATTGGCGATCAGGCGCCCGTCCGGCAGCACGAACAGTTCCAGTGCCAGCACGCCGACATGGCCGAGCGCATCCACCAGCCGGATCGCCTGCGCGCGGGCGGCCTGTTCGACATCGTGCGGCAGGCCAGAGGGGACGCTGGAAATGGCCAGGATGCCGTCCCGGTGCACATTATGCGGCGGGGCCCAGGTTGCCGTTTCGCCCCGGCTGGAGCGGGCTACGAGGACGGAAATTTCCCGCTCGAAGGCAATTCCGGCTTCCAGAACGCAGGGCGCGCCCAGCACATCGGCCCAGGCGGTGGCGATATCGTGCGGCGAGCGGATCCAGGCCTGGCCCTTGCCGTCATAGCCTTCGCGGCGGGTCTTCAGGAGGCCCGTTCCGCCCAGCTCAAGCAGGGCCGGGGCAATGTCGAGGTCTGAGTCGATCACGCGATAGTCTGCTGTCGCAATGCCAATCCCGTTCAGGAACGCCTTCTCGTCGGCCCGGTCCTGCGACACGGCCAGCGATTTCGCGCCGGGAAAAAGGTGCGTGCCGGTGGCTTCGATGATCTCGGTTGCGGCGACGGGAATGTTCTCGAATTCCAGCGTGACGACATCGCAGGCCTTGGCGAATTCGGTCAGCAATGCCGTGTCGTCATAGGCGCCTTGCCAATGGCGTCTGCAGGCGCGGGCCGCCGGGGCGACGGCCTCCGGGCAATAAATGTCGACATCGAAGCCGAGGCGTTGGGCAGCGTTCGCCAGCATGCGGCCCAGCTGGCCGCCGCCAAGAATCCCGATCACACTGCCTGGAGCGACAGGGGTCATCCCTCTGGCGTCTCCCCCACACTGGTGGTCTGCGCGGCGCGATAGGCGTCGAGCTTTGCTGCAACGCTGTCGTCTTCCAGCGCCACGATGGAGGCGGCCATGATGCCGGCATTCACCGCGCCTGCTTCGCCGATGGCGAGCGTACCAACCGGCACACCGCGCGGCATCTGGACAATCGAGAGCAGGCTGTCGAGGCCTGACAGCGTCTTGGACTGAACCGGGACGCCCAGAACGGGCAGGGGGGTCATGGCGGCGGTCATGCCGGGCAGGTGGGCTGCCCCGCCCGCGCCCGCGATGATCACTTTCAGGCCGCGTGCTTTCGCGCCCTTCGCATAGGAGACGAGCCGGTCCGGCGTGCGGTGGGCCGAAACGATCCGGGCCTCATAGGGCACGCCAAGTTCGTCCAGCAGGCGAGCGGCTTCCTTCATCACCGGCCAGTCGGACTGACTGCCCATAATGATGCCAACCTTGGGGGAATCGCTTGTCGCCATGGCTTCCTCGCTCGCGGAAACCGCGCACCATATGCAGGCGGCTTGCCCCGTCAACTGCCGCCTGTCTGGAGAACTTGCTCCACAAGCCCCTCCGGAAGGCGTATCTTCAGCAAATGGCGGATGACGGCTTCACCCTTCAGGCAGACCGGCGGCGGGCGCTGACCGATATTCTGGGCGTCGAACTGGCGGGCCTCGACCGTCAGACACGGGCGGCCATCGAGGCCCTGTGCGATGAAGTGATTGCCCTGCGCGAAGAACTTTCAGAGGCGCGCGCGTCCCTGTCGGAGGCCGAATTGCTGGCCGACAATGATGCGCTCTGTCCGATGTTCAACCGCCGGGCCTTTGAGCGCGAAGTGCGCCGGGAGATCGCGCTGGCGACGCGTTTCCGCACGCCGCTCTGCCTGATTTTCTCCGATCTCGACCATTTCAAGCCGGTTAACGACATTTATGGCCACGCCACCGGCGATGCGGTTCTGCTGAAAGTCTCGGAGATCCTGCTCAGTCTGACCCGGGATACAGACATTGTAGGACGGCTGGGCGGGGACGAGTTCGGAATCGTTCTTTCGCAGGCCACGCTTGGGGATTCCGAGCGCAAGGCGCTTCAGCTGACCGAGCGGATTGATGCCCTGACCGTGCGCGGCGCGGACGATGCAGAGTCTCAGGGCCTGCGCATCGGCGTCTCCTGCGGCGTTGTCGCCTGGCAGCCCGGTGAGGACGCTCAACACCTGATTGCGCGGGCCGATCAGGCCATGTTTGCTCAGAAATCAAACAGGAAAGCCGGACGTTCTGCTCACAGTTGAAGCGGTCCGGATTGTTAAAGAGGATTCATTCGAGATCAGGGTGACGGCATCATCGCAGTGTGCTTAAGTGTTGCTGTTAAGACACAGCTACTTAACAAGCAGAAGGAGACACACATGTCGCTACAGGGTCGGATCAGTGAGCTCGCCAACAAACATCGTCAGCTCGATCAGAAAATTGAAGAAGAAGAAAAACGCCCCGCCGCAGACACACTCCAGCTGAAAGACCTGAAGCGAAAGAAACTCAAGATTAAAGAAGAGCTGCGATGGCTTGAAGCCAGCTGACGGCTGAGTGGACTCCGGTCCTTTTCGCCGTCTGATGAAGCAGGCGAAAGGACCGGCTCCATGCGAGATATTTTCGATCAGGACAAAGCCCTGAGCCTCGGCGTCGTGCGCCAGGCAGCAGGTGTTTTCAATCTACTACTGGCGGCCGCCGCGCTCCTCGCCATTCTGCGCGGCCTTGGCCGCCTCTTTACCGGCCATTTCCTCGGCGCTTTTGTCGAAACGCTGGGGGCGTTTGTCGCGCTTGGCTTTCTGTTCCTCGTGGTGCGGCTTCTGACCGAATTGCTGGCAGCCGCCCACAGGCTGAATGACCGTCTCACGGTCCTCGGTGACGATCTGCGCTCTGTTCGCACAACGGATGAGGGCTGATCGCCGTGGGCATGCCTGTCACTGCGATTCTGGGGCTTGGCCGCGAAGTCGGCGATGCTGTTGCGCGCCGGTTCAACGAGCTTGGCCACAACGTGCTCGCAGCCGATTCCAGCGGCGACCGCCTGCTGACAGCGCAGAACGCGATGCCGGAAAAAGTGCTACTGCACCTTGGGGACCTGCACACGCGTCTTGGCCTGCGCAATGCCGTGGCCGCCGCCGTTGAGGGCTTTGGCCGGATCGACAATCTCGTGGTCATCCCGAGCATTGACCAGCCGGACACGATTCATGATTTTGCCCAGGAAAAATTCGACAAGGCGCTCTCCAGGACGATCCGCGGCGCGGCGCAGTCGTTGAAAGTCTTCGCTGAGCGCATCCTGGAGCAGGATGATCTTCCGACTTCCGGCGTTGAGCGTATCCGCCAGCGCGGCACGGTCACGTTCGTGCTGTCTTATTCCGCCATTGCCACCATGCCGGGGCGTTTTACTGAATCGGTGACGCAGGCGGGCGTTCTGGGCGTGGTGCGGGCCGGATCTCTCGACCTTGCCGAGGCGGGCATTCGTGTGAACGCCATCGTCGCGATCCGGCCGCGCGAGGAGAAGATGGAAAGCTGGACCGGCAAGCGCACGCCGCTGGGCCGGGCGGCGCTGGCCGATGAGATCGCGGATGCGGCAGCATTCCTGGCATCGCCGGAAGCCGCCATCATCACGGGCGAAACCTTGCGTCTCGACGGAGGTCGTCAGGGCCTCGCCGGACTGCTCGACTAGGCTGGCATCAGGCGCGATACGCCTTTGTCTTCCGGAACGGCTTTCCAGGTGGACACCGATTCAAGCGTCCAGTCCGTGCCGATGATGTCGGAGACTTTCTTGTATTCTCCCACAGCCGTCTCTGGCGTCAGCGTGACGAGGATGTAGCCGTGACCGAACGGATCGTGCCACTCAACTTCCTTGTTGGCGTCGGAGAAGAGTTTCCCGAGTTCCGGAACGTCCTTGATCACCGAACCCGTACCCGGTGAAGTGATCGAGGTGCAGCCGAACTCGACACCGCGGCGCGCGCCGTCTGCGTCGTACAGCGTGTTGGCCCAGGCGGTGTGCGTATCGCCAGCGAGTGTCACCAGACGGGCATCGGTTTTCGCGACGGAGGCGTAGAGACGCTCGCGGGCAGCAGGGAAGCCGTCCCAGGCGTCGAGGTTCATTGGCAGGCCAAGGGTCGAGAACTCCACCATGGCGGTCACGTAAGGGCTGTCCTGCGCGGCGATCTGTTCGGGTGACATTGTCTCCAGCATGTTCGGCATTGTGTTACGTGCCATCACGACCTGGTTGGCAAGAACCTGCCAGGTCTTGCCAGCGGCGACGGACTTGCGGAACGCGCCTTCCAGCCAGGCTTCCTGTTCGGCGCCCAGCATCGTGCGGGCCGGATCGTTCACTTCGGCCAGACGGGCCTGAATGCGGGCCATCGTATCTTCCGGCGTCGTGCCGCCTGCCAGGACCGAGTACCAGTCGAGGTCCGGTGAGCGGCCGGTCAGGCGGGATTCGAGCGCGTGGATGGTGGCCACATCGCCGAAATCGAAGCTGCGCCAGACGGCTGTTGTGACTTTGCCGGGCTGGGGCTCGCGAACGGGCAGCCATTCGAAATAGGCCTGAACGGCCGCCATCTTGCGGTCTGACCAGGCGCCTTCATTGTTCTCGGGATTGTGGTTTTCTGCGCCGGTCCGGTAGGAGTTGTTGGCGCTTTCATGGTCGTCCCAGGTGCAGATCCACGGTGCGGCGGCGTGCGCGGCCTGCAGGTCCGGATCGGTCTTGTACTGGGCGTGGCGGCGGCGATAGTCGGATAGCGTGACGCATTCGGTGATCGGGTCGTGCTCGCGGCCGATCTTTTTGGCGACTTCGCCGCCATACCCATCAATGCCGTACTCGTAGATATAGTCGCCAAGGTGCACGACGGCGTCGATATCGCTTTCCTGTGACAGCGCCTTGTAGGCGTTGAAGCGGCCGAACTGCCAGTTGGAGCAGGAGATGACGACCAGTTTCACCGGTGCCGTGCCAGACGCAGACGTGGTGCGCGTGCGGCCCGTTGGGGAGGCGATCTCGCCCGCATCGGTCAGTGCGGTGAAGCGGTAAGTGTAGACCGTGGCAGGCTTCAGGCCCTTCGCGTCGGCTTTGACGCAATAGTCATGGCCCGCATCGGCGCTCAGCATGCCGGAGGTGATGACAGCGCCGTTTGCGCCAAAGACTTCATATTTTACAGGGATCGGGGCGGTGCCGGTTTTCGGCGTGACGCGCGTCCAGAGGATGACGCGGTCAGACAGCGGGTCGCCGGAAGCAACACCGTGGAAGAAGTCCACTTCTCCGGAAAAAGGCGCTGGGCCGGACTTTGCGACCGGGGTCGCGCAGGCCGCAAGGCCGAGGGTTCCGGTTGCGGCAGCGCCGAGCAATCCGCGGCGAGTGAACTTGGTCATGGGTATTCCTCCAGTAAGCGCGGCCGGTCTAGCGCCGGTTCGAGACATTAGCATGACGCCAGCGCCGCGTTTCGTCTATAAGCCGCGCGATGACCCATATGACATTCACTGCCGCCCCCGATGACGCTGGAAAGCGCCTCGATGTTTTCCTCACCGCGCAGGCGGTTGACCTGTCGCGCTCGCGGCTCAAGACCCTCATCCAGGAGGGGGCTGTCACTGCGGATGGAGCCGCAGAGACAAACCCCAAAAAGCCTGTTGTTGCGGGCATCGAATACACGGTGACCCTGCCAGAGCCCGTCGCGGCTGAGCCGGAACCTCAGGACATTCCGCTCGATATCCTGTTCGAGGACGAGCACCTCATCGTGATCAACAAGCCGGCCGGCATGGCTGTGCACCCTGCGCCCGGCAGCCATGATGGCACGCTGGTCAATGCGCTGTTGTTCCATTGCCGGGGACAGTTATCGGGGATTGGCGGGGTCGAGCGGCCCGGCATTGTGCACCGGATCGACAAGCTGACGACCGGCGTGCTGGTCGCCGCCAAGACGGAGCCGGCGCATCTCGGCCTGTCAGCCCTGTTCAGCACGCACGACATCGAGCGGGCCTATCTGGCCGTCACGCGCGGTGCGCCACGGCCATCCTCAGACACGATTGAGGAACATATCGCCCGCTCCTCCGCCGACCGGAAGAAGATGGCCATTGTCCGCAACCCGGAAGCCGGGTTCGGGCGTCATGCCATCACGCATTACAAAACGAAGGAAACTTTCGGCATCCGGGAGAAGGGGACGTTTTTTCCGTCCGCCGCGCTGGTCGAGTGCCGGTTGGAGACGGGCCGCACGCACCAGATCCGTGTTCACCTGGCCCACATCGGCACGCCGCTCGTGGGTGATCCCCTTTATGGCCGTCACAAGGGGGTCTCGGCGCTGGGTAGCGGACCGGGGCGGGATGCGGGCCTTGAGGTGGCGCGTGCCTTTCCCCGGCAAGCCCTGCATGCGGCAGAGCTGGGCTTTGTGCACCCGATTACGAAAGAGACGATGCGATTTGTGGCGCCGCTTCCGGCTGACATGACCGAGCTGATTGCAGCGCTGCGCCGACTGCCGAAAAACGTCTAGACCATGCAGGCCTAGTTGCGAGCCTCAGCAGAGGCTTCGGTGGTGACCAGCGGCTCGAAGCGCAGCTGTTTCGCTGTCAGGGTCACATCGCCGATCTTTTTCGAGTCCGCCGCAATCTTGATCGGCACCGTTGCGCCATTGTCGAGCGGGGCCAACCACATGCGCAGCGGGCCATCAATGCCGGTGAGGTTGTCTTTGTCTGACTCGCCCTTCTTGTAACCGGCAACCTTGTCCATGGTGACATGGCATTCGATGGCATCACCGGTCCAGACGGGTGTCGAGACGCGCTTCTTGCCGGCATTCTTGAGGTGAAGATACGTCAGCTGACGGCCATCGAAGATGCGGATCGGGCCGCCGCACGGGTCTGCGCCCGGTGCGCGGGGCTCCAGCGCGAACGTGATCAGCGCCGTGATCGGGTCATTTGTCTTCATCACCTGTTCGGTGGTTGCTGCCGGATCTCCGAGATTGCCGAAGCGCGGCGTGGCGGTCATGGAGAAGTCGGTGTCCGTCATCTCGAGTTCGACGCGGCGGTTTTTCTTCCCGTCCTTGTTTTGCGAGACATAATTGCGGGTCCGCAGCGCGCCGTCATGGGTCTCGCCTTCAGCATGGATGTTCATGTCGTAATTGACGAACCAGTCGGCGATGCCGGTGACTTTCACGCGGGAATCGATCGTGTAGCCGTCCGGCTGCAGGTCGGCGGTAAAGGTCGCCTTGCCGGTCGCGGGGATGAAAAAGACGTAGGCCTTGGCCTGTAGCTCATAAATCATGCGCGTCGGCGTGCCTGCTTTCACATGGGTGAGCAGGGCGCCGGAGGCGGCCTTGGGCGCAGGGGATTTGTCTGCCGTGGCAAGACCTGCCAGCGCCAGTGCTGCGACGGATGCAATAAGGATCGAACGTTTCATATTTGAACTGCCGTTTCCTGACCGGCTCAAAACGCCGGACATATCTATTTGCCCTATATAGGTCCTGCGTAACAACGCTGCCTGAACAAGGGTGCCGTTTTCCCGCCTCAATCGGGCGGATTTGGGGTCAAACCTTGTGACAAGCAGTTACAAGCGCCCCAAATTGACGATTCGCCGCTCACCGGAGTTGACAGCAAGGCCTCTCACGTTCTAACAGCGCGCCTTCGAGATAAGACCCCTTTATTGGAGCGAGACCATGTCCCGCGAGTGTGAACTTACCGGCACCAAGCCGATGGTCGGCCACCGTGTCAGCCACTCCCAGATCAAGACCAAGCGGATTTTCCGTCCGAACCTTGTTCGTGTGACGCTGCATTCGGAAACGCTGAATCAGAATTTCGCAATGCGTATCACGGCATCTGCCCTGCGCACTGTGGACAAACTGGGCGGCCTCGACGGCTTCCTCGCCAAGGCGAAGGAAGACACGCTGTCGACCAAGGCGCTCAAGATCAAGCGCGACATCGCCAAGAAGGCGGTTGCCTGATCTCTGCCCTTTGTTGAGGCAGAATTGCAGAATTTGAAAAGCGCGCCCGTCCGGGCGCGCTTTTCTTTTGCCCCTCAGGACTTCGCATGGCAGGAATTGACCTCCCAGCGGAGGAGTCCTGAATGTTGCGCTTTGCCTGTCTCACCCTTGCCCTGTTGCTTGCTGCCTGCAAACCCGGCGGGGCTTCAGATCCGATCGAGACACCGACGGCGCAGAAACTGACGGTTTTCACTGGCGGCACGATCTACACGGGCAACCCGGAATATCCCACTGTCGACGCTGTCGTCGTCGGCGAAGATGGCCGTATCATCGGCACCGCCCCGCCGCTTTCCGAAGACTGGGACGAGTCCGAGATCCACCTGGTCGATCTCAAGGGCGCGTTCATGTATCCGGGCTTCACCGATGCGCACGCTCACCTGTTGGGCATCGGCCAGCGCGAGTTGAACCTGAACCTCGAAGGCACGGCGTCGATTACGGAACTTGTCACCCGGATCGAAGCGGAACTTCAGGGCATGGACAAGGGCGTACTACTGTTTGGACGTGGCTGGATCGAGACGGGCTGGCCGGAAGGCCGCATGCCATCGGCTGCCGATCTGGACGCGGTCAGCCCTGATAATCCGGTTATCCTGACCCGGGCTGACGGGCACGCATTGGTCGCCAATTCCGCAGCGCTCGCTGCTGCTGGCATTACAGACGAGACGGCAGATCCGTCCGGCGGCCTGATCGAGCGTGGTGCAGAGGGGCACGCGACCGGCATGCTGATCGACAATGCGATGGCACTGGTCGCACCTTTGTTGACCGAGCCGGACGCGGCCGCCAAGGCGCGGGCTCTGGAAACCGGCGCGAAGGTCTATGCCTCTCGTGGCTGGACGGGTGTGCACAATATGAGCGTCGGCTCAGACGAGGCGCCGATCATGCTGGAGCTGGCAGGGGAGGGGAAACTCCCGCTGCGCCTCTGGAATGCTTTCGACGCGGATGAGGCAGGGTTCGAACTGGCTGCCGCGCACGAATATGAAGGCCCGACCATCACCAATCGCGCGATCAAACTGTACATGGACGGCGCGCTCGGTTCGCGCGGAGCTCAGCTGATCAAGCCTTATTCCGACCGGCCCGAGACATCCGGCCTCTCGCTCATCACCGATGAGGACCTCGCCGATTTCATGAAACGGTCAGATGCAGCCGGCATTCAGGTGGCGATCCACGCAATTGGCGATCTGGCCAATCAGCGCATCCTCGATATCTACGAAGCAGGTGTATACGCCCCGGATAAGCGCTGGCGGATCGAGCATACTCAGATCCTCGCCCCGACGGACATTGCCCGTGTCGGCGCGCTCGGGCTCATCGCTTCCATGCAACCAAGCCATGCCATCGGGGATCTGCACTTTGCGCCTGCGCGCCTTGGCATGGACCGGCTGGCAGGCGCCTATGCCTGGAAAGCGCTGATCGACGATGGCGCCGTTGTGGCTGGCGGGTCTGATGCGCCGGTCGAAGTGGGTTCGCCACTGATCGAATTCTACGCGGCCGTCGCCCGCAAAGACCTGAAAGGTTTCGAAGGTGAAGGCTGGCACCCCGAACAGAAGCTGACCCGCGAACAAGCGCTCGGCCTGTTCACGACAGCGGCGGCCTATGCCTCTTTCAAGGAAGACGACCTCGGCACGATTGAAGCCGGCAAGCTCGCCGATTTCACTGTGTTCGACCGCGACCTGATGACCGTACCTGAAGCCGAAATCCTGGGTGCCAAGGCCATGATGACTGTGGTCGGCGGCAAGATCGTGTATGATGCGGCATCGGCTCAGGCTGAGTAGGGGTACAATTCGAAGGAGAGGCTGATGCCTCCGATCTTGAAATGCCTGGTCGCCCTTCAGGCGATGGGGCTGGTGGCCTGCGCCACCTTGCCGGCGTCTGAAACTGCCGAACAGGAAATGATGGCCGCCGACCGGGCCTTTGCGGCCCGGGCTATGGAAATCGGGCCGGGCGCGGCTTTCGTGGAGTTTGCTGCCGAAGATGTGACGATCTTTCCGGCAGGCGGCGTACCACAAGCCGGAAAGGCTGCTGCTACGGCCTGGACCGGTTCCTGGCCGAGCGACTTGGTGATCGGATGGGCGCCGGAAGCCGCTCATGCCAGCAAGGCTGGGGATTTCGGCTACACCTGGGGCTATGCCACCTTCTCTCGGCAAGGTGAGGCGGGAGAAACCTATGGAAAGTATATCACCGTCTGGAAGCGCCAGACCGACGATTCCTGGAAGTGGATTGCCGACATGGGGTCGGCGGCGCCACCGCCTGAAAGCCGCTAGCCGCCTGAAGCAACAGCAGGATTTCCCCTACGTCGCACTAGCCCGGACACGTAGCCGTGCTAGAACGCCTTTTTGTACGAATAGACCTTTCGAAGCCTGAGATATTTGCAATGACCGTAATGAGTGACACCACTGCCCTGGACGGCATGAAGCCGACCGAGAAAATCAATGTCCGCAAGGTGTTCGGCCTTGATAGCGACATGGTCGTGCACGGCTTCAAGACCCGCACCGAATATGTGCCGGAGATTGACCCGGCCTACCGGTTCGATCCGCAGACCACGCTGGCCATCCTGGCCGGGTTTGAGCACAACCGCCGCGTCATGGTTCAGGGCTATCACGGCACCGGCAAGTCGACCCATATCGAGCAAGTGGCCGCGCGCCTCAACTGGCCGATGATCCGGGTCAACCTGGACAGCCATGTCAGCCGGATCGACATGGTCGGCAAGGACGCCATTGTCCTGAAGGACGGCAAGCAGATCACCGAATTCCGTGAAGGCATCCTGCCCTGGGCTCTGCAGCGCCCGGTGGCGATCACGTTCGACGAATACGACGCTGGCCGTCCGGACGTGATGTTCGTGATCCAGCGCGTTCTGGAAAGCTCGGGCAAGCTGACCCTGCTGGACCAGAACCGCGTCATCTCGCCGAACCCGTATTTCCGCCTGTTCTCGACCACCAACACGGTCGGCCTCGGCGATACGACGGGCCTCTATCACGGCACCCAGCAGCTGAACCAGGGCCAGATGGACCGTTGGAACATCGTCACGACGCTGAACTATCTGGAACACGACGCCGAAGTGGAGATCGTGAAAACCAAGGCGACCGGCGTCGACGATGACACGCTGTCCAAGATGGTGACGCTGGCAGACCTGACGCGGAATGCGTTCATGTCGGGCGACCTCTCCACCGTGATGAGCCCGCGGACCGTGATCACCTGGGCGGAAAACTTCGCGATCTTCAAGAATCTCGGTCACGCGTTCCGGATGACCTTCCTCAACAAGTGCGATGAACTTGAGCGGCCCCTGGTCGCCGAGATGTACCAGCGCTGCTTTGCTGAGGAGCTGCCGGAAAGCGCCCTGATGGTGCGGGTGGCCTGACATGAGCGGCACGGTCATCGAGCTGACGAGCGGTGACGGCTTCCGGTTTGGCGCACTGCACATGCCAGCCGAAGGCGCCCGCAAGGGCGGCCTTGTTCTGGTGCAGGAAATCTTCGGCGTGAATTCCTACATGGTCGAGGCGTGCGAGCGGTTCGCCGCTGAAGGCTATGAATTGATCGCTCCGTCCATGTTCGACCGCCAGAAGAAGGGCTTCGTTACCGAAAGCCATTCGCCAGAAGCGATTGCCGAGGGTGTTGGCTATGCCCGCGCCAACGGGCTTGAAAATGCGATGGCGGATATTTCGGCCTGTATCACCAGTCTGGAAGCGCCTGTTTTCATTACCGGCTTTTGCTATGGCGGCTCCATGGCCTATCTCGCGGCGTGCCAACTTGAAGGCTTGTCCGCAGCGAGCGGCTATTATGGCGGCTTCGTGCCAGCCTACAAGGACAGCGCACCGAAATGCCCGGCCATGGTGCATTTCGGTCGTCAGGATGCGCACATTCCGATGGAGGGCGTGGAGGCCTTCGCCGCTACACGGCATGATGTGCAGACACATGTTTATGACGCCGGCCACGGCTTTGCCCGTCGCGGCACAGATGATTTCAATGCCGAAGCCGATGCGCTCGCTTTCAAGCGCACGCTCGACCTGTTCAATCAGGCCGCAGCGGATGCCGGCTTCTAGCAGGTGCCCCCGCGCACCGGATAAGATTCAGATGGCCAAGGACACGACCCCCCAGGAACTCTTCAAGCAAGCGCTCGCCGTGACAACCAAGGCGATGAGCGCCGACCGGGACGTGGAAGTCGGCTATGGCGGAGAGCCGGGTTCGGACGCAGAGCGGATTGTGCTGCGTCCGCCGCCTGTGACGCTGCCAGCAAATGTGGCCGCGCGTATCCGGGGCGAGGCCGATGCCATCGCCCTGCGCCGCGCGCACCATGATCCGTCTGCGCACATGAAACACCGCCCGCAAGGCGACCTGCCGCGTAAAGTGTATGACGCCGCAGAGACTGCGCGGATCGAAAGCCTCGGCACGAATGCGATGCGCGGCACGGCGATCAATCTGGACGCCGTTCTGGAACACCGCTGTCAGTCTGGTGAGTTTGCCATCGGCGCGGAAGAGCCGGAAGCCTTGCTGGCGCCCGCGCTGGAATTCCTGCTGCGGGAGCGCCTGACGGGCCGCCCTTTGCCAGAGGCTGCAAAACGCGTGGCGGACGTCTGGCGCCCGCAAGTGACCGAGAAGACCGGTGATGCGCTCGACAGGCTGATCGCGCAACTTCACGACCAGCCTCAGTTTGCCCGCACCGTGCGCGACATGATCCGGGATCTGACGGCAAGTGATGTACCGGGCGATGATGCAGAGTCTGGCGAGGACCAGCAGGAAGAAGACGGCGAGGCCGAACAACAGTCCGATCAGGGCGACCAGGAAATGCAACCCGAGGAGCAAATGGGCTCTTCAGCGGAGCAGATGGAAGCAGGCGATACCGAAGAACTGGAAGGCGAAGAGGCAAATGTCTCGGTCGACCAGGATATGGACATGGAGTCAGACGATTCGCCGGATGACGACCAGGACGGCACCAAGCCCCTGCGTCCGAACTTCCGCGATGGCGACGACAAAGACCGCTTTACCTATTCCGTGTTCACCCGCCAGCATGACGAAGTCGCCCAGGCGGCAGACCTCTGCGATGCTGAGGAATTGACGCGCCTGCGCGCCTATCTCGATCACCAGCTGCAAGGCCTGCAAGGCGCGGTTTCGAAACTGGCAAACAAACTGCAGCGCCTGCTGATGGCGCAGCAAAACCGGAGCTGGAGCTTCGATCTTGAAGAAGGTGTGCTGGACACGGCGCGCCTGACGCGGGTGATTACCGACCCGACAGTGCCGCTGTCGTTCAAACAGGAAGATGATTCCGAATTCCGCGATACGATTGTGACGCTGCTGCTGGACAATTCCGGTTCCATGCGCGGGCGCCCGATCATGGTGGCGGCGCTGTGTGCGGACATTCTGGCTCGCACGCTGGAGCGCTGCAATGTGAAGACCGAAGTGCTCGGCTTTACCACCAAGGCCTGGAAGGGGGGGCTCGCGCGGGAAGACTGGGTGAAGGCTGGCAAGCCAGCGTCACCGGGGCGTCTGAATGATGTCCGCCACATCGTCTACAAACAGGCCGATGCGCCGTGGCGCCGTGCCCGGCGCAATCTTGGCCTGATGATGCGTGAGGGGCTGCTGAAAGAGAATATCGACGGCGAGGCGCTGCTCTGGGCGCACGACCGTCTGCTCGCCCGGCCCGAACAGCGCAAGATCCTGATGGTGATTTCGGATGGCGCGCCGGTGGATGATTCCACGCTGAACGTGAACGTCGGCAACTATCTTGAACGTCACTTGCGCCAGGTGATCGAAGAGATCGAAACGCGCAGCCCCGTGGAGCTGATCGCCATCGGCATCGGCCACGACGTGACGCGCTATTACAAGCGGGCCGTTACCATTGTGGATGCCGAGCAGCTCGGCGGCGCGATGACGGACCAGCTCGCGAGCCTCTTCGACGAGAACCAGCCGAACCCGAAAGCCATGTCTATTCCTCCGCTGACGGAACGCACCTTCCGCGGTGCTGTCTCAGGCGCAACCAGCGGCGCACCCTCCTACGGCAAAAGCAAAAAAGTCGACCTCGGCCGCGCCGTGAAGACGACCAGCCTTCAGGAAGTGAAGGGCCCAAAGAAGTAGAGCTCAGTTATGATTTCTGAGACACTAAATTAGCGAACTTTTCAATCAGCCCCTGATTGATGTCCAAAGTCTGGCGAGCTTCCATTTGTGTAAAGTACTCTAGAAGTTCCTTAGTGTCGTCATCCAAATGAATATCAACGCCAAAATGAGCCTTTAGGCTTTTTTGTTCGTGATCAAACCAAGATATGAGCTGCTTGCTCAGCTCGCGCTTTTGGGCCAATTCAATAGGTTCACCAAGGTTAAATTGTATTGCTCTAAGCTGCTCCAGCCGCGCTCCATAACCGGCAGAGTCTTTTATTGGACTGCCAAACTCTTCCGATATCTTCTTGCCGGCTTGTTTCCTGCCATCCAAAATTATGCTGTGCACATTGCGGTAAGTGGGGAGCATTGCATCGAAGATGAAATAGGTTTCGAGCTCTTTTTTTAGAGCACGAAAATCGATCTGTTGACCAATTCGACTGTGCTCGCCGGTTAGCGTCTCATAAAGAGACCAAATTTCCTTCCACCGGTGTTTTTCGTCATTGGCGCTGTATAGGCGAGCATGACGAACTCTGCTCATCAGAGTTTCTCTGGAATAGATTGCGACTATCTCTTTGAGTTGATCGATGAGTTTTGCGGCTTCGGCTTGTTTGTCTTCCCAAAGCTCGGCCTCGAATCCAAGGCCTTTGAATTTCCGAAATTTCGTAAAGTTCGCGTAGATAAAGCAGAAAATTCCTGCGGCAGAGACGGATACAAATTCTGTAACGTTGGAATTACGCAGAGCCAAAAGCGCAAAGACAAAAAGTGCTATTCCAAAAAAGCGAAATAGGGACTTTTCCCAATTGCGATACACCCAATCGGCCGCAGCAGGAAGCCAACCGCGCTTTGTAGATTCATCGTTGTCCGACACCATCAACTCTCTATTATACGCTCAGCTTGCGAGAATTCAGTTTAGTAGCAAAACGACTCAATCAAAAGCAGGAAATCCACCCGCCTTGCTCAGGGATGAGCTGACGGGGTGTTTCAGCACGGTCTCCAGCCATTTCGAGGTTTCGATCAGCTTGCTGAGGTCCAGCCCCGTTTCGAAGCCGCCGCGTTCCAGCATGTAGACGACGTCTTCCGTCGCCACATTGCCCGTCGCCGCCGGGGCGAAGGGGCAGCCGCCGATGCCGCCGCAGCTCGCATCAATCACGTCGATGCCCGCGTCTACCGCCGCCGCAACATTGGCGAGGGCCTGTCCGCGTGTGTCGTGGAAGTGCATGCGCAGGAACACGTCTGGCGCCTCCATCCGTACCCGGTCGATAGCCCGGCGCACGGCCCATGGGTCCGCCACGCCAATCGTGTCGCCAAGGGCAAGTTCTGCAACGCCCGCGCGCTGCGCTTGCGCGGCGAGGCTGCCCACCACGGCAAGGTCAACCTCGCCGTCATAGGGGTCGCCGAAGGCAACAGAGATCGTGGCGGAGAGGGGGATGCCCGCCTCGTGGATCAGCGGGGCGCAAAGGCTCAGCATGTCGGCGCTGTCCTGCGGGCTCATGCCCTGATTCTTCCGGCCAAAGCCTTCGCCTGCCACGAGCACGAAATTGATCTCGTCCGCCTTCGCATCAATGGCCCGGCGCACGCCCTTTTCGTTGAGGGCGAGCGCGATATGGCGCGTCTGCTTTGACCGGTCGAGCCCGGCGAACACCGCCGCCGAGTCCGCCATTTTTGGCACGGCCTTCGGGTTGACGAAGCTGCCGGATTCCATCCGCCGCACACCCGCCGCTTCGAGACGGGAAATGAATTCCAGCTTCTGCTCGGTGCTCAGATTGGCCGGGTCATTCTGCAGCCCGTCGCGGGGGCCGACTTCCACAATGTCGATGCGTCGGGTCATGATGTCTCTACTGTCCTTTGAAGGCCGCGGGCCGGCGCTCCACGAAACTGGCCACGCCCTCTTTGAAGTCGAATGTCGTAAAGCTCTTTTCCATTTCAGCATCCGCCTCCGCAAGCGCATCGCTGTAGCTCTGGAAATAGGTCTTCCGGATCTGGCGTTTCATGACCGCAATGGAGCGCGGCGACACCATGGTGGCAAGGTGGTGGGCGGTGTGCTGCACATTGCCCATCAGCTCGCCCGTCGGCAGGGCCTCGTTCACAAGGCCAAGCTCCGCGGCTTCGCGCCCGGTGAACTTGCGGGCGGTCAAAAGCAGGTCCAGCGCTTTGGTCTCCCCGATCAGGCGCGGCAGCAGCCAGCCGATCCCGTGCTCGGCAATCAGGCCCCGCTGGGCGAAGGCGGTCGTGAACTTCGCCTCGGCGGCGGCATAGCGCAGGTCTGCAAACAGGGCGAAGATCAGGCCAATCCCGGCACAGGCGCCGTTGATGGCTGCGATGATCGGCTTCGGGCAGGCATACATATAGCCGAACCGGCCTGGATAGAGGTCCCGCAGGTCGGAGGCTGGCTCCTCGATCTCGGTCATCCGGTCGCGGGCGCCGCCCTGAATGCCCTGCAGCACGTCCATGTCAGCCCCGGCGCAGAAGCCGCGCCCGGCACCGGTCACGACGATAACGCGCACGGCCTCGTCCTGCCCGCCGGTGACGATGGCGTGCTTCAATTCGTTGTGCATGACATCGGTCCAGGCGTTCAGCCGGTCTGGGCGGTTAAGGGTGAGCGTGAGGACGCCGTCCTTCGTATCGCTCAGGATCTGTGTGTATTCCGTCATGGCTGCTCCTCCGGTGCGTGCTGTTTTGCGGCAGACTAGACTGTGGCTGGCATAAAGGGGAGGGGTGACGTATGGAGCGGCCATGACAGACTTTCCGCCCCCGCTTTCCGGCAGTGCACAGGACGAAACGCCTGACCTGCGCCCGAAATTCAGCTCTGACGGCCTGATCGCGGCCATCACGCAGGACGCCGAAACCGGCGAAGTGCTGATGTTGGCCTGGATGAATGCCGAGGCGCTGAGCGCAACCCTTGCGACGAAGCGGGCGACTTACTGGTCCCGTTCGCGCGGCGAGCTTTGGGTCAAGGGCGAGACGTCGGGCCACATCCAGACCGTCGTCGAAGTGCGCGTCGACTGTGATCAGGACGCGGTTCTGCTGAAGGTCAACCAGACCGGCGGCGCCTGTCATACCGGGCGCGCGAGCTGTTTCTACCGGATTGTCTCCTTTGACGGGTCTGCGCTTTCGCTCGACCCGGACATGGGGTAGGTTGCGACCTAGGGGCTGTTCCAATCTGAAGGGGGATCTGATGCGTCTGTTCCATGCGCTGCTCGCCACAACTGCGTTCGCACTTGCACCGGCCTGCGCGCCGAAACCAGCGCCAGCCGATGTGCCTGCTGAACCGGCCGTCGAAGTGGTCACTGAAACTGCACCGCCGTTGACGGTGAACGTGCTGGATTGCGGCACGCTGGAAGTCACCGATCTCGACGCGTTTTCCAGCGCAGGCGACTATGCGGGCCAGACCGATACGTTGACCGACACCTGCTATCTCATCAACCATCCGAACGGGCGGTTGCTGTGGGACCTTGGCCTGCCGGGCATGCTGGTCGGAGCGGGTGTGCAGACGATCGGCGGCATCTTCCATGTGTCGATGGAGAAGACGATCACTCAGCAGCTGGCCGAGCTTGGCCTGACGCCGGATGATGTCGACTATCTTTCCCTCTCGCACGATCACTTTGACCATATCGGTCAGGCCGATCAGGTGCAGGGCGCGACCTGGATCGTTCAGGAAGACGAGTACAATGACATGTTCCCGCCGGAGGGCTCAGAGCATGAAGTTGACCCTCAACTCGCCGCCATGTGGACGCAGTTCAAGCCAATGGAAGCGCTGAAGATCAAAGGCGACTATGATGTCTTCGGTGATGGCAGCGTGAAAATCCTCGAAATGCCGGGGCATACGCCGGGTCACTCGGTCCTCCTGCTGAACATGCCGGGATCGGGCCCGGTCCTGCTGGCAGGCGATCTCTATCACCGCAAGGAAAGCCGCACGCTGCGCCGTGTGCCACGCTTTAACTGGAGCGAACCGGAAACGCGGGTCTCCATGGACAAGTTCGAGGCCCTCGCCGATGAGCTGGGCGCCAAAGTCATCATCCAGCATGAACCTGACGACATCGCGCCGCTTGGCGGCGTGATCCGGTAGGCGGACATGATGCGCCGCCTCCTTGTCTTGTGCCTGACCGGGTTTCTGGCGGCGTGTCAGAGTCAGACATTCTCGACACTCGATGAAGGCTCGTCGGAATGGCGTCTTGTGTTTCGGGACGAGTTCAACGGCCTCGGACGTCCGAACCCGGACAAGTGGATATCCAAAGAATACAATCGCCGACCGAATCCCGACGGGCCGGACGGCTGGTGGGACCCCGGCAATGCCTATCTGAACGGGAGGGGGCAGTTGGTCCTGCTGACCAGTGTCATCGAGAACCGCAATCCCGATGAAGACGACGATCCCTACGACTATGCGACCGCCATGGTGTCCACAGAGGGAAAGTTTGAGCCGACCTACGGGCGATTTGAAGTGCGCGCGAAGCTTCCCCGGTCTGCGGGCTGGTGGTCGGCTTTCTGGTTGTTCTCCCGCTCAGTGCACCAAGTCGATGGTTCTGGCCGGGACGGGACGGAAATCGACATCATGGAAACCTTCGGATGGACAGACAAAGTCAGCCAGGCCTTGCACTGGGACAGTTATGAAGAAGATCACCAGGCCGCCGCGAATGCGACAACGCGGCCGGGCATACGAAGTGGCTGGCACACGTTTACGCTGGAATGGTATCCGGATGAATACATCTTCTTTGTCGATGGACAGGAAACCTGGCGCACCGCTGCCGGCGGCGTCAGCCAGGTGCCGCAATGGGTGAAGCTCTCCGGCGAGGTCGATACGACCGACGGCGCTGCAAACATCTGGTGGGCCAACACGCCCTATCCGCAGAACTTCCCCGACACGTTTCTCATCGACTGGGTCCGTGTCTATGAACACGTTCCGTCGCCGGAGAAGTAACGGCTAGTTGCCGCCTTCCACCAGTCGCCGCGCGATCACCATGGCCTGCACTTCGCCGGCACCTTCAAAGATATTGAGGATGCGTGCGTCCTGAAGGATGCGGCTGATCGTGTATTCCAGCGCGAAGCCATTGCCGCCATGGATCTGGACAGCATTGTCTGCGGCCGCCCATGCAACGCGGGCAGCCAGCAGCTTCGCCATGCCGGCCTCCAGGTCGCAGCGCTTGCCGTCGTCCTTCTGGCGGGCCGAGTAATAGGTCAGCTGACGGACACCGACGAGTTCGGCGGCCATCATGACCAGCTTGTTGGCAACACGCGGGAAGTCGAAGATCTGCTTGCCGAACTGGTTGCGGTCGAGGGCGTACTGAAGACCCGTTTCGAACGCATTCTGGGTCACGCCAATCGCGCGCGCTGCGGTCTGGATGCGAGCGCTTTCAAACGTGGCCATCAGGTGTTTGAAGCCCTGGCCCTCAACGCCGCCCAGCAGGTTCTCTGCTTTCACCTTGAAGCCGTCAAACCCGATTTCGTATTCTTTCATGCCGCGATAGCCGAGCACTTCGATCTCGCCGCCGGTCATGCCGTCAGCAGGGAAGGGGTTGGCATCGTCGCCGCGCGGTTTTTCAGCCAGCAGCATCGACAGGCCGGAGAAATTGTTGGTGGCCGGATCAGTCCGGGCCAGCAGCGTCATCAGGTCAGCGCGGACCGGATGGGTGATCCAGGTCTTGTTGCCGGTGACGGTGTAGTTCTCACCATCCGCATCCTTCACGGCGCGGGTGCGCAGGGAGCCGAGGTCCGACCCTGTGTTCGGTTCAGTGAACACGGCGGTCGGAAGGATCTCACCGCTTGCGATGAGCGGCAGCCATTTCTCTTTCTGTTCGGTCGTGCCGCCGATCAGAATCAGCTCAGCCGCAATCTCGGAACGGGTGCCGAGCGAGCCGGTGCCGATATAGCCGCGGGAAAGTTCTTCCGAGACGACGCACATGGCCGTCTTGCCCATGCCGAGGCCGCCGAACTCTTCCGGAATGGTCAGGCCGAAAACGCCGAGCTCAGCCATCTCGTTGACGACATCCATGGGGATGTATTCGTTGCGCAGGTGCCAGCCATGGGCGTGCGGCTTGATCCGCTCGGCAGCGTATTTGGAGAACTGGTCGCGCACCATGCTCATGGTCTCGTCGAGCCCGGTCTCTTCGACCGTGTTGCGCGACAGCGCGTCTGGTAGCAGCTTTGCGGCGGCTGCCATGGTGGCTGGCGTCTTGCCTTCGGCGATGAAGCGCTGGATCGCGGGGGCGGTGAGAAGGGCAATGTCGTCGGCGGTGCAGCCAAGGTCAGCAGGGCGGATCATCTCGCCCTGGTTCATCGGAATGCCGCCCGACAGCTGGGCCAGGTATTCGGCAAAGAGGATCTGGGAGAGGAGTTGCTCGGCTTCCCCGAACTTTCCGTCGGCTTCCAGGCGGCGGGCCCAACCAGCAGTTTGACGTAAGGTCTCAAGATAGGTCGCAACCCAGGACAGGCCGTGGGCGGCATGCTGGTGGCGTTCGAAGGCCTTGCGGTCCTGCTTGCCATCCGGCGTGCTGACAATGGAACGGACCGCGTCGCTGGCGGCATCGACAAAAGGCTCAAGCGCGGCAACGGCCGCATCCATGGCCGCTATGAGGTCGTTCATTACCAAAGTCTGCTGTTCCTTGACCGCGTCTGTTACGCTCATGTTCTGCCCCTTTTCAGTTTTTTGCCCTTATAGAGGCGTGGCCACATCCTGTCAGGCCATAATTGTGCGGTGCAACAACGCAGGTTTTCAGTCCATATGGCGGAAACGCCGGCTCTGACCGCCTACCAATGCGCGCCCGAGCGGTTCGGGCAGGATGCGGGTCAGCGTTGCCAGCCCTTTGTTCACCATGCCCGGCACGACGACCGGTTGCCCCCTGTTTACGGCCTCGATGCCCTGGCGGACCACAGGTGCGGCATCCATCCACATCCATTTCGGCATTTTGTTGGTTTCTTCCCGCGTGCCGTTGGCATCATGGAACTCACTCCAGGTGAAACCGGGGCAGAGGGCCGTACAGTGCAGATCAGTGTGACCGAGGGCGGCGCATTCAGCGTTGAGGCTTTCAGAGAACTTGATCAGGCCGGCCTTCACGCTGCCATACAAAGTGTGTCCGGCGCTGCCGGGAATATAGCCGGCGAGGGAGGCGACATTGATGATGCGGCCGTATTTGCGCTCTGCCATGCCCGGCAGGACGCGGTGCGCCAGCTCCAGCGGCGCGGTGTAGAGCACCTGGATAAAAGCTGCCTGATCTTCCCAGCTGGTGCTGAAATAGGTGCCCGGCAGGCCGTATCCGGCATTGTTCACCAGCGCATCGACATGGCGCTCTCTTCCGGACAGTGCATTGAGAATATTTGTAACCTCACCGGCCCTGGCGAGGTCTGCTGCGACGGTGATGGCGCTAACTTTGTACTTTTCCCGGATTTCGCCGGCGAGTGCCTCCAACCGGTCTTCGCGCCGCGCGGTTAGAGCGACATCCCACCCCAAAGCGGCGTATTGTCGGGCGAATTCAGCCCCGATTCCGGCGGAAGCGCCTGTTATCAGGCATAGTCGGCGATCCATATTGGCTAATTTCTCCTCTAGTCCGGCCAGTTTTAAATGTGACGTGTTTGCAACAAATTGAAAACAAATGCCGGTGCCTGTGCCGCTGGTCTTGCGGATTCGAACTTTGAATTCACTTTTGCCCTCGAGATCAGGTGTCATCCACTCGGAAACTGCCTCTCTCAGGCATCCCTTGTAATCGGAAGGAACCACAAATGAACAAGAAAATCATCCTTCGCGCCGTATCCGCAGCCGCGCTGCTGGCTGCTGCGGGCTTTGCAGCCCAGGCTCAGGAAACTAACGCAGATAGCGATCGTACGCTCGATTCCGTCGTGACCGTCGGTACGCGCGTTGCCAATCGCTCGGCTCTCGACACGGCCGTTGCGGTCGACGTCGTGTCCTCTGCCAGCCTCGAAAAGATCGGTATTGGCGAGCTGAACCAGGCGCTGTCGACCCAGCTGCCCAGCTATAACTTCCCACGTCCGGCCCTGAACGACGGTACTGACTCCGTTCGTCCCGCCACCCTGCGCGGTCTCGCGCCGGACCAGACCCTCGTTCTCGTCAACGGCAAGCGCCGCCACTCGGCCTCGCTGGTCAACGTCAACGGCTCGATCGGCCGCGGTTCGTCTGCTGTCGACCTCAACACGATCCCGACCCTCGCGGTTGCTGCCATTGAAGTCCTGCGTGACGGCGCTTCGGCTCAGTACGGTTCCGACGCCATTGCCGGTGTGCTGAACGTGAAGCTGCGTGAAGCGTCTGAAGGCGGCGCAGCTGAAGTCAGCTATGGCTGGCGCGAAACGGAATACACCGTTCCGGTGAACGACCCGGCCACCGGTCTTGGCGTTTCCGTTCCTGCCAACGGCGAGATTTCCCGCGAGCGCTCTGACGGTCATGTCCTTACACTTGGTGGCTGGAAAGGCTTCAAGCTCGGCGAAGACGGCTTCCTGACCGTGACGGCGGAGTACAAAGACCAGCAGCACACGGAACGCTCCGGCTTTGACGTCCGTCAGCAATACCCGCTGAACCCGGACACCAGCTACTCCGCTGGCGAGTCCGTGATCAATCGCTTCAACGCCTGGACGGGTGAGCCGGACCTGGAGCAGTTCACGCTGCTCGCGAATGCCGGTTATGACATGGATGCCACGACCCACCTTTATGGTTGGGCAAGCTACCAGGACCGCGACACAGTTTCTGCCGGCTTCTATCGCCGCGCCCTGGACAGCCGGAACGTGATCGAAATCTATCCGAATGGCTTCCTGCCGCTGATTGCTCCGACCACGACCGACATGTCTGTCGGCGGCGGAATTCAGTTTGAAATGGGCGGCTGGGACATGGACACCTCGCTCGTCTATGGTTCGAACGAGATGGACTTTACTATCAAGAACACGCTGAATCGTTCGATCGGGCCGACGTCTGGAACCTCGTTCGATGCGGGCGGCTTTAAATACGGCCAGCTCGTCGCGAACCTCTCGGCCGTCAAAGGATTTGACGTTGGCAATCTGGCGTCTCCGCTGAACGTCGCCTGGGGTCTTGAAGCCCGCCGCGAGATGTATGAGATCAACGCGGGTGAGCCGGATTCCTACCGCAATGGCGGCGTCCTAATTCCAAGCAATACGCCGGGCTGTACCAACCCGACTGCGGCTCAGTTGCTTGCGGGCGGTTGTGCGACGGCCTCCGGCGCGCAGGTGTTCCCAGGCTTCCGTCCGGAAAACGAAGTCGATGAAGACCGTACCTCCATCGCGGCCTATCTCGACCTCGAAGCCAACGTCACTGACAAGTTCCTTCTGTCCGGTGCTCTGCGCGGCGAATCCTATTCCGACTTCGGCGAGACCCTGACCGGAAAGCTTGCTGCCCGCTATGATTTCACGGACATGTTCGCGCTTCGCGGTTCGATCCAGAACGGCTTCCGCGCACCGTCCCTGCAGCAGCAATTCTTCCAGACGACCTCGACGAACTTCATCAATGGTGTTCCGTTTGACATCACGACGTTCCCGGTGACCAATCCGGTCGCACAGGCTCTCGGTGCTCAGCCACTGAACGCCGAGAAATCGCAGAACTACTCGATCGGTGCTGTGTTCCGGGTTGACCGCCTGAACGTGACGGTCGACGCGTACCAGATCAATGTCGACGATCGTATCGTCCTGTCGGAAAACCTGACGTCTGCGGATGTTCGGAATTATCTCGAAGGCCAGGGTTTCATCGGTGCTGGCGGTGGCCGCTTCTTCCTGAACGGTGTGGACACCGAAACGAAGGGCATCGACATCGTGGCGAACTACTCGTTCCCCGAGACCGATTTCGGCCGGTTCGATGCCACGTTCGGCGCGAACTTCAACAAGACCGACGTGACGGCTGTTCCGGATCTGCCGCAGCTGACCGCCCTGCCGACACCGCCGACCCTGTTCGGCCGCGTCAACGTGCTGACCTATGAAGAAGGCACGCCGAAGGACAAGTTCACCGGCTCGCTGAGCTGGGTGAAAGGTCCGTTCGGGGCAACGCTTCGTGCGGTCCGCTACGGCGAAGTGCTGGTCCCCAGCTCGAACGCTGCGAACGATTACACGATCGACCCGAACACGCTGCTCGATCTCGAAGGCCGTTACACCTGGAATGAGCGCGTGACGGTCTCCATCGGTGCTGACAACCTGTTCGATGAATATGGCACGCCGGCTCCGGCAAGCCAGAACAGCACCGGCAACACGCCGTTCTCGGGTTACATCCCGTACGGCAGCTCGGGCCGCTTCGTTTACGGCAAGCTCAAAGTCAACTTCTAGTCGACTTGATCTGACGACAAACAAAACGCCGCCCCTCGCAGGGCGGCGTTTTTCTTTGCCGAAACGGAAAGCCCGGCTCCTAGAGCCGACGCACGAGGAAGCCGGCGCGTGGGAAGTGAACGTGCAGCGTTTCCGCTTCGTCCGACATGCGCTGAAGAATCACGCGCTGGGAATCGGCGTGGACGATTTCACCCTCGACCCAGACCTGTCCGTAATCGTCTGGCGCCACGGCCACCATGTCACCGGGCGCGATGTCCTGCGGTTCGTACTTCGTGGTCGCCATCACGAGACGGGGCGCGGCGTGCTTTGCAATTTCCAGCGCCTCTTTCGAGGAAATGGTTTCCGGTGTCTGCCCTTCGAATTCCCGCATGCGTTCGAACCAGGCCTGCGTCAGGTCTGCGGTCTCGAAACACTTCGCGAGGAAGTCCGGCAGGTTCTGGTGCATGAACCAGACATTCATATAGGCGTGGACATCGACGAGGCCGGGTTTCGTCCCCATAAGGAACATACCGGATCCCGCGCCTTTGCCCCCCTGAAGGCGTTCTTCCAACAGCATCAGGCGCGCGCGCCATTGGTCGCGCATCATCGGGGCGATGGCTTTCATCGCGGCGACATCGAACGGACGCCCTGAAAGCTGCTCACGGTCTTTCTTGAAATCCTCGCCGATCTTGTCGCCCAGCTCGCCGAAGATCACGGCGACCGAGGACTGGAACCAGCGACCGTCGGTCCAGCCCGCCACCATCTGGGCCAGACCTTCCTGACCGGTCAGTTTTAGCGTGGGCATTGGAAAGCGCGCTTCCAGCTCGCGCAGGATGATCGCGGTGTCGCAATAGATGTCGGCGCCGATCTGCATCACAGGTGTGCGGCGATACCCACCGGTCAGTGGCATCAGGTCGGGCCGGGGCATGGTGACCGGGATTTCGACGCGGGACCAGGCCAGGTTCTTCAGGCGCAAGGCCATGCGGATTTTTTCGGCATAGGGCGAAGTAGGATATTCGTGCAGAATAATGCTGCGTGCGTCCGCCATGTCCGTCTCACTCCGGTCGTTTCTGGTCTGATTGCATAGTCTTGCCGGTCTTTGAGCATGCAGGGAAGGGGCGAAATCCGCGCGGCGACCCACCATGCGCAGGCGCAAGAATCGGGTGGCGTGCGAGGGGCCGGGCGGGCAGATTGCGCGCATGACCACCCGTATTGCTCCCCTCGATGAACGCGCTGACGCTTACGACCGTATGGCGAGGGCGCTTGCCTATCTCGGCGACACATGGCGCGACTGGCCGGACCTGGCCTCCGTTGCCGCCGCGATGGCGCTGAGCCCCAGCCATTTCCAGCGCGAGTTTACCCGCTGGGCGGGTGTGTCCCCTCGTCAGTTCCAGTCGGCCATTGCGCACGCGGAGGCGGGCGACCTGTTGCGTCAGGGGGCCAGCGTGCTGGACGCGACCTTCGAGGCGGGCCTGTCAGGCCCTGGCCGTCTGCATGATCTGTTCATTGCCCATGAAGGCCTCACGCCCGGCGAGGCGAAAGCGGGCGGGCGGGGCGCAGACCTCGTGCTTGGCCGGGCGCCGACACCGTTCGGGGAAGGGGCGTGGCTGATTTCGCCGCGCGGCCTCGTCGCGCTCGGCTTTATCGATGAGGGCGCGCCGCAAAAGTCTGGTTTCGTCCATCCGGGCTATAGTGAGGACGCCGCCTTCGCGGACCTTGCCGGGCGCTACCCGGATGCGAATATCAAGCGGGATGATGCGGTGGCGCGGAAGATGGCGGCGCAGGTATTCGAGAAGGGCGAGGCTCTGCCGGTTGCGCTTTACGGCACGCCGTTCCGCCGGCAGGTCTGGCGGGCGCTTCTGGAGATTCCGGCGGGCGCGACCTGCACTTACGGTGACCTTGCCCGGGCCAGCGGCCACCCGAAAGCGGCCCGCGCGGTGGGCGCCGCCGTCGGTGCAAATCCGGTCAGCTGGTTCATTCCCTGTCATCGTGCCCTTGCAGCCGATGGGCGTCTTCATAATTATCATTGGGGTGTGGACCGCAAACGGGCCATGCTGACCTATGAACGCGCCCATGCTGCCTGATGGTGGCCGGACCGGGCGCCAGACACCCGGACGACGCGCCTATGCAGCTCTATTTTCTCGTGATTGCCGGCCTGCTGGTCTGGGGCGGCGTGCTCGCCTGGCGCTGGACGGAGGCGAAGGCCTTTTCGGTCGACGTACTGGCTGCCAAGAAGCGCGACAAGGAACTGCCGGAGACGGTGACAGAGGCGGAGTTCACCGATCTCTATTTGCGCAGTGAAGGCCCGCGGGCGCAGACCTATTTCTTCATCTGCGCCGCGATCATGTTCTTTCTGCTGGGGCCCTTTGTTGCCGGGTTCAACGCTGTCTGGAACATGATCTGGGTCATGAGCGGCCAGTCGCCGGTCTTCGAGACCGGCACGTTGATCCACACATTCATGGTGTTCCTGGCCTTCATGGGGGCGACGATTGCCCTGTTGGCGCTCGCCATGCGCCGCTATTACGCGCTGATGCCGCCCAATCTCAAACAGGTCATGCGTGACCTCAACGGAGGTGCCTGATGAGCATCGAATTCCTGCACACGATGGTGCGTGTCACCGACATTGACGCGACGCTCAAATTCTTCTGCGACGGCCTCGGTCTGACGGAAGTTGGCCGGTATGACAGCGAGCCCGGCCGTTTCACCCTGGTTTTCCTGGCGTCCCCTGCCGACATCGAACGCTGTGGCGGCATTCCGGAGGGCAAGAGCCCGACCCAGATGCAGATCCCGATGGTCGAACTGACCCATAACTGGGATCCGGAAGACTATACGGGCGGCCGCAATTTCGGCCATCTTGCCTATTCGGTGTCGGATATCTACGCCGCCGTTGAGAAGCTGCAGGCCTTGGGTGTCACCATCAACCGGCCCCCGCGCGACGGGCGCATGGCTTTCGTCCGCTCACCGGACGGAATCTCGGTGGAACTTCTCCAGCAGGGCAAGCCGCTGGAACCGAAAGAGCCGTGGGCGAGCGCCGAAAACATCGGCAGCTGGTAGGCTCCACCAGCACTTTCGAACATAAAAAACGCCCCGTCTGGCCAGTGCCGGACGGGGCGTTTTCTGTTTAAGGACGGGGCGCTCTATTCCTTCGGCGCCTGCTCACGCTGGTCGATGATCGGATAGCGCGGCTTCGGTGCGCCCGTGCGGACGGCATGGAAGTGCGCCTTGGTCATCGCGAAGACGAGCGGGCTGAGGAAGATCAGGCCGACAAGGTTCGGCGCGGCCATCATGCCTGTCAGCGTATCGGCAACCAGCCAGAACAGGTTCACGATATTGGCCACAGAGCCTTCCAGCATCAGCGCAGCGGCGCCGAGGAAGGTCGCAACGATCCAGCTGATCCGGAACGGCAGGATGGATTTCTCGCCGAACAGGAATTCGCAGCAGCGTTCGCCGTAATAGCTCCAGCCGAGAATGGTGGTGAAGCCGAACACGGTGAGGCCGATGGCGACGATATGTTCGCCGATCCCGGTGAGGCCTGCATCAAAGGCCGCAACAGTCAGCGGAGCGCCGGTATCGCAACCAGCCGGCTGACCTGCCGCGAGGATGTCTGCGGCATTGGCGGCGGTCGGAATGCATTCCGGGCCGAGGACGCCAGAGGTCAGGATCACGAGCGCGGTGATCGAGCAGACGATCAGCGTGTCGATGATCGTGCCGAGCATGGCGACGAGGCCCTGGTCGACAGGGTCCTGGATCTTGGCGGCGGCGTGGGCAATCGGGGCGGAGCCCTGACCGGCTTCGTTCGAGAAGATGCCGCGTGCGACGCCTTTCTGCATGGCCAGCATCAGCAGGCCGATCGAGATACCGGTGCCGGCGCTGTCGAGGCCGAAGGCGCCTTTGAAGATCATGGCGAAAGCGCCCGGGATCGCGTCGAGGTGCATGCTGATCACAACCAGACCACCGACAAGGTAGGAGATGGCCATAACAGGCACGAGGCGGCTGGCCACGCTGGCAATCCGCTGGATGCCGCCCAGAATGACGGCGCCTGCGGCTGCGGCGAGGACGAACGCTGTGATGAGCGGAGAGATGCCGTAGCTGCTGTTCAGGGCGTCAGCGATGGAATTGGACTGGATCGAGGCGCCTGTGCCCCAGCTTGCCAGAATGCCCAGCGTTGCGAACAGGCCGCCCAGCCAGGTCCATTTCGAGCCCATGCCGTTCTTGATGTAATACATCGGTCCGCCGACATGGCGTCCATCGTGATCGATCTCGCGGAAGCGCACTGCCAGCACGCCTTCGGAATATTTCGTGGCAGTGCCGACAATTGCCGTGACCCACATCCAGAACACGGCGCCCGGCCCGCCAATGGCGATGGCGGCTGCCACGCCGGCAATGTTGCCGGTGCCAATTGTGGACGAGAGGGCGGTCATCAGCGCGCCGAACGGCGTGACATCGCCTTCGTCATTCTGGTCTGGTTTTTTGAACAGCTGCCCGAATGCGAACGGCACCTTGATGACCGAAAGCAGTCTGAGGCCGATTGTGAGATAAAGGCCTGTACCCAGCAAGAGCAGCAGCATCGGCGGCCCCCACACGAAATCGTTTGCCACCCGAATAATGTTTTCCATAAGCCTCCCCGGCTCCCTGTAATTTACGTTAGGGCCGACACTAACCCCGTTTAGCCTCGTGTGAAGCAAGCATTGCAGGCGCGACGGGCTGCAGAGCGGACGCACAAGTCAGTGGCAGATTGGCCCTTTTTCAGGCATAAGCCCGCGCATGACCGACCCCCGCGAACCCAAACAAGCCAAAGGCGTCTTCATCAAGACCTATGGCTGCCAGATGAATGTCTACGACTCCGAGCGCATGCGCGATGTGCTGCGACCGCTCGGTTATGCGCCGGTGGACAGTGCTGAGCAGGCGGATCTGGTCGTGCTGAACACCTGCCACATCCGTGAAAAGGCGACGGAAAAGGTCTATTCCGAGCTTGGCCAGCTGAAGCTGCTGAAGCAGGAGCGCGGCGGCAATCTCACCATCGCTGTGGCCGGTTGCGTCGCCCAGGCAGAGGGCGCTGAAATCATGCGCCGCCAGCCCGCTGTGGACCTTGTTCTCGGCCCGCAGGCCTATCACAAGCTGCCGGAAATGATTGCCCGCGCCAGCCGCGCCGTCGGTGACCGGCTGGAGACGGAATTCGAGACGCTCGAGAAATTCGATGCCCTGCCGAAAACGCGCGAAGCCGATGGTCCGACGGCGTTCCTGTCGGTGCAGGAAGGTTGTGACAAGTTCTGTACCTTCTGCGTCGTGCCCTACACGCGCGGGGCAGAGCTTTCGCGACCGGTGGATGATATCGTGATGGAGGCCCGTAGCCTCGCCGCTCAGGGCGTGCGGGAGCTGTCGCTGCTCGGTCAGAACGTCAACGCCTTCCATGGCGCCGCGCCGGCCCTTACCAATGAGGCTGACTGGACGCTTGGCCAGCTTGTGCGCCATATCGCGAAAGTCGGGGGGATCGACCGGATTCGCTACACAACCAGCCATCCGCGCGACATGGATGACGACCTGATCGCCGCCCATGGCGAGGTGCCGGAAATGATGCCCTTCCTGCATCTTCCGGTACAGTCCGGCTCGGATCGCATCCTTAAGGCGATGAACCGCGGCCATACGGCGGACCATTACCGCGACATCATCCGCAAGGTGCGTGAAGCGCGCCCGGATATCGCCATTGCCACTGATTTCATTGTAGGTTTTCCGGGCGAGAGCGACGCGGACTTCGAGGCGACGATGCAGCTGGTGCGCGATATCGGGTTCGCGATTGCCTATTCGTTCAAGTATTCGTCGCGTCCGGGCACGCCGGCGGCGGACATGTTTGGTCATGTGCCGGAAGAGGTGAAGGATGCGCGCCTGCAGCAGTTGCAACAGCTTCTGCGGGAACAGCAGGAGGCCTTCAACCGCTCCAAGATCGGCCAGACAGTGCCCGTTCTGGTGACCGGCAAGGGCCGCAATCCGGGGCAGGCGCATGGCCGCTCGCCCTGGATGCAGGCCGTTCATTTCCAGTACGAGCGTGATTCTGGTGTCGGTGACCGTGATCCTCGTGTCGGCGACGGTGATCTTAAAGGGCACATTGTGGACGTACGTGTGATCGACGCGAGCCTCAACTCGCTGACCGGCGAACTCATCAAGGTCCGAGAGGCGGCCCTGTGAGCGGAAAGCGCCGGCCCAATCTTTCACCGGAGGCCCCGGTGAGCCGTTTTTACGAAGTCAGCCATGCCGAGCGGTTGCGTGACCTTTGCGGGCCGCATCACCGCTATCTGCACCGGCTGGAAGAGAAGCTGAAGGATTACGGCCTGCGCGCCGAAAGCCAGGGCGGCGGCATTCTGCTGGCGGGCACTGCGGAGGGCGTCTCCATCGCCGAGGCGGCGCTGGCCGAGCTTGAGCGCCGGATGCGCAGCGGCGCGGAGATTACAGACATGGATCTCGACGCGGCGATTGAAGCGGCCACCACCCCGGCGCAGAGTTTCGGTGGCGGGCTCAAAGGGCTGAAGAAGCCCATCGTGCCGCAAACCAAGGGGCAGGCGCGCTATATCAGCCTGCTGGCGAACTCAGACAATGCGATGGTGTTCGGCGTTGGCCCGGCCGGGACCGGCAAGACCTTCCTGGCCGTTGCGGCGGGCGTCGCGGAACTGATCGCGGGCGTGCGCCAGCGCCTGATCGTGACGCGGCCAGCGGTGGAAGCGGGCGAAAAGCTCGGCTTCCTGCCGGGCACGCTGGAAGAGAAGGTCGACCCCTATATGCTGCCCATCTGGGACAGCCTGCGCGAGCTGATGGGGCAGGAACAGATGGAGCGCCGGATGGCGCGCGGCGAGATTGAAGTCGCCCCGATTGCTTTCATGCGCGGGCGGACTTTGAAGAATGCCTTCGTCATCGTGGACGAGGCGCAGAACACGACCGTTGCGCAGATGAAAATGGTGCTGACCCGTCTTGGCCGGGACAGCCGCATGGTCATCACCGGCGATCCGGGCCAGGTCGACCTGCCGGGCTCGCAGACCTCGGGCCTGCGCCATGCCTTGCAGATCCTGTCGAAGGTCGACGGCATCAACGTCCACACGCTGACGGCAGCAGACGTCGTGCGTCATGGTCTCGTCAGCCGTATCATCGATGCCTATGAAGCCGCCGGCGAGGGCAATTGAGCCGGCGATGATCACAATCGACCTGATCGTGGAAGAGGACGGCTGGGAAGCCGCCGTGCCGGACCTTGCCGCCCTGTGCGACCGGGCCTTTGCGGCTGCCGCAGCGGTGGAGCCTGCCGAAGGCACGGTTTCCTTGCTGCTGGCGGACGATGCAGCCCTTCACGCGCTGAACCGGGACTTCCGCGACAAGGACAAGCCGACGGATGTCCTGTCGTTTCCGGCCCATGAAATGGACCGCCCGTTGCTGGGCGACATTGCTGTGGCGCTTGGCGTATCGACCGGCGATGCCGAGTTGCAGGGAATAAGCCTTGCAGACCACCTTACGCACCTGCTTGTGCATGGCTATCTCCACCTTCGCGGCCACGATCACGAAGTTGAGGCAGAGGCCGAAACGATGGAGGGATTGGAAATAAAGGCGCTTGCAACGCTGGGCATTCCAAACCCATATGAACGGGACTGATTTACCGAGACGATGAGCGATCCAGAACCTTCTGACGCGGAGCCTCAAAGGCGCCGCCGTACCTTTTTCGGACTAGGCCGCCGCCATGACGGCGAGACCGATGCGCCTGAAACTTCATCGGAAGTTTCTGCACCGGCGACACCGCAGGCGATGCGGCTGCGCATCCAGGAATTTCAGGAATTGCGCGTCGAAGACGTGATGGTCGCCCGGGCCGAAGTGAAGGCGGTCGAGGTCAATATCGAATTCCCCGACCTGCTCAAAGTGTTCGCCGAATGCACGCATTCGCGCCTGCCGGTGTTCCGCGAAACGCTGGATGACCCGATCGGCTTTGTTCACATCAAGGATGTGGTCAGCGAACTCGCCAAGGACGGCGATCCGGTCAAGCGTCCGCTCGAAAGACTGCATCGCGAAGTGCTTTATGTGCCGCCGTCCATGAAACTGACTGATTTGCTCGTGAAGATGCAGTCGACCCGCATTCATCTGGCGTTGGTCGTGGACGAGTATGGGGGCACGGACGGGCTTGTCAGCCTGGAAGACCTGGTTGAGGAAATCGTCGGTGACATCGAAGACGAACACGATGATGAAGAGCCCATGTTCGTCCGGCGCAGCGCCCGGATATGGGAAGTCGATGCACGCACCGAGATACAGGATTTCGCCGAGGAGACGGGGATTGACCTCGAACTCAATCAGGAAGACTCCGAATTCGACACGCTGGGCGGCATCGCCTACGCGCTCGCTGGCCGTGTGCCTGTGCGCGGGGAAGTCCTGCGCCATCCGTCCGGCGTTGAAATCGAAGTCCTGGACGCAGATGCCCGGCGCATCCGCCGCTTGCGTGTCCGCACGCCCGAACCTGTGCCCGCGCCCAAGCCGCAGGAGTAATCAAAAATGAATAGTGCTGTCCGCAGCCACGGGTTCACTGCGCTTGGACCTCTGCACGAAGCCTTTGCCCGCCTGACCGGCTGGGCCGCCGCCGGCGCAGCCTTGTTGCTGGGCGCGTTTTCGGCCGTGGCCTTTGCGCCGTTCCATTTCAGCGCCGTGCTGGCGCTGTCCTTCACCGGCCTGATCTGGATGATCGACGGGGCGCGTAGCCATCGCCGCTGGGGCCGCGCCGTGTTCATGCGCTGCTGGGCCTTTGGCGTCGGCTTCACCCTGATCGGCATGCACTGGACGGCGGAGCCATTCCTGGTCGAGCCGGAACGCTATGCGATTTTCCTGTGGATGCCGCTGATCCTGTTGCCGGCGGGCATGGCCCTGATCTGGGGCGCCTTTGGCGCCATGGCGGGCGCGTTCTGGTCGGCATCGCCCTCGCGGATTTTCATCTTCACCCTGTTCTTTGCGCTGGCAGAGTTCGTGCGCGGTCATCTGTTCGGCGGCTTTCCGTGGAACCTGCCGGGGACGACCTGGGTGCCGGGCGGGGCGCTGTCGCAAGCGGCCTCTCTGGGCGGGGTCTACTGGCTGACGCTGCTGACGATTTTCGTCATGTCGGCGCCTGCCGCTCTGGTCGATACGCGCGAAGGTCGCGGCCTTGTCTTGCGTCTTGCGCCTGCTTTTGGTGCCGTGATCCTTCTGGCGCTCGGCTGGGCCTGGGGCGCGCAGCGCATCGCGGCGCCGTCGCCGCTGACCGACCAATATGTCGTGCTGATGGATTCCGGTGTGCCGCAGGATGAAAAATGGGAAATCGGGCCTGATCCGGTTCTCATCGAATATCTGCGCATGATGACCAATGGCGAAAGCCAGCCGGGCGATATCATGATCTGGCCGGAAGGCGCCGTGCCCACCAGCCTTCTCAATGATATCAACGCACTGGACGCAATCGGGTCTTATCTTGGCCCAAGGACGCTGATTGCCGGAACGGCCCGCTATCAGCTGGAAGAGCAGAACCAGAAGATCTATTTCAACTCCCTCGTCGTGCTGGACGAGACTGTCAGCCGATCCGGCGCGGTGGCGCTGTATGACAAGTTCCGTCTTGTGCCGTTCGGCGAGCTGGCCGCGGCTCAGATCATCCCGTTTGGCGAGGCGCTGTCAGATTATTTGCCGGGCGCGATGCAACAGCTTGCCCGCAACGGATTCCATCCGGGCACCGGACCAGCCGTGATCTTTGCCGACAACATTCCGCCCTTCGTGGCGCTGATCTGCTATGAAGGCCTGTATCCCGAGATCACGCGCCAGGCGAACCTGGCCGCGCGGGCAGACTGGATCGTGCTGGTGTCGAACGATGCCTGGTTTGGCGGCGGCATGGGCCCGGCCCAGCACTACGCCCAGAACCGCTATCGCGCGATTGAGAGCGGCCTGCCTATGGCGCGGGTCGCCAGCCGCGGGGCCTCCGCCATCATCGACGGGTATGGCCGCGAAGTGTTGCGCGCTGCGCCGGTTCAGGACGCGCAGCCCGGCTGGGAGACGACGTTCGGACGCGGCAAGCTGCCGGCGCCGGCAGCCGTCACCCTGTTCCAGAGCCGGGCCGGGCTCGTGCTGTTCTGGCTGACCCTTGCATCGTTCGCAGGGTTGGCATTCGCGACGTGGCGTCGTTAAGGAGTGCGCTGCGCTTTTGTGGCGAACCTCGACGGGTAGGAGAAAGATGTCAGACAGCAAGCTCCCGAGTGGAATTGACCGCGTGGTCGGCCAACGGATCCGCTGGCGCCGCAGGGAGCTGAAGCTCTCGCAGGAACAATTGGCGGAATTGCTGAGCCTGACCTTCCAGCAGGTGCAGAAATACGAAAAGGGCGTGAACCGCGTCTCGGCCGGGCGCCTGTTTGAAATCTCCATGGCGATGGGCGTGCCGGTCAATTATTTCTATGACGGCGCACAGACCCAGCTGGAGGACGACCAGGCGCGCTTCGCCGCTTCCGGCATGGCCGAGGATGGCCCGCGCGCGCCGATGATGGACACCGAGACGCTGGATCTGATCGCGGCCTTTCAGAAGATCGAGGACGATTCCCTGCGCAAGTCGCTGCTGAACACGGTTCGCGCGGCGGCGTCTGCATTCGAGATGAAGCATTCCGAGGATTGATTGCGCCCCGGGGCTCGGGCATCAGGCGCGCCATGACGGACGCATCAGACAAACCGGACATCAGGCCCATCCGCTCTTTCGGGCGGATCGGGGGGCGGGCGCTGTCGGCGCGCCAGCAGGCGCTGGTCGATGACCTGCTGCCGAAACTCACGGTTCCGGACGGTCTGCGTGACCCGAAGGACCTGTTTCCGGACCTGAAAGAGACCTGGCTCGAAATCGGCTTCGGGGGCGGGGAACACATGGCCGAGCAGGCAAGGCGTCACCGGGATGTCGGCTTTATCGGCTGCGAGCCCTTCATCGAGGGCATGGCCAAGGCGCTGACGCAGGTGGATGCCGATGGTCTCAGCAATGTTCGCTTGCGGATGGAGGATGCCCGCCCGCTGGTCAACGCGCTGGCGCCGGGCAGTCTGGACCGCGTTTTCATTATGTTTCCCGACCCGTGGCCGAAGAAGAAACAGCAGAAGCGCCGCCTGATCCAGCCGGACTTTCTGGACAGTTTGCACCGGGCCTGCCGGACGGGGGCGCGTGTCCGGTTTGCGACCGATGTCGCCAGCTATGCGGATGAGGCGCTGGGGCGGTTCCGCCAGCATGGCGGCTATCGCTGGCTGGCGGAGCGGGCCGATGACTGGCGCACGGCGCCGACAGACCACGTGACGACGCGCTACGAGACCAAACGGCTCGGCGACTGCACCCCGGTATGGTTCGATTTTGAGGTCGTGTGACCTCTCCGGATTTCCTTGACGTCAAGCCGGAAATCGCGTACAGAATGTCGCATCGAATTCGGTCGGTCTGAAATATCAAGACCCCGTCAGACCGGCGGCCATGACTTTCTTCCTACCCGTTTCGATAGGCGGGCCTTCCTATGTTGGGATCGGCCGCTTTCTACAACGCAGAGGAATACAAGTAATGGCAACTGGCAAAGTGAAATGGTTTAACGACCAAAAAGGCTTTGGCTTCATTAAACCTGATGAAGGTGGCGCTGACATCTTCGTCCACATCTCGGCTGTTGAACGTTCTGGCCTCCGCACGCTTGCGGAAGATCAGGCTGTTTCCTACGAGCTCTTCAAAGACGAACGCCGCGGCAAAACTTCGGCAGTCGATCTGAAAGTCCTCTAGGACCACAGAAGAATTGACGGAAACGGCGGCCTTTCGGGGCCGCCGTTTTTGTTTGTGCGAAGTTTTTTTGGCCCCGCGTATAGCTTGCAGGCGGTTCGGTCTTTCCTTTTCGGGGCTGCCCGCCTTTGCAGGATATGACCTCTCGCAGGTCCTGCGCCCTGCCTGCGGGGCTCGACAGAGCGTTCTGGTATCGCTATATAGCCAGCAAGTCGAAACATATCGGCGGCGGTTCCGGAAACGGGGCCGCCGCTTTTCTTTAGCCCAAAGGCTCGCCTAAACCGCCTATGATTGCCCTATCTGAACAGGAACGCCGCATTCTCAGCATCGCCGCACCCGTGGCGGAGTCGCTGGGCATGGAGATCGTGCGCCTGCGTATCCAGGGCGGGCGCCGGCCACACCTTCAGATCATGGCCGAGAAGGCCGGCGGCGCGCCGACAGACGTCGAAGACTGCGCGCGCCTGTCCCGCAGCCTCAGCCCGGTGTTCGAAGACGCCGACCCGATCAAGGAAGCCTACACGCTGGAGGTTTCGACCCCCGGCATTGATCGCCCGCTGACAAGGGAAGGGGACTTTGCCCGCTGGGTCGGTCATCTTGTGAAGATCGAACTGGCGCGTCCGATTGACGGTCGCCGCCGCTTTTCCGGCGTGATCATGAGCGAAGACGAAGACGGGGCGCATATCGAGCTTGAAGACGATGTCGAGCTGGTGGCCCATGTTCATGAAATGAGCCGCGCGAGCCTCATCCTCACCGATGAGCTGATCGAAGCGGCCCGTGCGGCAGGCAATCTGCCGCCGCAACCCGACGAAGATGACCTTGGCGATCTGGAGATCGACGAGGCCGAAGACGATACTGATATCAACGAAGAGACCGGAGACGTCCAATGAGCGCTATCGGCGTTTCAGCCAACAGGCTCGAAATCCTGCAGATCGCCAAAGCTGTGGCTGAAGAGAAGTCGATCGACCAGTCGATCGTCATCGAAGCCATGCAGGAAGCCATCGAGAAGGCTGCCAAGGCAAAATACGGCCAGGAACACGACATCCGCGCGATGATCGACCCGGTCACGGGCGAGCAGACCCTGCTGCGCGTGCTGACGGTCGTGTCCGACGAGAATTTCGAAGACGACGCCAAACAGCTGCGTCTTGCTGATGCCAAGAAGATCGACCCGTCGCTGGGCCTTGGCGGCGAGCTGACCGAAGAGCTGCCGCCCTTCGATTTCGGCCGTGTCGCTGCCCAGACCGCCAAACAGGTCATCATGCAGAAAGTGCGCGATGCCGAGCGCGACCGTCAGTACAGCGAATACAAGGACCGCGTTGGCGAAGTCATCTCGGGCGTCGTCAAGCGCGTCGAGTATGGCCATGTGATCGTCGATCTCGGCCGCGCCGAAGGCATCATCCGCCGCAATGACGGCATCCCGCGCGAGAACTTCCAGCCGAACGACCGCGTGCGCGCCTATCTCTACAAGGTCAGCCGCGAGACCAAGGGTCCGCAGATCTTCCTGTCGCGCGCTGCGCCGGAGTTCATGATCAAGCTGTTCGCGCAGGAAGTGCCGGAAGTTTACGAGGGCGTGATCGAGATCAAGGCCTGTTCCCGTGATGCGGGTTCGCGCGCCAAGATCGGCGTGATTTCCAATGACAGCTCGATTGATCCGGTCGGCGCCTGTGTCGGTATGCGCGGTGCGCGCGTGCAGGCTGTTGTCGGCGAACTGTCGGGCGAGAAGATCGACATCATTCCGTGGAGCTATGACAGCGCGACCTTCATCGTGAACGCATTGCAGCCGGCCGAAGTGTCGAAAGTGGTGCTGGACGAAGATGAGCGCCGCGTGGAAGTTGTCGTCGCTGACGACCAGTTCCCGCTTGCCATTGGCCGCCGCGGCCAGAACGTCCGCCTCGCGTCCCAGCTGACCGGCTGGCAGATCGACCTGGTCACCGAGAGCGCCGATTCCGAGCGTCGCCAGCGTGAATTCCAGGAGCGGACTGACCTGTTCATGAAGGCGCTCGACGCTGACGAAACACTGGCCCAGCTGCTGGCGTCTGAAGGCTTCGAGACGGTCGAAGAGATCGCTTATGTGGCGCCGGAAGACTTCATCACGATTGAAGGCTTTGACGAGGACGTTGCGGCTGAGCTGCAGGAACGTGCCCGTGAATTCCTTGAGCGCCTGGCCGCTGAAAACGATGCCAAGCGCAAGGAACTGGGTGTCGATGATGCCGTGATGGCGCTCGACAGCATGACGCCGAGCTTTGCGGTGCGTCTCGGCGAAGAAGGCGTGAAGACGCTGGACGACGTCGCCGGCCTCGTTCCGGACGATATCACGGGCTGGCGCGAGCCGGGCCCGGATGGCAAGCCGGTCTGGGTCGAAGGCATCCTGAAGAAGGGCGAAATGCGCAAGGACGACGCCCAGATGTTCATCATGAAGGCGCGCGTTGCTGCGGGCTGGATTGAGGCGGACGCTATCGAACAGATGATCGCCGCTCAGAAAGAGGCCGAAGTGCCGCAAGAGCTGACCGAGGAAGAGCGGGCTCTGCTCGCCCTCAACACGCTCGATGGCAGCAGCCATGACGAAGAGATCGACCTGGGTGACCTCGGTGACCTCGACGATCTCGACCTGGATGCTTTAGCAGCGGAGGGCGGCGATGACGAAGCCGCACCCGGAGAGTGATGCCGAACTAACCGGCATTGAAGGACCTGCTGCGGACGGAAGCGATGCTTCCGTCCGACAGTGCGCCGTGACGCGAGAGCGTCTCGGCAAGGAGGCGCTTGTGCGCTTCGTGCTCTCGCCTGACGATGTCGTCACGCCAGATGTGGCGGAGAAGCTTCCGGGCCGTGGGGTCTGGATCAAAGCCGACCGCGCCGTCCTGGAGAGCGCCGTGAAGAAGAATGCGTTTGCCCGCGCATTCAAGACGACCGTCCAGGTGCCGGACGGCCTTCCGGACACGGTGGAAAAGCTGCTGTTGCAGCGTTTCATCGGACTGTTGGGCATGACGAAAAAAGGCGGCGACATCGTTCTGGGTTACGACCAGGTTCGCGATGCGCTCCCGAAGCGGTCTCCGGGCCTGTTGCTGGAGGCCTCGGACGGTGCAGAAGATGGCCGCTCGAAGCTGTATTTCCTCGCCAAAGCCCTATATAGCGGCGTGGAAGTTGCGGGTGCCCTGACATCGACTGAATTGGGCATGGCGTTCGGACGTGAGCGTGTGATACACGGTCTCGTCCGCAAGGGGCCTTTAGCCAAAGCTCTGAAAGTCGCTTATGCGCGGCTTGCCGGGTTTCGGGAGAGGCCGGAACTGAACTGGTTCGAGGATCAGGATCGGTAGCGAACAATCCGCCATCGTGCCAGTTGGGTGCTTTGGCCAGTATTATGATATGTAGGACGAATGAGCGATACGAAAGACACTGGTGGCAATTCGGGCGGGCGCAAGCCGCTCACTGTTTCCCGCACGACGTCGGGCACGGTGAAGCAGAGCTTCAGCCATGGCCGATCCAAACAGGTCGTTGTTGAGACCAAGAAGCGCCGGACCGTTGGTCCGGGCGGGTCCGATACACCGCAGGGCTCACAGTCCTCCGGCTCCAAGACCGAGGTTTCTCTTGAGGCCAAGCTGAAGGCGATTGCTGCGCAGCGCGGGATTACCGTTGCCGAGCTGGTCGCCCAGCAGAGGGCGCTTGCGGAACGCAAGAACCAGCAGGACGCCCGCGCCAAGGAAGCCGAAAAAGACATGGCTGCTCAGGAGCGTCTCCGCACCGAGCAGGAGCGCAAGCAGCAGGAACAGAAAGAGCGTGAAGAGGCTGAAGCCCGCCGCAAGGCCGAGGAAGATGCCCGCAAGGCTCAGGAAATTGCTGACAAGGAACGCGCCGACCGTCCGGCGGCTGCCAGCAAGCCTGCGCGCGGCAAGCCTGACTTCCAGGCCACGCCGGACGCCGCTGCACC